>NZ_JONO01000015.1 GCF_000711895.1 Photorhabdus australis DSM 17609
CTCAAAGAATCTCACCGTTAGTTCGTTATGAATTAACTGCGCTTCACTCTTCAAGACTTTAAAACGTATTTTTTTGTGATACGGTCTTGTGAGTGCCCACACAGATTGTCTGATTAATTGTTAAAGAGCGGGCCAACATAAAAATTATCATTCTCCGTCAGCCGGGCTGCGTATACTACGCTTTTCGCCCGCAGAGTCAAGCGCTTATTGCCTTTTCCCTGCCTGACCTCACCCGGTTTATCCACGTTGTGTCGGTCAGTGGTGGCGCATTATAGGGCCTTCTTCGGCGCTGGCAAGCGTTTATTTGAAAAAAACTTTCGTTCGCGGATTTTTTCAACAAAACACTGACAAAAAAACGAATTGATTATTTTTTGCATACCATTCTGCGAAAACCATCGGTAAAACGATCGACTTGCTGCCAATCTGTATATTCAATCTCTTTAGTTGTATCCGTTTCTCCACCAGTCATTTTCATGATCAACTTAATCATTATACGATCTAACCAGCGATAACGAGGATAAAGTAATGCACCAGCAAAAACACCGCACAAATCTGGTTTCCAAGGTGTATTAAGCAAAAATTTACGAACATATACATTCGTTTCAGGAGTACATTTCTCTGGTTTCCTTGCTGTTAGATTAACGCCAAAAAATGCGGTTGGCATTTTATTAAGTTGTTGTTGATGGCAAATAGCGAATTTTTTTAGTACTGGATTAAAATGGCCATACCTGATTGAAGCTCCAATCATAACCTTGTCATAAGATTCCCAATTGACTCTTTTTATTGTTGCCAAGTCTTTAAGATCACATAATTCCCCTGCTCTACGTAGATTTTCAGCAATACAGGTAATAATTTTCTTCGTCTGCCCATCTCGGCTGGAATAAAGCAATAAGCAATTCATATCTACATCCTTTTCCCAATAGGCTATTCACGCCAAAAGGTCGGGGTAAACAAAACTAACAAGGTGAATACTTCTAAACGACCAAACAACATCGTTATAACTAGTATCCACTTAGCTATCGGATTCATTGCAGTAAAGTTATCAGCAACAACACCCAACCCTGGCCCCAGATTATTCAGTGTAGCGGCTATTGCAGAAAAAGCAGAAAGCTCGTCTACACCTGTTGCGATCAATAACAGCAAGCTGATGATAAATACCAAAGCATAAGCAGAAAAAAATCCCCAGACAGCTTCAATAATACGTTCAGGTAATGCCCTTCTCCCTAATTTAAGGGTGTAGACCGCATTAGGATGAACCAACCGCTTCAACTCACGGGAACCTTGTAAGAATAACAATAAGATACGAATGACCTTCAGTCCCCCTCCAGTCGAACCTGCACAGCCACCGATAAAAGCAGAACACAATAGTAATATCGGCAAAAATGATGGCCAACGGGCAAAACTATCTGTACTGAATCCGGCTGTTGTCGCCATTGAAACAACCTGGAAAAAAGCCTGGTTCAATGTCTCTATCCCAGATTCATAAACAGCGTAATGCCACAAAATAAAAGCACAGATAATAACCAATACTAATTGAATAGAGATAAACATACGAAATTCAGGGTCCCGCCAGTAGACTGTCAGGCTACGCCCGGTTAACACCGCGAAGTGCAAGCTAAAGTTGCAACCAGAAATCAACAGAAAAATCGCAATAATAGTGTTTATCGCAGGACTATTGAAATAACCAATACTCGTGTCATGAGTAGAAAAACCACCAATTGCGATAGTTGAAAAGCTGTGAGAAATAGCATCAAAAACTGACATACCAGCTGCCCATAATGCCAAAGCGCAAGCGATTGTCAGTAACACATAGATCAACCACAAGGTTTTTGCCGTTTCAGCAATTCGCGGACGCATTTTATTATCTTTCAAAGGCCCTGGCATTTCTGCTCGATAGAGCTGCATTCCCCCAACCCCAAGTAGAGGTAATATTGCAACTGCCAATACAATAATCCCCATTCCCCCCAACCATTGCAGCATCTGCCGATAGAAGAGAATCGCTTTAGGTAAGGAATCAAGTCCAATAAGTGTTGTCGCGCCGGTTGTTGTTAAACCGGAGAAAGATTCAAAGAATGCATCTGTAATAGAAAGATTTGGCTGTTCAGAAAAAATGAAAGGTAAAGCACCAACACTTCCTAATACCGTCCAGAATAAAACCACGATAAGAAACCCTTCTCGGGGTTTTAGCTCATGTTTTTGCTCCCGATTAGGTATCCAAAGCATCAGACCGATAACTAAGGCAAGAATAAATGTCTGACTAAATGCACGCCCAGCTCCATCACGATAGATAAGTGCTACCAGCCCTGGAATAATCATAGTGACGGAGAAAAGAATGACAAGCAGCCCAACAATACGGGTTATGGCACGAAAATGCATTCAGCTGGTTCCTTAGAAATCCAGTTACAGAGAATATTTACAGATCAGGTGTTAAATATAGTACACCACGACTCAGATCCCGTAATTTATCACTGACTTCACTCACCAGGGTAGCTGGGAGTGAAATTTGCAAAGTAACATTCTCTGTATATTCACTGGAAATGATCTTCCCTGCTGATTTTTCTAATAACTGTTCAATCATAGAGATATGAGCATACTCACACTGTAAAGAACAGAGTTTCTGTGGAACCTTATACTTTGTTTCCAGTAACTTCAGCGCCTGTTGGACACCACTTCCATATGCCCTAACCAGTCCACCAGTACCTAATTTTATTCCACCAAAATAACGGACAACAACCGCTGTTATTTCACCAACATTATTTCCCATAAGCTGGAATAATATTGGCTTACCCGCAGTTCCTGAAGGCTCTCCATCATCTGAAAAACCTAATTGCTGTGAATCATCTGGTGCACCAGCAACAAATGCCCAGCAATGATGGCGAGCGTCAGGGTATTGAGCTTTAATTTGCTGAATAAACGCCTTAGCCTCTTCTGTTCCACAAGTGTGTTCTAGCAGAGTAATAAAACGGCTTTTTTTAATCTCTTCAGTCCAACTCACTGAAGCTGCCGGTATCAAATAAGGTTTCATTATGGCAGTTGAAGATCCCGAGTCATGTTTTCCACTTTATTTTCATGGATAACAATATTGTCTTCGATACGTATACCTCCGAAAGATTTAAACATCTCTATTTTATTCCAGTCAAAATGTTTACTAAATTCACTTTCACGCCAAGATGCAAGCAGCGATTCAATGAAATAGAGGCCCGGCTCAATGGTTAACACCATACGAGGTTCCAGAATGCGGGTACAGCGCAAATATGGATATATAGCAGGGGCTGCTAAATGTGTACCCGCATCATCCTGCATAAATCCTGCCACATCATGAACCTGTAATCCAAGAAGATGGCCAATACCATGTGGAAAAAATGGCATTGTTAGTCCTTTTTCGACCATAGTTTCTTCGCTGATATTTTTCAAAATTCCGTATTTTTTCAGTAATTTAGCAATTCGATAATGCATTTGAATATGATATTCGGTGTAGCGAATTCCTACTTTAATTGTGCTGATGAGAGCTTTTTGTTCAGCATTCATATCTTTAATCAGAGAGGAGAACTCGCTATTACTTTTTGCTGCATAAGTACGGGTAATATCTGCTGCATAGCCATTATATTCAGCACCGGCATCAATCAGAAAACTACGTATTTCGGCAGGTACACTGTGCTGTAATACTGTGTAATGCAAAACTGCCGAATGCTCATTCATAGCAATAATATTATCATAGGGAACATCTGTATCACGGTGACCTGTTGCCATCAGATAAGATATATTGATATCAAATTCACTCATACCAGCCTGAAATGCTTCATAAGCTGCCAGATGCCCGACAACTGCCATTTTTTGCGCCTCACGCATACAAGCTAATTCATAGTCTGTTTTATATGAACGATAAAAATGTAAATAATCCAGAACAGCCTCTGGATTGATATTATGTTCAGAGAAACCAAGTTCTTTTGCCCTTTTTGGTGAACAACCGATATAAACAACATTATGTTTTACATAAGGTTTTAGCTCCGAATTAATATCTTGGGTATTTGCCAAATGAATCATTTCAACTTCTTTAATCCAATAGCTGGTTGGTAGTGGTTCTACACTGTGCCAATAATCTACTGGCGAGTAAAACCATAATTTAGGTTTATTAATACCATCTACCCATAACCAGCAATTAGGTATTTTAGTTACCGGTACCCAAGCTTTGAAGTGAGCGTTAACTTTGAAAGGATAATCTCTGTCATCAAGGAAAATACGTTGTAACTCTCCTGAGTGAATAAGCAGAGCATCAAATTGATTACGTGCCAATACTTCACGAGCACGTTGTTGTAATGTAGAGATATGTTCGCGGTATAGAGATGCCAACTTTTCCATTTTAATTGACCTTTTTTTATTTTATGGCTGAATCATTAGCTTATCACAATCATTGATATTTGCAGGTATCACGCAAAAATCATCTCAATATTATCTGACTCTACTAATCCCTTATTTATCAAAATATAAAAACAATTATTGTCAATGAGATATAAATCTCACTTGTGATCACCCTTGCAAAAAATTAATCACTCATTTGCATTTACTTAACATAATAACCACAATCAAACCCATCTGGTCATACCAGATGGTATGCGCTCATTTAGGAGAACGACATGCTCTATCAAAGTGAAACAATTCAAGTAAACTGGCTGAAAGATGGCATTGCTGAGCTAGTTTTCAATGCCCCAGCCGCTATTAATAAACTGGATACCAAAACTGTTGCATCTCTGGATAAGGCTGTCGCTAGCCTGGAGCAACAAACTGAACTGAAAGGCGTTTTATTACGTTCTGAGAAAACCGCATTTATTGTTGGTGCGGATATTACTGAATTCCTCTCTTTATTCGATTCACCCGTAGAAAAACTGCAAGAATGGCTTGATTTCTCAAATAGCATTTTTAATCGGATAGAAGATTTACCCGTTCCAACCATTTCAGCAATAAATGGTTATACTCTTGGTGGCGGTTGTGAGTGTGTTCTATCTACAGATTTCCGTGTAGCCTCCCCCGACGTGCGCATTGGGCTGCCAGAAACCAAGCTTGGTATTATGCCTGGTTTCGGCGGCTCAGTTCGCCTTCCACGCCTTATCGGGACAGATAATGCACTGGATATCATCGCCGCAGGTAAAGACATTGGTGCGGAAGAAGCATTGAAAAATGGCCTTATTGATGCCGTTATTTCTAATGAAAAACTGATTGACTCTGCAGTCTCAATGCTGGAACAGGCTATTGCCGGAGATCTTGATTGGAAAGCAGCACGCCAGCCAAAGTTAGAGCCTTTGAAGCTCAATGAAATTGAACGAGGTATGAGTTTTAGTGTAGCAAAAGGTATGGTGATGAAAGTTGCCGGCCCACACTACCCAGCACCTATTACTGCGGTTAAATCCATAGAAAAAGCCGCTACACTTGGCCGTGATGAAGCACTGAAACAAGAAACTGCCAGCTTTATTCCTTTGGCACAGACAAATGTTGCCCGTGCTTTAGTCGGTATTTTCCTTAATGATCAGTACATAAAAGGGCTGGCTAAAAAACATCTGAAAGAGGTCATAACACCTGAATATGCTGCCGTTCTAGGCGCTGGAATTATGGGTGGAGGTATCGCCTATCAATCTGCTCGCAAAGGGGTTCCTGTCATGATGAAAGACATCAGTCAACAGGCTCTTGAATTAGGCATGAGTGAAGCGGCAAAACTTCTAAACAAGCAGTTTGAACGTGGCCGTTTGGACCCCATAAAAATGGCTCTAACCCTCTCTTCCATTCAACCTACCCTAAATTATGCCGGCATCGAGCAGGCTCAAATTGTAGTTGAAGCAGTAGTAGAAAATCCTAAGATCAAAGCAGCTGTACTATCAGAAACTGAAAATTTGGTTAATGAAGATTGTATCCTGGCATCCAATACTTCAACAATTCCAATTTCAGAATTGGCCAACTCCCTAAAACGCCCGGAAAATTTCTGTGGTATGCACTTCTTTAACCCGGTACATCGTATGCCGTTGGTTGAAATCATTCGTGGTGAAAAAACCTCTGAAAAGACAATTTCAACCGTAGTTGCCTACGCCAGTAAAATAGGGAAAACTCCTATCGTCGTTAATGACTGTCCGGGATTCTTTGTAAACAGAGTGCTTCTCCCTTATCTCCTTGGCTTCGGTCTTTTATTACGTGATGGTGGTGATTTCCGTCAAATAGACAAAATCATGGAGAAAGAATTTGGTTGGCCAATGGGTCCTGCTTATCTTATCGACGTTATTGGTCTTGATACTGCACATCATGCTCAATCAGTCATGGCCCAAGGATTCCCAGATCGTATGCAGCGTGATTATAAAGATGCCATTGATGTTTTATATGACAATCAACGTTACGGGCAGAAAAACGGTATCGGTTTCTATAAATACACACAGGACAAGAAAGGCAAACCCAAAAAAGAGCAGGACGAGCAAACAGATCAACTTCTGGCAACCATCTGCCAGCCGAAGAATAATTTCTCCGGTGAGGAGATCATTGCCCGTACTATGATCCCAATGATCAACGAAGTTGTCCGTTGTTTGGAAGAAGGTGTTATTGCCAGCCCTGCTGAAGCTGATATGGCTCTAGTCTATGGCCTCGGCTTCCCTCCGTTCCGTGGTGGCGTTTTCCGTTATCTGGAAACGATGGGAACAGCAGCTTACGTAAAAATGGCTAAAAATTATGCTCACCTCGGTGCTCTTTATCAGGTTCCACCTGGTTTAAAAGCCAAAGCTGAACGTAATGAAAGTTACTACCCTACAGCAGCAACTATTGCTGTCAGCACCGGAACAACAGCGTGAGGTCTGGAAACATGGAAAATGTAGTCATTATTGATGGCATCCGCACCCCCATGGGGCGCTCAAAAGGTGGTGCATTCCGTCAGGTCCGGGCTGAAGATCTCTCTGCTCACCTGATGAAAGAGATATTTAAACGTAATCCGGCCATACAGCAACACAAAGTAGATGATATCTACTGGGGTTGTGTTCAACAAACTCTGGAGCAAGGCTTCAATATTGCCCGTAATGCTGCATTGCTGGCAGGTTTCCCTCATTCTGTGCCAGCCGTGACCGTTAACCGGCTGTGCGGTTCATCAATGCAAGCATTGCACGATGGCGCCCGTATGATTATGACCGGAGAAGCCAATATTACGTTGATTGGAGGTGTAGAACATATGGGTCATGTTCCAATGACTCATGGTGTAGATTTCCACCCTAAAATGAGCCGAAGTGTCGCCAAAGCAGCAGGAGTTATGGGGTTAACTGCTGAAATGCTGGCAAAGACTCACCATATCAGCCGTGAAATGCAGGATGAATTTGCTCTTCGTTCTCATCAATGTGCAACACAAGCAACGCAATCAGGGGCATTCTCCAACGAGATATCACCAATTTACGGCCACGATGCTGATGGTACACTGAGGCTGTTCAATTACGATGAAGTTATCCGTCCAGATACCAATCTGAAAGATCTGGCAGCTCTACGTCCTGTCTTCGATCCGGTAACAGGCTCGGTTACCGCAGGAAACGCCTCTGCCTTATCCGATGGGGCATCTGCAATGCTGATAACCAGTGAAAGCTACGCCAAAAATCTGGGACTGAAACCTCGCGCTCGTATCCGCTCTATGGCTGTTGTTGGGTGTGATCCTTCCATTATGGGATATGGTCCTGTTCCTGCTACACAAGTAGCACTCAAAAAAGCAGGTCTAGAGCTGTCTGATATAGATGTGATTGAACTCAACGAAGCATTTGCCGCTCAGTCACTTGCCTGTATGAAAGGTCTAAATTTACTGGATGGCATGGATGACAAAGTAAACCTTAATGGTGGCGCAATTGCTCTTGGGCACCCATTAGGCTGCTCTGGTGCTCGCATCACAACAACATTGTTGAATCTGATGGAACGCCGCGATGTTCAGTTTGGCTTAGCAACTATGTGTATCGGCTTAGGTCAAGGTATTGCTACCATCATAGAAAGAATGGATTAAGAACTTATCTGTAAAAAAATATTATAACTGAGTCGTTGTTGCCGTAATTCCCGCCTGTCAGGGGCGGGTTTTTTATTATTATTTTTTAAATAAATTCGAAAGCATCACCATACATACTGTCAATAGAGGCATCACGCTCGCAACAAAAACGTTCACGAGCAATTTTTGCCATTTCAAAGCGCCCAGCAATGTAAATATCATAATTAGCTAAACTGCCAAAATCTTCCAGTACTGCTTTTAAAACTGTCCCAGTACGCCCACACCAGTCATTCTCCGACTGTTCAACAACTGGAACAACTGTCAGATTAGGGTAACTATCTGTAAGTAACTGTAATTCAGCAAGATCATATAAATGTTGTAATTCTCTCCCCCCCCAGTAAACAGAGATATGACGCTCAGGTTGTTCTTCCAAAGCTGTCAGCAATATAGAACGGGTATAAGAAAACCCCGTACCGCCTGCAATCAATAACAGCGGATTAGTGCTACTCTGACGGAACCAAGCTTTACCATGAGGGATATCAATATCAATTATTTTCCGATCAAAAATTCTATCCATCACAGCCATTGCATACAGATTCAGTTCAGAAGCACCAATATGTAATTCAATAAACTTCTTTTCTGAGGGCGTTGAAGCCATTGAAAACGGACGTTTATCTCTCTCATCCATCACCACCATCAGATACTGACCGGCACGAAATGAGAACGGAGAATCAGGAAGTAACCGAACCCGATAAACCGTATCAGTAATAGCCTCTACAGAGGTTACTTTACAGCTCAGTGTTGTCATGCGTTCCCTCTAATGGTCTTAAAATATCTAATTCATCCCAAATCTTGTTGACGCGGGTACGCACTTCTTCACTCATCACGATAGGACGTCCCCATTCCCTCTGCGTCTCCCCCGGCCATTTATTCGTTGCATCCATTCCCATTTTCGAACCTAACCCTGAAACTGGTGATGCAAAATCGAGATAATCGATTGGGGTATTCTCCATTAATACCGTATCTCTTACCGGATCCATTCGCGTAGTTATTGCCCAAATGACATCGTTCCAGTCTCTGGCATTAATATCATCATCACAAACAATAACAAATTTTGTATACATAAATTGCCGCAGATATGACCAAACCCCCATCATGACTCGCTTGGCATGACCTGCATACTGCTTCTTCATGGTTACAACGGCAAGACGATAGGAGCAACCTTCTGGAGGCAAATAAAAATCAACAATTTCAGGAAATTGTTTTTGTAAGATCGGTACCAGCACTTCATTCAATGCAACACCTAATACAGCAGGTTCATCTGGTGGACGACCAGTATAAGTCGAATGATAAATAGCATCGTGACGTTGAGTAATATGTGTCACAGTGAACACTGGAAACATATCGATTTCATTATAATAACCTGTATGGTCACCGTATGGCCCTTCTGGAGCTAACTCGCCAGGCTCAATATATCCCTCCAGTATGATCTCAGCGCTTGCTGGTACCTCCAAATTACTTGAAAGACATTTCACAACTTCTGTTTTATGTCCTCTTAACAACCCTGCAAATGCATATTCTGACAACGTGTCAGGAACTGGCGTCACAGCACCCAATATTGTCGCCGGATCAGCCCCCAACGCGACAGCAACTGGGAAACGTTCTCTAGGGTGAGCCTGACACCACTCCTGAAAATCAAGGGCCCCCCCACGATGGGATAACCAACGCATAATGAGTTTATTTTTACCCAACACCTGCTGGCGATAAATACCAAGATTTTGCCGCTCTTTATTTGGGCCACGTGTTACTGTCAACCCCCAAGTAATTAACGGGGCAGCATCCTCTGGCCAACAGTGCATTATAGGGATACGGTTTAAATCGACATCATCACCAACCCAAATTTGCTCCTGACAAACAGCAGTATTAAGCCGTTTAGTCGGCATATTAAGAACTTGCTTAAATTTCGGCAACTTATCTAGCAAATCACGAAAACCTTTAGGAGGATCGGGTTCTTTCAAAAAAGCCAGCAATTTACCTACATCATGCAAAGCTTTAACATCATCCTGCCCCATTCCCATAGCAACCCGTTTGGCAGTACCAAACAAATTACACAATACAGGCATTGAATAACCTTTGGGATTTTCAAACAACAAGGCGGGCCCACCAGCGCGAAGGGTACGATCCGCAATTTCAGTCATCTCCAAATAAGGATCAACTTCAAGACTGATACGTTTCAACTCACCTTTCTGTTCCAATAAGGTCAGAAAATCTCTCAAGTCACGGTATTTCATACTATCCATTCATGCCGGTTTTTAAGGGGAGAGAAAACATTATAAGCTATTCCGTTCAGCTTTTTTGTGTTTTTTTGGAAGACTACAAAGTAAACCAATAACTTAATAAAAAGCAATGAGTTTAATTCAACCTTGAGATCTCAAAGCCAAATACATCTGAAATTCACATCACAGCACAGATACCATATTTAGTAATTATTATATTCAATAGATCTTGAGCATAACTCAATCAGTCCGAGTCATCTGAAAGTTTGCCATTACTCAACAGAAATACTTAATCTTTATCTTAACTACAGAAAAAAGCACCAACCTTATATTGATTACTTTATCCGTGACTTCCCATGATATTACTCATCACTTTTTTACTAAAAATACAGTACTCACTCATAACAATAAATATCTATCATCAAACAATTATCACTAAGATAATGCCTGTAATGCCCCTGTCTATTTTGCTATGCTTAATAGTCATTGGATCAAGGTTAAATAAACATGGAAAACTGGTACCTCATCTACTGTAAACGTGGACAAATTTCACGAGCAATAGAAAATCTGGAACGACAGGATGTTGCTTGCCTGACTCCTACCGCGAGAATTGAAAAGATAACCCGTGGTAGACGTACTGTGAATACAGAGCCACTTTTTCCTAATTACCTGTTTGTTCAGTTTGACCCAGAAGTCATTCATACTACGACTATCAATTCAACGCGCGGTGTCAGCCATTTTGTCCGTTTTGGTGTGCATCCGGCAATCGTACCGGAAACTCTGATTAAAGAAATCGTGTCAGCAACTGAGCAAGAATACGTATCACCAGATACACCCGTAGCAGGTGATACGGTATTAATCACCGAAGGAATTTTTGAAGGATTACAAGCTATCTACAATGAACCAGATGGAGAAACTCGCTCTATTTTGTTACTCAATATTCTGAATAAGCAATTACCCAAAGCACTTGATAACAAGCAGTTTGTGAAGATCTAACCAAACAAAAAACGGGCAGAATTCTTATTCTTCACCCGTTTTTAATCGATATTAAAACCGCAGCTCAAATAACTGTTGAGCAACCTGTTTTGCAAAATATGTCAGTACACCATCTGCCCCCGCTCGCTTGAAACATAACAGGGACTCCATAATTACCTGTTCCTGTAACCAACCATTCTGAATAGCAGCCATATGCATGGCATATTCACCAGATACCTGGTAAGCAAAGGTTGGAACACCAAATGTCTCTTTTACCCTACGGATAACATCCAGGTAAGGCATACCCGGTTTAACCATCACAGTATCAGCGCCTTCCTGTAAATCCTGAGCAATTTCTTGCAATGCTTCATCGCTGTTAGCTGGGTCCATTTGATAATTCTTTTTATTACCACCTTTTAGATTGCTACTTGAGCCTATAGCATCACGGAAAGGACCATAATAACCAGAAGCATACTTAGCAGAATAAGCCATAATCTGAGTATTTACATGACCTTCCTCTTCAAACTTCTCTCGAATTGCACCAATCCGTCCATCCATCATGTCACTTGGCGCAATAATCTCAGCACCAGCCTCCGCATGTGACAGTGCCTGTTTGACTAGGATCTCTTTGGTCACATCATTAATTACATAACCATCCTGATCAATAATTCCATCCTGACCATGTGTAGTGAACGGATCTAATGCTACATCAGTCAGTAATCCCAGTTCAGGAACCGCTTCTTTCAGAGTACGTATAGTCCGTTGAATGAGTCCATCAGAACTATAGGCTTCTTTCGCATCCAGAGATTTTTTATCTGCTTCAATAACAGGAAACAGAGACAATACAGGAATACCCAACCGGGCAATCTCTTCAGCTTCTTTCAACAAAAGATCAATTGTCAGACGATACACCCCTGGCATAGAAGAAACTTCCTGACGACAATTAGTCCCTTCCATTACAAATACAGGATAGATTAAATCATTAACAGTTAATTGATTCTCAGCAACTAAACGACGGGAAAAATCATGGCGGCGCACTCGACGCATACGGCGACCGGGGAAAGTACCTGGAAATACATAGCTCATATAGCTCTCCTAACTTAAACCCAGCGCACTGGCGCTGGGTTTATTAATATGCTACTGCTTTGTGTTAATATCTTAGCACTACAGAACGACATATTAAGATTACTATTATCACTTTTCCGTATTTGCTTCCGATGCTTGTTCGTCTTCTGAACGATCCCCCAATTTGCGCTGTCCAGTGTAAAAACGGGAGAGCAAAATACCCAGTTCAAACAACAGATACATAGGAATAGCTAGTAAAGTTTGCGAGAAAACATCCGGAGGCGTCAACAACATGCCAACAACAAAAGCACCTACCAAAATATACGGACGCTTTTTCTTCAGAGATTCAGGAGTCACCACCCCACTCCAACATAACAAAATAATGGCAACTGGCACTTCAAAAGAAACACCAAAAGCCATAAACAGTGCCATTACAAAACTCAAATAATTACTGATATCCGTTGCAATCAAAACCCCTGCAGGAGCCGTCTTAGCAAAAAATCCAAAAGCTATCGGAAATACAACGAAGTAGGCAAATGCCATCCCTAAATAGAACAATAGACTGCTGGAAACAAGCAGAGGGATCATCAAACGGCGCTCATGCCTATATAATGCAGGAGCAATAAACGCCCATACCTGATAAAGAACCATAGGTGCAGATACAAATATCGACACCATAACGGTCAATTTTATCGGTGTAAAAAAGGGAGAAGCAACATCTGTCGCTATCATACTTGCACCTTGAGGCAATTGCTTAATCAAAGGTGCAGAGATCATCTGATAGATGTCGTTAGAAAAATAAACCAATGCTAAAAAAACCACTAATACAGTCAACAAACTGTTTAGAATTCGCTTACGCAGTTCAATAAGGTGACTGATAAGTGGTTGGGTATCATCAACAGCCATGTTTTAGTGTTCACCATTAACTTAATCAGAAGTTTTTTTCTTCGTTTCAGAAGCCGTTTTATCATCCACTGTAGAGGAAGATTCGGATGAATCCGTAACCTGAGGTATTGCCGACTTTTGTGCCACCTTATTTATTTCCGATGCTTTCATACTCTCCTCATCAGGTTCATTTTGGTATGCTTTTTTCAAAGACTCAGCAGCTTCTTTTAGCTCATCCATCGAAGCTTTTAATTCCGGAGATAAATTCTGCAACCCCGCTTCTTCTTGAACTTTTTTCAAACTTTCCTGGAGTTCCTGCAATTTCAGTTCCTGGGCAAGCTCATTTTGGACATTAGCAGCCAAAGAACGCAATGCTCTGATCCAACCAGCAACCGTTTTTACTGCCACCGGTAGCCGTTCTGGCCCCAGAACCACCAAGCCAATGACCATAACCAACAGTAGCTCGCTAAAACCAATGTCAAACACGGTTTATACCTGCTCTTTGTTTTTGCTCTCAGATGTCTCAGATCGAGCTACAGATTGTTTTTCAGTAATGTTTTTAGTCTCAAAATCAGCATCATTACTGGTTTTTTGAGCTTGCTGAGGCTGATTATCATCCCCTATCGCTTTTTTAAAACCTTTAATAGATTCTCCAAGATCAGAACCCAAAGTGCGGAGCTTATTCGTGCCGAACAACAGCACCACAATGACCGCAATGATGAGTAATTGCCAAATGCTTATACCGCCCATTCTGATTTACCTCTATTTAACAATGATTATTATTAATAGTTCACTATACATACGAAGAACTATAACCGATCTTTCGAAAAAATTTTCCCTAAGACAAATATTACTAAACTTTACTCAACCGATACCAACCAAACAACCACGAAACGGCACCGGCACCTATAAATAACCAAGGAATATTGGCTAAGCCAGACAACAAAAATAAACTCCCACAAAGAAACAACGTCGCACCAACTCCGAGCAAATATTGTGACTGTCGCTGCCCTATCTGCTGCCCTTTTAGCTGATCTGATAGTCTATCAATGTTGGCTTGTAAATATTTATGCTGCTGAAGACTGTCATACACTAACTCGGGTAGTTCTGGCAACTTTTCTGCCCAATAAGGCGCTTTCTCTTTTAGTGCGCGAATAACCGCAGGTAATCCGACCTGACTATGTAACCACTCCTCTAGAAATGGTTTTGCTGTTTTCCATAAATCAAGTTGTGGGTAGAGTTGTCGTCCTAAACCTTCTACATACAAAAGCGTCTTTTGCAGAAGAACTAACTGGGGTTGCACTGCCATATTAAAACGGCGTGCAGTATTAAACAGATTCAAAAGAACATGACCAAACGAAATTTCTGCAAGCGGCTTCTCAAATATTGGCTCACAAACTGTACGGATTGCAAATTCAAAATCTTCAACATTGGTATCACTGGGAACCCAACCTGAATCCACATGAAGCTCAGCAACTTTCCGGTAATCACGATTAAAGAAGGCAATAAAATTCTCAGCCAGATAACGTTTATCATCTTTATTAAGAGAGCCAACAATACCGCAATCAATACCAATATAGAATGGATCTTCAGGATGTTCATAACTGACGAAAATATTTCCTGGATGCATATCCGCATGGAAGAAACTGTCACGGAAAACCTGAGTAAAAAAGACCTGAACGCCCCGTTCAGCCAGCAATTTCATATTGGTATTCTGCGCTTCCAACGCTTCAATATCAGAAACCGGAATACCATAAACCCGCTCCATCACCAGAATATTTTCGCGGCAATAATCAGAATAAACTTCTGGCACATAGAGCATTGAACTCTTTTCGAAATTACGACGAAGTTGAATTGAATTGGCTGCTTCACGCAATAAATTCAGCTCATCAATCAACGTCTTCTCGTATTCCCGCACAACCTCGCGAGGACGCAAACGGCGCCCATCAGGTAATAACATTGGTACCCAATTAGCCAGACGGTACATTAATCGGATATCCGCTTTAATAATTGGCAAAATATCAGGGCGGATTACTTTGATAACGATTTCCTGACCATTCTCTTTCAACCGGGCGGTATGTACCTGAGCAACTGAAGCAGAGGCCAGAGCTTTAGGTTCAAAGTCATCAAACCAAGTTTCCAGCGTTCCCCCTAAAGAAGTTTCAATATATTGGCGGGCTAGCACACCATCGAAAGAGGCAACCCGGTCTTGTAACAGAGCCAATTGATCAGCTATTGCTGGAGGAAACAGATCACGCCGTGTCGAAAGCATCTGCCCAAATTTAATCCAGACAGGCCCCAGTTCCTGTAAGGCAAGTCGCAACCTCTCCCCTAGTGATTTATCTTTGTGCTTATTTGGTATCCAAAAGAATAAATAACGTCCAAAACGGAGAGGCCAAGTCAAACGAATCCGAGGAATCAGTTCATCCAATCCGTAAGAAAGAAAAACTCGTATAATTAAATAAAGGCGCCTTAATTCACCTGGAGTCATATTTTTCCTCTAATACCGCCAATCGCTGTTCTATTTGCCTGATATCGTCGGTCAACACGCTAACTTCTTCACTAAAATAAGCCACTTCAAGCTTATTTGGCGCCAATTTCCATTCTTCTGTTAATGTTTCCGCCAAATAATTTTTCTGACACGTTATTGAGCCGGAAACAAACTGGAATCCCTTTTTAACTACCTGACTGATACTCTCAGCAGCGATATCCCCAAAATAAGGGGAAAGATAATGGGCCAAATCCCATTCAACCATATCCAACAGAACAGACCACTGCTGAACAACCTGCATATCCCCTTCAATAACGATTTCACCACGATGAAGTAACCCAGAAAGCTGTTGGCGATCTCGTAGCTTAAGCAAAGCAGAAAAATTGGTTTTAACTGTACAATCAGCAGATCCGGCCCATTGGCTTAATACGTCCACTTGTTTTTCACTGAATACCAGTGTAAATGGTGTATTTATTTCTTTCAGCCCAATAGACAAAACTTTACCCACCAGTCGCATACGAGCTTGCCTTAACACAGGTTCGCTGTATAACAGGTGATTCAACGATGTTTCCATCACTGCGGTTAAAACCGGCATCAATGTGGAATTAATAGTGTTACTCAGTGATGGTCTTTCCATCTCAGAATTTAAAACCTCTATGTAATGCAGCAATACCGCCAGTCATATTGGTATAAGTCACCTGTTCAAAACCAGCATCTTCCATCATTATTTTAAGTGTCTCTTGATCAGGATGCATACGAATGGATTCAGCCAGATAACGATAACTGTCAGCATCTTGCACAAAAATCTGCCCCATTTTTGGCAATACATGGAAAGAATAAGCGTCATAGGCTTTGCTTAACGGCGCCAGCAAAGGCTTGGAAAATTCAAGCACCAATAAACGCCCACCAGGTTTCAAAACCCGAAACATTGAACGCAGAGCCTTTTCTTTTTCCGTCACATTGCGTAAACCGAAAGAGATAGTGATGCAATCAAAATAATTATCAGGAAAAGGTAAAGCTTCCGCATTGGCCTGCACATAATTGACATTACCAACAATACCGGTATCACGTAATTTCTCTCGCCCAACCTTCAGCATAGATTCATTGATATCAGCAAGGACAACTTCCCCCTTCTCACCAACTATGCGGGAAAATTTAGCTGCCAGATCTCCAGTGCCGCCAGCCAAATCAAGTATCCGCTGCCCCCGGCGAGCACCACTGGCACTAATAGCCACACGTTTCCAAATACGATGGATGCCAAACGACATCAAATCATTCATTAAATCGTATTTTGCAGCAACAGAATGAAATACTTCAGCTACCATGCTTTCTTTTTCATTTTTAGCTACAGTGCGGAAACCAAAATGTGTGGTTTGTTTCGTTTGGTCTACCATGTTATTTGCCCACTTTTTAATCAAGCTGTTATAAAAGTGTATCAGCCTTTCATACAAAACCCTATCCTGGCGTTAATCATTAACACAGGATGGTTGGTTAGCCCTATCGACTAATTCAGGATCAATAGGACGTTTCACCTCAACCCCTAAATTACGAAAACCTTCCGCCTGGCTTATCAGATTTCCACGCCCCTCAGTCAACTTTTTCATTGCCAACCGATAATTAATCTGAGCCTTATCCAGGCTTTGCCCTAAACTTTGCATATCATCAACAAACAAACGCATCTTATCGTACATACGAGAAGCCTTATCTGCGATTAAACGCGCATTTTGGCTTTGATATTCATATCGCCACAAGTTATTAATGGTACGCACAGCAACTAATAATGTTGATGGGCTAACTAGCATAATATTATGTTTAAGTGCTTCATCAAGCAGCTCAGGCGCCCTGTTAAGCGCGACTAAATAAGCGGGTTCAACCGGAATAAACATCAGTACATAGTCCAACGATTTCAGTCCAGGTAACTGCTGATAATCTTTACGACTCAAACCGCGGATATGACCTTTAATTGAGCTGATATGCTCCTGAAGGGCCAATTCCTGTTGGTGCTGATCGCCACTGTTAAAATAACGCTCATAAGCCACCAGCGACATTTTAGCATCAATCACTACGTCCTTTCCTTGCGGCAAGTGAACAATAACATCAGGTTGAAAACGACTATTACCTTCTGTCTTAATATTAACTTGAGTACAAAACTCATGCCCTTCCCGTAGACCAGAGGCTTCCAGGATACGGGCCAACACGACTTCCCCCCAATCCCCCTGAATTTTGTTATCACCTTTAAGAGCATTTGTCAGATTGATAGCTTCTTTCGCCATCTGAGCATTCAGTTGCTGTAAGTTACGGATTTCATGTTCAAGAGTATGCCGCTCACGGGCCTCCTGACCAAAACTCTCTTGTACCTGGCGGCGAAAACCATCAAGTTGTTCACGAAATGGAGTCAGAAGACTACTAAGACTCTGTCGATTTTGTTCATCTGTCCGACGACCAGCTTGTTCAAAAATACGGTTAGCCAGATTTTCAAATTGAGTATTCAGACGTAATTCACTATTGATCAATAACCGCTGTTTCTCCTCGGCAGCAAGGCGACTCTCTTCCAGCCGTGTAGTCACCTCCCGTAACTCAGATTCCTGCACACTGTTAATTTCTCTCTGGGCTCGCAATTCCTGATTCAATTGTTCACATTCAACCCGCCAATAAGCCAACTGCTCAAGTTTTTCATTGGCAACTGCAAGTTGGCTGTTGAGTTCCCGAAATTCCAGTTCTTGCTGCTGAATACGTTGATAAACACAAAACCAAACAATAGCACCTCCACCCAACAAGCCACCAAGAATACCAATCAACGCATATAACAATTGGATATCCACCTATACTTCCTCTGTTACATTCTTCAGCCAATTAAGTTAAATAGATACTGTATAGATGTCCAGATCGATTTATACAAGTGGTTCAGTTTGCGAAGCCACTCGCAATTAGCTCATCCAATTAGCCAACCATTGCAGACCAAAAACGCCTGGAGCTAACACCCCAAAAGACCAAATAAGCGCGGAGCAGATATTAGCAATTTGGAAATAGCGCAACGGCATAGTACATATGCCCGCCACCAATGGCACAATTGCACGGAATGGGCCAAAGAATCTACCGAAGAAAATGCTCCAGATACCCCAACGATCAAAGAAATGATGTACTCGTGTCAACAGTTGTGGTTTGCGAGAAATCGGCCAAATTTTAACAACATCACCTTTAAAATAAGCACCAACAATATAGGATACCCAATCGCCGAAGAAGGCCCCTGCTGCGGCTGCCAACCACATCGGCCAAAAATTAAGACCACTTTCACCTATTAATGCACCTAATCCAAGCAATATGATAGTTGCAGGTAATAACAAAGAGAAAAAAGCTAAAGATTCACCAAAAGCGAGTAAGAAAATTATCGGTATGATCCAGGTATCATGGGCTTTAACAAAACCTATTACCAGATCAACTAGTTCATGGAGACTCAAATTCATATTCCTGTATTGATTAATACCACATTCAATTTAACCGCTGCCGTATTAACCAGAATTAAACCAATATTTTATTCAAGGAAATAATCTTGTAATTTCCTACGGGCTGCACAATCAAGGCCGAAATCTTTCTCCAGCCATACATCTACACTGCCATAATTCTGATTAATACTGTTTAGGGCGGTCATAAGAAATTCTTCTCTGACGGAATAGACATAAGCGAATTTCTCAACCACATTGTCACTCATGGTTTTCGCATGTTCATTCAACAAATACTCACGGTAAGATGCCAGTGTAGAGTTAGTCACCAAATAATCTTCCATTACCGTATCTAAATCAGCACCAAGTGCAAACAACACCAATGCAGAGCCTACACCAGTTCTGTCTTTACCTACTGCACAATGTTGTACTATCCCACCTTTTTCCGGTTGTTGCAGTAAGTTAACCAACGTCTTATAAGCGGGGTTTTTTAAAGGCAATAATTCATAAAGACGGAACATAAACGCCTGTGGATTAAATTGTTCCAGCATTTCTGACGCCAACTTTTCCAGATTAGCATTCACCTCCTCAGACAATGGATTAGCCGGGGCATGATGATAATTAGCGCCATTCCATATCTGATCGGGTTTATCCTCTATTTCACTTATGTCACGATAATCTATAATTTGGAATAGGTTTTTCTTTACCAGGAAAGATTGATCTCTTTCTGTCAAACGATCCAGAGAACCAGAACGGAAAAGTAAACCTGATTTGATTTTCCCTCCACTGACTACAGTTTTACCACCTAAATCACGAAAATTAATCCCTCCATAGAGGGGAAGTGCTGATGGATGCAATAAGGATGTTGTAATCATGATTACTCTTAATTAGCTGTAGAATGTTAAGACATTAACAGATTTCTATCTAAAAAGAAGAGTGGGCCGGAATATTCCGGCCCCAAAGAATATGATTTACAACAGGCGGCGAGCGGCCTCTACTACGATCATCAATGCACTGCTCTCGGTTTTCTTTAGCAACTCAACATCAGGAATTTCCTGCTGCGTACGGTTAACAATGACACCAGCAACCATACCCGCACGCAACCCTTGGCTTGCACACATAGTCAACAAAGTTGCAGATTCCATTTCATAATTCATGACACCCATTGCCTGCCATTCAGCCATTGACCCTTTGAAACGACTCACAACACGGCCAGAATAGGTATCATAACGCTCCTGGCCAGGATAGAAAGTATCTGAAGAAGCTGTTACGCCAACATGTGTCGTTGCACCTAAATCTTTTGCCGCTTCATACAATGCAGTTGTACATTCAAAATTTGCCACTGCCGGAAACTCCATCGGGGCAAAGTGTAAGCTAGCACCATCCAAGCGAACAGCCGCCGTGGTTACCAGTACATCACCAACATTAATATTTTCTTGAATTGCACCTGTTGTACCAATACGCAGGAAAGTACGAACCCCCAATTGCGCTAATTCTTCAACAGCAATGGACGTTGATGGGCCACCTATGCCCGTAGAACAAACAATAACCGCTTTACCATCAATTTCTGCTCGCCAGGACGTGAATTCACGCAAAGAAGCAAGATGAACTGGGTTGTCCATTAATCTTGCAATTTTTTCCACACGTTTCGGATCACCCGGAACAATAGCTAGAGTTGCGCCTTGCAGGTCGCTTTTGGTCAGACCCAAGTGAAACACATCAGACATATCAGACTCCTCCACGGGAAGAATTTATAATGAAATTAATTGAAACTTACTGTATTAAGTATTTAGACATCTTTTAGTGATAAAAATCACTTTAAAGTAATATAAAAAAGAAAAACGTACATTATTTTGTGACTCAAATCACAAAAACAACCATAAAAGTAAGAAAAACGGGTGGACCAACTGTTGCTGAAGATTAACACAAGGTTGAATAACTATTGCAAATTTAACAAAAAAGCCAAATATTTTCTCTCAACCATAAACTACCTGAATACATTCACACCGGGAAACAAACAAATTATTTAATTATATTTATATTTAAAACAACACCAAGAAAAAAAACATCCCCAAACATCTGATTTGATTTATTAACCGTGAAGAAGGAAAAAAAAGTCTACAACCTCATTAAATATAAATTATCACCATTATTAAAATTACCTAATCTGATGTTTATAAATCCACAATACAATACACCAAATTATATTCACATCAATTCTTTATTATCGTGAAAAATTAAAAAAACAAACCATGTTTTATTTCCATATCTAATAAAATATTTTTCTTTATTATTTTCAATGATATCATGATTTTGTTTCCAATAAAAATTTAGCAATTGACAAATATAAATATCACAGTCACCTTTTTATAGAATGCATATTGCTTGAACATATTAGAATTTTTCCAACATGTAGGAGTGCTATCTATGGTGACACAAAAAACAGTTTTAATTACCGGTTTTGATCCTTTCGACAATGAAACGATAAATCCGTCATGGGAAGCAGCCAAACAGTTACAGGGTCGCAGGCTATGCGGAGCACGGGTCGAAGCTCGCCAACTTCCATGCGTATTCGATGTCTCTCTTGCTTGCCTATACGCCGCTATTGATGAAATACAACCTGATCTAGTGATTTCAGTGGGGCAAGCGGGTGGTCGGCCAGATATTACCGTAGAACGCGTGGCAATTAACATCAATGATGCTCGCATTCCCGATAATCAAGGTAATAAACCTATCAATACCCCCATAGTCGTAACAGGCCCTGCGGCCTATTTCTCCACATTACCGATCAATGCGATAGTCAAAGGTTTGCGTAAAGCAGGAGTCCCCGCGTCAATTTCACAAACTGCGGGCACTTTCGTCTGTAATCATGTTATGTATGGCTTGCTGCACCATTTAGCGCATACCAATCCTGAAATACGCGGTGGCTTTATCCATATCCCTTATCTGCCTGAACAGGCAGTGCGATATTCTGGCACACCAAGTATGTCTCTGGAAACAGTCATAACAGCACTGGAAATCGCCATCGATGAAGCATTAAAAAACAGTGAAGATATCATCATTAGTGGAGGTGCTACTCATTAATTTAATGTTCCGCTCACGCTGTTGAAAATTTTCCACGAAAATGACAGGCACAGAGAAACACGATCTATTGGATAATATTAACCAAACAACAAAGATAATCCTCTCTGTGCCTGCACAATATCCGTATGTAAATATCAAGCATCTGATATTCTCTTAACTTACTAATCAGCATACCATTTACATAGGTTACTTTATAATTTCGACTGTTATTACATTGAAATTTAGTTTATTCAACAAAGCCAGTCATACAGTATGGGAATATAAATCATCTTTAGTTATGAAATTAGATATATTTTCCAGGTCGATTGATAGAATTATTTCACCCAGTATCCCACGGTTAATATCAGATTCGTCTATTTTGGTTATTTTTATTTCTGAAAGATGACCATTCATATTTTTAAAATAGTTATCTTCATGATTTTTTGTTCTTATTATCCTGCGTTTGGAATACAGATCATATTTATAAATATCTGTATTAATTTCTTCAGGAAAATACATTTGACCAATAAAGGCAAAATGCTCTTTTTCATTTATATCTTTGCTAAGCTGTCTAATTGCAATATGAATATGAGTTGCTCTACCAACATAAAAACCAGGATAAATAGTAGTAAAATTAACCACCCCATTTTTATCCGATTGTTGAGCTCCTCTTAGAAAAACTTTATCATCAGTTCTGTTGATAGCGGATATTTCACCGGCTTCAGGTGGTATATCCGGGCTTATATAACTCCAACCAGAATATTTTCCACGACTATTACAGTGCCAAATATCAACAAATAATTTATCAACAGGTTTACATGTTTTCTCATCTAAAATAGTTATTTTTAATAAAAAAGGTATTCCTGCTTCTGAATCTGTAATATCTCTCCTTACAATTTTACTATCTCGAAAATACGGTCCCGATATCTGCTCTGGTGCAAGTGTACACACACCAATTCCATTCTGTGGCGATAATTTCCCTTCCGCATGGGCCAGACCAATTGGAGCAAGTGCAGCCGTAGCCGTAATAGCCGCACCACTTTTTAGGAAATCTCTTCGAGAGCTACTTTTCTTACCTTGCAAATTATTAACATCCATATAATCCTCTCTTTAATTATTTAGTTTCTATTACAATGCTTCCAATTTCCATTTTGTTACGTCGTGGGTATTTTGTTAATAAAATGTATTTTTTCAAATACCAATATGGCATATATAAGTTACTAAAAGTTTGGTAACAGAAAAGATTCCCGTTAGGCCGCATCGATACGTACTATTGCAAAAAGAAAGATTATTTTACGAAAAATGCCCATCCCCCATTTAAAGGTGACAGGCAAATTGCTGGATTGAGTTATTTCACTGACTCACGGAGGCGTTTCGCCGCCTGAACCATATTAGCCAATGACTGGCGAGTTTCAGTCCAACCACGGGTTTTCAAACCACAATCCGGGTTAACCCACAAGCGTTCGACCGGAATACGATCAGCTGCTTTACGTAGCAGTGCTTCAATCCATTCAACACTAGGTACGTTAGGTGAATGAATATCATAAACACCCGGCCCGATCTCATTCGGATAAGAGAAGTTTTCGAATGAATCCAACAGCTCCATATCTGAACGGGAAGTTTCAATGGTAATCACGTCCGCATCCAATGCTGCGATGGAGGGCATGATGTCATTGAACTCGCAATAACACATATGAGTGTGAATCTGTGTGTCATCTTTAGCAATTGCGGCGCTCAATTTAAATGCCTCCACCGCCCAATCGAGATAAGCCTGCCATTCTTCACGACGCAGCGGTAAACCTTCTCGCAATGCAGGCTCATCAATCTGGATGATACCAATACCAGCTTTCTGCAAATCATCCACTTCATCACGCAGTGCCAATGCAATCTGCTTAGCAATCGTCTCACGGCTAACATCTTCCCTTGGGAATGACCAACAGAGAATAGTCACCGGCCCGGTTAACATTCCTTTGACAGGTTTTTCCGTCAATGATTGAGCATATTTGGCCCACTCCACAGTGATCGCCTCAGGACGGCTAACGTCACCAATAATTACCGGAGGCTTAACACAACGGGAGCCATAGCTCTGAACCCAACCATTCTGCGTAAAGACAAAGCCGTCAAAGTGTTCCCCAAAGTACTCCACCATGTCATTACGCTCAGCTTCGCCATGAACCAATACATCTAACTCTAAACGTTCTTGTTCGTTAATTGCCTGCTTAATATGTTCACAGATATTGGTTCGATAGTTAGCACCATCTACTCGGCCTTTTTTGAAGTCCAGACGCAAGCCACGGATTTCCGTTGTTTGCGGGAATGATCCAATTGTTGTTGTCGGCCACAATGGCAAGTTATAGCGCTGACGCTGTATTTCGGCACGCTGTGGATATGGCTGATTACGCTCACTATCCTGTGGATTAATTGCCGCAAGGCGCTCAGTAACTGCCGGATTATTTACCCGTTTAGATTCACGACGAGCACAGATCGGCGCACTGTAAGCATCTAACTCTGCTTGTTTACTACCTTCTGGCTGATTCAATGCCGAGGTCAGCAGAGCCAGTTCTTCACATTTCTGCAATGCAAACGCAAACCAGCTTTTCACTTCTGCATCAAGCGCTGTCTCATCATTCAAATCGATAGGACTATGCAGAAGAGAGCAGGAAGAACCAATCCACAGAGTACGGCTACCTATCAATGGCTTAATCAACTGATATTTGGTAGTTAAATCAGCGCGCCATACATTACGACCATTAATCACACCAAGAGAAAGCGCCCATTCTTTTGGCAATGACTTATTCAGTTGCTCAATATCATCCTGACCAGCAACCAAATCCACATGTAGCCCTTGTACCGGCAAGGATTTGATCGTTTCTAGATTGTGACCAACGCTGTCAAAATAGGTAGTCAACAATAACTTAACCTGCCCCTGAAGTACCTGATAAGCAATCGGATAAACTGCCAGCCACTCTGCTGGCAGTTCCAGCACCAGCGCAGGTTCATCAATCTGAACCCATTCAATGCCACGTCTAGCTAGCTCAGCCAATACTTGCTGATAAACAGGAAGAATATCTTTCAATAAAGAGAGACGATCAAATACCTGGCCTTTCACTTTACCCAACCACAGGTAAGTTACCGGCCCCAGTAAAACTGGCTTTACTTGATGGCCCAAAGCCAACGCTTCATCCACTTCTTCTAGTAACTGAGTCCAGCTCAGTCTAAATTCCTGCCCTTGCTGAAATTCTGGCACAATATAATGGTAGTTAGTATTAAACCATTTAGTCATTTCTGCGGCGGCGGCAGGTTCACCCGTCGGTGCACGACCACGAGCAATACGGAACAGTGTATCCAGATTAATCGAGCCATCTGGGTTCTGGTGACGCGGTGGCACATTGCCGAGCAGTAAACTGGTTGTCAAAACATGATCATACCAAGCGAAATCACCAACCGGCACTAAATCAACACCAGCCTGCTTCTGTTGTTCCCAGTGACGGGCACGTAACTCACGGCCAGTTTCCAATAATTCTTGCTGGGAAATTTTCCCCGCCCAATAGTTTTCCTGAGCCTTTTTAAGTTCTCTTTTCAAACCGATACGTGGAAAGCCAAGTGTGTGATTAATAATCGTCATTTCATTATCCCGTCATTTTTAGCCGTCTAGATGTTTACACATCCATAATCAACAGGTAAGGTATAAACCACAAGCGCAATTTATTCATTATCATCCTGAAGGTTTCTCATGATCGAAATAAAACATCTAAAAACATTACAATCATTGAGTCATTTTGGTTCATTAGCGGCAGCAGCCAATCACCTGCATCAGACACAGTCTGCTTTGTCTCATCAGTTTAGTGATCTTGAACATCGCCTTGGCTTCCGGCTGTTCATTCGTAAAAGTCAGCCACTTCGTTTCACGCCACAGGGTGAGATTTTATTACGGCTGGCAGAACAAGTTCTTCCTCTGGTGCAAAACGCACTCTGCGAATGCAAGGAACCAAGCCAGACAAATCTACGTATCGCCATTGAGTGCCACAGTTGTATCCAGTGGCTAACCCCCGCACTCAAACATTTCCGCGAAACCTGGCCACAGGTCAATGTAGATTTCAAATCTGGTGTCACTTTTGATCCACAACCTGCACTACAAAAACGGGAACTGGATGTGGTTCTAACATCAGATATTCTCCCTGACAGTAACCTGCACTACACACCGCTATTTGATTACGAAGTCAAACTAGTCATAGCACCGGATCATCCTCTGGCAAATAAACTGCATATCCAACCAAATGATTTAATTGATGAGATATTGATGATCTATCCTGTTCAACGTCAGCGATTTGATATCTGGCGGCGTTTCCTACAACCAGCCGGTGTTATTCCCACGCTGAAAAATGTGGATAACACGTTGTTACTCATTCAGATGGTTGCCGCCCGCATGGGGATCGCGGCTTTGCCACATTGGGTCGTTGAATCATTTGAAAGGCAAGGGCTAGTGATAACTAAAACGCTAGGGGAGGGTTTATGGAGCAGACTATACGCGGCTGTCCGGGACGGTGAGCAGCGACAGCCTGAGATTGATGCGTTTATTCGTTCTGCGCGCCAACATGCAATGCAGAATCTGCCATTTGTGAAAGGAATTTCAAAATCAAGCACAAATGAACCCAAAGCAACGCAACCAGAAAACTCCCTCCAATGGTAAATTTATCAGCCATTCCACCGGAACCAACGTATTTTCTATCATTAGCAGGGAGGTTCCGGTATTTACGGCGGAAAAATCAATACCACCAGCCAGACATGAGCAAATATCACAAATCCGCTATCAACCTGACAGGCGAGCTATTCACCGATCAGGCCGAATAAAGCGGCACAATATTGTTGTCGTGACAACCAACAAATTGCAGGATATCAGTGCTCTTTCTTTACCAGCAGAGCTTCCAGTAAATCCAAATCACGCAGTAAGATCTGAAGTGTCTCATTGCTGATTTTCCGGGTTGCACGCAGATGATATAACTCACCACGCTCTGCCCTTAATGCAGTCAGACGAAAACGACGTTCCAAATCTTCCACCAGCAGGTTATGTTCTATCTCATCTTGTCCCACAGTACGACGACGCAAATGACCAATTACCCTGGAAGCAACTTCAGTAATAACTTCGGCATCCAGTTGTTCTTCAGTGCTGGCTGAAAGACGTTCTTCCATCTTATTCATACTGACAATAGCCACTTCCGCCATGGCTGCCCGAGCCATTCTTACTTCACTGATATCTGCCTCTTTATCAGAAGGTTGAATTCCCCGTAACAGAAATGGCAAAGAGATAACACCGATTAACAACGAGAGCAGGATGACCCCAGCAGCAATAAAGATAAGCTGATAGCGTGCCGGGAATGGGGTGCCATCCGTCAGAAACAGAGGAACAGACAGTGCACCGGCAAGTGTGATTGCACCACGAACCCCGGCAAAAGAGGCCAACCACAATTCACGGGTGGTATAAGTCGCAAAATTCAGTGGATTTTTTTTCATAAAGGCTTTGCTGATATTCTTCATCAGCCACAACCAACAGAAACGCAGTAGTAGAAGCGCAACATAAATCACTGCAACTGCGGCAAACAGCATCCAGGTCTCAACTGTCGGATCAAGTTCTGCCTGTACGACAGAAGTTTCCCAGATCCCGGGTAATTGCAGACCTAACATAATAAATACTAAGCCGTTAAATACGAACTCTAGCATTGACCAGACACTATCAGCACGCAAACGCATCGCCAACGGCGCATTACGGATCACCCCAGATTTACTGATAGTCATACCCGCAGCGACCGCAGCCAAGATGCCTGAAACACCAATATGTTCTGCAATCAAATAGGAAGCAAACGGCAACAACAACATGAAAACAATTTGCGTTGCTGGATCGCCACCACTCCAACGATTCATCAAGCGCAGAGATTTGCTGTACAACCAGGTCACTGCAATACCAGATAACAAACCACCAATAGCAACTTTGAAGAATTCGATAGTCATACCGGTAACAGTAAATACCATCGTTCCCATCGCTATCGCTACAGCAAACTTTAAAGCTACCAGGCCAGAAGCATCGTTCATTAACGCTTCCCCTTCCATTACACTCATTATGCGCTTAGGAATTCGCCCTTTTCCAACGATGGATGATAACGCTACCGCATCTGTTGGCGATAGCACAGCAGCAAGGGCAAAAGCAGCAATTAATGGAATGCCTGGCATCAGCCAGTAAATTAGATAACCAATACCGACAACAGTAACCAGCACCAATACCAGCATTAGTATGAAAATTTCCCGCCCATACTGAAAAAACTCTCTGGTTGGTGTTTTCCAGCCATCAGCAAATAACAAAGGAGGAATTAGCAAAACGAGAAATAGTTCGGGATTAAAAGTAACATGTAAGCCAAAATGTGGCCAAGCCAGTAATGCCCCCATGGCAATTTGCATTAACGGCAAAGGTATGCGGAACGGAATCACCTTAGTCAGAACGCCAGAAACTGAAACCACCAAAATCAAGATCAGAATAGTAAAGAATATTTCCATGTTGCCCTTACAATTTACCTGAGAACCATTGGTATATAGATTGAGACTTTTTCTTTCCGTCAAAACAAAAACAGTGAGAATAAATCTTAATACTAAAATAACTGAATCAATCGAAAAAGGTGGATACATGCTGAGCCGTATCCAAAAGAATTGCAGGAATATTGTAAACTAACCAGATAAATAGAGGGGAAATAATTGAGAATTTAAAAGTAATCGCAAGAAATGGTAAAATGCGCAGGCACAGACACCCCCTACGCACTTTTTAATCAATCAAATAGCCCAATCACCAGCATAAAATGCTACTAAAGCAATCGTAATCACCACTGTTCCCATGTTCAATTTACGCCATTCACCGGAACAAATACGACCAATAACTAAAGAGCTGAAGCCCAGCATAATACCGGTCACGATATTGCAGGTCAGAACAATAAAGACCGCACAGAGCATACCGGACATAGCCCCAACAAAATCATTGAAATCCAGCTTCCTGACATTACTCAACATCAGCAAACCAACATACATCAGCGCCGGTGCCGTTGCATATGCCGGCACAAGATATGAAAGTGGAGAGAAAAACAAAATTAACAGGAACAGGATACCGACAACTGTTGCGGTTAAACCTGTTTTACCACCTGCTGCGGTACCCGCTGCTGATTCAATATATACCGCAGCCGGAGAAGCACCGATAGCGCCGGCAAAAATACTACTGACAGAATCCGCAGTCAGCGCTTTACCGCCGTTAATAATCTGCCCGCCTTTATCCAACAAATTCCCCTGCCCTGCGACCGCACGGATGGTACCAGTCGCATCAAATACAGCAGTCATCACCAACGCTAACACACTAGGTAATACAATTGGCTGTAAAGCCCCCAGAACATCCATGCTAAAAATCAGGGACAATCCATCATCGTCCAAACTCGGTACCTTAAAGAACCCTTGATATTTCACCGCTGGATCAAAAATCAACCCAACAACAGAAATCACAACAATCACCCATAACACACCACCGGGAACTTTCAATTTTTCCAGGCCGAAAATAACAGACAACCCAAGCAGAGTCATCACCACAGGAAAAGAGGTAAACGAACCCAAAGCAACAGGCAAACCTTCCAGCGGGTTCTTGATGATCAGGCCAACACCGTTTGATGCAATCAATAGCAAAAACAGCCCAATACCAATCCCAGCTCCATGCGCAATACCCATGGGTATATTACGTAAAATCCAGGAACGAATACCCGTAATAGAAATCACCGTAAACAAGCAACCCATCAGGAAGACTGCCCCAAGTGCAACTGGAATACTGATTTGCTGCCCTAAAACCAGACTAAATGCGGTAAATGCAGTCAATGAAATTGCACAACCAATTGCCATCGGCAAATTAGCCCAAAGCCCCATTAACAAAGAACCAAAACCGGCAACCAAACAAGTCGCAATAAAGATAGCCGTATGGGGAAACCCTGCCTGCCCTAACATCCCTGGTACAACAATGACTGAATAAACCATCGCCAGGAAAGTTGTGAGTCCAGCCAGAATCTCGCGGCGTACCGTTGTGCCACGTTCAGTCAATTTAAAATACTTATCCAGTCTGCATTTAACTGGTGCCTGAGTGCCAGACATATTGTTCCCCTGCATTATGTTCATGGTACTTCTTCCACTTCCTAATCAAACGAAAACGATTACCTCACTTAATAACAACTAATGAATATTGCACCAATCGGTTCAATAAACCATAAAAGCAATCGTTTGGCTTTTAGAGTGGAAAACAGTGAGAGAATTTAAGGCGAAAGATTATCCAGTGATCATAGTGTCGAAATCAATAGCTAACGATATTATTTGAAGATCAATTTATTCACTCTTCGAAAACTGGCTGCTACTTACAACCACTTCTATAACAGTAACAATCTTCAGCCATTATCATTCTGTGGAGTAAACCGATCTATTGTCGAAACCAGAAATAATGCCGCAGCGGCGGGGGGTCCACCTGGTCAAACTGGATCAGTGGTTCACCAGCTCGAAAACTTGCCATCAGAACAATAATAGAGGGACCAAACAACTGACTGATAGTAAAGACCGTCGTATAAACAACCAATATCCTGAACCCCCTGGCTATTCAAATGTAGCACTATCATTGGGATAGTCAAACCAATGACAATGCCAATAACCGCTATACTACTTATACCTGTTATCTTTCAAGTTGCCTCTTTGTTGGCTGCACTCACTCACCCCAGTCACATCGTTATCTATGCTCCCGGGGATTCGCTCCCTTGCCGTCGCTAAGCATCTTGAAATCCATAGGGTATATAATCACGAATATTCATTTTATTTATGCCTATCCAGCAAAAACAAACAGAATAAATACGAAACAAAATAGAAAACAACAAGTTAATAAAATCATACGAAATACATTAATTATTAGTTACTATTTCAAAGAGTAAATATATAACGATATATCAACATTAAGCCAGAAACCAGCACAAGAATATTGATAAACTTGAGGAAAACTTCCCTGGAAATTTTCAGTGTCACCTGGCGGCCAAAATAGATTCCCAACAGCATCGCTGGAATAAATACCAGTATTAATAATAAAAATGAGGTATCCAGATAAGCCCCCATGACAATAAAAATAATCACCCTTGTCAAGGTACTGAAGCCAATTAAAGTCGTCTGAGTGATCCTGAAAATTTCCTTATCTGGTATCCGCCCCGCCAGATAAATTGCATAAAGAAAACCACCGCTACCAAATAGTGCGCTGAAAATACCGCCACCAAGACCAAATGGAATAGCTGCTTTAATTGGGAACTGATGATAAATTCTACCCACGAACAGAGAATAAAGTGAATAGAAAACAACAAATAACCCCAATACCAAAACTAAAACATCGGGTCGCGCCATTAATAAAATAGTTGCTCCAATCAAGCTACCTATAATCATTAACGGAATAACTAATTTGATTTCGCTGAATTCTGTTTTTTTACCTTCTCTCGCGAGATTAATCACTGCAGCGGTTAGATCTATCAACGCTAATAAAGGGACAATTTTTGCTATCGGAATATAGAGAGCCAAAATCGGGCTGGCAATAAGTGCAGAACCAAACCCTGCCATACCAAAAACCAGATAAGCAAAGAAAACGACAAAAATGCAAATAAGCAGCTCAGACCATGCCAGTACATGTAACATTTATATTTCCTTGCAAACGGTTTTAAAACCAAAGTGATCGTTTTCTCAATATTAATAGTTTTTACTATCGTTTGTCAGGACAATCTGCTCAAAATGGGAGCACCAACAGGATACGCTTATGTACAAATGATGCTGATAATTGGCTAGTGGAAAAAATGAAGGAACCAAGCTACGCGGTTAATATCATGAGTAAAACCGATATATCTCAGAAGCCGAAACCCACCTTCGATGGGTTTCAGACTGCTGACAAATCCCAATGACCTGTTCAATTCTCTATAGCTGAAACAACTACCCTAATAATGGTGTTTGTGTATCCTTAGGCAAAGCGGGTTTCAGCCGGGACGGCTCAATTCTGCACACTAACCCACGAATCATTTCTATGATCGACTGTTCAGAAAACGTTCTCCATTGCCCCACTTCATCCCGCCTCGCAATAACCAAACCTCTGGCGAAAGGCTCAGAAAAGAATGTGAGTTCAAATGCAGCGGTTTCCATTCGATCACAGTTCACTACATTGATCGTTCGTGAACTATAAATAGACAAATTTTTTTCCTTCGAGATCACCCCAGGCTCTTTGTAATTATTAATTGTATAAAACTGACGAAGATGTGGATTATTATTGTAGGCTGCAATTCCCTCAAAAGAAAAATAGGTTGTGGCCCTGTCATTATCAAGTACTTTAACCATATTAGGCGGCTTAACTCCCTGCGTTGCATAATTGGCACAGCCAGCTAACAGTGATATCCCAGCGATAATAAATAAACGTTTCATTATTGATTCCCTGCTGCGATATCCGGTCGTTCTTGATAAAGTAATGCCTGATCGATACTGCCCTGAATAGAACAATGTAATATCGATTTTCCATTTTTGCTGCTGAGCATTAACACTTTCTCCGCACTACCCACCATCGGGGCAATTCCATTAGTCGTAGAAGGATTAGGTTGCCAAGGCATATCCTGCTTGAGTTTAATTTGTGGATTGGCAATGTAGAGATCGTCACTGTGTTGCCAGCCCATTTCTGGTGTCGCAGCAACAACAGCCTCTATTGGTTCGTTGATTAAAAAACCCCAAAAATAGTATTTTCCCAGCTTATCCAAGTCATAAAACCGTTCATAATAACCAGACAATGTCAATTTTTTATCGTGGATAGGTTGAGTAAAAAACGCGATTCCTACTTCCTCATCTTTCACCGGAATCCAGGCATTCCCTTTATTATCATGCTCAACATTCACGACTTTACTTAAAGCTGCACGATGCTGATAAAGTGTTTGGAAGAATTGAGGATTACACTGAAGCAAACTATCAGTCAACGTTGCCGCCCCAACCGTGTTAACAGAAGCCCCCAAAACCGCAGTCATCAATAAAGATTTAAAAACAGACATAATTTTCCTTTAATATTTTTTACCGTCAGTGGCAATCGTTGCATATTAAAACCAGAATCTGAATTAGTGAAGATACTCACCTATTGCATAACTCCTATTAGATAGGTTTTTAATCCCTCTTGTATATTTTGGTTACCTAATCAGCTAAAAAAAGCATATTACAAAGGCAAGTTATTGCAAAGATATCAAAAGGTTTCCGGCTTGCCAAGCTTATGATCTTTCATTTCCTGATATTAAATAAGCAATCATTATTTTAATCGATAAGTCTTCAACAAACACACGCTATCAAATGTCTTTTCATAATATCATTCCAAATGTATTGTCATTTAAAAATCTTAAATTATTTATACTCGAATAGAACACCAAAAATTTGTACATTTCCCTAATCAATCTGATGATGTTATATTTTTATAAAATAGAATTATAAACTGATACTCCAGAATGACAAACAACCAATATTGATTTAATAAAAAGATCAAATCGTCTTGCCTGCTCCAAACGAGAAAAATATTACACATTGGAATTATTACCAATCAAAACAATAAAGATGTTACTATATAATAAGGAACAAATTATTAATTGATTTATATTTCAAAGAAAAACATGAACTATATTAAATATCTATGAAAATAAAAATAAATAAATCATATATTTTTGACACTCATCAGGATAATTTTATTATTTCTAAAAAAACATAATATTTATTTGCCCTGGTTGTTTTAAGATGTTATTTATTTTTTTATAAATCCTGGACGATTTGTGTAGTCGAATATCTCAATGTTATTAGCGTCTTTCTTAAGAGGAAATTATTATGGAATTTCAAAAAATTGGACAAATGAGCCTGAAAAATTCAGGTGGATTTGTTGCCAGAATCCAATTTAGTTATATTGATGCTGACGGTGAAAAATTTCTAAGTAAACAAGGTGATGATATTACTCTTGGCGTAACAAAGACTATTGATCCAGGTGATCTTGGGGTTCCTGATGGGGCAATGGTTTATATGCATGTTTTTGTAGTATGGGGTCGTGATAATGAAGCTCATCAAGTTTTTTCATACAAAAAAGGAAATAAAACAATCGCCAACTATATGATTAGTGGCACAACATTAAATAATGATCTTGGTTTGATCGATGTTACACAGTAATACATATAGGCCCAGTTTATGCTGGGCCTTATAAGCTAAAAATCTACTTTCCTTGTCTAGATAAATCCTATCTATTTCATACATACTTGTGGAAAAAATTTACTTTAACAAATTAAATGATAAAATTTAAGAAATAAACCTTTAATTTATGGGAAGTTTTATATAAATAAGTTACTCATTTAAATATCTAAACTTAACATTGATAATCACCCAATTTTTATCATCACTTTTCAACTAAATCTAAGTCCCTGACAAAATTAACGCTAAAATCAACCCGGAATTTTCCCTTAATAATAAGCCAAATAAATTTTCAAGCATATATACCTGTTATCTTTCAAGTTGCCTCTTTGTTGGCTACACTCACCCCGGTCACATAGTTATCTATGCTCCCGGGGATTCGCTCCCTTGCCGTCGCGATCCACCTTGAAATCTATTGGGTATAATAAACATAACATTATCTCGTTTATTCCGATTAAAGGATTGATTATCCGTAAAAACATAAAGAGAATGCCTTATTAAAACTATTCAGGATTGCTGGTAAGACCGCGTTATTAAAGCTAAAATCGGCTATGATTAATGTTCATTAAACGTAAAACCACTATATGCCATGATGATTAAATTTTCTAAAAATCAGGCGTTAAATGTGGTTAAAACAACGGTTAAAACTTTATCCCGATTAAAACCAAGGATTAATACTATGACTTTTAAAATAGTTTAAAACTGGTTTATTATAAAACCATCAGTGAAAAATGAGAAACAAAAATTAACGTGGTGAATACTTATATCTCTTTTTGGAAAAAATAAAAATAATAATATGAGTCGTTTAATCAGAAAGTGTATTTTCCAAAAGGGAATGATTTTATTAACGCTTTCAACCTGAAGTAAATTTTTTCGTAGATAGATTAAATAATCGTAATTAACATATTATTATATAAAAAACAAATAAGAGATTACTTTTCAATAAAAATTTCCTGATAAGTTCTTCTTAGATTGTTTATTAGTGTCTCCACATTGACCATTATTATTTATATAAACTCTTTATTCATATCCTACCACTAACATATAAACACGGATAACGGTTTATTAACCGTTATCCAATAAAAGAGAAATATTACAGAAAGCATTTATGCAAAATGTTCAAATATTAACGCATGCACCCGCAGATCAGCCAAATAGAGAAAACGAATTTCTGTATTAGGATATTGTTCACTCAGCTTATGTGTATATGAATCATATCCGCCAACGATACCAATGACAGGGATTTTCTCAGGACTACCAACAGAATTAGGTTCTCCCATAAGTGCTCTAACGATTGCTCTATCCATTGAATGTAAAAATGGGTAAGGCATTTCTCCACTATATACACCACTATTGTCATAGATATTGATCAATGTGAACTGTATCGATTTTAGCTGCTTTGAGACATCATCAAAAATAAGCCTCATACCTGATTCAGGTTTGTAAAAAAATTCTTCATCTCCCTCAAACAAATATTTAAATTTTCCAGCAGAAATAATTTTTTTTTCAACCAAAAAATCTGCCGTCAGCCCCAAGCTTTTTATGATTGCGATAATATCCACCATCATTCATACCACCCTTGTTCTTTGTTCAATCGGTGTAGATCTTCCAACGATTTGCTTCACTGCTCATCAGTATGCCCCTCTTCCCGTATGGCTGATTTTATCGCCTCAAACACAGGCAATAACTTATGTTTTATAACGATTTATAAACGTATTATTAACATCAAAGCCTGTAAAAGGGGGATAGACGAGATACAACTGAAGTTATCTATGCTCTTGGGGATGTGTTCACTTGCTGCCGCGCTGCAACTCGAAATCTATTAGGTATACATCCCCCACTATTCAGGAGATACTTGTTTTATACCCATTCGTCAGAAAGAGAAAAAACGCGTTCTCACTCGAGTCAGGAGGAGCAAAGGCCAAATTGAAGCACAGAAAACCTCGATCTAAGATGCCGTTTCTCTGATCCGAACATCATTTTCGCTGACAAACCGACTGACTTTATTAATCTGTATTCGTGAACACATGACACAGTCTATTCAAAAGGAAAGATTATGAAATCACGAGCCGCTGTTGCATTTGGGTCAAATCAACCCCTTGAGATCGTTGAAATCGATGTTGCCCCGCCCCAGGCCGGTGAAGTACTGGTCAAAATCAGCCATACCGGTGTGTGTCACACAGATGCCTTCACCCTGTCAGGGGATGACCCGGAAGGTGTTTTTCCGGTCATACTTGGACATGAAGGCGCAGGCGTAGTCGTTGAGGTTGGCGAAGGCGTCACCAGCGTCAAGCCCGGTGATCACGTTATCCCTCTTTATACCGCAGAATGCGGGGAATGCCTGTTCTGTAAATCAGGAAAAACCAACCTGTGTGTAGCTGTACGGGCAACTCAGGGGAAAGGTGTCATGCCGGATGGCACAACCCGTTTTTCCTACAAAGGACAGCCTATTTATCATTATATGGGATGCTCTACATTCAGCGAATATACAGTCGTAGCCGAAGTATCGCTGGCAAAAATCAATCCGGAAGCAAACCATGAAGAAGTATGCCTGCTGGGCTGTGGTGTCACTACCGGTATTGGTGCCGTACACAATACAGCTAAAGTGCAACCCGGTGATTCTGTCGCCGTCTTTGGACTAGGCGGCATTGGCCTTGCCGTGATCCAAGGCGCTCGTCAGGCAAAAGCTAGCAGGATCATTGCCATCGATACAAACCCGGCAAAATTTGAGCTAGCCAGACAATTCGGTGCAACCGACTGCCTGAACCCGAAAGACTACGACAAACCTATTCAGCAGGTCATTATCGAGATGACGGAATGGGGTGTGGATCATACCTTCGAATGTATTGGTAATGTCAATGTCATGCGTGCCGCGCTCGAAAGTGCACACCGTGGCTGGGGACAATCAGTCATTATTGGTGTAGCCGGTGCAGGGCAAGAAATCTCAACCCGACCATTCCAACTAGTCACTGGCCGTTCATGGCGAGGTACCGCTTTTGGCGGTGTTAAAGGCCGCAGTCAGTTGCCTAAAATGGTGGAAGAGGCAATGAAAGGTGAAATTGAGTTAAAACCCTTTGTTACTCACACCTTGCCGCTCGAACGCATCAATGAAGCATTCGATTTAATGCATGAGGGAAAATCGATTCGCACAGTTATCCATTACTAATCCGTTTTGCAAAAGTTAAAAACCGTGCTGTGACAGACGGTTTTTAACAAAACAGGCAACGATGGCCGGGTTCACCGTGAAATGAGTGAACCTGTTAGTTTTACAAAGAGGAAAAAGAATGGAGAGGATTGAACGCCACACTTGTTTTGAGGGATGGCAGGATGTTTATCAGCACAAATCAGCTACGCTTGGCTGTACCATGAACTTTGCCGTTTACCTTCCTCCTCAAGCTGAACATCAGAAATTACCGGTGCTGTACTGGCTCTCAGGCTTAACATGCAATGAGCAGAATTTCATCACTAAATCGGGTGCTCAACGTTATGCTGCCGAACAGGGTATTATCCTTGTCGCTCCAGATACCAGCCCGCGTGGTGAGAACGTTGCTGATGATAGCGCTTATGATTTGGGTCAGGGAGCCGGTTTTTACCTCAACGCAACACAGCAACCCTGGGCATTGCACTACCGCATGTACGATTATGTGGTGTCAGAACTACCGGTACTGATCGAAGCACACTTCCCGGCAACAACCGCCAGAGCCATCAGTGGTCATTCTATGGGCGGTCATGGTGCACTGATGATCGCGCTACGTAATCCAAATCGTTACCGCAGTGTATCGGCCTTTTCACCGATCGTTGCGCCCTCTCAGGTTCCCTGGGGAGAAAAAGCTTTTCGCGCTTACTTGGGCGAAGATCGTGACACATGGAAAACCTATGATACAGTCGAGCTGCTAGCCAATAGCACTGAACCATTGCATGTGTTAATTGATATCGGTACCGATGACCCATTTCTTGAAGAACAGCTGCGCCCTGAACGACTAAAAGATGTATGCGAAAGAACAGGACATCCCTACACACTAAACCTACGCCCCAGCTATGACCATAGCTACTATTTCGTCACCAGTTTTATCGACGAACATATCGCGTATCATGCCAGGATATTGAAGGGGACTTGTTCTGGTAATCAATAAATCGCATACGAATCTATAATATTTTTACGATAAAGAGTACCAAAACCATTTGGGGGTTAATCACTACATTTAGTGAAGGGCAATTCTGTAAAGTAAACCGCTGGTTTAAAGTCATCTCCCCAGCGGCTTCTCATCAAACCGTGCATCAGGCTGCGTATTTTCGCATTCCCTCACAGATATGATAATCAGTTGTTTTATAAATAAAAATTCCGCACTCAGAACGGAATATCATCATCAAAATCCATTGGTGGCTCATTGCTTTGTGGAGCAAAGGATTGAGCTGGACGTGAAGGAGCACCGCCGCCGCTGAACTGCTGAGATTGCTGTGGCTGTAATTGTGGCTGCTGTGGCTGCCCCCAGCTACCGCCTTGTGGTTGCCCTTCCTGGAAATTACCACCAGCACGACCACCCAGCATTTGCATGGATCCCCCCATATTTACCACAACTTCAGTGGTGTAACGGTCCTGACCATTTTGATCCTGCCACTTGCGAGTTTGTAGGGAGCCTTCAATATAAACCTGTGAGCCTTTACGCAGATATTCACCCGCAACTTCTGCCAGTTTGCCGAATAAAACAACCCGGTGCCATTCAGTCTTCTCTTTCATCTCGCCGGTTTGTTTATCGCGCCAGCTTTCAGAAGTTGCCAGAGTAATGTTGGTAACTGCTCCACCGTTTGGCATATAGCGGACTTCAGGGTCCTGCCCCAGATTACCAATTAAAATAACTTTGTTTATGCCTCTGCTGGCCATTGGGAATACTCCTGATGAAATGAATTTCTACAATTATTAAGCAGCGCAGTTTAACATGCGACGCTAAAAATGAAACGTGACCGCTTTAAAGCGAACTTTGCGAAGCTTACCGTACTTTCATACTGTACTTATTACATTATTTCACTTAAATACTGTATATCTAATCAGTCAACTCTGTGTAATAATAACTCACTTATTATTATATACCCTATGAATTTCAAGATGCATCGCGGCGGTAAGGGAGTGAACATAGCAAACTATGTGACCGGGGTAAGCGAATGCAGCCAACAAAGAGGCAACTTGAAAGATGACGGGTATATGCACGTATGAATAATCCGGGAAATGATTCATGGATAACATCGAAGTTCGGGGCGCACGTACCCATAATCTCAAAAATATCAATCTGATAATTCCTCGAGACAAGCTGATCGTTATCACGGGTTTGTCCGGTTCTGGTAAATCTTCTCTGGCATTTGATACGCTTTACGCAGAAGGACAGCGTCGTTATGTTGAATCACTTTCAGCCTATGCACGCCAGTTTCTATCACTGATGGAGAAACCCGATGTTGACCATATTGAAGGACTATCACCGGCTATTTCCATTGAGCAAAAATCCACTTCCCACAACCCACGTTCAACCGTGGGAACAATCACCGAAATTCATGATTATCTACGTTTGCTGTTTGCCCGCGTAGGTGAACCGCGTTGCCCTGATCACGATGTTCCATTGACGGCACAAACTGTCAGCCAAATGGTAGATAATGTGCTGGCACTGCCAGAAGGTAATCGCTTGATGCTGCTGGCGCCAATTGTAAAAGAGCGCAAAGGTGAACACACTAAATTACTCGATAATCTGGCAGCACAAGGTTACATCCGAGCGCGCATTGACGGTGAAGTCTGTGATTTATCCGATCCACCAAAACTGGAATTACAGAAGAAACACTCCATTGAAGTGGTCATTGATCGTTTTAAAGTCCGTGCCGATCTGATGCAGCGTCTGGCGGAATCTTTTGAAACCGCTCTGGAGCTTTCAGGCGGTACAGCCATTATCGCCGATATGGATAACGCTCAGGCTGAGGAACTGATTTTCTCCGCCAACTTTGCGTGTCCAACATGTGGCTACAGTATGAGTGAACTGGAACCTCGCCTATTCTCTTTTAACAACCCAGCCGGTGCTTGCCCAACTTGTGATGGTTTAGGCATCCAGCAATTTTTCGATCCTGACAGAGTGATTCAAAATGGTGATATCTCCCTCGCCGGTGGTGCAATTCGTGGCTGGGATCGTCGTAATTTCTACTATTTCCAGATGTTATGTTCACTGGCCGAACATTATAAATTCGATATTGAAGCACCTTTCAGCTCCCTTAGCAGCAGTATTCAGAAAGTGGTGTTGTACGGTTCTGGTAAACAATCCATCGAATTTAAATACATCAATGACCGTGGCGACACCACAGTACGCAACCATCCGTTCGAGGGTGTACTGCATAATATGGAACGCCGTTATAAAGAGACGGAATCTACGGCTGTTCGTGAAGAGCTGGCGAAATATATCAGTAATCGTTCATGTATTTCCTGTCACGGAACCCGCTTACGCAAAGAAGCTCGTTACGTATTTATTGAGAATACCACCCTACCGGAAATCTCAGATTTCAGTATCGGCCATGCGATGAACTTCTTTCAAAATATTAAACTCAGCGGTCAACGTGCGAAAATTGCTGAGAAAGTATTAAAAGAGATCCGCGACCGCCTGAAATTTCTGGTTAATGTTGGTCTGAATTATCTGACACTCTCCCGTTCTGCCGAAACGCTATCCGGAGGCGAAGCCCAGCGTATCCGTCTTGCCAGCCAAATTGGTGCTGGCCTGGTGGGAGTCATGTATGTACTGGATGAACCTTCTATCGGATTACATCAGCGGGATAATGAACGCTTGCTGGAAACACTCATCCACTTGCGCAACCTGGGCAATACCGTGATTGTGGTTGAACATGATGAAGATGCTATCCGGGCTGCTGACCATATCATTGATATCGGCCCCGGTGCGGGTGTACACGGCGGTAAAATCGTCGCAGAAGGCACAGTGAAAGACATCATGGTAAGCAAAGATTCACTGACAGGTAAATTCCTGAGTGGTGAACGGGAAATTATGATCCCAGAAAAACGTATCCCGGCAGATCCGAAAAAGATGCTGAAACTGATTGGAGCCAAGGGTAATAACCTGAAAAATGTGATGTTCAATCTGCCTGTCGGGTTATTCACTTGTATTACCGGGGTTTCTGGCTCTGGTAAATCGACGCTAATAAATGACACTCTGTTCCCCATTGCACAACGTCAGTTAAATGGTGCGACCAATATCAATCCCGCTCCTTATGTTGATATTCAGGGGCTGGAACATTTCGATAAAGTGATTGATATTGACCAGAGTCCGATAGGCCGAACTCCTCGCTCTAACCCGGCAACTTACACCGGCGTATTCACGCCAGTCCGTGAATTATTCTCTGGTGTACCGGAATCCCGCGCCCGTGGTTATACACCTGGACGATTCAGTTTTAATGTTAAAGGTGGACGCTGTGAAGCTTGTCAGGGTGATGGTGTGATTAAAGTAGAAATGCACTTTCTACCCGATATTTATGTACCTTGCGATCAATGTAAAGGTAAGCGTTATAACCGTGAAACATTGGAAATAAAGTATAAAGGCAAGAATATCAATGAAGTGCTAAATATGACTATCGAAGAAGCTCGTGAATTCTTTGATGCTGTTCCAGCTTTGGCGCGTAAATTGCAAACATTAATAGATGTTGGCCTTTCCTACATTCGACTGGGGCAATCAGCAACAACATTGTCAGGTGGCGAAGCTCAACGAGTAAAACTGGCACGCGAGTTATCCAAACGCGGCACAGGACAAACATTATATATTCTTGATGAGCCAACAACGGGTTTGCACTTTGCTGATATCCAACAATTGCTAACGGTTTTGCATCAGTTACGCGATCAAGGGAATACTATTGTAGTTATCGAGCACAACCTTGATGTTATTAAAACCGCTGACTGGATCATTGATCTTGGTCCTGAAGGAGGTAGCGGCGGCGGTGAAATTCTGGTTACTGGTACCCCAGAGGAAGTAGCCGGGTGTGAAAAATCACATACCGCCCGTTTCCTGAAACCTATATTGCAGAAAAAAGCATAACGCGCAGGTAGGGGCTTAGTTGGGCCCCTCTATTTCCTGGCAGCAACTTCACACATAGTTTTCCCAATAATGACAAGCAATTTTCGCCGCCAATTCAGCGTTGTTGAGTACCAACTGAATATTAGAAGACCGGCTATTGTCTCCAGTCAACTCAGCCACTCTGGCCAACAAAAACGGCGTGCACTCTTTTCCATTGACTCCCTGCTCAATAGACTCACGCACTGCCTGCTCGATAGCAGAATTAATCTCCTCTTCTGGCATGGCATACTGCTCAGGAATCGGATTAGCAATCACTAATCCTCCCTGTAATCCTGTACGCCATTTTATCGCCATTACCAGGGCTATCTGTTCTGGGGAATCCAGGCGAGCACTGACCGAAAATGGACTGGTACGGCAGAAAAACGCCGGCAAAGAGTGAGTCTGATACCCAATTAGTGGTACACCATGAGTCTCAAGATATTCTGTTGTCAAACCAAGATCCAGAATAGATTTAGCCCCGGCACAAACTACCGCGACATTGGTTTTAGCCAATTCCTGCAAGTCGGCGGAAATATCAAAAGTATGTTCTGCTCCACGGTGTACACCACCAATCCCGCCAGTAGCGAAAATTTTAATGCCCGCCATTTCAGCGATAATCATGGTAGAAGCAACCGTAGTCGCACCATTTTTTCCGGTAGCAATAACAAAAGGTAAATCACGGCGACTGACTTTAGTCACCTTGTAGCCTTCACTACCCAAAAGCTCTATTTCTTCATGCGACAATCCTGCTTTCATCCGCCCATTGATGACAGCTATCGTTGCGGGAATAGCTCCATTTTCTCTGACTTTCTGTTCAACCTGTAAGGCAACCTCCACATTCTGCGGATAGGGCATCCCTTGAGCAATAATCGTGGATTCAAACGCTACGACCGGTTGATTATTTGCTAAAGCCTCTGTAACTTCTGGGGAAATATCCAGATACTCATTTCCAATAGCGTGATTTTTCATGATCGTAATTCCAAAAGTTTTTGAACACTGCCATTCGACAAATTTGGATTATTAGTAAATTCGCAAGATAGCGTTAACGCAGAACATCCTTGAGCAAAGCGAGCACTTTCGGCCAGCGTCATATCCTCGAACCAGCAACTCACTAGCCCGGCCATCATAGCGTCGCCGGCACCTGTTACATTGACAATCTTGCTATTGATGGGACGTGACCAGCCGGCCACGCCATTACTTTCGCTGAAATAGGCACCTTCCATGCCCATGCTAAGCACCAATCGCTGCACTCCCTGATCGTGAAACCACTGTGCTACACCAGGAACATCAGAAAGATGGGTTATTTTCATGCCACTAAGCACCTCTGCTTCCAGACGATTAGGTTTTAAAGTATGGATATAGGAAAGCCAATTTTTAATTTTAGGTGCTTTAAACGCAGATGCGGGATCGACAAATACAGGGATTGTTCCGGCATTGGTAAACAGCCAGGTCAAAGCTTCTTCGGACAAATTGCAATCAACCACCAATACTCCAGCATGTTGAATAAGCTCACAATTATCCACCAACAATGATGGTGTCAGTTTTTCCAGAATATGCATGTCGTTAATGGCGACTAACATCTCACCATTGTCATCTAATAAAGAGATATAAGTTGAGGTATTCTCACCATGAAGCTTATAGCAATGATCAATGTTAACACCTGCGCGTTTGGCTAAATCCAACAAAGTGCTACCATAGAAATCATCACCAACAACAGAAATAAGATGACACTCTTTACCTAACAACGCGATATTTTGGGCAATATTTCTCCCTACACCACCAGGTGCACACTTCACTTTTCCTGGGTTAGAATCTTCATAAATTAATTTAGAAGAGGCATAACCACAGACGTCCATATTAATAGAGCCAACCACCACCACATAGTTGTGATCAGATAAAATATAACCTTTCCCCTTTATATATCCCTTATTCATTAAATTCATAATGTGACCAGCGACACCAGAGCGGCTTATCCCTAAAATATTGGCAATTTCCTGCTGTGGGATCAACGGATCTTGTCTCAGAAGATACAATATTTGTTTTTCCCGGTTCGTCATTTTTAGGCACTTGTTTGTTTCTAAACATACGTTTGTTTTATGCGTGAATCGCAAAACAGTAAAGAAGATTTTTCACTTTATAACGAAGTTGGGAGAGTGATCGTAAGAATGGGTTGCTGAGTTTTCAGTCCTATTTTATGTGATAACCATCAAGCTAAATCCTGCTGAACAATCCTTTTTGCTGCATATTAATAATCAACCGGTATTTTGTGCCAGAAATAAATTCAATAAAACAAAGCATTAAGTAAATCCTTGTCGAAAGCTAACAAATGTTTGGATATACCTTGAAATGGTGAAGATTACTTTTCACCATCTGAAACATGTTTCATGAAAAATTGATCTGCTTCACAATAAATAGCGAGAGCTAAATAAGATTCTAAAATAGTGCTACACCTTATACCACTAATAATTCCATATATAACAATGGGTTGAAGAAGGCCATGTGTAGCAGAATTATGAAACGCTATTTAGATCATACTCATATGGTAGTATTTTTGGCAAACTGATCAATTCACCAAATCTTGATTAACATGACTCCCATAGCAATTTATATCTGTATATTGACACAATGAATTATTTTCTACCTACGTAAATTCTTCATTCATAGTAGTTAATCAATGGATTTATATAATGACCTTAAATATTATTTTCCTTATAAATATCAGGACGAACAATTTGCCAAACAAAGTTAATATCTAATTCAAAATTACAACAAGATCAAACCTAACTTCAAAGGACCAAGCCCTACTCAATATAGAGCTCAGCCCTTATTAATCCCTGATTCCTATCTGACATCTTGGGATCAATTCAAACAAGGTAGCTATAATCTAGTAATTTATCGCTTTTTAGCTATAGTAATAATAAATACATCATGTCCACTTTTTTCATCTTCCCGGATGTTTTCTATAGCTTCTTTATTATTTTTTTTCACCTTCTCTAAATCACTTTCTGGGTTCATTAATCCGTCCCAAATAGCATCTAACCTAGCTTCAAATTTTCCGGTGTTACGATGCCAAATAAAACCTTCAATACGTGAAATTACTAAATTCTTATTAGTCGCAATTTCACAGACTCCGATCGCCGCTTGAGGTGTTAACTTCATTATCACGCTTCCACCTAAGGTAAAAAACTCATTAGGATTAGTATAAACACGTAACTTATCTATAGATATACTCATTTTATTTACTCCACTTAATTCGACTATCAGCATTCCAACCAGAGTCCGTTTTATCAGCTATCTGAGTAACTTCTCCCGTTCTATCATTTACTACTATATATCCATTCGGAGGAGTACCATATACTGTCGCTGTATCATTCCTTCCTAATTTATCTGGCGTTTTATTAGGTCGACGATTATCAGTTGATTTTCCAGTTGGTCCTTTTGCAACAACATCTTTAATATCTTTTTCAGTCCATCCACGACTAGATATCTGATCACGTATTTTATCATCAATAACTAAGTTTTTAGGATTGCTCTCCGTTTTTACCTGGTTACCTTAAAGAAGGTTTCACAAAATTAAAACAAACTAAAAGAACTGAGTTCTATAAAATATAGAACTCAGTTCTTGGTATCTATCTAATTCTTTAAACAATTTACATTAGTAAGGTTTAAGTCAGAACAAATAATTACCATTTATCTCGGTAAGCAAATCCAACAAAGTAATCATATTTTTTTAAGTCAATATGATGAATAAAATAAGGCTGAATAGCTTGAATCCATCCATCTCGTACCTCAAAAACGCCTTGATTAATTGTCTTATCAATCTCTAAATCCAGGTTTTCAATAATAGAACCATCATCACCAAAATCCTTTGAATTTTCTTTCCCCACAAGATAATCTGTTTTTTTATCAAACCACTCGAGTCTTAACTTTAATCCCATTTTTCTACCTCACAAATATTTTTTTATGTTTCGTTTTGGATCAGCTGATTTTAATGGTTTCCCCGTATTGGGATCAAAAGAACCGATGTGCTGCCCATCACTGGCTCTATAACCTTCCAATTCACCTTCTTGATAGTCCCATTCATAAATCTTGCGGCCTTTTTCTCCGATCCAGCGCTTTCTTAGCCCTCCCCCTCCCTGCCGCGGTGTTTTGGGACGAGTTTCCTTTAAATCACTAAATCCTTTAATATCTTGCGTTTCTGGGGCATCATGATAACGATGTCCATACTCTTTAGTTATTTTACTTTTTTTATCTTTATCTTCCTTTCTGGCCTTATCCCGGTTCTTTTCTGCCTCACTTTTTGCCTGTTCCGCTTTTTTACGGTTTTCCATTGCAATGTTAAATTCCCTTTGCACTGGATTTATTTTCTTCCAAGCGTCTAACAACCGACGACCAAAACGCTCATAATATGCCACTTTTAAAATCGCTGCCATTGATTGCAATTGAGCTTCTTTGGGATCTTTAATACCCTGCAATTTCTCAAAATCTGAACGAGTCATAGCAAACATGTATGCTTTTACTCCTTCTTTTAAAAGAACGTCCAAGCCTTTTTTGCTATCTGTCTTTATCTCTACTTTAAGTTTCTTCCCATCTAGCTCAAGATCCTCTGTAAAAACAAGTGGATTTTTTACAGGATCTGCTAGCGCTTTTCCTTCTGGAGTACTCTTTACTTGATTTAATATCTTCAACTTTTCCTGATAAATTTTATCAAGCGATTTGAATACTTGTTCTGCTTCATAAAGCCGCCGTTCCGCTGCTTCAACAGGATGTGCTTTTTCCCACTTTTCCTGTTGCCGCTTCGCCTCTGCTGCCTGTTTTTTCACTTCCTCCGGTTTCAGTACTGTCGTTACTGAAACATACACTGGCTCTGCATTTGAACCCACCGGAAAATGGACGATTGCATCTAGCGTATTTTTAACCGGCATAGGTGTATATGATTTGACTGGCACATCAGCTACAGGTGTCACCTCTTTTCTACTAAATATATTTCTTTTTGGAGGATCACTTATTCTGATATGCACTGGAGGCATACCCGGAACCACTTTTGCGGTAAAAACATTCTGTCGTTTAGTTTTTTCCGCTTTAACTACAGGCACATTTACAGTTTTAGTTGGTGTTCTGACAATGGCTAGTGTCTGTTTATCTCCCTCAATAACATCTTGTACCTGAACATCAGTGACTACACTAGACATTGTAGCTAACTGAGATACAGAAGTTTTCGTAACCTGGCTAGCTTGTATTGCCTGAACAATCATCCTCTGCCGCTCTGCTTTAAATTTTCCACTTTCAGGTACTTTTAAGTCACCCGGCCACAAAGCTCCCACTGCCACACCAGCAAAACGTCCCGCATAGGGCGCAGCATCCAATGTAACACTTCCCAATCGGGTTAATACTGAACTCACAGCGCTGGCTATCTGTTGTCGGAATAACGTAAATCCCCACAACCCATCAATGACAGTAATGTTCATCGGCTGAGCACCGATAGCCGCTGATGCCTGTGCCTCTGGAAACAAGGATAGATTCACCCCCTTATTTTTTCCTGTACGATCAATCCGTTCATGATCTCCTGAGTTTCCACTGCCACCTCCCCACCCTCGGTCAGACTTGCCGCCTGATGTCACAGTCATTGTGTCATGATTGTCTAGAACATCCTTGTCCTCTCCTTTACTACTTACGCTCTCTGTCGTCTGCATATTATTACGGTCATAGCCCTTTCTATCTCCCTCACGCATCGTATCCTCCTGTTTATATCAAATAAAAAATGCATAGAATCACTGTATATGCAGACAGAAAATTAGAGCAAAAATAGGTTTATCTCAAGTAAGAATGATTATCATTATTTATATAATAATAAACACCATTTAAGATTAGTGATACTAGTTAATAGTTTAATTAATAATTGCAGGATGAAAAAACACAGAGAAAAAATATTATAATTCAATTGATTGAAGTTAAAATTAAGCGCACCATACACGGTACGCTTCTAAAGAGGGTATACTACTATTTCACAAAACTGCCGATCACCATCATCAACAGCAGCTCAATTACATTAGAGTTTATTACTTATTTACTGCCGCAAATGTTTCCGCAATACGTGCAACATTACGGTGATTAACACCCGCCATACAGACTCGACCATTACCAACCAGATAAACAGCAAGCTCTTGGCGCAAACGATCCACCTGTTGCTTGCTAAAACCGGTATAACTGAACATTCCACGCTGTTTCAGCAAATAATCAAAGTTTTTCTCTGGTAATGCGGTTTTCAGGGCATCCACCAGCACTGTGCGCATTTCCAAAATACGCAAGCGCATACGCTCAACCTCTTCCAACCACTGCACTTTCAACGCAGAATCAGTCAGCACCTTAGCGACAACCAGTGCACCAAAATTCGGTGGGCTAGAGTAGACACGACGAACACCCGATTTCAATTGCCCCAACACTCGCTCTTTAGTCTGCTCATCATCGCAAATAACAGACAAGCCACCAACACGTTCACCATACATAGAGAATATCTTAGAAAAAGAATTACTTACCAAACAAGGCAATCCGGCTGTCGCCATAGCACGAATGGCATAAGCATCTTTTTCCATACCATCTGCAAGCCCCTGATAAGCAATATCAAGGAATGGCAGTAATTCTCTCTCTTTAACAATCTGAACAACCTGATCCCATTGATCATAGGTCAAGTCAGATCCTGTTGGATTATGGCAACAAGGGTGCATCAAAATAATGCTTTTTGCTGGTAACTTCTCGAATGTTTCCAGCATTTCACTGAACTTTACCCCTTTAGTCTGTGTATCAAAATAAGGGTAATAGTTCACCTTAATACCAGCACCTGCAAAAATAGCAGCATGGTTTTCCCAGGTTGGATCACTGCACCATACTTCTGAATCAGGGAAATAACGATGCAAAAAATCAGCACCAATTTTAAGAGCGCCAGAACCGCCTAATGCTTGAATCGTTGCCACTTGCCGCTGTTTCAACACTGGATGATCTTTACCAAATAACAGTTCCTGAACCGCGAGACGATATGCTTCCAAGCCTTCCATTGGCAGATAAAGAGAGGCCGTCTGTGATAACGCTCTAAGGTGTTCTTCTGCGGTAGCCACCGCCTGCAATTGCGGAGTCACACCCTGCTCATCGTAATAAAGCCCGATGCTCAGATTAATTTTTTCCGCACGAGGATCTTTTTTAAATTCTTCAGCCAGCGAAAGAATAGGATCACCGGCATAAGCATCAACATTCTGGAACATCAGGCTTTACTCCTTATTAGTGAATTATTTCATGAACAATTAACCTACAAAATCATTCGTCCAGGTACTCCATTACCACTCTGGAAGTGAGTTTGGTCACCAACTCATAAGTGATGATACCCGTGCATTCAGCAATCCGTTCCACTGGCAGCACATCTCCCCAAAGAACTGCTTCATCACCGACTTTATCTGTCGCATCTGGCCCCAAATCAACGGAGATCATATCCATCGAGACACGGCCAGCAATCGGTACTTCACGGCCATTAATATATATTGGTGTTCCTGAAGGAGCACTACGCGGATAACCATCACCATAGCCGATAGCCACAACCCCAAGACAGGTATCGCGTTCACTGATCCAAGTCCCACCATAGCCAACCGCCTCGCCAGCTTTATGCTTACGAACCGCAATTAAGCTCGATTTTAAGGTCATCGCGGGAATCAAGTTAAAATCCGCTGCCGTTTTATCGGACAATGGCGAGACACCATACATCATCAGCCCAGGACGCACCCAATCCTGATGAACTTCCGGCCACAACAGGATACCTCCCGATGCATCAATAGATTTTTCTCCCGGTTTGTCAGTACAGAAAGCCTGAAAACAGGCTATCTGCCGGCAAGTTGTATCTACTGTTGGTTCGTCAGCCCTGCCAAAATGGCTGACAATGTTGACCGGTTGCTGTACATTTTCACAACGACTTAACCGTTGGTAAAATTCTTCGGCATCTTCCGGCCTTACACCTAAGCGATGCATCCCGCTATCCAGTTTCATCCATACTTTTACCGGATGAGATAACTTAGCCTGCTCCAGTGCTTCCAACTGTTCAATACTGTGAACTACAGTTTCAATATGGTTAGCAACCAATACCGGCAAATCAGCCGCATCAAAGCATCCTTCTAATAATAGAATCGGTTTGACGATACCACCATGACGCAACGTCAATGCTTCACCAATTCGCGCTACACCGAAACAATCGGCGTCGTCCAGCGTATGTGCTGTCTCCAGTAAACCGTGGCCATAAGCGTTTGCTTTCACAACTGCAATCAGATTGCTTTTAGGGGCGATCTCCCTTACCCGTTGCAAATTATGTCGCAGAGCGCGGCGGTCAATAACTGCGGTTGCCGCTTTCATTCTATTCCTTAAATTTATTGATTCTTTGGTGGTTAATACTTATTCGTCGTCATAACTTGGTCCGGCATAGTTATCAAACCGCGACCATTGGCCATTAAACGTCAGGCGAACTGTACCGATTGGGCCGTTACGCTGCTTACCAAGAATGATTTCAGCCACACCTTTCATGTCGCTGTTCTCATGGTAAACCTCGTCACGATAGATAAACATAATTAGGTCGGCATCCTGCTCAATAGAGCCGGATTCACGTAAATCAGAGTTAACCGGGCGTTTATCTGCCCGCTGTTCAAGGCTACGGTTGAGCTGAGAAAGTGCAACCACCGGCACTTGAAGCTCTTTAGCCAACGCCTTTAATGAACGGGAAATCTCTGCAATTTCTAGGGTACGGTTATCAGATAAGGACGGAACACGCATCAATTGCAGGTAGTCGATCATGATAAGACTCAATCCACCATTTTCACGAAAGACACGCCGGGCGCGGGAACGGACTTCGGTAGGCGTCAGACCCGATGAGTCATCAATATACATATTGCGTTTTTCCAGCAATATTCCCATCGTACTGGAGATCCGCGCCCAATCCTCATCATCAAGCTGGCCAGTGCGGATACGAGTCTGATCCACTCGAGAAAGAGATGCCAACATACGCATCATAATCTGGTTGCCAGGCATCTCAAGGCTGAAAATCAGAACCGGCTTATCCTGCGTCATGGCTGCATTTTCACACAGGTTCATAGCGAAAGTAGTTTTACCCATAGAAGGGCGCGCAGCCACAATAATCAGATCCGATTTCTGTAACCCTGCGGTTTTCTTATCCAGATCCTGATAACCGGTAGAAACACCGGTTACGCCATCATGAGGGCGCTGATAGAGTTGTTCAATACGCTCCACCGTTTCCTCAAGGATACGTTCTATTCCTTTTGGCCCTTCATCTTTACTGGCACGATTTTCCGCAATCTGGAATACCTTCGATTCTGCCAGATCCAATAATTCTTCGCTGTTCCTACCCTGCGGATCATAACCTGCATCTGCAATTTCATTCGCAACGGCGATCATATCGCGGACAACAGCACGTTCACGGACAATGTCTGCATAAGCATTAATGTTAGCCGCACTTGGCGTATTTTTTGACAACTCGGCCAGATAAGCAAAACCACCTACATTACCCAGGTCACCACTTTGCTCAAGAGATTCAGATAACGTAATCAGATCGATTGGATTACCCATCTCCAGCAATCGCTGCATTTCAGAAAAAATGCGCCGGTGTGGACGGCTGAAAAAATCGTTGCTAGTAACACGTTCGGATACATTATCCCAGCGTTCGTTATCTAGCATTAAACCGCCTAGTACAGACTGCTCTGCTTCCAAGGAATGTGGCGGAAGCTTCAGTCCTTCCATTTGGCGATCTTTAGGTTCGACCGCTTTGTTGTGAGTTGATTTTTTTCCCGCCATGAATCCCGCAATAATCTACTGATAAATCTGCAACAGCACATGAGTATACGCTATGAAGTGCCTTGAGTAATTATATATAGTTTGTAATTATTTCTGACACACTAAAGCCCGTTTACAATGAGTTCAACTGTTACGTATAAACGTGTTCTACCAACATTTAAGAGGTTGAGTCATGGCAAAATATATCGAATTTTCCACAACTGGCGGCCCTAATGTCCTGAAATATTGCGAATTCACCCCTAAAACCCCTGCCGATAATGAAGTTCAAGTAGAAAACAGAGCTATTGGAATCAACTATATCGATACCTATATTCGTAGTGGACTCTATCCACCGGCGCAATTACCAAGTGGCTTGGGTATTGAAGCCGCAGGCGTAGTAACCAAAGTTGGTTCTGCTGTCACAACCATAAAAGTCGGCGACCGTGTAGTTTATGCACAATCAAATTTAGGTGCTTACAGTGAAGTGCATAATGTCGCGGAAAACAAAGTCGCTGTTCTGCCAGATGCCATCTCCTTCGAACAAGCTGCTGCTTCTTTCCTAAAAGGGCTGACAGTCTACTATCTTCTACGTCGTACCTACAAAATCCAGTCCGGAGAACCCTTTTTGTTTCATGCCGCCGCCGGTGGCGTTGGACTAATTGCCTGCCAATGGGCAAAAGCTTTGGGTGCAAAACTGATTGGAACAGTCGGTTCTGAAGAGAAAGTACAACGCGCTAAAGATGCCGGTGCATGGCAGGTTATTAACTATAACCGTGAAAATATTGTCGAACGAATTTATGAAATCACCAACGGCGAAAAAGTCGGTGTAGTTTATGATTCTGTTGGCAAATCGACCTGGTTAGATTCACTAGATTGCTTAAAACGTCACGGATTAATGGTCAGTTTTGGTAACGCATCCGGGCCTGTTACTGGTGTCGATTTAGGAATTTTAAATCAAAAAGGTTCACTATTTGTTACCCGCCCTTCTATCGCCGGCTATATTTCAACGCGAGAAGAATTGGATGAAGCAAGTAAAGAATTATTTAATCTGATTGCCAGCGGCAAAATTAATGTCGATGTACCCGACAATCAGAAGTTCCCGCTAAGTGAAGCGACCAAGGCACATCAGATTCTGGAAAATCGAGCAACACAAGGGTCTTGTTTACTGATCCCTTAACGGTAAGTTGAGCGGATTATTAACTAAGCCAGCAAGTCTAATATACTCGTTATCTTTCAAGTTGCCTTTTGTGGCTGCACTCACCCCAGGAGCATAGATAGCTATGTTCCCGGGGGTTCGCTCCCTGACCGTCGCGATGCACCTTGAAATCTATTGGGTATACAAAGCTTTTCATTTACAAAGTAATAAATTTTTTACGTAGGTTGTTGGTGACATCCACGATATTTTATCACATGTCAAATAACCATCATTTTTTAACTTATAATCAACATAAAAAGAGATAGGTAAGCTAATGACAAATGATGCAATCATCAATCTACTCAGGTACTTAACAAGTATCTTATTGTATTTAGGTAATCTATCAAATATAAAGAAAAAAATAGAACCTGATAAAGAGTAAAATATTATAGGGAAAGATAGAATACTTATAATAACTGCGCTGGAGAATGTTATTTCATCTTTCATTAATACTAATGAAACAGCAGATTTAATAATGAAGCACATCAGAAATGTAAGGAATAATAACAATATTACTCCACCCAAGGCTTTTAAATATTTGCTATTCACCTAATTCTTCCCATCGTATAAAAAAAATATTGTAAGTCTGCTTCCGGTGTTCTTGGCTTTCTCTTCATTTCTTCTTTCAAAAGTGCTATTAATTTTTCGCTTATTCCATATTGCTTATCAACAAGATCTATACCCAATAGATTTCAAGTTGCAGTGCGGCGACAAGAGAACGCATCCCCAGGAGCATAGATAGCTATGTGACTGGGGTAAGTGAACGCAGCCAACAAAGCAGCAGCTTGAAAGATGACGGGTATAAACCGATAGCCGCTAGAATTCCAACAACTAAAACTATTCCCGCAACAACAATAATACTTCCACCTACCAAAGCAGTGGCAGTTAAAAGTGATCCTACAATCCAAGAGGAAGCAGCAATAATAGCAGTTTTAGCCATATCCATTGTTATGTTACCGATAAAATCGGCTAAAGTATATTCATCCTTAAAAATACTTTCTATCAATCTATAACCAATCGAAAAGACAATACAGAATCTAACACCTTTGATAATACTAGCATTAAGACCCTGCTGTCCTATCCCCATGGCTAACATTTGAGGGTGGCTAGCACCGTATCGGGTTCCCCTGACAAGACGCCTAAGACCAGCATGACCTGACAGATGAATATATTTTTTCCCATTTTCTCCCACATAAGTTTTTGCAGTAATACTTAACCTCTTAAATTCCCGGCAAACATCAGAAAACCCATGTGAATCATAAATATTTCCCGCATAGGTGGAAATAGGATCTGTGACAGAAAATACATACGCCATAGGATTTTTTTTCTTGTTATCTACTTCCGTGCCTCTTGCAAATTCGTCTCCGTAACTTAGATTTTCTGCTTCCGTGCCTCTTGCAAATTCGTCTCCGTAACTTAGATTTTCTGCTTCCGTACCTCTTGCAAATGCTTCTCCATGACTTGGGGTTTGTGGATGGGAGGGACTAATATCCTCAATAATGCTTTTGGCTTGCGCTAATGTGAGAACAAAGTGATATTGGGTATTATCACTCAATACTTTTTCTAACCCAACGGCATCAAAAAATTCATGCTGGGGTTTTAGCTGATTAATCCCTACATTACCCCTTAAAAAATCGCCCATATAACCATCCTGTTTCGTAACTCAGGCACGGACGGCAGCCACTTTTCGGCTTCTCCCGATAATTCAACATTATAAGAGTAACCTTTATTAGTTCGCACTTTCCGATACTCCTTGCAATACTCCAGCATAATTTTGGGAAGTGATTCACCAAACCTGGTCAGTGTGAGCGGACGTTCAAAGCCATGTGCCTCCATAAAAGACAGATAAGCATGATACAGATACATTCTCGGTGCACGTGGGTGATATTCTTATTCCCTATCTTCATCCCAGCAGTATCAGCCACGGGCATCAAATAACCACAAATTAATTTATTCGAGCAGTTTCACACAAATATATAGATATCTATTTTTGTCCGATAATGAAGAACTAACTCGAAAAAACAAATTAAAGCACAGTAAAAAATCACGCAATACCCATAAATATTTTAGTGCTCAATTCTCATATATGACTGTGCCTTTAACAGTAAAATGAGCGGATATTACATCCGCTCTGTTACCATAGCCAACGCCTGTTCTACAACGGAAATATCTGCGCCCGGTTTATGAGCATTCTCACTAAGATGACGACGCCACTGACGCGCCCCCGGAATCCCCTGAAAAATACCTAAAATATGGCGAGTGATATGCCCTAAATATGTTCCTTGTGAAAGTTCTTGCGCTATATAAGGATAAAGCGCTCTGACCACTGCAACGGTATCAACTACCGGCATTGAAGCATCAAATAATTCATGATCAACTTGTGCCAAAATAGCCGGATTCTGATACACCTCACGCCCAACCATAACCCCATCTACATGTTGTAGATGCAGCTTCGCTTCTTCCAGCGATTTAATACCGCCATTAATAGCAATCGTTAATTGAGGAAAATCTTTTTTCAGCTGATAAACCCGTGGATAATCCAACGGTGGGATCTCACGGTTTTCTTTTGGACTTAAACCAGAAAGCCAGGCTTTACGGGCATGAATGGTAAATATATTGCACCCACTGCGTTGCACAACAATATCAATAAAATCACACAGGAATTGGTAACTGTCCTGTTCATCAATACCGATACGGGTTTTAACGGTCACCGGCACATTTACCACATCCTGCATGGCTTTAACACAATCAGCGACCAGTTTAGCGTCTCCCATCAAACAAGCACCAAAACGGCCATTTTGTACCCGGTCAGAGGGACAACCTACATTCAGGTTAATTTCATCATAGCCACGTTCCTGAGCAATCTTCGCACAATGCGCCAACGCCTGCGGATCACTGCCCCCCAGTTGCAATGCAACCGGGTGTTCCTCTTCACTATATGCCAGATAGTTGCCTTTACCGTGAATAATCGCCCCCGTTGTTACCATTTCGGTATATAGCAGAGTTTGCTGACTCAATAAACGATGGAAATAACGGCAATGACGGTCCGTCCAATCGAGCATTGGGGCAACAGAGAAACGACCAGGCCATAACTTATTGGAAATATTGGCTTCTTTGTTATTTACAATTTCTTTATTTTCATACATTTTTACTAATTTAACTCTCTCAATCTCCCAAATATCACAGGGAATCAAACACGGAAATCGTGGTAATATCACTTATTATAACATAGGTACTGATGATATTAGAAAAAATCACTACACAGTTAGTACAAAATAGATAAGAAATATATTTACCTGGAGAATCATACCTCAGAAAATTAGCTAAGCATAAGACAAAGAATAACAAGAAAAATAAGTTACTTAACTAATAAAAATAGCTATTCTTCAAATATAATATTGGAGAAAATCACTATTAGATTATCAAAGCAATATATTTTCACCCTAATTTATAGCCGGTATACCAAACGAATTTCATAAATAATTCGTAAAATAAAATTTTTATTATCCTTTATGAAATATACCCAATAGATTTCAAATTGCAGGGCGGCGGCAAGTGAACGCAGCCAACAAAGCAGCAGCTTGAAAGATGAAGGGTATATACTGATACATGATAAAGCTATCACGGGTAGGTTCCAACCAAATATATAACATTGAATATCTATTATGTAAAATAGCAAACTCTCACTTCAGATGTTTATCATCATATAATGATATGAAAACTATAAAAAATTATTAATTATACATGTAAATATAATTAAATATTTACATGTATATTTTTCAATTAATCAAACATATTCGTACTAAACTGAGTATGTTTTTGAGTCAATTAATTAGATCCAATATCATCATGCCCTTCTTCAAACTCCCATTGAATATTATATTTGTCTATAAAATAAAAATACCTTATCTTGCCTATAATCTTACAGGTTTCTTGTTTTAGAACAGTATTTTTTTCATCTTCCTCATTAAAGAACATAAACTCATCGCTCGTGATTTCATCTATCTTATAGGCTTTATATAATGGTGATGGGTTTATCAATCTGACACCAGGAAAATTTTTTACGTGCTCAAATACACTATCTATATCTTGTACTCTAAAACAAATATGCCCGACACCACCAATGTCATTAGCCTCTTTTAACTCAACCCTTTTTATTCCAGTTGGATTGTGATATTCCATCAATTCAATAAAAACCCCAGTCCCGGGAATTTCCAGGAATGCTATTGATACATCCACCTGATCAGCGTTATCAATGAAACCAGCTGCTTTTGAAAAACCGCTATTTTTAAAATGAGGAAATAATTGCTTTGGTATGGCACCAAATAAATTCTTATATAAATCAATTGCTTCATTAATATCATCTACGACGATATTAATATGACCTAATCCTTTAAAGTTTATCATTACTTTTTTCTCCGCTAGTTTTATATCAATCTTCTGTTTATATAACGTACAATTTGGTTTGCAATAAGAGAATAAAAAATTATTAAAACAGAATTAGTAACCATATTCGTTAAAGTAAGACTATATATTATATCAGAATACATTTCATTAAAAGCTAAATAATCAGTTATCGTTGTATATACCACAACAACTACTGCAAATGAGAGTATTGACGATGTGATAAAAGATAATTTTTTATTTCTGTAGAAATAAGAAAATATTATAGAATTTAAAACAAATGCCACGAATGAACCAAATATATTAGCAACAAATAAATTAGAAATTGGATTAAAAGTATTATAATAATCTATACTTTCCTTAAAAACATCAGGATAGGGCATGGAAATTACAATGTTTGTGATCAAAATCATAATTAAATTAGTGATTGCCTCTAATGCTATAATGAGCAGGACTGTTTTTCTTGTATTAAAGCTGGAGAAAATATCTACTATGGAGAAACATAACATGTAAGTAACTGTAGAAGGGATTATTACATAATCACCAAAACTCACTAACCTGTAAGCGATCAAATGTGAAGTAATTGACAAACAGATAAATAATGAAGCAAAAACAATATTATAAAACTCAGATCTATTTCTGGTTTCCAATCGATTATAAGCCATCTTTCTTTATTTCCATTTTAATATTATCCAAGAACTCTTTCTCTGTACAATTTCCATCATTGAACAATTTTAAGAAAATATCATAATAAGTAATATATTTTACTATCAATAACTTGTCACTCGTTGCCAAATTATTGTAATAGCTATCTGCAAAACTTCTTAATTCCATTGACGAGTTTATATCGTGCTTATTGATATGGTAAGAAACAAAGAAGTTTCCTGAAAATAACTTTAAACTATCAATCTTTACGTGCAAATTTTCTTCTTTCAATAAATCCTTCAAATAATAAAAATAATCAATTGCCCTGCGAAAAATCGACATTATAAATCCTCCATTCACAAATAGTATAGACATTTCTTTGATCGTATAAATCCTTACTTTCCACAACCTTGCAATAATCTTCTGCTACATATAAATACTCATGAAAAAATACCGATTCAATCTCGAATTCCTTTGAACAACAAACAGCTATCTTGTTCTTCTCAATTTGTTTCGCAAAAGGTCGATTACCCAGGAACCGGGCTGTGAGCAAATATTGAGTATCTTCGCCTAATTCTTGCCCTCTCATGTATAATCCGAGAGAAAAATAGTTATCTATCAAAGGGACCCTATATATTTCAGGGTTCCGAAAATTTCCTTTACCACTAATCAACCACTCTGGATTTAAATTTAATCCTTCCGCAATCCTATTCGAGAGCTTTGATTCATCAAGATTATTTCTAATAATGTAGTTTAATGATTGTTGGGCCAATCGACAACGCTTTGCGGCTTCCGCCTGAGAAATATCCAGCTTATATAGGACAAATTTCAATCTATCTGCAAGATTTTTCATATATTAACATTATCTTATTGATTTTTAATATTTTTACAGATTTATTCTTAATAAATCCTTTCCCTGTTTATGGTTATATCTACAACCAGTATTATGTAATACCTTAATAGTTACAGATTATAACTAACATTATGAAAAAGTTATCTATTTCTTAGCAATTTATACGTTAATTTCTCCCTGAAAACTACAAATTTATTATTAAAATACAAAATACTTGTTGAAAATTTATGTGTGAGTAGTTACATTAAACTTGTTGAGTTTTTATAAACTTTGGTTAAGTATATTTACAGGTTCCTTCTCATATAATATTTATTTGAAATAGCTATATATTTTTGAACTCAGGGTTTATTACAGCTAAAAAAGAATCACCTTAGTCATACACAAATACCCAGTCTTACTGGTTATGGAAGTGAACTCACTGTACAAACACTTATATAATTTTGGAGAATTATTGTGGACAAAAAAGATTGGCATCCAGCTGATATTATTGCCGCTTTAAAAAAGCAAGGAACAACCCTTTCAGCCGTATCTCGCAAAGCAGGGTTAGCATCATCCACACTGAGTAATGCATTACACCGCCAATGGCCAAAAGGGGAAGCCATAATTGCCACAAAACTAGGATTACCCCCTTCCGAAATATGGCCTTCCCGTTACCAAAAGAAAACCAATAGTGCGAATAAATTACTTTCAGACGAAAGTACAGCGAGAAATATAGAAATGAATCAGAATGTTTTTCATAAGCTACATTATAGTGAAGAAAGAGCTATTGATTCACGAGAGTGAAATTAATCTATAGCGGATAGTTGACAATTAAAATTTAAGTTTTTTATCCCCCAAATAACCATACAGTTAATCTTTGGGGGAGATTTAATTTCTATTCTATCACTCTGGCAACCCTGGCCAATCAATATCCATTTCCTGTGAAATATCTACCCGATTAAGCATTACCCTATATTCTTTCCAGGCCAATAAAGCCGTTTTTTCTTCCTCCGTGGCAATGTTTAAATCGACAGCATCCTGTAATAATGCGATTTGGTTTGTTGCCTCGGTCATTAGTTGCTGTTTTTTGAGTTTAGCATGCCGTTGCAATTCTTCGTTTGTCGGTGGTGGAATATCCGCCCATTCAGGTAAACCATTTTTACCCGCTATACGATATTTACCTTCTGGAGCACTACCAGCTGCATATTCCTGATAAATATCGTTACTGACCTCAGTAATATCATCTGGCAATGAACCAGCAGCAATATAATTTTGTTTCAATTCTATGGGATAGAATGCATTCTTTTTTGCACTATAATAATACATAATTAATATCCTATCGCTATCCAAAAAAACGGGCTATTCCATTTGGCATTTACCCATGAATTAAATAATTCGAAAGATGAATCATCAATCAAATTTACGTATCCAATAGCTGCCCCCATAATACCTATTTTGCTTTGAATCGGATTAATAATTACGGAGTAATCCATACTGGAAAAACTAATTGGTAGCTGAATACGAGATACATGACCGCCGTGAATAACATCAGTTCGTCCCCATTGATAAATTACATCGGTGTCTCCACATCTCCACCAACCATTAATAGCTTTACCCGCTGTATTCTTATTGCCTTTAGTCTTAATTTGCTCGTCTACTTCTGATTTGGTGTATGTTCCTATATCCACTGCATCCAAATGTATATCTTCAGATAGTTCTTTACTATTTATTTTACGAATATTCGGTACTCTGTGACTAATATTTTCATTCAACGAGTTTATTATTTCCTGGGCAAGTTTTTGCGTAATCGCCAACGTGTCACTATTACCAACAACATCAGTAAGTTGAATAATACCTTTTTGTGTCAATGAAGCATCTGGAATGTCTTGCTTGATTTTTTGTTCTAAGGCTGTATTTAATTGTGTAGAGAATTTTACTATATCACCATCATCTAAAACATCATCACCACATTGTGTAGATATAAAATCAGCCACCACAGATGATACAATTGACGATTGACGTAACACCTTATTTAATAAATCAATGGAAATGATATTTGGTGGCATTCCAGTATTAAGATACTGACTTTCTTCATATTCTCCCTGAGAAACAACATTAGCATCCTGGTTAACAGAAAAAGCTTTAAAATCATTTTTATTACTCATAAACTCTCCTTAAGAAAAAATCAATATTTTCATTAAATAAAATTTTGAGTTAATAGATATTAAAATATTTCCCTTACCATCGAATATAACTTTTAGATTTCATTTCAAGCATAGCCTCTTTTTAATAAATAGTGATGAAAATTTTTAATAACAAAATGTGATTAATTATTTCCTTACAATTTCTAGAAATTACAATGAATTATTGAAACCAAATTATTTCCCATCCTTTTTCTATCTCTTCCTCAGACCTTTCTATTTCGTCATAAATACTCTGACATAAGCTAATTTGACAACACCAAAACAGAACAAAATAAACTATTATGTCTTAATATTAACTTTAAAATTCTGATATCATGGCAAAAAATCCTTTATGACAACAGGCTTTATAAGCTCACGAAAACATTATTAACTCATTTATTAGCTTTAAATACCCAGAATACGTCTATTCTTAATATGTAGACAAATTCTATTGTCAATACTTATAAGCCTACTTTAAGTAAGGGAGAATTGTATGCCATCAAGAAGAGACGTCATGGTTGGAGGGTTAAGTCTTGCTGCTGCTGGTATTCTATCCACAGTATCTTCAGCCAATGCTGCAACTGCTAATATAAAACTGCAAGGAGCTTATAAAGCAAATAGCACAGAAAAAAACCTTGATATCATTAATCTTTATGACTTAGAAGAAGATGCACGCAAATTAATTCCTGCCCCCCATTTTGGTTATATTAGCGGTGGTTCAGGTGATGAATGGACTTTACGTGAAAACACCAGAGCCTTTGATGATTACCAAATTATTCCACACTATCTCGCAGGAATAAAAGATCCTGACACAACAACCGAATTACTCGGTAGCAAAGTAGATATGCCTATTTTCATTCCCCCAATGGCGGCGCATGGACTGGCTCATACTACCGCAGAATTAGGGACAGCCAAAGGAGCTGCCAATGCTGGCACACTCTTTACCGCACAAACACTTTCTAATTCATCTCTTGATGAGATAGCAAAGATAAGTAAAGGCCCCAAATGGTTTCAAATTTATTTTACCAAAGATATGGGCATTAACCGTGAACTTATACACCGGGCTAAAGCCATGGGTGCAACCGCGATAGTATTTACGGTTGATTTAGAATGGAATGGTAACAGGGAGGCCGATAAACGTAATAAATTTGTCTTCCCAAATTCACTGCCGTTTCCTAATATCCCTAACGCTCCTGTTGGTGCAACATTAAAAGAGATCACTTCTATTTTTAAACGCGATCTTGATTTCAAAGATTTGGAATTCCTTGCCAGAGAATCAGGACTTCCTGTTATCGTAAAAGGTATTCAATCCGCCGAAAACGCGAAAGAATGTGTTGACTACGGAGCCTCAGCTATTCAGGTATCTAATCACGGTGGCCGGCAATTGGACACTGTCCCGGCAGCAATCACTTCATTACCAGGCATTGTTGAAGCTGTTGGGTCTAAAATTCCCGTCTATTTAGATGGAGGTATCCGTCGCGGCGTTCATGTATTTAAAGCGCTCGCATTGGGTGCTAAAGCTGTCGCTATCGGCAGACCAATTTTATACGGACTCGCATTAGGCGGAGCACCAGGTGTTACATCCGTTTTAAACCTGCTTAAGGATGAGTTAAAACTTTGTATGAAGCTGGCGGGATGCGCAGTTATTAAAGATATCGAGAGAAAGTTTATCAGTTTAATTTAGTGCATTAATTAACTGATAAAAACTGGCCCCGTTTCATGTGAAACATATGATTTCAGGAAACGGGGTAAATAATATTACTTTTAGAAACAATGGATCTTACAATGAAAAAATTTTTTATCTCCCTTGTTGCTACCCTTTTTACATTTGCAGTTCAGGCTACGGAATATGTCATTGATCCTAATCACACCAATGTCCGTTTTCAGATAGATCACTTTGCCACTACCACAAACCACGGAGGTTTTTATCATTTAGAAGGCAAAGTAGAATTTTCACCTGCAGAAAAAAGAGGTGTCGTCGATATATCCATTCCAATAAAAAATATCAACAGCGGTTCAAAATCATTTGATAATCATTTAAAAAGTGCTGATTTATTTGATGAAAAAAAATATCCAGTCATGCGTTTTGTTTCAACAAAGTGGAATTTCGAGGGAGATAAAGTCGAAAGTATTGACGGAAATCTCACATTAATGGGTCAAACACATCCCATTACTCTGAATGCAACAAAGTTTAATTGTTATCAAAGCCCAATTCTTAAGGCTAAAGTTTGTGGTGGAGATTTTCAAACTCAACTAGACCGCACCCAATGGGGAATGAATTATCAGGTTAAAGATGGTATTAGTAAACAAGTCGATTTATATATTCAAGTTGAAGCTGTAAAAAAATAATGAGTGATTATCTTATGTATTAGTTATTTATTCCCCTTGAACTTTTCTTCAAGGGGAAATATTTCATATAAATATTAATGGAGTACACGAGGCGACAATGATTCATAGACATCTATTTCATAAGTTCTCTTCTCATCTATCTTATTGCGTAAGACCTCCTCAACTAATGCAGAGAAGCCAGTCATCATTTGCCGTTCCATAATAACACCTTTGGGTTCAGGCCATGGAAGCTTAGCAATTGGCCAATCGCAATATAATTTATAATAATTAAATTGTTCTAACCTTCCTTTAGTTCTATCAAAGTCATTACTCCAATAGGCATTTCCCAACAGGGAATTTATATAAAAATCATCAAAGTTACCAAAGATTTCATAAATATAATCAGCAGTTTTCAGCATGTTTTTCCATGCCATTTCTTCGCTAATATAACCGGCACAAAAACAGTTACGACTTAAAACGATTGCAAGCCACAAGTCGAATCCCCACACTAATGCAGGTGGGCGCCCATTCACAGACCGAGAACATTTACGAATATAATCAGGCGTTACTTCAACTAATTTGGCAAGAACCTTAAACATCTTTCCATCACTAAGAGCAGCATCAACAGCAAAATGTTTCGAATGCGCGCCATCCCATAAACCAGTTAGCATTTTCATATAACCTTCTTCATCAAGAATCCCCCAGTCGCCATATAATTGGGATTGATGTTCCTGGGCTGCTGATAATGGTAACAAATAATAACAATAATCATCATGGGAAACACGTGACTGTAAAGGATAATGTTCCAATGTTTCACTCCAAAAACCGAGCCAATAGTCACTAACAATATTCAACCGTAATGCTTGACGCTTTTCTTCTGGTAAAAGAGATAAACCAGCCTGTTGATAATAACGCTGTTGTTCCCATTCTGGACGTTTAACAATACGGTAAATAATAACAAAGAGTAATATTACTACCAATAATGCAACACTTCCTACTTTAGCTAAAAGTAAATAATCTTTATCTGGAACAGATACATTACCTATTATCGACAAGACAATTGCTACAAACAATATAATTCCCATACCTACTGCAATCACAAATAGAATATTAATGACTGTATATAAAAGACGGAGAAAAGGAGGCTTTCTTTTCTCACAGAGAATATTTTTTATTATCTGGTAACCTTTAACAGGGAATTGTCTGTAATGAGGCTGATTTTGTAAAAGTTCTTTCGCCACAAATGATTCCTCTTCGGAAATTATCTGTCATACATGATAATTCTTATCTGTGTTATCACAAACTTCAAAGAAACATTATTTTTGCCGCTAAGTATCAATTTAACCAAATTAACTCTATCAGGGGACAATCGCGAGCAACTTTTCTGGATAATATTTTCTATCATAGAAACATGATAACATCACAATACTGTCATCATGCTGGTTGTAAGGGGCGCAATGGAACTAATTAATCAAAAAAAGTTACTGGAACAGGCTGAAGCTATTTGTAAAGCCAGGGGAGTACGTTTGACTCCACAACGGCTTGAAGTTTTACGTCTGATTTCAGAGCAACCTGGAGCAATCAGTGCCTATGATTTGCTGGATTTATTGCGGGCAGCAGAGCCACAAGCCAAACCTCCAACCATCTACCGAGCACTGGAATTTCTGCTGGAACAAGGATTTATTCATAAAATAGAATCCACCAACAGTTATGTACTGTGCCACCATATTGAACAACCAAGCCATACTTCAGCGATGTTTATTTGTGACCGCTGTGGTTCCGTTTCAGAACGGAATGGTGTCGCCATTGAATCTACCATTCAACAATTAGCAAAAACTGCCGGATTCAGCTTGCGCCATACGGTAATTGAAGCACACGGATTATGTTCACCCTGTGAAGAAATTGAGTCTTGCACTGAACGGGATGAATGTCAGCATGACCACAACATTCAGGTAAAAAGAAATAAATAGCCAGTACTGAGTGTTTTGTACAAATCAATTATCAGACTGAAAAGACAATTGCAGAATCACGTTTATGAGACAATCATAACGATGCATTCAAAACATGATTCTGCCGGAATACTGTAATTTCCCAATAACCGCCCAAAAACAGTGATTCAAATTACTATCAGAGCCAGCCACCGCTACGAATTACTCCAACTGCCAACCCTTCAATTGTCAAACTTTGCTCACGTAGATCAACAACTATTGGCTTAAACTCTGGGTTTTCTGCCAGCAGTTCTACTTTATTCCCAGTCTGTTTAAAGCGCTTTACAGTGACTTCATCTTCAATACGGGCAACAATAACCTGCCCATTACGAACATCCTGCGTTTTATGCACGGCTAACAAATCACCATCCATGATCCCAATATCTTTCATGGACATTCCGCTGACTCTTAACAGAAAATCTGCACTTGGTTTAAATAGTGCAGGATCAACCTGATAATGACTTTCAATGTGCTCCTGTGCCAGCAATGGTTCACCTGCAGCAACACGACCAATCAACGGTAAACCAGATTCTTCAAGCAGCAAACGGATACCCCTGGATGCCCCGGCAACAATCTCTATCACCCCTTTACGAGCCAACGCCTTTAAATGCTCTTCAGCCGCATTCGGTGAACGAAAACCAAGATGTGATGCAATTTCAGCCCGCGTTGGCGGCATACCCGTTTGCGAAATGTGGTCACGCACTAAGTCATAAACTTGTTGCTGCCTTGCAGTAAGTGCTTTCATTTCGCCCCCTGTTTGTTTATACAGTCAGGCTGTGAGTATATACAGGTAAATAGCAATTTGGAACCTGTCAGGACGGAAAATCAGCTAATTGTAATACATTACTCAATTATTAAACGAAACTAACCCATAAAAAACTGCCAAAGAATGGCACTCCAGACAATTAATGCCAGAATAATCGTCAAAAAGACTGCCGCCGACCCCATATCCTTCGCCCGACCGGACAGCTCATGGAACTCACTGCTAATACGATCAACTATCGCCTCAATAGCACTGTTCAGAATCTCCACAATCACCACCAACATGACTGAACCAATCAGTAAAATACGTTCAATTACGCTGATGTCGAGATAAAATGCAACAATCACAGCCAATACCGCTACGATTATTTCCTCCCGGAAAGCGGCTTCATTCTGCCAGGCAGCCTTAATACCTTTCACCGAATATCTTGTTGCTTTAATGATACGGCTCAGTCCCACAGATTGATTTTTCATAAATTACTCGCATCATGTATGAGGTTGTTTGCCACTTTTCATGTTTATTATTGTCTTAACTCAACAGATCTCAACACCCGTTTCTGGTATGCTTGCGACCTATTGCTAACAAGAGGCTTTATGTTATTTATGTCAGGTTGGCGTAAAATATATTATAATTTATTGAATTTACCACTAAAAATACTGGTAAAGAGCAAACTTATTCCTACAGATCCCATTACTGAATTGCGGCTCGATACAACGCGTCCAATCTTGTACGTGTTGCCGTATCATTCCACAGCAGATTTGCTGACATTACGTCAGCAATGCCTGGAACAGGATCTGCCAGACCCTTTAACCCCACTGGAGATAGGAGATACCGAACTTCCCAGCTATGTCTTTATTGATAATGGCCCACGTGTATTCCGCTATTACGCACCAAAGCAAGAATCTGTAAAAATTTTCCATGATTATCTGGACCTGCATCGCAATAATTCGAATCTGGATATTCAAATGCTGCCCGTTTCTGTCATGTTTGGTCGTTCACCCGGGCGTGAAGGACAAAGTACCCCACATCTACGGCTGCTTAATGGTATCCAGAAATTCTTTGCCATTCTCTGGCTTGGCCGAGATAGTTTTGTACGTTTTTCCAATACGGTATCTCTGCGTTATATGGCTACGGAGCATGGTACTGACAAGACGATTGCCCATAAACTAGCTCGTGTAGCACGGATGCACTATTCACGTCAGCGTCTGGCAGCAGTAGGTCCGCGTTTGCCAGTCCGTCAAGAGCTGTTTAATAAATTGCTGGCTTCAAAAGCGATAGAAAAAGCTGTCTCCGATGAAGTTCGTACCAAGAAAATCTCACATGAGAAAGCTCAACAGAATGCCATCAACATGATGGAAGAAATTGCCGCAGATTTCTCTTATGAAACTGTGCGACTGTCAGGACGTGTACTCGGTTGGACCTGGAACCGCCTGTACCAAGGGATTAACGTTCATAACGCTGAACGGGTCCGGCGCCTGGCACAAGATGGTCACGAACTGGTTTATGCTCCTTGCCATCGTAGCCATATGGATTACCTGCTGCTTTCCTATGTGCTCTATCATCAGGGTTTGGTGCCGCCCCATATCGCTGCAGGTATTAACCTGAATTTTTGGCCAGCAGGGCCGATCTTCCGCCGCTTAGGTGCATTTTTTATCCGTCGCACTTTCAAAGGCAATAAACTCTATGCCACGATATTCCGTGAATATCTGGGCGAGTTATTTGCACGCGGTTACTCTGTCGAATACTTTATGGAAGGCGGTCGTTCCCGGACCGGTCGTTTACTCGATCCCAAAACGGGTACTCTGACCATGACGTTACAAGCGCTGTTGAGAGGCGAATCACGTCCAATCACTATCGTTCCGATTTATATCGGTTACGAACATGTGATGGAAGTTGCTACCTACGCCAAAGAGCTACGTGGTGCAACTAAGGAAAAAGAAGGCTTTTTCCAGATGATGCGCGGTTTACGTAAACTTCGTAATCTGGGGCAAGGTTATGTAAACTTTGGCGAACCTATCCCGCTTATCCAATACCTTAATCACTATGTTCCTGACTGGCGCGACTCTATTGATCCTATAGAATTCCAACGCCCAGAATGGATTACCCCAACAGTCAGTAAACTGGCTGGGAAAATTATGGTGAACATCAACAATGCCGCGGCAGCTAACGCAATCAACCTGTGTACAACCGCCCTGCTTTCATCACGTCAGCGAGCACTTACTCGTGAACAATTGATCGAGCAACTGGACTGTTATATACAACTCATGAGCAATGCACCTTATGCTGCCGATGTCACTGTACCCAATAAAACCGCAGAAGAGTTGTTAGAACACGCTCTGCAAATGGATAAGTTCGAAGTAGACAAAGATAGTATGGGCGATATCATCATTCTGCCGCGTGATCGTGCAGTTTTGATGACTTACTACCGCAACAATATCCATCACTTATTGGTACTGCCATCACTGATTGCCAGCATTGTTATTCATCATCGCCGTATTAACCGCGAAGAGTTGTTAAGCCAAGTAGCCATCATTTATCCACTGCTCAAAGCAGAGCTGTTTATGCGTTACGACAAAGCAGATCTGCAGGAAGTGGTTAATACTCTGATTAATGAACTTACCCGCCAGTGTCTTATCTGCAACAAAGAACAGGGTATGCTAGTGCTGAACCCAGCACGTATCCGCTCACTGCAATTACTGGCAGCAGGTGTTCGTGAGACACTACAACGTTATGCCATCACCCTTTCTTTACTGAATGCCAATCCTGAAATTAGCCGGGGTATGCTGGAAAAAGAGAGTCGGATGTTGGCACAGCGTCTGTCTGTATTACATGGCATTAACGCTCCTGAATTCTTCGATAAGGCAGTATTTACAACTTCGGTAAATACACTACGCGAAGAAGGTTATATCAGCGATAGTGGCGATGTAATCACAGCCAATACTCAGGAGTTGTATCAGGTATTGAGTGAACTGATGTCACCAGAAATTCGTCTTACTATTGAAAGTGTCAGTTTGCCAGCAGAGCACAACGATACTGAAGAAACGACCAAGGCAGTGTAATTTTTTGGAGTACTGGTGATAATGGGGTTTCCCATTATCACCAGATATATCAGACGTAACTGAAGAAGATACCAAGGAATAATACCAGACCAACATAGTTATTATTGAGGAATGCCTGGAAACAAAGTGTCCTTTCCCGCCCTGAAATCAATTTCTGCTGATAAATGAATAAAGCACCGGCAAGCAATAACGACCAATAATAGATACCACCAAGGTTCATCATCTGGCCTACCAGCATAAGAATCAGTAACATAACTAATTGTAGTAAACCTATAATCAGCTTATCGAAACGACCAAATAGGATAGCAGTAGACTTAACGCCAATTTTTAAATCATCATTACGATCGACCATCGCATACTGCGTATCATAAATCACTGACCACAAGATATTGACCAGAAATAATAACCAGCACTCTAATGGTAAGGACTCACTAACCGCAGCAAATCCCATAGGAATAGACCAGCCATAAGCCGCCCCTAGTACAAACTGAGGAAGGTTACTGAATCTCTTAACAAAAGGGTAAACCCAGGCTAAAGCCAACCCAGCAAATGACAGGTAGATAGTCATTTTATTAAGAATCAGAACTAATCCGAAAGAAACCAGCACCAATATAACAAATAGGATCTTGCTCTCTTTTTCACTGATAGCACCGCTAGGTAGAGGGCGTGTCTTTGTACGTTCTACATAGCCATCGAATTTCCTGTCAGCAAAATCATTGATTACACATCCAGCAGCACGCATCAAAAATACGCCGGCAGTAAAGACCAATAATATGTGCATATTCGGGATACCTTTCCCCGCAATCCACAATGCCCAAAACGTCGGCCATAACAACAATAATGAACCAATAGGTCTATCAATACGCACTAAACGGCAATAAGCCCACCATTTACTTTGCGTCATACTTCCCGCCACTTCTGTTTCTCCCCTCTATTTTAGATTTTACTTTTATACACAGGTGATTCAGGTAAAAAGACTTCCGTTAATAATAATGGCTTGCCCGATAACCTCAGCAACGATCGCCTTGCCCAACGATTTCCATGTTTCCCTCTCTGAATATAGTCCCGCGTTAATTTATTGCTACTAAAAAGATACCGTCCAAGTGGAACTGTTCCTAAATCAACCAATTTTTCATCCGGTCCAGTTAATGTTGCCTCAGGAATTAATGTCCGACCTAATAGCCAGGGGATATTGTCACCATATAACACGATTTCACGCAGCCAATATCTTTGGCTAGTTGGTAAATGCTCACTTTCATCAGCAATTTCTTCTCCTGTGATAAAACATTCCCTGAATGGTACAACATGAACATGGCCACAATATTGTTCAAAACGTCGGGTCATCGAACCTAATTCCATCAACCAATCTAAAATCTCATCAGGAAAATCAGACGAGTTCATCGAAAGCCATTGAATAGGCATTGTTGTTAGTATTGAGTCTGCTGACATACGCTTTTCCACTATGAACAAATTCTTATTATTTGATTGTATAATTAACAGCCACGGAGAATATCACAGTGCGGGTATGCAGCGTAAAAAGTTATAGTAAATTTTGTAAATAATGTTTGAGAAGAATGAGCGAATTATGATAAGCACAATTCGCTTTATAAAGAAGTTAAATTTCTGATTCGGAATGAATGACTAACGCCATGCTTTAAAACAGTTAATCAACCCATTTGTTGAGCTATCGTGGCTAGCAATTACTTCATCATCCTCAAGTTCCGGCAAAATACGATTAGCCAGTTGCTTACCCAATTCAACGCCCCATTGATCAAATGTGAAGATGTTGAGAATTGCCCCCTGTACAAATATTTTATGCTCATACATAGCAATCAATGCTCCCAAACTAAATGGTGTAATTTCACGTAACAGAATGGAATTAGTCGGACGGTTTCCTTCAAACACTTTAAATGGCGCAACATGTTCAACTTCAGCCACAGTTTTACCACTAGCAGTAAATTCAGCATCTACTTGTTCACGAGTTTTACCGAATGCTAATGCTTCCGTTTGAGCAAAGAAATTGGATAACAATTTATTGTGATGGTCACTCAATGGGTTATGACTAACCGCCGGAGCAATAAAATCACAAGGAATCAGTTTAGTACCCTGATGAATAAGCTGATAGAAAGCGTGCTGGCCATTGGTTCCAGGCTCCCCCCAGATGATTGGACCTGTTTGGTAATCCACCGGATTGCCATTGCGGTCAATATATTTACCATTGGATTCCATATTGCCCTGCTGAAAGTATGCCGCAAAACGATGCATGTACTGATCGTATGGCAGAATCGCTTCAGTTTCTGAACCAAAGAAATTGTTGTACCAAATGCCAATCAGCGCCAGCAATACCGGGATATTTTGCTCAAATGGGGTATTGGCAAAATGCTGATCCATCGCGTGTGCACCACTAAGCAGTTGCTCAAAATTTTCAAACCCAACAGAGAGCGCAATAGACAGGCCAATCGCTGACCACAATGAATAACGGCCACCAACCCAATCCCAGAACTCAAACATATTTCTGGTATCAATACCAAACTTCTCCACTTCCTGCTCATTTGTGGAAAGCGCAACAAAATGCCTGGCCACATACGATTCATCACCGGCACTTCTCAGAAACCAGTGACGAGCCGAGTGAGCATTGGTCATTGTTTCCTGTGTCGTAAATGTCTTGGAAGCAATTAAGAACAGTGTTGTTTCCGGGTTAAGTGCTTTTAAAGTCTCCGCGATATGCGTTCCATCAACATTAGAGACAAAATGCATATTCAAATGATTTTTATAAGGTTTCAGCGCTTCCGTCACCATATAAGGACCGAGATCCGAACCACCGATACCGATATTCACCACATCGGTAATTCCTTTACCGGTATAACCTTTCCACTCACCATTAATTACGCACTCACTGAACTCTTTCATTTTTGCCAGCACAGCGTTGACCTGCTGCATAACATCCTCCCCATCAACAATAACAGGGATATTGCTGCGGTTACGCAAGGCAATATGTAGTACGGCGCGATCTTCCGTGCGATTAATTTTCTCACCGGAGAACATGCTGCGAATAGCCTCGGCAACATCAGTCTCTTTAGCAAGTGCCTGTAACTTTTCCAATGTTTCAGTCGTGATACGGTTTTTTGAAAAATCTACCAAAATCTGGTCATCAAACGTCGCGGAGAACTCAGCAAAACGATTTTTGTCCCGTTCAAACAACTCACGTATGTGAATATCTTTTATCTGTACAAAATGCTGTTCTAATGCCTTCCAGGCTGAAGTTTGACCAGGATTGATATTTTTCATGGCTATGCTCTCTATCAATGATAGTAAATAAATGAAGGTAAAGATTGTAACCTGTAATTCTGTGATTAAAGTCTCTTTTCCTTTAATCACTGATATTGGTCAAAACAATTAAGTTTTTCTAGCTCTATTTGCTGAGGTGTATAAAAAATAATTACTTTTCTCCGCTATCCTCAATTTCTTTTATGATTCTTACATCATCATGAAAGATATTTATGTCGTCTTTCACTGTGTTGACTCAAACCTGTTAACCCGATATTTCTAAAAGCCTATTCAGTTAACAGAAGGTTATCGCAATGAGTGCTGTTTCGTCCCTATGTCCGGAAATTGGCGGATATGTAGTCGCAAAATTTGGTGGTACCAGCGTGGCAAATTTCGATGCTATGAATAGTAGTGCCAATATCGTACTGGCAAATAAAGAAGTACGTTTAGTCGTACTGTCCGCATCTGCTGGTATTACTAACTTATTAATCGCGTTGGCGGAAGGTTGCGACGCAGATAAACGTGCTGACTACCTGAAACAGATCCACACCATTCAACACGCAATTGTTGACCGTTTGCATGACTCTGATGTTATTCGTCAAGAAATCAACCGCCTGCTGGAAAACATTAAAGCGCTTTCCGAAGCAGCATCTTTAGCAACGTCAGATGCGCTGACAGATGAACTGGTCAGCCACGGTGAACTGATGTCTACATTGTTGTTTACTGAGCTACTCCGTCAACGTGGTACCGATGTTGAATGGTTTGATATCCGTAAAATTATGCGTACTAATGATCATTTTGGCTGCGCAGAACCAGACAATATACAGCTTCAATCGCTAGTAACTGAACATCTCTTACCACGGCTACAAAATGCCCTGATAATTACTCAGGGATTTATTGGTCGTGAAGAAAAAGGGCGAACCACCACACTAGGACGTGGTGGCAGTGACTATACTGCGGCCCTGTTGGGAGAAGCCCTTAACCTGAAACGTGTTGATATTTGGACAGATGTCCCAGGGATTTACACTACTGACCCGCGAGTCGTTCCCACTGCCCAACGAATTGACAAAATTGCCTTTGATGAAGCGGCTGAAATGGCAACATTCGGTGCAAAAATTCTACATCCGGCCACATTACTGCCAGCTATTCGTTGTGACATTCCGGTATTTGTTGGTTCTAGTAAGAATCCACAAGCTGGCGGTACACTGGTTTGTGATACAACAACAGCGCCACCACAATTCCGTGCTATCGCCCTGCGTCGAAAACAAACACTACTGACACTACATAGCTTGAAGATGTTGCATGCTCAAGGATTTCTAGCTGGAATATTTACCATTTTGTCACGTCATAACATCTCCGTGGATTTGATCACCACATCTGAAGTAAATGTGGCATTAACGCTCGATACAACAGGTTCCACTAGCAAAAATGGTTATCTGCTAACCAATGCGCTTATGACTGAGCTTTCAACGCTATGCCGAGTTGAAGTGGAAGAAGATCTGGCTCTGGTAGCAATTATTGGTAACCAACTTTCTCAGGTCAGCGGATTAGGAAAACAGATTTTTGATGCACTGGAAGCATTCAATATTCGTATGATCAGCCATGGCGCCAGCAATCATAATCTATGCCTGCTTGTTCCTGGCAAAGATGCCGAGCAAATCGTTCAAACTCTTCATCAGAGTTTGTTTGAATGAATACGATCTTGTAGGTACTTGATATCCTTCCTAGATTAAAATTTGTCTCTTAATCCAATATCCTGATTAAGAGACAAAGCAGGATGGTAGTCTTACGTGTGTAGGAGAAAAAATATCGGTGGTACACTTGAGCACATCCTATACTGGCCTGACTGGAGACTACGCACCAGTATCATGCCCAACAATGCCGCTATTGTCGTAGAGGTTGTATTCCATCGACAGGATAAATACGGCTGTAATACTACTGTATATTCATTTTTATTACTAAAAGTAATCCATATCCAGTTTTGGCACTCGCAAAAGGCGGGAAGAAACGCCAACCTCGTTTTCAATCATTAGATGAACCAAACGCTCTCCATCGACCAGCACCATTCCCTCAACGGAATGAGCAAAATCACGGGCCTGAGAAGTAAAACCTGATGTAGTAATAAATACACCACGTTTTGCTTTTTGTCCTGCCAGAGCACCATAAAAAGCCTGAAGTTCAGGACGCCCTACCGTATTTTGCCAGCGTTTCGCCTGTACATAGACTTTTTCCAGCCCCAGTTTATCGAGAGAGATAATGCCATCAATCCCACCATCACCTGTTCCACCAATCCGTTGTAAATCATCCCGATGCCCGCCGTACCCCAGACGATGTAAAACATCCAGCACAATTACCTCAAAACGAGCAGGGGAAACTTGTAGCAGGTTTTCAAGTAACTCATCTGCTACCGCATCACGTAGTTCTTTTAATGCCCGATCCAGCCGATCATCAGGGCTGCTCTTTGCCAGCTCTTCTTGGTTAAGAGGTTCAGGTTTAGTATCTTGCTCAACTCCATCGAGTTGTTGTTTCAATTTCACATCCATAAAATCAAAAGCGAGATGCGTCACTTCATCTTCACTCAGTGGCTGAGGGTGTGACAATACCCAGCTAAAGCCTAGTGGCGTCAAGCACCATTTTCCTCTGGAAAGACTTTGTGACAACCCAGCTCGCTTCAGGCGATCGTGTGCCCAACCAGCGCGGTTCTTATAAACCAGTTGTCCGCTGGCAACCACTTCAGCTCGCTGATTTTCATCCAAATGGAGGGCATCTGCCGCAGCCTCATGCGCATCACGGGCTAGCGCACCTTTTTGTTTCCCCGCTAAAAAACGCAAAACAGGCTCAATAAATTTATCGTAGGTTGGTACCGCCATATCAACATTCCTGGTTATGCTGCTCTCTGACCAGATTTTTTTATCAATCCTGATAGAGTATCTGTCACACGTTTGATCAAATTTCACCAATATACCACTGAGCCAACCTATACAGCACCTTACAAATGAGTGACTTGTCTTTAAAATCTTCCCATTGAACATAATTCATTAGGGGAGTTAACATAACTGAAAAATATAAATCATTAGGACAGGACATCTCCGCTAAATGGATTATAAAAATCAGAGTAGTACCTTACACAGTAATAGTAGCCAGGCTCTCCGGGTGCTGGATTACTGGCACAAAATCGAATTCTTTGAATCCACAGATATAAAGGAACTAGAAGAGGAAGCCGAAGGAGTCATTAAGTTAACGCCAGAAGAGCTACAGGACCCCACTTGCCTGCCATGGATTAACCCTCAGCAAATAAGGCGCGCAGGGAAAAATTTCTCTCCTGCGAAAAAATATAATTACACGTTGTACTTCGGCATCTTTGATCGCAGTGAAATCTTTGAGCGCGCCAAATGTGCATTTCCGGACATCATCAATGACAAAGAAGAACAAAATCAGGATGAAGGCCGGACATGCTCTATTACACTATATGTCGATCAGGATGGATGTGCTGGCAAAGACAGTTTTGCATTCTCCACTGTAACCTGGGCTATAGGACAACTGAAAAAAAACGGACTCGACAACATTACGCTAAGCACATATGAAAAAGATACGGAGAAATTGCGCCAGCATTTTCTCGACGTCATGGCAGTAGCTGATAACCTGAAACAACAATATAGGCTACCTGCCAAACTGACGACTTATGAAATTATCGAATTTCTTAAATCAATGGCAGAGTGGACAGACTTTAGCCCCGAAATATCAACTCCTGCCCTGTACATCAAGCTTGCTCAGGCGAAAACAAAAAAAGGAAAAAACCACTCAAAGCATATTGAGCTGGACATCAATTTATTACCTCATCTATCAACCTTGCCAGAGAAGATAGCGAAAGCAGATATCAATAAATTAAAAACTGAAAGTTCAACTCCTTTAATAAAAGAAACCAAGGAAATAACTATTCTCAACAGTTTTTATATCCGTGATATAGAGCGAATCATGGAATGTATAAAACGGGATGGATTCACATTTAATTCTCCTTTAGAACGTTATCTGTCTGACACAGAAAAAAGAAAACCAGATTTACTGACACCTGATGGTAAGCCTTTACTCCTGGAAATGTTGAGGTTAAATAAGCTCCCCTTAGGTCGTTGGCCCACCGAAACCGCCCATTCCATGAGCTTGATGCAACAATTTGCCATCAACACGATTGAAGAAGAGCTGTCGCTAAGTGGCCTCTATTCTGTCAATGGTCCGCCAGGAACAGGAAAAACAACCATGCTTCGTGACCTTATTGCCAGCAATCTGGTGAAACGGGCAGAAGTATTGGCTGATCTTAATAGTGCTGCGGATGCCTTCAGCCATGAAATTACTGTTACGTTAGGTGACAAGCAACGCACCGTTAAATGCTTGTCACCATCGCTCACTGGCTTTGAAATGATTGTTGTTTCTAGCAATAACGCAGCCGTTGAGAATATTTCTCAAGAATTACCCCAGATAAAAAGTCTGGGAAAATCCTGGCAGGATATCAGTTACCTTAAGCCTGTCGCGCAAAAACTAGCCGCCTTTCATGAGCTGCCTGACGGTCAGGACAAATATAAGATCACTCCTTTAACTGAGAAAACAGAGTGCTGGGGACTGATTGCTGCCGCATTGGGTAAACAAAAAAACCGGGAGATATTTGGTACACGAGCTATCTTCCAGACAACGGAAAAGTGCATCGCCCCGCCTCCTGCCGACCAATACCGTACACTGGCTGCTGCCATTAAACAGTTAGCAAATAGCTCTGATGCTACCTCCTCGTTTACTCAGGCGCAGAACGCGTTTCGACAAGCTCAAAAGGAGCTTGAGATACTTCTCAGTGAGCTAAAAAAACTGGAGAGTCTACCCATATTGGAAGAAAACTGCCGGGTTCAGAAACAGAAAGCAGAACGTGAACGATTTCGTATCCTTTGCCTGAATACGCGCCTGACAAAACTTCAGCAAAGGAAAATCAATTGGTGGGACCTGCGCATCAGGCACAGGTGTCGTTTACGGGCCATCATTACGGGTTTGACGCTACGCCGTAATAAAGCGGAAGCACAATATCAAAAAGATCAATATACATGGGAACACTTGCAGGCCGAGCTGGAAAGCGAACAACAAACCTGCATGATTCTTAAAGAGAAATATGCTGGTGTACTTTTTACTGGACAAGATACCGATCTGGAAGCGCCTGCCATTCAACGCACTGCATCTGGCCTATGCCCAGCGTTGAACGAAGCCAGAAACCGCCTTACTGTAAAAGCCCTTGAGTTACATCAAGCATGGCTTGCCGCAGCTTACAAAGAGTGCCACTTCTCAGATTCCCTACTCGTTATCATGAATGTGATTAACGGCAGAATAGCGGACAAACAGGCCGCCAAAGCCTTGTGGCAATTGCTGTTTATGATCGTCCCAGTAGTATCCTCAACGTTTGCCTCTGTGGCTCGTCAGTTCAGCGCACTAGATGACGGGGATATTGGCTGGCTGTTCATTGATGAAGCGGGCCAGGCAACTCCTCAACAAGCTGCTGGAGCGCTGTGGCGAGCAAAACGAGCTATAGTCGTAGGCGATCCATTACAGATAGAACCGGTATTTACCATTCCACCTGCTTTCGTTGAAGGTATTGCCAGGCGCGAACTCGGTGAACAATGGAAATTATGGTCTCCGACCATAACGTCAGTACAAAACCTGGCAGACAGAGTAAATCCTTACGGCACAGAGCAGATCGCTAAAAATACATGGTTGGGAAGCCCGTTACGCGTCCACCGCCGCTGCGATGAACCTATGTTCAGTATTGCCAATGAGATCGCCTACAACAACAAAATGCTGCACGGTCTGGATAATCCATGGAGTGATGAGACGTCTTTCTGGGGCCCCAGTTGTTGGTTTGATGTACGGGGCTGTACTGAAGGCAAACATTTTGTTCCCGAGCAAGCCCAACATGTCCTGACCATGCTACAAGCCTATATTGATCATTATAAAAAACTGCCGGATGCTTACATCATTTCCCCCTTTAAACACATTAAAAAGGAACTAAACATTTTTCTGAAAGAAAAGTTATCCCCCATCAATGGACGAAATAAATGGCTAGATGAGCGAATCGGCACCGTCCATACCTTTCAGGGTAAAGAGGAGAAAAATGTCATCTTCGTACTCGGACTATCTACTGAAAAGCGCGGTGCAACTAAATGGGCATCCTCTAAACCTAACCTACTGAATGTCGCTGTCACCCGTGCGCAGAAAAGAGTCTATATCGTCGGCAGCAAAGAAATCTGGTCTGGCTGCAAATATTTCTCGGTTGCCAATGAACTGCTATAACAAACAACACAGATTAATTGATTAGTTCATTAAGGGAACTGAGGATTTGAAGAGCCAGCGTCAGAGCTAATTGTGTACAAAAAGGTGGTGTACTGCATGATGTACACCACCAGAATACCGATTATGACAGCAACCCTATTCAATAATTCTCTTCTACACATTTATCAATTTCAGGAACCTTACAGACTGAGAATACTGGCCTGACCTGGAATAGCCCATCACATTTCACCCTCAATAATTTCTCTGGTTAATTTACTACGAGCCAATTCCTCTTATTCTCCTTTACCCTATAAGGGGCAATATACGTCACTTACCGAATTACTATTAATATTCATCATAGTACTCACACTTTTATAATAAGGCATGTGATATGCTGCACAAATTTCCTGTTGTATTCACTGCATAAGGCAACGATTTTATGGAGCAGTCTCTCAACTTTGAAATGCTGCGTAGCCAGTGGCCGGAGCTTGCTGAGCTAGCGTGTATGGCAGAACATTATGTTCATTCTGACCCGGAAAGCTGCCTGGTTAAGTTACGTAACTTTGATGAACTGATAGTGCGCTGGTTGTACCGTCAAGAACGTTTGCCGGAAGGTTTCAAAGCTAACCTGTACGATCTGATGAACGCCGATGTGTTCACCAACATGATGCCAGAAGTCATTATCATGAAGATGGACGCATTACGTATTCATGGTAACCGGGCTGCACATGGTGGGCGAATCAAAGCCAAAGATACTTACTGGTTGCTGAAAGAAGCGTTTCTGTTAGGCGTTTGGCTTTACGTTCGTTACGGACATGGCAATGTAGACGACTGCCCTAAATTCACGCTCCCTCCCCTATCCTCTTCATCTAACACCGCAGATAAAAAGCGTCTTGAAGAGGCACTAAAAGCACAGGATGAAAGCCGTGAGCGTGAACTGGCGTTACAACGTGCTTTGCAGCAGGAGCAGGAAAAAGCGGAGCTACTTACTCAACGTCTGAATGAAGCCAAAGCGCGTAACCAGCAGGTTGCCGATATTCTTGCTATCGACGAAGCGGAAACCCGACGCCGCCTGATTGATTCCCGCCTGATATCAGCAAACTGGGATGTCGGTACTGAATTACAAAACACGGACCAAGTCACTCAGGAACATCCTGTTAAGGAACAACCGACAACAAGTGGTGAGGGTTACGCTGATTACGTACTCTGGGATGATACCCACAAACCACTTGCGGTAATTGAAGCCAAGAAAACCAGTGTCAATGCGGAACAAGGACGTATTCAGGCAAGACTCTATGCTGACTGGTTGGAAAAAGAGTATGGTCAACGCCCGGTTATCTTTTATACCAACGGATACGACATCTGGCTGTGGGATGACCATAAAACTCAGGGCTATCCACCACGCCGGATATTCGGCTTCTACAGTAAAGAAAGCCTGCAATATCTGATTCAGCAGCGTGAAATGCGCCTGCCATTAAATACCGTCCCACATGTTAAAGACAGTAATGGTCAACTGGTTGCCGGACGTTTATATCAGCTTGAGACTATCGCTCGCGTTAGCGAGCGTTTCACCAATAAATACCGTCAAGCATTAATCGTACAGGCAACCGGTACCGGGAAAACTCGGGTTGCTATTGCTCTCAGCAAACTAATGATTGATGCCCGTTGGGTAAAGCGCGTACTGTTCCTTTGCGACCGTAAAGAGCTGCGTAAACAGGCCGGAAATGCCTTTAAACAGTTCACCAACGATCCATTGTACATAGTGGGAAAATCAAAGAGAGAAGATAGGCAGAATGCGCGTATCTATATTGCCACTTACCCCGGTATGCTAAAGATCATGGACCGCTTTGATGTGGGTTATTTTGATCTGATCATCGCCGATGAGTCTCATCGCTCTATCTACAACGTTTATGGCGATCTCTTTAAGTATTTTGATGCGCTACAAGTGGGACTGACCGCAACTCCCATTGATATGGTAAGTAAAACTACGTTTGGCCTGTTCGGCTGCGAAGGTCGTATCCCCACGGCTAACTACAGTCTGGAAGACGCTATTGCCGACAACAATTTGGTACCTTACGAGGTAGTCACGCATACCACACAGTTCCTTCGTGACGGTATCAAGCGGGAAAAACTCAGCGACGCACAAATCCGCGAACTGGAAGATCAAGGCATCGATCCCAATATCCTGGAATTTGAAGGTCCTGCGCTGGATGAAGCGATCTTTAACAAAGATACTAACCGCCATATCTTGCGTAATCTAATGGAAAATGGGCTCAAAGATCGTGACGGACAACTGCCGGGTAAAACGATCATTTTTGCCCGTAACCATACCCATGCCATTCTCCTGAATAAATTGTTCGATGATATGTATCCGCAGTTTGCCGGGCGGTTCTGCCAAGTCATCGACAACTACGATCCCCGAGCAGAACAACTTATTGATGACTTCAAAGGGCTGGATGAAAGCACGAACAAAGAGCTCACAATCGCGATTTCTGTAGATATGCTGGATACTGGTATCGATGTACCCGAGATTGTGAATCTAGTCTTTGCAAAACCGGTAAAATCAAAAGTGAAATTCTGGCAAATGATTGGTCGAGGTACACGTATGTGTTCTGGTTTGTACGGTGAAGGCAAGAATGACAAATCACTTGATAAGCAGAAATTCCGAATATTTGACCACTGGGGCAACTTTGAGTATCACGAACTGCGTACCGAAGAAGCGGAAGTCATCCCCACTAAATCCCTTGCTCAAAAGCGCTTTGAAGCCTGGATCGCACTGGGGACCGCTGCACAACGTAAGTTTGATAAACAAGCTGTGATTCTGGTGGCCCGCCAGTTACAGGAACAAATTAACGCGCTGGACGAAAAATCTATTGCCGTTCAGGAAAAATGGCAGCAAAAAGTTCAGTACAGCAACCAAAAAGTGCTTCAGCAGTTCTCGCCAAAAACCCAGCAGGATTTGCTGGCCATCCTTGCTCCACTCATGCAATGGGTGGATGTTCGTGGTCAAAGTGAAGCCCTGCGTTTTGACATGGATATCCTGGCAGCGCAAACAGCCCGTTATACTAACCCGGATGAACTGGACGTACTCTGGCCAGTAATCATGGAAAAACTGGAACGTTTACCTCCGCATCTGGTACAAGTACAACAACAGGGACAACGAATTAACCAGCTACGTGATTTAACCTGGTGGAAAAAGGCTAGCCTGGAAGAGCTAGAAGATATGCGCATTCACCTGCGCGGCATCATGCATTTGATGGAAAAAGAGGTAACAACGCGTTGCGGGCCGTTGAACGTGGATATTACTGAAGACCTTGATCTGATTCAGTCAGAAACCCGCAAGACCAATATTCGTTCAATTGACTTCAAACTCTACCGTCAGCAAGTGCAAGGGGCGCTGGAACCTCTGTTCCAGCACAACCCAGTACTGAAGAAAATTCGTAACGGTGAGCCAGTTACAGAAACAGAGCTGGACGAATTGGCAAAACTGGTATTGATTCAGAATCCTAATGTGGACATTCGGGCACTGAAGGAATTTTATCCGCAGGCCATCGCCAGCCTGGATCAACTGTTGCGTACCATTATTGGTATGGACGGTGAAGCTGTAACAGCACGTTTCGCACAGTTTGCTTCCCATAACCATCTTAACAGCCTGCAACTGCGTTTCCTCGATTTGTTAAAAAACCACATACGTGACTTTGGAACCATCGAGATGAAACAGCTCTTCGAGCAGCCATTTACCCATATTCATAACGAAGGCATAACTGGTGTGTTTCCTGATATGACGCAAATTGCCCGTCTGCAAAAAATCGTCGAAGAGTTGGGTGTTGTCACCAGAGCTCCAGCGGTATAATAACCTCTCATGATAAGCCCAGCCCCTGGGCTTTTTATTTTTTACAAGATATAAGACGCAACAACATGATTACTGGTGAATTAAAAAGCAAAATCGATAATTTATGGGAAGATTTCTGGGTAGGTGGAATCACCAACCCACTGACCGTTATCGAGCAAATTACCTATCTGATGTATTCCCGAATGCTGGATACTCAGGAACAAAAAGACGAAAAACGTAAACAGATTACCGGCATCGACTTTAAACCACGTTTTGTACCAGTACAACAAGAATTTCGCTTTAGTCATTACAGTAATCTGGGTGCTGATGAAATGATGGAAGTGGTGCGCGATGGCGTATTTCAGCATTTCCGTCAGTTAGGGCAAGCAGAAGGAGAACAGGCAACGTTACTGGGCAACTTTATGAAAGATGCCCGATTGGAGATTATTAAACCTTCCTTGTTGACTAAAGCAGTCGATGTGATCAAAAACCTGCCGCTGGATCGTGGAGACACCAAAGGCGATCTATACGAGTATCTGCTCAGTAAACTGACAACCGCTGGGATTAACGGCCAGTTCCGCACTCCACGTCATATCATCCGGGCAATGGTCGAGATGATGGAACCAAACCCAGCACGTGGCGAAACGGTGTGTGATCCTGCCTGTGGTACGGGGGGTTTTCTGGCAACCAGCTATGAATATCTGCTGGAAAAATACAGTTCACTGGAATCGGTACATAGCGAGATCGGCACAAACGAACGCGGTGAATTAGAAGAGCAAAAAATCTTCACCGGAGATCTACTTACCCCGTGGCGTAATCATGTTGATAACAACATGTTCCACGGCTACGACTTCGATACCACCATGCTGCGTATTGCAGCGATGAACCTGATTATGCACGGCGTAGAAGAGCCAGATATTCATTATCAGGATACGATGAGTCAAAGTTTCAGCGCAAACTTCCCGCAGGCCAGTAAAAACGCCTTCAACCTGATTCTGGCAAACCCGCCATTTACCGGCTCGCTGGACGAAGAAGATATCGATCCAACACTGTCAGCACTGGTGAAAACCAAGAAAACCGAACTGTTATTCCTGGCGCGGATCCTGCAAATGCTAAAAGTGGGTGGTCGCAGTGCTACCATCGTCCCGCAAGGGGTGTTGTTTGGTTCCAGCAAGGCACACCAGTCTTTGCGTAAAACTCTGGTGGAAGATAACCAGCTTGAAGCAGTGATCAATCTGCCTTCTGGGGTGTTTAAGCCTTACGCCGGTGTGGCAACAGCGATTCTGATTTTCACCAAAGGCGGACAGACCGATGAAGTATGGTTCTATGACCTACAAAACGATGGCTACAGTCTGGATGACAAACGTAACCCAACTAAAGAAAACGATCTACCGCACTTGATCGCTTCGTGGAAACATTACCGCAAGTTGAAAGGTATGCCGGTGGATAACTTTATCGGTGAGAAATTCACTATTCTGCTAAAACAGCAGTATCCGCAGGGGATTGATGAAACGGTGAATTATCAGGATCGTACTCAGTCGACGTTTGTGGTTACAAAAGCGGATATTGCCACGCAGAAATATGATCTCTCCGTCAATCGCTATAAAGAGGTGGTGTATCAGGCGGAAGAGCATGAAGATCCGAAGGTGATACTCAAGCGGTTAAAAAATCTGGAAAAAGAGATTCTGGTGGAGCTGGATGAGCTGGAGGGAATGCTGTGATGTTAACCACATCTAGAATTGGCGATTTATGTGAGATTATTAGAGGGGTGACCTTTACTAAAGGTGAAGGAGAAAATGTTCCTTTTGACAATGCAATTCCAATTATAAGAGCTGGTAGCATTCAGAAATATTTAGAAATAGAGAGGGATCTAATATGGATCTCTAAAAAAAAGGTCAAAGACGCTCAGAAAATAAAAAGAGACGACATTTTAATGTGTATGTCTTCTGGCAGTAGCGAATTAGTAGGTAAAACAGCAATTGCCGATTCTGATTGGAATGGTAGTTTTGGTGCATTTTGTTCATTATTACGGCCTAAAATAGATAAATGTATCCCTAAATACATTTATTATGTACTTAATTCTCCGATGTTTAGAAAATGGACCACTAGTTCATCTGGCTCAAATATTAAAAACATTAGAATATCAGAACTAAATGAATTTCTAATACCACTACCCTCGTTTGAAGAACAAAAACGTATCGCTGCCATCCTCGATAAAGCTGACAGCATCCGCCGCAAGCGCGAGCAAGCAATTAAACTGGCCGATGATTTCTTGCAAGCAACGTTTTTGGAGATGTTTGGTGATCCAATGGTAAACCCTAACCATTGGAATAAATATAAACTAAAAGATATCACAACTAAAATTGGTAGCGGAGCCACTCCAAAAGGTGGGAAAAACGTTTATGTTGAAAGCGGTATATCATTCATTCGTAGTTTAAACGTTCATGATAATAAGTTTTTGCATAAAGATCTTGTATTTATCAATGACACACAAGCTTCTGCGTTGAAAAACGTTGAAGTTAAAAAGAATGATATACTCTTAAATATTACTGGTGCCTCTGTTTGCCGCTGTACGATTGTTGATAACAATATTTTGCCGGCTAGAGTTAACCAACATGTTTCTATAATTAGATCAGAAGTGGTAAATCATGACTATTTACTACACATATTAATTTCACCCAGCTTTAAACAGTACTTACTGTCTATAGCTAGATCTGCTGGCGCAACCAGGGAAGCATTAACAAAGGATCAAATAGAAAATTTACCTATTCCCATACCACCTATTGAGTTGCAAAATAAGTTCGGAATAATCAAGAGAAAAATAGAAAATATGATCGAGAAGATGGATAGTGCTAATGAAAATAGTCTCATTGAAGCATTAAGTGATGAGTATTTCTAATAATAGGGATATCTTACTTATGCCTAGTAAAAGAATTATTCTCCTGTTTACTATCTATCCACAAACTGCCACCATGCTCCCAGCAGTTTCTGGTTATAGCAAAAACGGTATCACCACTCGTAATCAGGTAGCAAAACAACAATATACTCACTCTGCTCCATAACTATGGCGCATATATACCCGTCATCTTTCAAGTTGCTTCTTTGTTGGCTGCACTCACTCACCCCGGTCACATAGTTATCTATGCTCCCGGGGATTCGCTCCCTTGCCGCCGCGATGCATCTTGAAATCCATAGGGTATATGTTTATCAACAATGTTGAACTGATGCGATAAGTCTGTAATAACCTACATACCAGCTCTCCCTACTACTGACATCTCTAAGTATCCCTGAAACAAACGAACATAAGTCAGTTGAAAATTAATGACTCCCCAACCACTGCGCCCAAGAACAATAGACAAATGAACTAAATAACTGGAATCGGCGATCAGATTAGGTGTAATACGCATAGATACCGAAATCTGGCAAAACAACGATTACACTCCAACATCTTAAGGAACAGAGAATAAGTCTCACGACTCCCCCGACTCGACGTCACATTAACATTCAATAAAAAAACCTTCAGGAAAGATTGTAATGATAACTATTCTCACATTAATATGATGCCGTGATTATTTACTGTTGATATTACAAAAGTTATGTCTGACTACATTGTTGTTTCCGCAGATCTGACGATTGAATCGTTTTACGGCGCACATCATGGCTGGCTGCAAAATTGGCTTACGCGCAAGCTGCAATCGTCCTTTGACGCCGACGATGTAGTACAGGATACCTTCCTGCGCGTGATAACCAGTGACTCATTACAGGCAATTCGCGATCCAAAATCTTTCCTCTGCACTATCGCCAAGAGGGTGATAATCGACCGGTTTCGCCGCAACGCGCTGGAAAAGGCATATCTGGAACTGCTCGCGCAACAGCCCGAGGCGCTAATGCCCTCGCCGGAAATTCGTCAGTGTCAGCTTGAGACGCTCCAGCAAATCGACCAAATGATCGATGGCCTGAGCAGCAAAACGCGTCAAACATTTTTACTGTCTCAGCTCGAAAATCTGACCTACAGCGACATTGCCGCACGCCTCAATGTGTCCGTCAGCTCCGTGAAAAAATACATGGCCAAAGCCACTGAACACTGTCTGCTGTTTCGCCTGGAGCATGAACTCTGATATGAACACCACGTTGACCCATTCTCGTCGTCAGGCTTTAAAATCAGCATCGCATTGGTATGCGGTACTGAGTAGCGAGCAGGTAAGTCCACTGCAAACTGAAAAATGGCAACGTTGGTACGAACAGCATCAGGATAATCAATGGGCGTGGCAGCAAGTGGAAAATCTGCGTAACCAGATGCTAGTGGTGCCGGGCAATATGGCAAGCCACGCACTTCAGGAAACGCACCTGTCACGTCGCAGGGTGATGAAAAGCATACTATTGCTACTAGGGGTTAGCGGTAGCTGGCAACTGTGGTATTCGGAAGCAGGAGAGGGGTTACGAGCCGATTACCGTACTACTAAAGGGGATATTCAGCAGCATCGACTGAAAGATGGCACTCTACTTACACTCAATACTGACAGTGCAGTAGATGTTCGTTTTGACCCTCTGCAGCGTCTGGTGCATCTCTGGTATGGCGAAATTGCCATCACCACCGGGCCGGATACCGGAGCAAGGCTGTTACGTGTACAAACTCGCCATGCACAACTAACCGCACTGGGTACCAAATTTACGGTTCGTCAGGAAGAGAACACCACGCTACTCAGCGTGCAGCAACATGCTGTAGAAGTGAGACTAGCCGATGCTGACCGTAAACATATTGTACGTCAAGGTGAAAGCCTAAAATTCAGCGCCACCGATTTTGGCGAACTAACAACAGCAACCGCCGAAGATAATGCATGGATACAGGGGATGCTAAGCTTCAGCGATAAACCACTGAGTGAAGTGATAGCAACCCTCGCCCGTTATCGCAATGGCGTATTACGCTGCGACCCGACTGTCGCATCGCTACGGTTAAGCGGCACTTTCCCGATAAAAAATACCGATACGGTATTAACTGTCATAGAAAAAACACTTCCCGTTAAGATCCAATACATTACCCGTTACTGGGTGAATGTTCTGCCCGCATAAAAGTCATTAACGTAAAAATAATCATTTTCAATTGTCCCTTTTTACCTCTTCATTCGACTTATAAATGAATACAGCAACAAAATGATTATGGAGACGTTATGATGCCTTTACGTGCACAGCCACTGCGCGCGCTTCACAAAGCAACACCGCTGGTAATGGCGATTCGTTTGAGCCTGTTACCGGTGGCTTGCCTAACCTCAGGGATAACGTATGCTGCGGTGGAACTAGCTAGCACACACTATGACATTAATGCAGGCGAACTGGATAAAGTTCTCAATCAGTATTCTACCCGCGCAGGTATCACTCTTTCGGTAGATTCCAGCTTAACGCGTGGCAAACAAAGCAACGGCCTACACGGCAATTACACCATCACCGATGGGCTGAACACCTTACTGGTCGGTACTGATTTGCAGGTGAAGACATTGGGCGATAATACGTTCACGCTCGAACCCGCTCCTGTTGCACAGAAAGACGTACTGACCGTAGTAGGCGACTGGCTAGGTAGCGCGCGGGAAGCTGACGTGTTTGAACATGCCGGTGCACGTGATGTCATCCGCCGTGAAGATTTTGCTAAAACAGGCGCAACAACCATGCGTGAAGTGCTAAACCGCATTCCGGGCGTCAACGCACCGGAAAACAACGGTACCGGCAGCCACGACCTGGCAATGAACTTCGGCATTCGTGGACTGAACCCGCGCCTTGCCAGCCGCTCTACAGTTTTGATGGATGGTGTTCCAGTCCCCTTTGCTCCTTACGGCCAGCCACAGCTGTCGTTAGCGCCAGTATCTCTCGGCAACATGGACGCCGTAGATGTGGTACGCGGTGGTGGCGCTGTGCGCTACGGACCACAAAGCGTAGGTGGTGTGGTGAATTTCGTTACCCGCGCTATCCCGCAGGATTTTGGTATTGATGCAAGTGTAGAAGGCCAGCTTAGCCCCACATCCTCACAAAATAACCCGAAAGAAACCCATAATTTGATGATTGGCGGGACGGCAGATAACGGTTTCGGTACGGCGCTCCTCTACTCCGGCACTCGAGGAAACGACTGGCGCGAGCACAGTGCCACGCACATTGACGACCTGATGCTCAAAAGCCGCTATGCTCCCAATGAAGTACATACCTTCAGCAGCTTGCTGCAATATTACGATGGCAGAGCGGATATGCCCGGAGGCCTCTCACGCGCCGATTACGATGCCAATCGCTGGCAATCCACTCGTCCATATGATCGCTTCTGGGGCCGCCGTCAGCTCGCAAGCCTCAACTATCAGTATCAGCCCGACCAGCAGCACAAATTCAATATTCAGGGCTTATATACCCATACCTTGCGCAGCGGCTATCTTGAGCAGGGCAAGCGCATTACTCTTTCTCCACGAGAATACTGGGTACGCAGCATCGAACCGCGCTATAGCCAGCTCTTCAATTTAGGGTCTTCAACCCATGAAGTAGGAATTGGTTACCGTTACGTGAATGAATCCAGCCACGAAATGCGTTACTACACCTCCACCAGCAGCGGCGAATTACCCAGCACGTCAAGCCCTTATGACCGTAATACCCGTTCCGGCACTGAGGCACATGCTTGGTACATTGACGACCGCATTGATATCGGCAACTGGACCATCACTCCAGGAATACGATTCGAGCACATCAAATCCATCCAAAACAATAACTTAAAAGACACTCGCCAGGAAGTAAGCTACAATGCACCTCTGCCTGCGCTCAATGTTCTTTATCACGTCACGGGCAATTGGAATCTTTATGCCAATACGGAAGGCTCGTTCGGTACTGTACAGTACAGCCAAATTGGTAAGGCTGTGAAAAGCGGCAATGTAGAGCCGGAAAAAGCACGAACCTGGGAAGTCGGAACCCGCTACGACGATGGCGCACTGACTGCGGAAATGGGGCTGTTCCTGATTAACTTCAACAATCAGTACGATTCCAACCAGACTAATGATACCGTTACGGCACGTGGGAAAACCCGACACACTGGTCTGGAAACTCAGGCACGTTACGATCTTTTCGAGCTTACACCCAAACTGGAGAACGTTTCGGTTTACGCCAACTACACGTATGTAAACGCGGAAATCCGAGAAGAAGGCGATACCTACGGGAATCAAGTACCATTTTCACCGAAACATAAAGGTACATTTGGTCTGGATTACAAACCGGGCAACTGGACTTTCAACCTCAATAGTGAATTCCAGTCTAGCCAGTTTGCTGATAACGCTAATACCGTAAAGGAAAGCGCCGATGGCAGCACCGGCCGCATTCCTGGCTTTATGTTGTGGGATGCGCGCGTGGCATATGACTTCGGCCCACAAATGGCCAACCTGACTCTGGCCTTTGGAGTAAAAAACATTTTCGACCGCGAGTATTACACCCGTTCCTATGACGATAACAATAAAGGCATCTACGCCGGGCAACCACGCACGCTCTATATGCAGGGTTCGCTGAAGTTCTGACGCTACGTTAATCTTTTCGCCGGGCTACTGCCCGGCTTTGCTATTCCTGGAGTTAAGTTATGTCTGTCCTGATTCGAGTTATGTTTATCGCTTTACTCTTCTTCACCAACTTGACACGCGTCTTCGCAGTTACGGTACAGGATGAACAAGGCAGTTTTACCCTCAATACCGTTCCTCAGCGCGTGGTCGTGCTGGAACTGTCGTTTGTTGATGCGCTGGCCGCTATCAATATCAGCCCAGTGGGTATTGCCGATGACAATGATCCACAGCGCATCCTTGCAGATGTTCGCCAGCGTATTAAACCCTGGCAATCAACAGGCACTCGCGCCCAACCAAGCCTTGAAGTCATCAGCGCACTGAAGCCTGATCTCATCATTGCAGACAGCCAACGCCACGCGGGGATTTATCGAGCACTCAAGGGTATAGCCCCTGTCCTGCTGCTGAAGTCCCGCAACGAAACCTATGAAGAAAATCTGCAATCTGCCGCGATCATCGGCAAAGTGATGGGGAAAGATAGAGAGATGGAGAAGCGACTGGCAGAGCACCGTGAACGTATGAAAGGCTATGCCAGTCAGTTGCCACAAGGTGTCAATGTGGTTTTTGGCACCTCGCGCGAACAACAATTTAACCTGCACTCCAGCGACACCTATACCGGCAGCGTCTTAACCGCATTAGGACTGAAGGTTCCCACGCCAGTTAATCACTCGGCAATAGTTTCTCTAAGCCTTGAACAATTACTGGCTCTCAATCCTGACTGGCTTATCGTGGCCCACTATCGCCAGGAAAGCATCGTGAAACTCTGGCAGCAAGATACGCTGTGGCAGATGATGACGGCACAACACAAGCATCAAATAGCGGCGGTAGACAGTAATACCTGGGCGCGCATGCGGGGAATATTTGCTGCTGAACGAATTGGCAGTGACGCAGTGAAAATCTTCCATCACCAGCCGGTTAACGAAACACCATGAAACGCCGCCATCATCCGGTCTTACGCTGGGGATTACCGCTGGTTGCACTGTTTAGCGCATTCTGGTTAAGCCTATTTTGCTATTCCGCTATTCCCATTCCCGCTATCAGTGCGCTCAAGGCTCTGGTGCCCGGTCATACACCGACGCTGCCTGAAGCTCTGGTCATCAATCTGCGGCTACCACGCAGTTTGGTTGCCATTTTACTGGGCGCAGCTCTGGCGCTGGCTGGGGCACTACTCCAAACCCTTACCCATAATCCTCTGGCCTCACCTTCCTTACTAGGAATTAACAGTGGAGCAGCGCTGGCAATGGCGCTGGTCAGCGCTTTCAGTCCAGAACCGCTAGCCGGATATTCCATTTCCCTGGTAGCGGCCTGCGGTGGTGGAATCAGCTGGATGATGGTGATGGCCGCAAGTGGCAGCTGTCAGCAAAAACACGATCGTAACCAACTGATTCTGGCGGGGATTGCCTTATCTGCCTTATGTATGGCACTGACACGTATTACGCTACTGCTTGCTGAAGATCATGCTTACGGCATTTTCTACTGGCTGGCTGGTGGTGTCTCCCATGTCCGCTGGCCTGAATTCTGGCAACTATTTCCTTTCGTAGTAGTCACTATGCCTATAGTTTTGTTGTTGGCAAAATCGCTTAATCTGCTCAACGCTGGCGATGTCTGTGCTCATACGCTTGGCGTGAACCTGACGCACTTACGTATCTTCGTCAATCTGGCGGTACTGATTCTGGTAGGAGCCTGTGTCAGTGTTGCAGGTCCGCTCGTATTTATTGGCCTGCTAATGCCGCATCTGGCACGTTTCTGGATTGGCTACGATCTGCGCCGCACGCTACCAATGTGTATGTTGCTGGGAGCGGTATTTATGTTACTTGCGGATTTACTGGCCCGTGCACTGTCCTGGCCAGGAGAACTCCCAGCAGGTACGGTGCTGGCTCTGATTGGCGCTCCTTGCTTTGTCTGGCTGGCAAGGAGACGAGCATGAATCGTCAGGTTATCTCACTTTTGATGATATTGCTGGCAATTACGCTGGTGCTAGCGCTACGCATGGGCGCACAGCCGCTTCCCTGGGAAGCGTTAATAAGCGGCTGGCAACCCAGTGACAAACACCACTTTGTACTGACGCAGTACCGCTTACCGCGTGTTTTACTGGCTATTATTGTAGGCTCAGCGCTGGCACTTTCTGGCGTTCTAGTTCAGGGTATTGTTCGTAATCCACTGGCCTCACCCGATGTACTGGGAGTCAATCATGCCGCAAGCCTGGCATCCGTAAGTGCGTTGATCCTTTTTCCTTCTCTACCCGTGCTGTGGCTTCCGCTGCTCGCTTTTGGCGGCGGAATGGCCGCACTCATCCTACTACGGGCGATTGCTAGATCTTCTTCGCCGCTGTGCCTTGCATTAGTTGGCGTGGCACTTTCAGCTACCTGGACAAGCATCACCGACTACCTGATACTCTCACGTCCACAAGATATCAACAACGCGCTGTTGTGGCTGACCGGCAGTCTGTGGGGACGCGATTGGCAATTTGTGGCTATAGCTCTACCAGTACTGATGATACTGATACCACTCAGTCTGCGCTTTTGTCGCGATTTAGATTTATTAGCCCTCGGTGATGACAGCGCCAGTACACTAGGTGTTTCACTCCTACAGGTACAATTCTGGGGATTAATGCTGGCAGTAGCGCTCGCCGCAACAGGCGTCGCCGTTTGCGGACCAATTGGCTTTATCAGCCTCGTAGTACCCCATCTCGTTCGCAGACTTGTGGGAGGACGGCATCGCTGGCTTATACCAGCATCCATGCTTATGGGAGCACAGGTTCTGCTACTAGCCGATTTGCTGGCAAGGAGCATAGCACCACCAATGGAACTGCCTGCTGGCGTACTGACCGCCATCATTGGCGCTCCTTATTTCTTCTGGCTTTTAGTGAGAATACGTAAATGCAACTAACTACAGAAAAGTTATCTGCGGGTTACGGGGAGAAACGCATTCTAAATGATCTGTCGCTCACCCTTCCGACAGGGAAAATCACAGCGTTGCTCGGCCCCAACGGCTGTGGGAAATCGACATTACTGAAATGCTTTTCGCGGCTATTAACGCCATTATCTGGAAAGATAACAATAGATAGTGAACCTTTAGCGCACTTTTCCTCACGCAAGCTCGCCAGACATTTGGCGCTTTTGCCACAACACCCTCTCACACCTGAAGGGATCGCTGTCCGTGAACTGGTTGCATACGGACGCAGCCCCTGGCTTACGTTCTGGGGGCGTTTAGCATCTCATGATCGTCGTCTTGTACAACAAGCAATGGAAAAAACGCAGATTAGCCATCTTGCCAATAAACGCGTTACCGACCTCTCTGGTGGACAGCGCCAACGCGCTTTTCTGGCGATGGTTCTGGCCCAGGATACGCCAGTAGTGCTGCTCGACGAACCCACTACGTACCTGGATATCAACCATCAGGTGGAATTGATGAAACTGCTACGTGAACTGAACAACGAAGGAAAAACAGTCGTGACAGTACTGCATGATCTCAATCAAGCCAGCCGGTACTGTGATCACCTGGTACTGCTTTCTCAGGGGCAGATTGTCGCCCAAGGCTCACCTGAGGAGGTTATGACACCGAAATTATTACAGCGGGTATTCAACATTAAAGCAGAAATTCACCCCGAGCCTGTTTCAGGTAAGCCAATGTGTGTGGTGTGTTAGGAGGGGAGCTAATGTAGCTGTTGGTTCCCTTCTCCAGTTGAAATATGCTGATGAACCGCCACAAGTCGCTTATGACCTCGGTCAGCATTTGTATTGATGAGGACGGCGAAGAGATTACCTCTCTGGTGTTGTCAGATCAGCCCAGACAACCACAGGATGCCGCAGCCGGTGATATGGCACTGGCCCATGTCCGGCGTCTGTCAGGCAATCATCTGGCACTATGGGAATCTATTCGTAACCGAACAGCCCAAAGCGATTCCTGCACAAAATCACAGGTGCGGGATGACTTACGGGCGAAAGGCATTGATGTATCAAAGAAATTCAGCCGCTGGCTGGACAAACTAGAAAATGATGGATTATTGACCGTGTTGGGTGAAGATATCCGTATTAATCAACGCCACTCTAATATGGGGGAATAAATGGTAAATGTGGGGGATATTGTCAAAAATCCAGCAATACCCCCACTTGCCACTTATTAAG
>NZ_KL543987.1:0-27645 GCF_000711895.1 Photorhabdus australis DSM 17609
AGCAAGGTCAACAAAAATAATTTAATTCTTGTTAGCATATGCCTTCTTAACACTAAAATTTTATATAGGGTAAGTTATAAATCTCTGTATTCAGGAACAGCCGGAGGTCATTCTTTAGCTTCATCACCTAAATTAATATTGTAAAAATCACCTTGTTTAGTTCAGGCTTTGCTTAATAAAAGATTCGTAATATGTTAAATCGATTTCGAGTTACTTTTCTGGGGGAATGATGAATTTATTTTGCTGATATGCAGAGTTGAGTTAAATTATTCTAAATCAATCACCAAGGCTATAAATCATATAAAATATTTAGCCTTGATGATTCTATAATCTTTTTGTTGGCTAAATTAGAAACGGTAGCCGACGGTTACATTAAAGCCATTAGTGGATATTTTGCCTTCCCCGCCATATTCTTTGGTATTAAAGCGGCTGCCTTCATAACCAACTGTAACGGATGTATTGGTTGTCGGATTGACAATTAAACCCGCTCCCCAGCCTAAGGCATTATTATTTCCTTCTGCTTTCTCAGTGTCCCCATTTGCATAGGTGGCGGAGAATTTTACATTCATTCTGGATAACCCTAGTTGGCTATATAGACTAACATAATCGTTAATTCTATAAGTCGGACCAGCCATCAAAGAGTAATACTTAGCATCAAGTTTAGAGGATTCTTCTGTCTCTTTTTCATCCCCTTTAGCAAAGGTAAATGATGATAACAGTCCCCATTGATCATCCAGTTCATATCGATAACTTATTGTTGCACCATTTAGTGCTTTAATTTCTTGTGGCTTTACATAGGCATAACCGATAGAAGCGGTATGTTGTTCAGCTTGAGCTGGTAAGGTTATTGCACACGCAGAAAAAATAATGCCACAGCTTAGTAAAAATTTTTGCATTTAATCACACTCTATATAATTTCATAATGAACTACTTTGTAACTATTTAAAATGGCTTTATCACCAATGAGTATAATAAATATCACAACTTAAATCATTAGTATATGTTTTTCTATAAAATTAGATCTTATACACGATTCACTAACTATTATAATTAATTTATTCTGTGTGGACATTTTGGGAGTAATTTTTCTGTATTAGTATGAATAATCGCTTTATTGTTGCAGTATCCATCAATTATTGACTTTGGAACTGTTCTTTCTTTAATTGCTGATAATTATTATGTGGGCTAAAAAATACGGCAGAATGAGTTGTTAAATTCTGTGGCGATTCGCTATCGCCACTTAAAACAGAATGGGCTTGCTATATTCGTTAACAGCAGGCCATATTTTTATTCGTTTATGATTGATTTCAACCATTGGATAAATGCGTTGACTTTTTCATTCTGTTGTTGGGGAAGGGTGCAGGTATAGTAATACTGCTTACATAACACTTCAGTATTGGGAAAAGGGGCCACTAATTCTTTACTTTCAATTTTTCCCCCAATCATGTTTTTTCTTCCCATTGCAATACCTGCATGGTGCATTGCGGCAACAGCAGCTAAATCAGAGCGGTCAAATACGATACATTTTTGTGGCGCGTTTAGGTTGATACCAAAATGTTCTGTCCAGGTATCCCACTCTTTTGTGTCAGAATCATAACTCCATGCTTGTTTATCATGTAATAATGTACAGTATTGTAAATTATCGATATTTCCTATCAGGTTATATTTTTCGGCATATTGTGGGCTACAGACCGGGGTAATGTATTCACTCATCAGATATTGGTGGGACAATTCATCGGACATAACATCATCAAAATAAATTGCCAGATCGATGCCATAACCGCGGAAATTCACATTTTCGTTACCAACCAGGATGTTTAGATTAATGGATGGATAGAGCTGATTAAAAGCAGCCAATTTGGGAACTAACCAGCATTGGGTAAAGGTCGGGCGAGAATAGATAGTCAGGTTTCCTGATAGCTCTTGATTTTTTATTTCCAGAATTTCCTGATTCAAATGTTCTAGTGTCGATTTAATTGTCCAAAATAAACGCTTTCCTTCACAGGTTAATTCAAGCTTTCTATGAAAACGTTGGAAGAGTTTGAATCCCAACTCTTGTTCCAATGAACTGATTCGATGGCTGACTGCGCTGGCACTAATAGCCAATTCATCAGCAGCCAGAACGAAAGAGCAGTGGCGAGCGGCTATCTCAAATGTATGCAGCTTTGATAACTGGCTACCATTTAGTAGCTTATTTACAACCATGAAATTATCATCTGTGTACATATTTATAATGTTTCTTTTTCATCGAAGATGGGATAATCCAACCGTATCATCAAGGTCGTATATTTCAGATAGTTTTAGTGATTTGAGTAGCAAATAAAGTGAAAATTTTGATCAGCATCACTGAATTGACTCAACAGAGTTCATGCATGGCTATGTATTAATCATTTGTCAAAAATTGAATATTCATATTCAATAGTGAAAATACACGCACTGAACAGAGGTTAACTGTGGGGAATGATTAAGTGGATTCACAACCTTGGGTAATTAGTACGCTACTCACAAGTATTGTGTTAATCGTATTTACGATAATCAAATTAAAAATTCACCCTTTTCTGGCGTTATTGCTGGCAAGTTTTTATGTCGGTGTATTAATGGGAATGAACCCTGTCGAGATGGTGAGAGCCATTGAAGCAGGGATTGGTAGTACGTTGGGTTTTTTGGCTGTAGTCATTGGCTTGGGAACCATTCTTGGCAAAATGATGGAGATATCTGGCGCAGCAGAGCGTATTGGTATCACATTGCAAAAATGCCGATGGCTCTCACCAGACATTATTATGGTACTGATTGGCCTGATTTGTGGTATTACCCTGTTTGTTGAAGTTGGGGTAGTACTGTTGATACCGTTGGCATTTTCTATTGCCAGGAAAACTAACACGTCATTGTTGAAATTAGCGATTCCGTTGTGTACGGCATTAATGGCGGTTCATTGTATTGTTCCTCCACATCCAGCGGCGTTATTTGTTGCAAATAAACTAGGGGCGGATATTGGTTCAGTGATTGTTTATGGACTGATAGTTGGTTTATTTGCATCTTTGATCGGTGGCCCGTTATTTCAGCGATTGCTTGGTGACCGCCTGCCTTTCAAATCGGTTCCAGATGAATTTTCTGACATTGAGGTTCATAGGGAGGAAGATTTACCCTCTTTAGGTATCACATTGTTTACTGTGCTATTGCCAATTGGGTTGATGCTGGTTAAAACGTTTGCTGAACTGAATATGGAAAAGGGCACTTTGTTTTACATGGCACTCGAATTTATCGGCAGTCCTATTACCGCTATGTTTATTGCTGCATTTGTTGCCTATTACACTTTGGGCATCAAACAAAATATCGGTATGAATACGCTGTTGACAAAAACGGAAGATTGTTTTGCTTCTATCGCTAATATCTTATTGATTATCGGTGCGGGCGGGGCCTTTAATAGTATTCTGAAAGGAAGCGGGATTAGCGATACATTGGCAATTATTTTGTCAAATCTGGATATGCATCCAATTCTTTTATCTTGGTTGGTTGCTATTACTTTGCATGCGGCGGTTGGTTCAGCAACCGTAGCAATGGTGGGAGCAACGGCGATTGTTTCCCCTATGTTGCCGTTATATCCAGATATCAGTCCGGCAATCATTACCTTAGCTATTGGTTCTGGTGCCATCGGCTGTACTATCGTTACTGATTCACTGTTTTGGTTGGTTAAGCAATATTGCGGAGCAACGCTCAGTGAAACTTTTAAGTATTATACGACAGCAACATTTATTGCATCTGTTGTTGCGTTGGCTGGAACATTTCTCCTTTCTACCATTGTGTAAATAGAAAGGATAATAATTCAGCCTTTGAAAATAAAAATAAGAAGTGTGAATATTGTCAATACCAGGGAAGCCTATAAAATAGGCAGGCTTTATAGCTAAAATAATAAAAAAAGTAAATATTAACGTACTAATCAAAATAAGGGGAAGATAAAAAGATAAGTATAAAGATGATGTTCTGATATTTTGCAGGAAATTGTAGTGCAAATAACATAGTTAATATAATAAGAATTTTAATAGTTAAAAAATAAGCATTATTTTTGTATACCAGGGAAACACTAATCTGGGGTTAACACATAAATGAAAAGTACAGAGATTCAACAGTTACTAAATGAATATCCATTAGTAAAGAATTTAATGAAATTAGAGGAAATCTTCTGGTTTAACCCTTGTAACACAACCCTTAAAGAGGGATTGCCTTTCGTAGGTTTAGATGCTGATGATGTCAGGGATGCTGAAGCACGCCTGAATCGTTTTGCACCTTATTTATGCAAAGCTTTCCCGGAGACAAAAGCTACAAATGGCATTATTGAATCAGAGGTAGTGGCTATTCCTGCGATGCAGAAAACATTGAAACAGTATTATGGTTTTGATATCACAGGAAAAATTCTGCTTAAGAAAGACAGTCATTTGCCAATTTCCGGTTCGATTAAAGCTCGTGGTGGTATTTATGAAGTATTGGCTCATGCGGAAAAATTAGTATTACAGGCTGGTTTAATTTCTGAAAATGATGATTACAGCAAACTGTTTTCTGAAAAATTCAGACAGTTTTTTAGCCAATACAGCATTGCTGTAGGGTCTACCGGTAATCTGGGGTTATCCATTGGCATTATAAGTGCAAAACTGGGTTTTAACGTCAGCGTGCATATGTCTGCCGATGCCCGTGAGTGGAAGAGGCAAAAGCTACGTTCACATGGGATTACAGTGGTGGAACATCAACAGGATTATGGTATAGCTGTAGCCCATGGGCGTAAAGAAGCGGAGTCTGATCCCAACTGTTTCTTTATCGATGATGAAAACTCCAGGACGTTATTTCTGGGATATTCTGTGGCAGGTGGTCGGATAAAAGCACAATTTGAGCAAATGAATATTGTGGTTGATGAAGATCATCCGTTATTTGTTTACCTGCCATGTGGGGTCGGTGGCGGCCCCGGTGGTGTTGCGTTTGGGTTGAAACTGGCTTTTGGTGATCATGTGCACTGTATTTTTGCTGAACCTACCCATTCTCCATGTATGTTGTTGGGGGTATACACAGGTTTGCATGACAAGATCAGTGTACAGGACATCGGTATTGACAATGTGACAGCTGCTGATGGTCTTGCGGTAGGAAGAGCTTCCGGTTTTGTTGGTCGAGCTATGGAGCGTTTGCTTGATGGCTTTTACACGATTAATGATCAGGAGATGTATAACCTGTTGGGTTTACTTAATCGCGATGAGGATATCCAGTTAGAGCCTTCGGCGTTAGCTGGAATGGCGGGACCAGCTCGTATTATTAGAAACTCTAATTATCTAAATAACAAGAACCTTTCGGTAGAAAAGATGAAGCAGGCTACGCATCTGGTTTGGGCAACTGGCGGTGGTATGGTGCCTGATGATGAGATGATAAAGTATTTGGCTATAGCCAAAATCTAATCGTTAATAATTTAACGGGCCTCAAACTCAGATTATTTGAAAATAGTGTCTTTCATAGGGGTAATCTGGTTGCTAATATTTGGTTTCTCAAGTTCAGTGTCCCGCCGGCTTCCAGCTATTTACTGAAAAACGCTTTGAATTTGGTTTCCTATTTTGAAAAGTTATTTCCTCAATGCTTTTTAAATCATATTCCCGCCAGTTGCTGGCGGGAATATATCAGTACATTTGTTACTTACATCAAACATTTTTGTAATTAAATGAATGTGTTCCTGAGTATTTCCACAACGGTTCCCAGTAAGATTCTATGAAAGCTTTTACCGCATCTTCTCCCTCAATAAGATAGTTGAATTCCGAAAGATATCCCGGATAGAGATTATCAGAACCCACTACGTATAGTTCATCGTCAATTATTGTGACTTTTGCATGATTCCCGGGAGCAGGGGGCACTTTGGGATATACCTGCTCAGGACCACCTGCTTTCATTAAGGACCAGAATGGGCGTCCTATAGCACCTATCTGTGGAGGTCTTTCAGAAAGAGACGGTTCTTTTAGCGTAGCAGTATAAGAATTTTCATCCGCGGCTGGCCATTTGTATGTAGTACCTTCAATCAAAAGATCTTCAGGTACTTTGTCTGTAAAGAAAAAAGGGGCAACCTCTATTCTTTTTAGTGCGGCTTGCCTGATTCCATCCGGATCTTCCAGCTTCTCATCAGTATGCTCATCATGTGTTAAATAGTATTTAAATACTTCAAACGTTCTTTTGGCTCCGGAGCCAAAAGAATATTGATCACCAGCAGCGCCTGCTGCTGCATCAAGTGGCGATACAACAATTTGAACTTCCAGCTCGGGGTTGGAAAGTAATGCTTCGATTAACCATCGGCACACATGATGATCTCGCCACTGTTTTTTCCATGCACTGACAAGATCCTGTTGGGACATGCGAATTTTTTTCTTTGCATTCTTTATTATAAACTCTTTCATTATTTCAGAGCCTTTTTTATAATCCGTTCGCATATCAGGTCCAGACCAATATTTACCTACGGATAATATCCTGCTTGCTTTCTTATATTCGGGGTCCTTAGGTGGGTTTTTTAGGCATTCTTCTTTTTTTCTGTCTATATATTCAGTAATGTGCTCTTTTTTTAATGGATCTTCTGGCTTTCCTACAATACCATTTGCATTAATCCATCTATTTTCATCTATATCAAAAAATTCTTTGGTTAAGAGATCGGTATTAGATACCCACATGTTATTTAAAAATAATTGTGAGCTTAATGATGCCGTTCCTATAACTTTAACCGAGACATCATGAACTGGAGGGTAATTTCTAAAAAGATCCATATTTAAATTATGGCCTCCGACAAATGACTCAATTCCATCAACTGCGATAATTTTTGTATGATTCCATGTCATTCTGGTATCAGCTTCTGGAATCATTTCCTCTGGCAACAGCTTCTTCTCTAATGATATTTTAAGTCCGTCTACTATCCGGTAAAACCGACCAATCCATATTTCAGGTATACACTCCCAATGATCTCTTCTTTCTTGAATTAATTTAAAAATATCATTCTTCAATGCCAGATATTCAGGGGTACCTTCAAAATATGAACTCACACCGTTTAATAAAGATGTCGGTGTTTGAGCGAATAAAAACCTTATCTGAGTTCTGTCCTTCCTGTTTATTCTTTTTGTAAATGCGCGATCAATAGCGGGTAGGATAACGTTTCTCCACTCTGCATCCGGGGCATTTAAGGAAGAAATATCACAGCGATAACGCATGTTTTCCAGAATGCTTACAATCGCATCTTCAAATTCCTTTGCTCTTTTAATAGCCTGTGGCATTATCTCTTTTCCAAAAGGAAGCCCCCATATTTGGGGAGTATCAAATATTTTTACGTAGTTGATTTCACTTGTTTTATGAAAGTAACCGTCAAGTTTTTTTTGTAAACCATCTAATAAATTCATATATGCATCCTCCGGGCAACAATTTTTTACATGTCAACCAACCGCCTGCCAGCATCAGGCAAACTATTTATAATCATAACCAATTTTTAAGTGGGGAAGACTAAAAAAGATAAAATCGGGTTTCACTGCGCACTTTCTGGAGGTGTGAACGAAAAATCTGCGGGGATGACTGATAGTCTAGAAAGAACGTGTTGGTGTTGTAGCATTAATCTTACAGAGATCCTGACATTTGGTATCAGATCCCCCTTGCTTAATGTAACTGTGTAAGTTACATTAATTCATATTAACGGTTCACTGCCGTTATTGAAGGTTCGAGAATGGATACATTTTCCAACTGGAATTGCTTGTTCCCGGTATTACCTGGTTATGTACATATTGATGATTTGCAACGCAGTGCATTTATTTAGTCCAATTATGAGAGAAAAATATGCCTACACTTTTTGACCCAATTCGCATTGGTGATCTCGACTTGCCAAATCGCATCATTATGGCTCCTTTGACACGTACCCGTGCAGTAGGAGAAGGACGTATCCCTAATGCTCTGATGGCGGAATACTATGCCCAACGTGCTTCTGCTGGTTTGATTATCAGTGAAGCGACTTCAGTAACTCCGCAGGGAGTTGGCTACGCTAATACGCCCGGTATTTGGTCAGATGAACAAGTTGCCGGCTGGCGATTGATCACGGATGCGGTACATGCTGCTGGTGGGCGTATTTTCATACAGCTTTGGCATGTGGGGCGGATTTCAGATCCTATTTTCCTTAATGGGGGAAGACCCGTGGCCCCGAGTGAGATTGCGGTTGATGGTCATGTTAGCTTATTACGTCCAGAACGTCCCTTTGTGGTTCCACGGGCTCTTGAGTCTAATGAAATTCCTGGCATTGTCGAAGCGTTCAGACGCGGAGCGGAAAATGCGAAAACAGCAGGATTCGACGGAGTAGAAATACACGGCGCTAATGGATATTTACTCGATCAATTCTTGCAAGATAATGCCAATATACGTCAGGATCAGTATGGTGGCTCAGTAGAAAATCGCGCTCGGTTGTTGCTGGAAGTGACAGATGCTTGTATTTCTGTCTGGGGAAAATCACGTGTTGGCATGCATTTGTCTCCACGCGGCGGTAGTTATTCAATGGAGGATTCCAATCCGATGATGACTTTCGGATATGTCGCACGTGAACTTGGTAAACGTGGTATTTCTTTCATCTTCTCGCGGGATTCTGTTGTTGATGGTGATCTCAGTAAGGAAATAAAGAATGCTTTTGGGGCAACTTATATCGCTAATGAGCAACTGACTAAAGAGAATGCAGAAAAGATTCTTGCTGATGGCAGAGCTGACGCGGTGGCTTTTGGCGAATTGTTCATCTCTAACCCTGATTTACCTCACCGGTTTTTAGTCAGAGCGCCATTTAATGAACCGCAGCCAGAAACATTTATGGTTCCTGGAGCAGCAGGTTATACCGATTATCCTGCACTTACCTAAGTATAAGTATTTACACGGTTTTAATGCTAAAGAGTATTGATATTCAGTGTACATTTAATTTTTCTATCGCCGGGCTTAACGCCCGGTTCAACAATTCTGTTAGTAAAGCTGGAACGTAAAAGGAAGTGCTATGTTAAAATACGTGTGATGAACTTCTATAGATACTTATGCTTACCTAGGTAAGGGGATATCTTACCCGCTATAGATAGCCTAAGATGAAAAATGCTCGAATTATTTTCCGGGGATGTTAATTCAAGATTCTATAGGATCTTTTTGACTGAATATCCCGAGATATCAGGTCAGTCCGTTTATTAAGAGCCGGCTGCTTTTCATCGCAGGATAATTTGAAGGAGAATTATCAATGTCAGATTCATTAAATGTATCTATTGTTTGTCGTTTTTATGAGTCTATGGGGGATATCAATATTGTTCGCCAGTTGCTGGGGGATGACATTATTTGGGATATTACCGAAGGGGCTTTACATAGTGGGGTTTATGAAGGAATCGAAGACGTATTAAATAATTTTTTTGTGCCATTTTTTAATGACTTTGAGGAATTTACTGTAGAAAGTTCTGAATTTTTCGAGTCAGGTGATCATGTGATTGTTTTGGGTAATTATTTAGGGAAAGTAAAGAACGGTAGACGATTTATTTCTCGTTTTGTGCATATATGGACATTGCGGAACGGACAGCTAGTAAAATTGCAACAGACTGCTGATACGCTTCAGATTGATCGTGCTCATGCAATGTAAAAAAAGGAGATCAATATACCCTATGGATTTCAAGATGCATCGCGGCGGCAAAGGAGCGAATCCCCGGGAGCATAGATAACTATGTGACCGGGGTGAGTGAGTGCAGCCAACAAAGAAGCAACTTGAAAGATGACGGGTATATAATGAAGTTTCAATGGGATAAAGGTCACGCTTGTATAGAAGTATGTCTTTAGACGATATCGTATGTGTGACGGCAGAACAGGAGGAGTAGGGATGTTAATCGAACAGGTTGACATTCTGAATGTCACTATTTATTATGTGACGAAATTAGTTACATATTGTGTGATCTTTTCTGGTTTTTTGCCGTTCCTCAATAACATCCTTAAGGTATACAGGGGCCTCCAGTGCCAACATCTACCCGTTTTGCCGTAGCTATTCATATACTTACTGATATCGCGCTTCATCATGGGCAAGCCGTGCGTTCCGAAGATATAGCAAGAAGCGTGAATACTAATCCGACTGTAGTTCGTCGGCTTCTGGGTGCTCTGGCAGATGCAGGACTCACCTATTCACAAATGGGTCAGGGAGGAGGAGCGTTACTGGCGCGGTCACCGGAGCAAATTTCGTTACTAGATATTTATCGCGCAGTTGAAGATCCGCTGTATTTCACGTTGCACCGTTCCAAACCTAATCCTAAATGTTATATCGGGCACAATATTACTCCAGTATTGGAAAATGAGTTTTTGCGTATTACTTGCGTGCTGGAAACTGCTCTTGCTGAAACGACAATTGCTGACATGACAAATCGAGTTGAAGATTGTGCCGGTTTTCCTTTTAAACCATCAAATCCAGGCCAATAGGCTAAGTAGCATTTCTACACGTTTTCATGGCGATTTATGCCACTATAATTGGAGTTCCCAACTTTGTTAGGAACTTTGTCTGGGCTCGAACCTATATGAAAACAGATTATGTTGATCATTTTGACATTCAGGTTCATCTCTATCTTGTTTATTGAGCAACTTTACCAGCAATTTTCCGGTGTCCCTTCCTATCTTGGGATAGTCAATGCGGATGGATGTCAGTGTTGGTTGTGTGTGGTCACAATTATCTGAGCCCTCCAAACAAGCGACAGCCAGATCAGTAGGTATTTTCAGTAGACGACGCTGGCATTCAAACATCACTCCCAGAGCAATTATTTCATGGCTACAAATCACACCTTCCAATTCAGGTTGACGTAATAACATCTCAGTAATTGCCTGACGACCAAATTGCATATTGGCAACATCGGATGTAGTGATACTTTGGTCAGCATTCTGATAGTGATGCAGCATTGCTTTATTCCAGCCATTAATTTGCTGATTTTGTAAACGGTTATCCATTTGTGCACCAATATAGCCAATATATTTTCGACCTTTGCTAAGCATATGCTCAGTCAGGGTATAGGCAGCTTCGGAAGAATTCATTTCTATATTAATAGTCGTCTGTTGCTGATGAGCTCCGGCGACATTGATGATCGGGATATTAATATGAGAAATGTTGTTGTAAGTTTTATCTGTCAACTGAGAACCGAAGATAACTAGCGCTGCTGCGTTGCTTTGCAGCAATGTCATGATAATCTCGGCCTCTTTATTACGGTTATATTCATGACATCCGAGTAAAACCTGGAAAAAATGTTTATTCAGCACCTGTTGCAATGACTGTATAAATGTGGCGCAAGCTTTATCTGTCAATGATGGAACAAGAACCGCAATAATATTACTTTGGCCTGAGGCGAGTACGCCGGCAGCGCCATTTGGGATATATCCCAATTCCTGTATGGCCTGTTCAATTTTTCCTCGTAATTTATCCGATACCATACTTGGCGTTCTCAGTGTGCGTGAGACTGTCATTGAACCGACACCGGCATACTTAGCAACATCTTGTAATGTTACTCGCCCTGTATTACGGCGTTTTCGTATCTTTTCCATTAAATATTTTTCTATTTTTTAATGAACAGCTATGAATTTGACGATGGGATTCTACCTTATCTCAAGTCAGTCGTGGGGAAAAAACCATGATGTGCTTACCATTCTGGTAAATCGTTCAAGTAACAAATGATAGCGCTATCACAATAATGACTTAGGATTGTAGATAGCGCTACCATTTGTGACTAATATCACTAGAAAGCGAATTTGAAGTCAGATTTAACAGAATGAGGGTGAAATATATACCCAATAGATTTCAAGATGGATCGCGACGGCAAGGGAGCGAATCCCCGGGAGCATATACCCAATAGATTTCAAGTTGCAGAGCTGCGGCAAGAGAACGCATCCCCAGGAGCATAGATAACTATGTGACTGGGGTAAGAACGTAGCCAACAAAGCAGTAGCTTGAAAGATGAAGGGTATAGATAACTCTGTGACCGGGGTGAGTGAGTGCAGCCAACAAAGAGGCAACTTGAAAGATAACAGGTATATTCACATTGTGAATGATATGACTTGAGACACCGGAAATGGGTTTATGGTGTCTTGACGCTCCGCTTCATCCCTGACAAGGCTGAACATCATTAAACAGGATAAAGTTTCGACCAGGAGAAGTTGATGCTGAAGACTTTACTCACCAGAGATGTGATCCAATTGATCCCAAATATTCAAAATTGGCGGGACGCTATCGCTGTTGCTTGCCAGCCGTTGGTGGAAAATAGTGCAATTTCCCCCCGTTATATTGATGCTATTTATCGTTCTCATGAGGAAATTGGGCCTTATTACGTTATAGGCCCAGGTATTGCTATGCCACATGCCAGACCTGAGGAGGGAGTGAACAAATTATCGTTAGCCTTAACGGTTTTCAGTCAGGGTGTTGAATTTGGTTCTGAAGAGAATGACCCGGTTAAGCTACTGATTGTACTGGCAGCGACTGACAGCAACAGTCATGTCGAAGTGATCGCCCAACTCGCAGAGCTTTTTGATAATCAACAAGATATAGCCCTATTAATGGGGGCCAAAAATAAAGAAGAGATTCTTGCCGTGATTAACAAATATTAAGTCATTATTTTTTACTATGGGGAAAAAGTATGAAAATTACAGTCGTTTGCGGAAATGGATTAGGTACCAGCCTGATGATGGAAATGAGTATCAAAAATATCCTAAAAGATATAGGGATAGATGCTAGCGTTGATCATGTTGATTTGGGGTCAGCAAAAGCAACTCAAAGCGATATTTTTGTTGGCACGAAAGATATTGCAGAACAATTGGTTGCTCAGGCAGTCGATGGGAAAATTGTTGCGCTGGACAATATGGTGGATAAAGCCGCAATGAAACAGCGTTTGTCAGTGGCATTAACTGAGCTTGGTGCATTGTAACCGGAGGTAGCTATGGAATTCTTCCATTTTCTGATGAGTGACGTGCTATCAGAACCTGCGGTCTTGGTCGGATTTATCGCACTTATTGGCCTAATTGCACAAAAAAAACCAGTGACAGAATGTATCAAAGGCACCATAAAAACCATAATGGGGTTTGTTATCCTGGGGGCGGGTGCTGGGGTGGTCGTTTCTTCACTGGAGGGTTTTGCTACGATTTTCCAGCATGCCTTCGGTATTCAAGGAGTCGTGCCAAATAACGAAGCGATAGTTTCCATTGCGCAAAAAAGTTTTGGTAAAGAAATGGCAATGATTATGTTCTTTGCCATGGTCATTAATATTCTGATTGCACGTTTTACACCCTGGAAATTCATCTTCCTGACGGGGCATCACACGTTGTTTATGTCTATGATGGTGGCGGTGATTCTGGCGACAGCTGGGATCAGCGGAATTAAGCTAGTGGCTATAGGTTCTGTGGTTGTCGGTGTTGCTATGGTTTTTTTCCCGGCGATAGTTCATCCGTATATGAAGAAAGTGACAGGCTCTGATGAGGTTGCCATTGGGCATTTTTCTACGCTTTCCTATGTCTTGGCTGGTTTTATTGGGAGTAAACTAGGCAATAAAGCGCATTCAACAGAAGAGATGAATGTTCCGAAAAGTTTGTTGTTTCTGCGTGATACGTCGGTCGCTATTTCTTGCACAATGGCGATTATTTTTATGATCACTTGCTTATTTGCTGGTGATGATTTTGTAAGAGAAGTCAGTGGTGGTAAAAATGGATTTATGTTTTCATTAATACAATCTATTACTTTTGCTGCTGGCGTATATATCATTCTGCAAGGTGTAAGAATGGTAATTGCAGAAATTGTTCCCGCGTTTAAAGGCATTTCCGATAAGTTGGTTCCAAACGCAAAACCGGCATTAGATTGCCCGGTTGTGTTCCCTTATGCGCCTAATGCAGTACTGGTAGGTTTCCTGTGTAGTTTTGTTGCTGGTGTTGTTGGCATGTTTGTTCTGTATGCGTTGGATATGACGGTAATTATTCCAGGTGTTGTGCCACACTTTTTCGTTGGTGCTGCGGCTGGGGTTTTTGGTAATGCAACCGGTGGCCGCAGAGGTGCTATTCTCGGTGCTTTTATTCAGGGCTTTCTGATTACTTTTCTACCTGTGTTCTTATTGCCTGTCCTTGGGGACATTGGTATTGCCAACACGACATTTAGTGATGCTGATTTCGGTGCATTAGGTATTCTGTTGGGAATTATTGTTCGTTGATTTAGGGTAGCCAGAATTTTGGGATTGAAACAGGGTCATATTCCCTGTCTCGATCTCTTTTACCAATAAGATATTCGGCTATAAGCTCCCGCCAATACTCACTCTAATTTTATGGTTTCTTAATTTTCTGAAAATCTTCAACAGAAAAGGGAAAAAATATTCAAAAAAATGATGATATACCACGTTATAAGCCCTTTATTTTAATTTATCAAGTTGTTGTCTATATCAGATTAGGAAAAATTTAAGTGAAACTAAGATTAATTAAACGGAACAGCGAGAAATATGTAGCAATAAAATCGATTGTTTATAGCAAAATATGACCTATAGACTGAAAGTATTTAGGTGGGATGTAAAGATCATAATTATTCTCTTTGCAAAATGTTCTTAGTTCAATAGCTGAGTTGACTGATAGTTTATCATAGATATTTTCGAAATGTTTTTCTACGGTACGGTATGAAATTTTCATTTCTCTGGCGATGCATTTATTGCTAACGCCGCGACAGAATAAAAAAATGATTATCCATTCTTTTTCTTTCAATACACCGTTGGGTGGTTGAAATCTAATCGATATGGGAATGTCATTCTCTATATAATGAGACACGGTAAAATTATGTATTTCTCTGGCGTGAGCAATAATACCAATACATTGTTTATTTTCATCCATTAATGGGTATTTATTACAGAGATAGTAGGATACAGGTTGCTCGCTTTTGCTTTGAGGATAAGTGTTAAGAGATGATATTCGTTGCATACATTGTAAGACCTTACGATCATGTTCCTCAAAAAGATGAGCAAATTGATTAACTGGTGTCGGTAATTCTCTATCAGAATATCCGATAACATTGAAGTTTTCAGGTAACTTATTTGTTTTAATAAACACTGTATTTGCATAAATAAAACGAAGTTCCCTATCTTTCACAGACCATGGTTCTGAGCTTTTATCCCACATATTAGTTAGCTGAGGAGTAATAAAAGGGACTTTTTTACATCCTGATCGACTCATATTTGACCTTTATAACATTATTATCTTATAAAAAATTTGAATAAACGATATTTATAAGTAAGACAATAAAAACCTTTTTGGTGCATAGCGATTAAAACTATTGATTTTGCAGTATTCCTCCAGTTGTAAATCAGAGTTAATGGCTGATTTTCTATAAATTTTCCTAATTAATTTCTCTATAATTTTGTAAGGGATGTTAAGTAATTGACTGATTTGCTTTTTGCTATTTCTTTGTAAGAAAAGGAAAATAATTTCCCATTCTCGTTGAGTGAGCTGTTTCATCGGTGATTGAAACATAATAGAAGCAGGTAGTTTTTTATGAAATAGCCGAGTTAATGAGTGAGCCTGCGCTTTCCAGGCATGAAAAAGGATGCCGATGCGTTCACCGTTATCATCATATAGTGGAAGTTTCTCTTGGAAATAAGATGATAAAATCTTATCTTGTCCAAATACGTGTGTTTCCAATGAGAAAACGCTTTCTTCATTTTCCATCACTTTCAAATCATGCTCAATAAAATCTTCATAGAATTCACTGCCTTGCCATGGTATGTCACTATCATATTTACCTTGATAGTCATACGTGGAGTGTATGTTTTGAAGTTTGGCCAATGCATCATTACCATAGAGAAAACAGGAAGATTTATCTTTTACTCCCCATGGTTCATTACTTACTGCCAAAGTGTTTATTATTTGTGATGAAATAATGTAATTTTTTCTGGTCATATTTATTTTGGTAATATTTCGATTTAACAAAAAATTCTTTTTTTGTCAGCAAACATCTCTCCGGTACTGGCATGTAGAGACTAAAATTGGTAAAAAACATGGGGGTTTTTAGTTTTATATGTATGGAAAGTGATACCAATACAATGACCATTATCTTCGTAAGGATTATTACTTCTTTTCCACTTGTAAATTGATTTCATAGCTATATTATTCGATTTGTTTTTTATGTTTGACATGATAATTCATTAATTTTTATTTAAGCGATTATCTGAAAGATCTTTTTATTGATTTTACTTAAAATAACCTGAACATATAATAGATTGCAATAATTAATTAGTCAAAAGATAATATTTTTTCATTTTACCTATATCTGTTAATTAAATCATTTATTCTTTTATGTAAAAATACTTACATATGGAAAAATATAACTGTTAATATTATTTGGTTTCTATCTTCTTTGATTTTTTTCCATGAAAAGCGCGTGGGGTCGATACTCGAAAAAAAGCACTGACTTTTGAGTGCTCACCCCAGTCACATCGTTATCTATGCTCCCGGGGATTAGCTCCTTTGCCGTCGCGATACATCTTGAAACTATTGGGTATACACTCTACGCTGCTATTCATTCATCATGATATCCTGCAACTATATCGTCTATTGAGATAGGTAGTTAGCATTAAATTTATTTAAATCGTTTACTGAGGATTTATTCTGATGTTAGAGCATATTTTGACTGCGTGCCTATTTCCCTAGGTTGTTGAGATTATCTTATGTGGCTTTTGTCAATTTGGATTTGCAGACGTTATAGTTTAAGATGTCGCTTGCAATAACAATAAATCGATTAGCATGATTAGATTTGATTCAAATGAAGTTATCTCGTCGACTTCTGAGTTAAAATGAATCGCCTCGTCATACAGTGCAAAATGCACATCAGCTAGTGAAGCCAATGGATTGGTCGATGCACGAGTAAATGCAATTACCGTCATGCCAACATTATGAGCAATATGCGCTTTATCTAATACCTGTTCAGTTTGGCCGCTGCGGGAGATAGCAATAAAAACTTCATATTTTACTGCATTACTGAGGAAAATTTTCCTGCTGTCTCCCGAGCTAGAGCTAAAAGCAGTTTTCCCTAGGATTTGTAATTTTTGAGTTAAATAATCAGTAAATAGTCCAGAAAAACCGGCACCATAAAGAAAAAAATTATCTTTTTCATGCAGCAGGGCACTAAAACGCGCTATTTTTTCTGGCGTTATTAAAGTAAAAGTTTTGCGGTAATTAGTAACAAAGTGTTCAAATGCATCAGGAACTCTTTTGTCATGATGAGGCAGAATATGCCCGGAAATAGAAGCTCCACTGGATAGCAATTGCTTGCAATACCAAATAAACTCACTATATCCACTGAAGCCTAGTTTCTGGCATAAACGTATAATAGTAGCAGGGGATATAAATGTCGCTTTTGCTAGCTCACGTACCGTAATTTGCCCAATTAATAATGGGTTTGCGGTTAGATGAGACAGCACGCGGTATTCCGTACGGGTGATTTTTTCGCTGCGCTGTAGCAATGGTGCTAACCGATTATCCATTATTTATCCATTAATAACAGTCAGATAGATTGTCATATCATATAAATGTTTTTGATCTACGGATTTGGCATGTATACCCGTTACCTTTCAAGTTGCAGGGCGGCGGCAAGTGAACGCAGCCAACAAAGAGGCAATTGAAAGATGATGGGTATAAATAATTAGCAGAAGAGGGGAATGATGAGTCATAATAGCCGGGTTTATACCCTATGGATTTCAAGATGCATCGAGACGGCAAGGGAGCGAATCCCCGGGAGCATAGCTAACGATGTGACTGGGGTGAGTGAGTGCAGCCAACAAAGAGGCAACTTGAAAGATAGCGGGTATATAATGTGAAAAGAAATGACTTGGTTATAAAGGGCATTGTCATGGCAACATGGGTAAGACCTCGCTTGCTACCAGACTGTTGTTTTATCACTTTGCTGGATTTTTCTGGCGAAAAAATTGAGAAAAAAATTGAACGTTGTTAAGAATCGACAAACATTACCGCACCAATATCTTTCCTTGTGATCTGCAGCAAAAATCGATCTGATTGGCCTATCTTTTGTTAAAATGATTGTTGGGTTTATTGCGATAATTTCTGTTGTTTTTTAGACAGATCAATTTATTTAGCGAGTGATGGTTAATTGAATCAGTATTTTTCTTTTTATCTTGTGATGGTAAGAATATAGGGGGCAACCGGAGAACAGACATTGAATACCTATCCATTACACAGCTTGAGTGAAGCTCAGGCACAGCAAAAGCAATTTCATTTAGTCACCTGCACTGTTTCGGTGCAGACATTTTTACCATGGGGGATTTAAGGTTGGTTCCTGGTCTGAATCAGTTACAGATAACGCAGAGTATTACATGCGTTGAGACAAAAAATATTTGGGATAGACCATAATGGGTCAACGAAGACATCTAACGCAATACGAAGTGGAAAGTATGCTGGCAGTAGCGAAAATGAGCGCTAATCCGGAGCGAGACTATTGTCTGGTATACATGAGTTTTGTTCATGGTTTACGTGTTAGTGAAGCCAGGCATTTGCGGTTATCCGACTTGGATTTGGAAGATGGAAGTTTGTATATTCGGCGCTTAAAAGGCGGGTTTTGTACAAACCATCCTCTTCTGGGTTATGAAATCAAGGCGATTAAAGCGTGGCTGGAAGTACGTAAAACTTTTCGGGGTGCGGAAAGCGATTGGTTATTTCTGTCGCGCTACGGAAACCCGCTTACACGTCAGCGTATTTATCAAATGATTAACCAATTAGGACGACAGGCTAAAATTTCAGTAGATTCCCATCCACATATGTTGCGCCACGCTTGTGGTTTTGCTCTTGCTGACAGGGGGGTGGATACCCGGCTGATACAAGATTATCTTGGACACAGCAATATTCGCCATACGGTGAGGTATACCGCCAGTAATGCAGAGCGTTTTCATGGTGTTTGGAGCATAAAAAGAAACCGGTATCGAGAACTACACTTTGATTATGTCCCAAGGGCTGACGCTTGTTCAGTTGAATAAGGGATTCTGATGTATGCGCCTGTTAAGGGCGCATGCATGAAGGCCATCTTATCAGGGATTAATATCGACGTTAACTGTCCTGATATACCCTATGGATTTCAAGATGCATCACGCCGGCAAGGGAACGAATCCCCGAGAGCATAGCGAAGCCAAAATCCATTTTCACCCACTAATGGGGATCTCTTCCCTGAGTTGCGTCAGTACAAAGGTAAGGCCGATTCTCTGCTTCAATTGTAAAAATCACCCCCTCATTCGTGACTGAATTCGCATTTTTGTTATTTTTCGATTGTTATTTATCTCCTTAAGTTAGATATAAATACATTCAAAAAAATGAAGAATAACTATGAGTCGTGAGCTGCTTAAAAAAGAGGGGGTTGCTCGGGCATGCCTGGCACGTTATCTGCTAGGTGAGTGCTGTGGTAATCGTTTGAAGACGATTGATGAGCTGGCATCTGACTATGCTCTGTCTGTTGGGCTGGTACAATTTGCATTAAAAAAACTGGAGAATTCTGGTGCGGTTTGCTTGGATCGGCGGGGTCGTAATGGCAGTTATCTGGTTAGTATGAATCACAAGGCACTGTTGGTACATGCTGATATTGGTAATGTGGTTTGTGCGATGCCATTACCCTATACCCGATTGTACGAAGGGTTGGCGAGTGGCTTAAAGGCGCAGTTTGAGGGTATTCCATTTTACTTTGCTCACATGAGAGGTTCGGATGCCCGGGTAGAATGTCTGCGTAACGGCAGTTATGACATGGCAGTAGTGTCAAGTCTGGCAGCACAAACTTATCTGGAACAACGTGATGTTCTTGCTGTACTTGAATTGGGGCCATGCACTTATGTTAGTGGACACCAACTGATTTACCGCAAGGGTGAAGAGCATAACATCCGTCGTGTTGGGTTAGATAATCGTTCCGCTGACCAGAAGATCATGACTGAAATGTACTTTGCCGGACAGGACATCACGCTGGTGGATATCTCTTACCACGAATGTTTGTACAAGGTGGCTAAGGGGGAGATTGATGCAGTGATTTGGAACGTTAGCAGGGAAATGGAATTGAGTTTCCAGGAGCTTATTGCAGTGCCGTTGCGTGGGAATGTTTGTTTTATGCAAGCGTCTGAGGCGGTGATTTTAACCAGATCTGATGATATTCCGATTCAGCAGCTTTTGCGTACCACAGTAGATAAAACAGCATTGTTGGTTCATCAACAACGAGTACTGGCAGGTCAGCAGGACCCAAGTTATTGATTTAAAATGGACGGAGTAAAATGGCATGGAAAATCGACTGAATCTGCTCTGTCAGGGAAATGTCATCGATCAGGATATCTGTGATGGCATGTTGCAGGTCGTGATTCAGCTTGAGCAAGATTGGCAAATCCCCGTCAGGAATGCGTTGGGGGAAATGGCGATAACACATATGGCGAATGCGTTAATGCGCTCACGCCGGGGAGAACACATTGGTTCACTGGATAATGAACTGTTGATGGAAGTACGTCAGTCTGATGCCTTTTCTTATTTGCGAGTGATTAACGCTTCGCTGTTGGCACATTTTGACGTGCAATTACATCCCTGTGAGGAGGGTTATTTGCTGGCAAACTTGTTTAGTCTTTGGAAGGCAAAGGATCAGTCAGTGATAGCGCGACAACAGAGATAAAAGGAATTTTTTTTCCATCAAATATTCAAAAAAATGATGATTTAAACATCATAACTTATTGCAATGGCATTGAACGCTGTAAGTAGTACAGGAGGTACAGCATATTTATTAATGCATTGACCAAACAAAATCCGGCATTGATTGAAACCGCCCGTGTTTTATGGGAGCAAGGAGGTTTGTTACCTGATACTTATGTCATCGATGTTGATCAGGTCTTGGCAAATGCCAGACGTCTGCTTGCTGTGGCGAAGCGCTATGATATTTCTCTGTATTTGATGACCAAGCAGATTGGGCGTAATCCTTGGCTGGCACGCAAGCTTATAGAACTGGGTTATCAGGGTGTTACAGTGGTGGATTTCAAGGAAGCAAGAACATTAATAAGAAGGAAGGTTCCGGTTATTCATGCAGGACATTTGGTACAGATCCCGCGGAATATGGTCTCCCCTGTGATACAGCAACACCCGGAAGTGATCACGGTGTTTTCTTTAGAAAAAGCGGAGGAAATTTCTTGTTTTGCGCAACACCAGGGACATGTGCAATGCATTATGTTGAAAGTTTATGATGATCATGATCATCTCTATCCAGGTCAGGAAGCGGGTTTTCATTTATCGGAATTGAATGATGTTACTCGTCGTATTATAGCGATGCCCGGCGTAAAGCTGGTGGGATTAACCCATTTTCCTTGTTTATTGTGGCAGGAGGTACAACAGCAAACACTGCCAGCACCAAATTTGTTTACTTTGCTGAAAGCAAGAGACATTTTACGGCAAGCAGGGGTTGAGGTGACGCAGATAAACGCGCCATCGGCATCAAGCTGTAGCACACTACCGTTATTGGCAAAGTATGGGGTTACCCATGCAGAACCGGGACATGCATTGACAGGTACAATTCTTGCGAATTTTCAGGGAGAGCAGCCTGAACGTATTGCTATGTTGTATCTGACAGAAATATCTCACCGGTTTAATGGCAATAGTTATTGCTATGGCGGTGGTTACTATCGCCGTGGACAGGCTCATAACGCGTTGGTCTTTATGCCAAACGGACAGGTTATATCTACCCATTTGCTGCCGATGGATGGTGCCAGCATTGATTACCACTTTTCCCTTAGTGGTGAATATCCAGTTGGCTGTGCTGTGGTGCTGTGCTTTCGCACTCAGATATTTGTGACTCGCAGTGATGTGGCATTGGTCAGTGGTATCCAGTCAGGACATCCGGTGCTGGAAGGGCTTTATGACAGCCAGGGAAACCATATTCCTGTTAATGGGGAAATGACCGATGAGTAAATGCATTTTCATGATTCTATCCGGACAGCCTTTCTGATGACTAAACAAAACAGGATTGATGCGTCCGGCTATACCTATGCACATGAGCATCTGCATATTGATTTATCACCATTTAAAAACAACATTGATTGTCGGTTGGATCAATATGACCTGATTTGTGAAGAGATGAAAACACTGGTCAACCTTGGCGTAAGTAATATTGTGGAAATGACCAATCGTTACATGGGGCGTAATCCACAGTTTATGCTGGATTTGATGCGGGATTCTGGCATTAACGTAATTGCCTCAACGGGCTATTACCAGTCTGCTTTTTTTCCTGGACATGTCTCGCATACGCCAGTCCGGCAACTGGCGGATGAAATGATTGTTGAGATTGAGCAAGGCATTGGGGGTACAACGCTGAGAGCTGGGGTGATTGCGGAAATTGGTTCCAGTAAAGGGATTATCACACCTGATGAAGAAAAAGTATTTCATGCCGCGGCAATAGCGCATTTAGAAACAGGACGTCCCATCTCTACACATACCTCATTAAGTACCATGGGGCTTGAGCAACTGGCGTTATTGAAAAAGCATGGTGTAGATGCTGAACGGGTGGTTATCGGGCACTGTGACTTGCGGGACAATTTGGACAATATCCTGCGTATGATTGAACAGGGGGCTTATGTACAGTTCGATACTATTGGCAAGAACGATTACTACCCAGATGAAAAACGTGTTGCCATGCTACAGATATTGTCCCAGCGCGGTTTACTTAACCGTGTCATGTTATCGATGGATATAACCCGTCGCTCCCATTTGAAGGCCAATGGTGGTAATGGTTTTGACTATTTAATCCGCACCTTTGTGCCTATGCTGAGGAATGCCGGATTAACGCAAATAGAAATTGATCTAATGTTACGTGACAACCCAACGGTATTTTTCAACTAAAGGAAAACATATGAGATTTGTTATTGGAGGACAAATTGAGAAAGAAAAAATTGCGGAAACTTTACGACGTTTGGCTGGAGATAAAGCTTCATCCATTACCTTAATGAGCGATATTGAAGCCGCCATGGCACTGAAAAATGGTAGTGCGGATTATTATTTGGGGGCTTGTAATACCGGTGGGGGGGCCTTGGCAATGGCAATTGCCATTGTGGGGAACGATAAATGTGCCACGCTTAGCATGCCGGGGAAAATCCTGTCTGATGAAGAGATTATTGCGCATGTGAATGCCGGGAAGACCGCGTTTGGTTTTATTGGTCAGGATACAGAAATCGTTATCCCAGTGCTTATCGGGGCTATTTTTTCTTCATAAGGACATCAGAAGATGGAATACGAATTTTTCACGCGTTTAATGGAAATTGATCCGTTTAAAGCGGGTTTGTTAGCGGTGATTGGCGGAATTTCTGCCATGATGGCTAACCGTGGTATTGCGGTATTTCATGACGGGTTGCGCCCTTTGATGCCGGAACATCTTGAAGGACGTATGAATCGCCAAACCTTAGCGGCGACCAGTTTTGCCTTAAGTTTTGGTTTGGTTATCGGTTTTGGTATTCCGTTCTCGCTGACAGCCCCGATTATTCTGGTGCATAGCTTGTTACTGGGCACGGATGTGATTGGCACTTGGTGCGCAAACAGTAAAAAAGGTTTCGTGCTTTCTGGTGTCCTGGGGGCGTTATATGCCATCGCTTTGATGACAGGTTTACGATCTGTTGTCGACATCTTTGCCCATTTGCCGGTTAATTTCATGAACAATCTGAGTAAAGTTGGTGATCCCATTGTTGCCTGCTTTGCGTTATTCCCTGCGATTGTTGTCGCGTATCAATATGGATATCGCAAAGGGATGTGGGTACTGATTGCGACACTGGCGGGGTATGTTGCGACGAAAGCCGTGGGGTCACTTAGTTTTGGCGGATCACTCAGCAAACCAGTGCAATTAGACCCCAACGGGGTAGCGCTACTGATTTCGATGATTGTGATGTTCTACTTTGCAATGAAAGAGCGTGCTCCTGTGGCAGGAGATGGGCAAATTCCAGCCAAAGGTGAGAATGAGATGTTAGTGGGATTATTCTCCACGCGAATACAGCGTATTCAAAATAACATCTGGTTATTGGTGCTGAGTGGTGGTTTGACGGCTGTAGCTTCTTCGATGTCTCTCAGTCTACTGGCGGAGGGGCCGGTATCACTGCAATTGATGGCGCAGGGGGAAGGGGCTAACGCCACGTTGGTGGCTTTGGCCAGGGCAATCAGCTTTGTTCCATTAGTTGGTATGACGGCTATTGCTACTGGAGTGTATAGTCCGGTGGGGATGAAATTCGTGTTTGTTGCTGGATTAGTCACGAATAACCTGTGGATTGCCTTCATTGCTGGCGGTGTGATTATGTTTATGGAAATCAAACTACTGGCGAAAATTGCTATCTGGCTGGATAAATATCCCGGCGTAAAAGCTTGTGGTGATCATATCCGAACCGTCATTACCCGCATGTTGGAGGTTTCCTTATTGGTGGGGGGAATGATTGCTTCCAACGCTATTTTGCCGGGAATGGGATTTATGGTGGTGGCAGGCATTTATCTGCTCAATCGTACTTCTAAACGTCCTTTAGTTGAAATGGCTATTGGGCCAATTGCGACGATTGTTGTTGGTATTCTGGCTAACGTCATTTATCTGATAGGTATCCGTTAATTGAAAGATCCTTTCTCCCTTTATTTATGATGGCAGCGATAAAGGGAGAAAGCCGGAGAGCAGATGTTGAATACTTATCCATTACGCAGCTTGAATATGGAGCAGGCGCAGCGAAAACAGTTTCATTTAGTTGATATCATCTGCCGCCATTTTCCCGGCGCTGATTTTTTGACTACTGGCGATTTGGGATTGGTTCCGGGGCTGAACCAACCACAAATGACGCAACGAGTTGAAAGTGTCATTGCAGATTTCTTTTCCGCTGAATCTGCTGTATTGGTGCAAGGAGCGGGAACCGGGGCAATACGCTGTGGTCTGGCGGCATTAGTTAACACGGGTGATACTCTGTTGGTTCATGATGCACCGTTATATCCCACTACTGCGACTATTGCTGAACAGATGGGTTTGAATCTTGTACGGGCTGATTTCAATCAATCTGAACAAATACGTGCTGCGATTTTACAACATCGCCCGGTAGCCGGGTTGGTCCAACATACGCGCCAGAAAATCGATGATTCTTATGAGTTGTCTACAGTGATTTCATTGATGAATGCGGCGTCGTTACCGGTACTGGTTGATGATAATTACGCCGTTATGAAAGTAGAGCATATTGGTTGTGAATGTGGCGCTGCGTTATCGACTTTCTCTAGTTTTAAATTGTTTGGACCGCAAGGTGTTGGTGTCGTGGTAGGTCAAAAAGCGGCAATCGACAGCATCCGGCGTAGCATGTATTCAGGAGGCAGCCAGGTGCAGGGATTTCAGGCATTGGAAGTGTTGCGTGGGTTGGTATTTGCGCCGGTAATGCATGCTGTGCAGGCTCAAGTGAGTGAAACGCTGGTTACCTGGCTTAATCAGGGAATAATACCTCAAGTCAAACAGGCAGTTATTGCCAATGCGCAATCTAAAGTATTGTTAGTGGAATTTTATGATGAGATTGCAGAACAAGTTCTTTGCTTTGCACATAAACTTGGTGCACTGCCTTATCCGGTTGGTGCTGAATCAAAGTTCGAAATTCCACCATTGTTTTACCGGTTATCTGGTACATTCCGTCAATCCGATCCCACTTTAGAAAAACGGATGATACGAATAAATCCTAATCGAAGCGGTGCGGAAACGGTGATGAGAGTTTTGAGTGAAAGTTGCGCGCGAGCTATCGCTTTACTGTGATTAGGAGTCAAATTAAGTAAAGAGTTATTATGAAAGCGGAACATCCGCCACAATGGGCGGTATATTGTCAGTTATTTAAAACGTTTCAACGTATTTGGGGTATAAAGCCTTAGTGTTAAAATTTTATAGTTTGATGGAATAGAAAAATCCGCAATATCATTAATTGTGTTCCCAATTATTACTCAAATTATCGATAGATCAGAGAGAAATAGATATAGCAAAATCGATTATTTACAGTAAAAAATGGCCTATAGATAGAGAATATCTTGATGGAACATATAGGTCATAACCTTTTTCTTTACAAAGTGATCGTAATTCCACTGTTGAAGTGACAGACAATTTTTCGTAGATATTTTCGAAATATTTTTCTACGGTACGGCATGACATATGCATTTCATTAGCCATATCTTTGTTATTGATACCGCAGCAAAATAGAAAAATCATGACCCACTCAGTTTCTTTTAAAATATCATTAGGGGGCTTAGAACTGACCGCTATGGGCGCACAGTTCTTCATATAATGAGACACAGTAAAATACTCTACTTCTTTAGCATGAGAAATAATTCCCATACATTGGTTATTTTCATCCATCAAGGGATATTTTTCGCAAAAATAGGATTTAGGTTGTCGGCCATTACCTTGAGGATAAGTCCCAATCGATGATATTCGTTGCATACATTCTAAGACCTGGCGATCATGTTCTTTAAAATGATGAGAGAAACCATTAACTGGTGTTGGTAATTGTTCATCGGTATATCCGATAACATCAAAGTTCTCAGGTAACTTATTGGCTTTTATAAACACCGTATTGGCATAAATAAACCGGGATTCCTTATCTTTTACAAACCAAGGATCGGGGCTTCTATCCCACATATTTGTGAACTGACGGGTAATACAAGAAACTTTTCTAAATACTGATTGATTCATACATATCCTTCGAGGTAATTATTGTTTTTTAACCCATTTGACTATTAGGTATATTCTTTATGAAAAAAACATATTCCCGCAGAGCTGTCTATTTTATCAATAAATAGTGGACAAAGGTAGCATATAGAAACTGGGAACTAATACGTAATCTAAGACAATAAAAATTTCTCTGGTATAAAGTGATTAAAGTTATTGGCCAGACAATATTCTTCCAGTTGCTGATTGGAGTTAACGTTGACCTTGCGATATATTTGGGTCATATGAATCTCAACAGTGTGATAGGCGATATTCAGTATCTGCCCAATCTGTTTTCTGGAGTGTTTTTGTAGAAAGAGAAAGATGATATCCCATTCACATTGAGTAAAAAGAGTAGTAGGTGGTTGGAGTATAATCGATGATGGGAGCTTGTCATAATATTGGTATAAGCTAGCCAATGAGTACTTTTTAGCTTTCCACATATGATACATAATCCCTATGCAACTCCCATCTTCATGATAAAAAGGTTGTTTCTCACAAAAATAAGAAGACAAAGTTTGCTCTTTGCCAAATACATGTGTTTCAAGAGAACATACTCTCTCTCCTTTGGTCATGACATCTTTATCGTGAGCAATAAATTCTTTTGCAAATTCAGCGCCATCCCAGGGCAATTCATGATCGTAACGGCCTTCGTAATCAAATGCTTCTTTGAAATTATGGATGGATTTTTTGGTTGCAGAATTACCATAAATGAAATTTGAAGAACTATCTTTTATTCCCCATGGTTCATTGCTCATCTCCATTGTGTTAATAATTTGAGGTGAAATTGTATAGTTCTTCTTCATATTAATAAAAGCTCCTTTTTAATCTAAGGGTTAAAGAAACATTCTGCTTTCTGGCTGTACAAATCTCTCTGGGACATAGAGATCATAATCATTCAAGCGACAATATTCTTCCAG
>NZ_KL543987.1:28971-93045 GCF_000711895.1 Photorhabdus australis DSM 17609
TACTTTTGTAAAGAGAGGAAAATAACGTCCCATTCCCGTTGGGTGAAAAGCTCGGTTGGTGGCTGGAACATAATGGATGCCGGCAGTTTTCCATGATATAGACGGGTTAATGAAAAATCCATAGCTTGCCAACCATGAAACATAACCCCCATGCAACTACCATCATCATGATAAAGAGGGGTTTTTTCAAAAAAATAAGATGACAGAATTTGTTCTTTACCAAATACATGTGTCTCAAGAGAACATACTCTTTCCCCTTTTTCCATCGTTTTTTGGTCGTGAGCAATAAAATTTTCTGCAAACTCAGCGCTATCCCAGGGTAATTCATATTCATAATGCCCTTCATAGTTAAAAGAATTTGAGAAATTCTGAAGAGACTTTAGTGCCTGATTAGCATAGATAAAGCATGAATTTTTGTCTTTTATTCCCCAAGGATCATTACTTTGCTGCAATGTGTTAATTACTTGGGATGAGATGGTTAATTTATTCTTCATATTATCATTCCATTGTTACAGTTTAACCCTTAATATTGGGATTTATAGTCAATTTATTAGCTCTATGCTACCAATAGTGATAAATCTTTCTGGAACATAAAGATCAAATTTATTTTCCTTACAGAAATCTGTTAGTTCTTTATGTTTCGGTAAGTTAAATTTCTGGTAAATAGACTGAATATGATTAACAACATCATCTGTGCTCATCGTTAATTCTTCACTGATGCGTTCTTCATCCACTGAGCGCAGAGTTAAAAAGAGAACTTCCCATTCGGTTTGAGTCAGTATGTCGTTAGGCGGTATAAACTTTAGCGTTGCTGGCAATGTTTTTTCATAATAATAAGAAACAGAAAAATCCTGTGTCTTGTATATATGAAAGGTAACACCAATACAGTCACCCTTTTCATCACAAAGCGGATATTTATTGCAGAGGTAAGTTTGCTTAACCCGATTTTCTCCAACTGGATGCGTTTCTAGTGAAGTGACTCGTTGCATGGTTTGAATAACTTTTTGATCCTGACGGCTAAATTCTTTTTCATATTCCGCAATAGGTGACGGTAATTCACTGACGGAAAGCCCTGTAATATCGAAATCTTCAGGCAGATTGAGTAGTCGATAAAAAGCGGAATTGGCATAAATAAATCTTGACTGGAGATCTTTAGCTCCCCATGGCTCATCACTTCTTTCCCACGTATAAATTAATTGTGGCGTGATATTATTGGGTTTGTTTCTTATGTTTTTCATTGTGATTCCTACACTATTAAATAAGACGTTATTTGAGAGGTTTGTTCGCTGATTATACTTAAAATAGCTTGGATATATAATAGAATATAATAAAGCACTCGTCAAAATACATATATTTATCAATTAAATTATTTATTATTTTGCAAAGAAATGTTCAATGATAATAAATATCACAATTAATATTGTTTTATATGAAAATTATTTGTTTTACTGACTAAGTAGTCAGGTTAATGATTCGGGTTTTTAATCTATTGATCAATAAGTGATCTGTGTCATAAATGTTCCGTCATAAATTGAACAGGCAAGAATTATCTGGATAACAGGTACATATAACATGATGAAATAAAATGAATTATTCCCTTTAGGGTGGAATAATGCTGAGGAAGTGGATCTCATTAAAATAGCATTCAATTAGTTAAATTTTTCTTCTTAAATGTAACATTCTAAGTATCGTAATTCGATAATATTTTTGTTGAATATGGCGGTGGAATTGACTGTTAAGCTCTTTAGGTTGGAAAAGTGGGTTTGAATTTATGCGCATCTTAAATGGCTATACTTAAATAAAGTTAAGGTTATCTGCATTCTTCTGAATTTAATTTTTAAAGAATAATTAAATAGAAAACTTACTTAAAATAGTATAGTTATGAAAGATAAAGTTGCATTTAAAACTCCATTTAAATATCTGTAACAATTTGAGCTTTACCTCATTAATCCTGTGGTTTTTATTAATGGTTTTTTATCTTGATAGCACCGGCGTAATAAAAATTTTAACGAAAAAATTAACCTGATCTCGCTGCGCAGCAACCTGAAGTTTATTGGGTATATATGTTATCTATCGCAAAAGCATTTATAAAAAAATATACCAAAAAAGTTAATTATATTATTATGATGACCTGACAACATATTGAGTAAAGTACGAGTAGTGTTAGGCCAGAGATATTGGCTGATTGTATTTTATAATTATCAATTCTTGCCCTGATGTTGAAAATCGTTGACAAAAAGTAAACGATATAATATGAAAATCATAAATTATATTTATTGATATAAAATTACTCTGTCGAGTCCATACATATCTCATTAGTAATTTAGGTTAATCAAATAACCAATATATACCCAATAGATTTCAAGATGCATCGCGACGGCAAGGGAGCGAATCCCCGGGAGCATAGATAACTATGTGACCGGGGTGAGAGAGTGCAGCCAACAAAGAGGCAACTTGAAAGATAACAGGTATAAAAATACATAAAGTAAACTCGAACATTTATAATAAGAAATGGCCTATGGGTTTAAAATATTTTGGAAGGATAAATGTATCATAACCTTTTTCTTTGCAAAATAGCCTTAATTCAATAGCTGAACTGATTGATAGTTTCTTATAGATACATTCAAAATATTTTTCTACAGTGTGGCATGAAATTTTCATTTCATCGGCGATGCATTTATTACTAATACCGCGACAGAATAGAAAAATGATAATCCATTCTTTCTTTGTTAATATATTGTTAGGTGGCCTAAGCCGAATAGATATAGAGGTATTATTCTTGAGGTAATGAGATACTGCAAAATAGTCTATTTCTTTGGCATGAGATATTATTCCAATACATTGGTTATTTTCATCCATTAGTGGGTATTTGTTACAAAAATAGGATTTAAGCTGTTGACAGCTGCCTTGAGGATAAATCCCAATAGATGATATCCGTTGCATACATTCTAAGACTTTACGATCATGCTGTTCAAAAAGGTGGGCAAAACAATTAAATGGTGTAGGTAATTCCTGATCAGAATATCCGATAACATTAAAATTTTCAGGTAATTTGTTGGCTTTAATAAACATTGTATTTGCATAAATGAAACGTAATTCTTTATCTTTTACAAACCATGGCTCGGAACTTCTGTCCCATGTATTTGTTAACTGAGAGGTAATAATAGACGATTTTTTACATTTACATCCTGGTTGACGCATAAATAACCTTTGAAAAATTATTGAATATGACTATGATATTTGTAAATAAAAATATATTCCAATGAAGCTGGCTATTTCTTCCATTAATAATGGAAAAAGGTGGTATATAGAAACTAGAAATTAATACGTAATTTAATACAGTAAAAATCTTTCTGGGATATAGTGATGAAAATTATTGACTCGACAATATTCTTCTAGTTGTTGGCTAGAGTTAATGCCTATTTTCCGATATATCTGAACCATATGAGATTCAACAGTCTGATAGGTAATATCCAATATCTGTCCAATCTGTTTTTTAGTTTTTTTCTGTAAAAAAAGAAAAATGACATCCCATTCACGCTGAGTAAAAAGATCCGTTGGTGGTTGGAACATAATCGATGCAGGTAATTTGTTGTGATATTGATGCAGACAGGATAATGAGTAGTCTTTTGCCTTCCATCCATGATATATCACTCCCATGCAACTTCCATCATCATGATAAAAAGGTGATTTTTCAAAAAAATAAGATGATAGCGTTTGCGTTTTGCCAAATACATGTGTTTCCAGTGAACATATGCTTTGTCCTTTTTCCATTACTTTTTTATCATGATTAATAAATTCTTCTGCAAATTTAGCACTATCCCAGGGAAGTTCATTTTCATAATGCCCTTCGAAATCAAATGAATTTGAAAAATTCTGAAGAGATTTTAATGCCGGATTACCGTAAATGAAGCATGAATTCTTGTCTTTGATTCCCCAGGGTTCATTACTTACTGTTAATGTGTTAATAATCTGAGGTGATATGGTTACGTCATTTCTCATATTATAATTCCTTTTTTCAATTTTTAGGTGCTAAGTTTTCTATGTTTGAGTTATACAATCAGTCTAATACTTTACTACCATAAATGACAAGTTTTTCGGGAACATAATTATTATCGACATTTTTATTACGAGAATCGCTTAATTATATATTCCATTGTGGGTTACATTTAGGGTAAACCGGGCCAATATAATTAACAGTATCTTATTCTGCAAGAGGAAATAATTACTTATCAATTAAAAGATTCTGTACTATTGTCCTATTAAGACAGATTGAACGGTTGTGGAAAATAAGGTGGGTATATTTGACATGGCAGTTTTTAATTATTTAACTGATTTGTTTACTGATTACAATTAATTTATGTAAAAGTAAAGTCTTATTACTATTTGAAAAATTGATTTTAAATATAAGTGAATGTAACTATGAGGTATTATTCATAGATGTAAACTATTTAATTTCATTGAGTAAGGAAGAAGTGCTCTTTTTTTAAGATAAATTGAACATTTAAAGAAATAAACTATCTAATGAATATGCTATTGATGATGAGGTGTTTTATGAGCATATTCGTTCGTCTTGGATTGACAGAAGAAACAAGTTTAATGCCATGACTTGATTAATACCCTATTTTTCATTACCACAGCAATAATTAGGAATGAAAATAGGGGGATTTTCAGGTATTTTGTTGTGAAATATACAGAGGAAAAATCTTGGTAAAGGGAATGAACAGAATAAACTATAAACACTGGTTAGGGGTGATGAATGCAGGGCTGGAATATTTATTGGTCAGTAGTGATGTGCCAAATTGTGTTTTCGTGTGCTAATTTAGCGAGTACCCAGATTATTATTTTGATAAGGTAGGTAAAAGCCTATGTATGAAAATAAATTGAGTCAATTTATTGTAGATTATATTGAAAGTATTAAACGGTTAAAGCTGGCGGTTTTTGATAAAAATGAGGAAAAGAAACTGGCAAAGCTAACCGCTATGGAGGATATTACGCTAGTTAAGCAAGAGTTAGCTGAAAAGCGCAAGAAACAAGAAGAGTTGTATGAAGTTAGAAATTGGCTGAATAATGCTGCAAACCATGCAAAAAAAATCAGTCGAGCGACACATGTTCCGAAATATACTCATAGTAATGCAAAAGGAAGTAGTATTTTTTCAGTATTGCCAAATGCAAGAGAAAATACTCAGTATCTTTCTACTTCTGCCTTGTATAAACCAGCAATCGACATAGTAGCGAATGCGGAATATCTTAATGTCGTAAAATTTCTGCAAACAGAATACCAAGAAGATTCATTGTTGAAGTGCTTGAATAGGGGGGATTATTCGGCATTGGCTGAATTGGCGGAAAATGAACAGCAACTTGAACAGTGGGTAAGTGGATTTCGGCAAGCTCTGGCAGATGAAACGCTTTCCTCTCATAAACTAGCAAAACAGCTTTATTTCCCGGTAAATAGTGAATGTGACGAATATCATTTATTAGGTCCGCTATTTTCATCATCTTTGGCAGACGCTATGTATCAGCGTATCATTAAAACTCGCTTTGGTGAATTATCCAAGGAAATTAATAAAGCCAAAAAAGAGGAAAGTTGGCATCCAGGAACCAGAGTGATTTACCCCAATACTGTAGTACAAAAATTTGGTGGTGCTAAGCCACAAAATATCTCTTATCTTAACAGTGTACGACGTGGGAATATTTGGCTTTTATCTTGTGCTTCGCCCAATTGGCTAAATATTACCAGACCTCCTATGGAGCGAAAGTCTATTTTTGAACGGCGTAGTGAGTTTGTCTCATTAGTTCGTGAAACTACCCGAAAAATGCAGAAATATTTATTTGTTGTTCAAAATATCGAAAATAATAGAAAGATTAGAAAACTTCGTCAAGAATTTGTCGATCAAGTTATTGATATTTTATTTAACTATGTTGCTGGTATACAAAATCTGTTTGAAATTAAAGGCTGGAGTGCCAGTGATGATTGTGAGTTAAAACGAGCTCAACAGCTTTGGCTTGATCCTTATCGTTGTCAACTGGATAAAGAGTTCCGATCTGAACGTGAAAGAGGTGACTGGCAAAAAGAAATAGTCGCCGATTTTAGTTACTGGTTGAATCAGAATTTAAAGCATGAACGGTTAGAAATGGAATTATCTGAGTGTCATGAATGGGCCTCTGTGTTTAAAAAACGCCTACGTGAATTTGAAGATGAATTACCAGAAGTACCGTTATGAGTTATTTGATTGTTTTACTCTGTGTTAAAACATGATGATTCTCAGGTAGCAGTGATTGATGCTTGGTTTGATTTTTTTACTATTAATATGTGGGCGTATTCCTACACAAGAGAATAAGCAACCTGAAATTGGTGATCCGGAATATTGGGAATATGTTCTCAAACCAGATTCTGGATATTTAGTTCCTCTACTGACAGGTTATCAGGCAATATTGCCGTTATACTCTGCTGAGCAAGTGGAGAAAACTCGAGATCTCAATATCCCATATTGCTTTGTAGAAGCAATCTATGGGGTAGGTGAATGGAAAAGCCCGCACCGTATTAATGATATTCTGTTGTTTGTCAAACAAGGGCTAATAGAAGACAACTCAACGTTAGACGTTTTCAGCTCTTATGGATTAAGTTCATCCGCTACCGTTCCTTTGGTTTTGACCCTTTTTTAGCGACTAATTATAACTTATTGATTTTATTAAGGGATTGGCCACTGCTAATAAAAAGGGTTTTTTCCGCTTTTTATAACTATGTTTTTAATAATCAGTAGGTTATAATTGTTTCCTAACTGTTCACTGCCGCACAGGCAGCTTAGAAACGGATAGCCAGGGCTATTACGACACAACACACGTTCACTGCCGCACAGGCAGCTTAGAAACAGACAAATTCTGGGTTATTGTATTGATTAACGTTCACTGCCGCACAGGCAGCTTAGAAATTCAAACGTCCCTGCTTGCGTTCCAGCATCTGGTTCACTGCCGCACAGGCAGCTTAGAAAACTTGCAGATTGTCCAAATAAAATGTTGATCGGTTCACTGCCGCACAGGCAGCTTAGAAAAGCTTGATCTACGTAGTACTTATTGTAATGAAAGTTCACTGCCGCACAGGCAGCTTAGAAAACAAAAGCTGCCGCTGAAGCTGCTCAGGTCATGTTCACTGCCGCACAGGCAGCTTAGAAATTAGTTTTGCGTTCCATTGCGTTTTCCATACGGTTCACTGCCGCACAGGCAGCTTAGAAAGCACTGCGTAAAGCATCAAACAATGAGTCATTGTTCACTGCCGCACAGGCAGCTTAGAAATTAGTTTTGCGTTCCATTGCGTTTTCCATACGGTTCACTGCCGCACAGGCAGCTTAGAAAGCACTGCGTAAAGCATCAAACAATGAGTCATTGTTCACTGCCGCACAGGCAGCTTAGAAATTAGCAATGTTCAAGCAATCATCGTACATCTTGTTCACTGCCGCACAGGCAGCTTAGAAATCTCACCCTAGCTGTACTGTTCCCTAAAACACGTTCACTGCCGCACAGGCAGCTTAGAAAGATTGATCCCCACGGCGCGACGAATCTGTCTCGTTCACTGCCGCACAGGCAGCTTAGAAAATACACTGATATTCCACTCGGCACACTGGCAGGTTCACTGCCGCACAGGCAGCTTAGAAATCTCTCAAGGCGAGACAAGTTACCGACATCGCGTTCACTGCCGCACAGGCAGCTTAGAAAGTTCAGGCGCATCGAATTGCGCAAATCAGTCAGTTCACTGCCGCACAGGCAGCTTAGAAACTGATGTTTCCACTCTGACGGGGCTATCAACACGTTCACTGCCGCACAGGCAGCTTAGAAAAGGGTACATAATCGGAATACGTGCCCCGTTTTGTTCACTGCCGCACAGGCAGCTTAGAAAAAGTACGAATTTCTGCACATCAATGACGACAGCATTTGCCGTTTTTTCAATGAAATAAGAAAGTCTTATCCTGACTATCATCAAAAAATTCATCTTATTGTGGATGGGGCGGGTTACAACAAAGCGCATCTGGTGAAGGACTGGGCTTATATCAGCAATATTGAGTTACATTACCTTCCTCCCTACAGCCCCAATTTAAACCCGATAGAGCGATTATGGAAGGTCATGAATGAACAGGTTCGAAATAACCGTTATTTCGCTAATAAACAGGAATTTCGAGACAAAGTGTTCAAATTTTTCACCACAACGCTACCGGATATAGCGGACTCGCTGACATCGAGAATTAATGACCATTTTCAGGTGCTAAAAACTGCATCTTGAAGTTTCTTGGGTATAGATATAAAGACACATAGATTGTATGTCTAGTTATTTGAGAGAACATAATTCTTGTTTAACTTTTTCATCCAATCTTGGGTTTTTAATAACAACTCGCCCACCAGAGTTAATTTTATCTGCCCATTCTGCAACTTTTTTAGTGAATTGATGTTCCCAATTATTATCATTTCCAAATAAAAATATGTCATAAGAAGTTAACTCGTTTTCTTCCTTACTTGAGAAACTTCAAAATTTCTTTTATGTAACTTTCATCTGAAGGGTGAGGAAGAGATCTGGATGGATATAAACTATTAAATTTTCCTAGTGCTCTGTTTAAGATAGGTTTCATATGTTGCTCTTTATCAAGAAAAAAGTAATTTTATATTTTACCAAGTATTGTACTAATCCAACATAATATTGATATTACACCATAAAAACAGTATTCAAGATAGTTGTTCATTATTTTAACAGTTTAAATAGCGATTACAATAAATCTTAAATAAGATTGGGGTAGCAACTCCCTTGTAGAGCGGAGCAGGGTAACCACGAGAACGTTTTTAGAACAATATCAAGACAAAAAACATACAAATAGTTTGAGAATGATATTGCTGGGCTTTATATTGATATCGCCGCCACCAGTTTGACCAATATAAAATCTGTTTTAGAGTTTCTCCTACCTTTCCCATCAGTTTTGACAACAACTTACACAGTTCCGATACACTCAGGGCTACCCGCCCCTCAGGCGTTTTTTCTCCTATATCCATAAAACCGGCAGAACTGCATGAGCCAATTAATGATAGGCAACTCAACTCACGCAGACTCTATCCTGTATCGTCTGGTTCACAGCAGTATCAAGATAGAACTTAAAGGCGAATCTATGCGAAAATATAAAGCGCGTTGACCGATGGAGATCAGTAAAGTTAAATTAAAAACGGTTCTGTGAAAGTGATATGAACTGATTTCCATCAATGTTATAAGGTGATCTCTATGATGGTAATATGTACTGACATCTAATAATCCTCGTGAAGTTCAATATATAGAGTTATAGTTACAGCTGTAGACCCTTGGTAAAGGGTCTACAGCAAATTATCTAAAAGTTGTTCGATATTACAGAGAAGATACCTTTTTTCTCAATGTAGAAACCCAATTCATCATATGGGTTTCCATAAGCTGATGCTGATAACCAGTTAAGACTTGTAATTAAAATATGATCATTATCCCAAGATAGTATCTTTGCATGAGAAATAGGATCTTTCTTTTTTTCTAAAGCAATTCCATTTGTTCTTAGTGAATTTCTTATTTCTTCAAGTTGCTGAGTATTTATTCCTCCACTAAGAGATGAATAACTTTTGCATGTGAGCCAGTTGGATCTGAATGTATAGTGAAAAGTGAAGTTAGGCCAAGCTTTACTATTTCTTCTCTATAAACAGAAAGTCCACTAAGAAATTGATTATAACTTCCTATATTTCTCTCATCGTCAGGTTCTTCTTGTCCCCATAGTATATCAACTTGTACACCTCTTTGAGCAGAATAAACTAATTTTTGAAAAATCATTTGAAAGTTCTTTAACTGTATAAAGGTCGAGTGTATGATAATTCTGCTTATAGCATTATCGAACATATCTATCAAATGATCACGATGGCTTTCTGCTCCGGATATTATACTAAATTCACTTTCATCAATGAAATGCTCTTCAAATCGATTCTCATGGGGTTCGGTATTATATTTACTTAACTTTGAGATATTATTGGAAAAAACTTTTTGTTTTGATTCATCCAATGAAGCTATTATATCTTTTGCAATAATTTCTTCATTATTTACTAGAAGGTGTGATTGCGGGGAAGTAATTACATTCATTAATTCGACATGATTTTCGAGCATGTCCAAAGTATTAGCATGTCTTGTGATTTGTCGTAATGTTCCTTCAAGGGAATCAGGGACAATGAAAAACTCTTTCCATTCCGGAAGTGGTTTTTTTGATATAAAACTGTAAATATCTTGTTTGTTAGCGTCATTTTCATAGCCATAAAACTCTAAAAGAATTTCATCATCGACTTTACTGAAGTCTTTGTTATTCACAAGACTCCAGGATAGTTTGTCATTATTGTCACTACTGTTTATAATTTTCTCAAGCCTTACTGAAGGCGATTCTATACCAAGTGATTTTGATAATTCTTCAGTTGCTTCATCGTGCCTTGGCACAAATTTTAAAATCCATGAGCTAACATTATCTGGCTCACTGTCTTCACTAATGTTGTCCACAGGGAAAATCTCGGCCTTGGCATATGCGATATTAGCAATATGTACGGCTGTTAATCCTTCTAATAATTTTAGATGATTTTCATTCCTTTTGTTCTTGTCTTTACCTGTTTCTGCGAATACAAGATTCCATGGTATTAAATTTAGTGAGTCATCATTATTACTTAAGAATTTTCTAGCTTCATAGTGAGTAAAGCAAGAAATGTTATTGCTATTGATTTCAATATAATTTTCTTTATTGAAAAATCTAGCTGGCAGCTCTAAATATGCATATTGAGAATATCCTAATTCCCATGTTTTATCTTTAGTTCGATGATCTGGTTGGAATGGAGTGAGAACATAACAGAGTTCTTTTCCCTTCAATATTACTTCGTGTAGGTTCGTTTCTAAAGTATTTACAAATAACACAGGTGAATCAGATAGATCATCACACACAAAATCCTTTATTATTTCAGAGTCATCTCTTGAGATTGTGAAATTATTTTTATCATAGAATGTCTTTTGTATGCAGTGAAACAAATCTTTTTTTTCTTTGTTATTATTTGTTTGCTCATATTTAGTATTTATTGCTACTCCATGTATATTTTTTGTTTTTTTATAAAATTCGGTAAGCTCATTAATTATACGATCAATAGAATGTAGAATTTCTTTTTCACTAAGAAGTTCTTTAATAGCATTTTGTTGTATAGGTTGGATACCCAAAAGACTTCGAATTATTGTTACTTCACTTATTGTTAAATCGTGATTGGATATGAAGTGTTCTGCCGAGAAACTAAGATTTTTGATCTGACTTAAATCTATTTTTAGAAATTTTGATATCAATATTCCCAAGTCGATCCAGTCTGTAGCAAAAGTTGATATTTTTCTTTGCTCACCTACTGGTTTTATTTTAGAAGTGGTGAGAGTTGGCATCCGTATTGACCACTCAAAACCGGTTAGTTGAAAATCATTATAATCATCATATTCATATTCATATTCATATGTAAGAATCGAGTTTTCATCTAAATGACGATGCAATAATCCTTGCGCGTGAAGTAAACCGATAGCATTTGTAATTCTACATATATTTTTCCAGAATCTTATTCTAACCGTTGGATCTTTTAATCGAGTCAACCAGTGACTATTTCTGGAAGGGATGATGTTTTTCTATTGAGCAAATAAGATGCCGGAACTCTTCCGTCAGAGTTCAGAACAAGATAGAAGCCTTCATTCGTTTTTAACGGAAATGGGAAAACGGGAAGGAATAACAAACAATGAATTCATTATGTCTATTGTAAGTGGATGGGGGTTTAAAGAACACGAGTTTAATAAAGAAAACCTGGATTCATTATTAGATAATTATCCCCAAGCTTTTGAAGCAATAATAACCACATATTGTAATTCTCTTGGTTTATTTAGAGAAAAAAAACTAATTGCAGTTGCGCGAGCATTATATACAAAACCTCCATCTGAATTTGAATTAGAAATGCTGGGTGATATCGCTGATGATGTTGAAGTTTTGCCGGATGTATGGGAGTCATTTTTAACATTTCAAGCCATGTCTACGCAATGGAGAATGGGCGCTGCGGGTGCAACGGGACTTGATTACAATGTTTTACATTCAGTCATGGATTTAATTGGTGTAAATGACCGCGCAACTGTGTTTAATGATATTAGAGTGATGGAGCGTGAAGCTCTGATAATCATGCATTCAGAAAATAGTTAATGAGCCTCGGTATTCACTGAGGCTTTCTTTTATGTGCTTCACACGCACGAATCAGATAAAACCCAGAACCTTTTCACAAATGCACCCTTGAGGACTCTGCCAGTGGTTGGCTGCCTTCTGGGGCTGGTATTCCTGTGTGACAAGGGTTATCCCATTCGTTTTAATGATGAGGGATGGATTAATGCAACGCTAGCAGCAGACAAATTTGAGAAATATCCCAATGATTGGCTAAGACTTCCTGAAACATCATCGTATATTCAAGCGCTTGAACGTAGATACGGGAAAATCCCGTATGTAAAAACAAGCAGGGCAAGAAAGGATAGAGGTGGCGGAACGTGGCTTCATCCGCGCGGATTGTCGAACAGATGGAATATTTGGGCGTGGTAACCATCCTAGGAGTAAATGGAAATAGAGAAGTATTGGGGCCGCCAGTTGATATTCGTCCGTATGAAGAAAAATCAGATGAAGTGAAAATATCACCGTTTGAACATGAACGTATGCTTGAAGCAATAACAAGTAAGAAAATTGTCATATGGTTAATGGATACAGGTAAATATAGTGAAGATGGAACGAAAATCCTCATAGTTAATTCATTTTCACCGTTTGAATATTTAGCAAATAAGCAGAAAAGGGACAAGGAGTTAAATAATGATATAAATGGTGATCTTCTGCGGGGCTATCGATTTACAGCAACCATGCAGGTTAGAACCCCTTTAAAGGTACTTACTCAGCATGGAAGGATAGAGTGTAAGGCGGCGCATAAATTGCCTAAAATAGTTAAGGAGGACTGGCAGGGGATATGGGCTCCAGAGGCCAAGAAATGGAAAGATATAGGGATAGATATGCCTGAAATGCCCGAGGAACTATGGCATCCCAAGTTGGACAAATCCCAAGGGACGGGGGAGATTACTTAAGATTTCTTATTTATGTTAACAACATTAAGGAATCGAAGGCCAGTCGAGAAGAAAAATATCAGTATATTCAGCTAGGGCGTCATATGTATGGGCAAGATGGAATGCCTTTTGCTGAACATATTGATCAAGTAACGTTCTGGTAATGCAATCCACATGATGTACTGTGACGCCAAAGCTTGGGCGGTGCCTTGCACTTGTGATTGTAGATTAAGCCGTCCTTGGCTTGGTGGGGGTTAGAATGGGCAGTTAGAGATTCTCAGGCTGTGCAATACCAGCCAATTATCCAGTTGAATTTGTTTAATCTGAATGTGCTCGGTCGCTTTTTCCAAGATTCGTCTTGCATTGTTGGCGCACCTGATGGAATTGCGGGGATACTCATAATATGTTGCAGTAATATCACAGAAATGAATTATCTATTTTAATTTAAAGTAGAAATTATTTCGTTAATTAATCAATTTTAATTTCATAGCCTAGATTCACGCGGAAAGCCCTATGCAACTTTTGCATCGGGGCTTTTGCGCATGGATTTTTCTAAATTTCATCTAATCAACAAAAGAAAAAAGCCAGTATTTTCGCTACTGGCTTTTTATGGAACCTTGTTAAGGGGAAAATAAATATGTTTGATGTGAATGTAGCAAATCAGGGATCAGTTGTCACGTGTCAAGGTGTAAATATGCCTGTGATTACCTATCAAGATAAGCGTGTCATTACTACTGAGCTTTTAGCTAAAGGGTATGGTACGAATACCAAACATATTCAGCAAAACTTCACTAGAAACGAAGATCGATTCATTGAGGGTAAACATTATTTTCGTTTGGAAGGTGAGGAGTTAAAGGTATTTAAGAACTTACCTTCTTTAAGAGGAGTAGTTGATAAAAGGGCACCAAAGTTGGTTTTATGGACCGAAAGAGATGCATCACGCCACGCTAAGATGCTTGAAACCGATCAGGCTTGGGATTATTACGAGCTTCTGGAAGAAACCTATTTCCGTGTCCGTAGTGAAATGCCTCAGATGAGATTACCCAATAATTACATTGAGGCACTGGAATCTCTTTTGGAATCAGAAAAAGAGAAAGCTGTTATCACGGCGGAACGTGATAAGGCCATCGAAACAAAAGCATGGATTGGTCATAAGAGAGAGGCGACGGCAATGGCTACTGCGTCGGCTGCGGTTCGGGAACGAAATAAGCTGGCTGATCTTTTAGGTCAAAGTAAAAATCAGGCAACCATTTTAACAGTTGAAAGAATCACTAAGCGAAAATTTAAGTGGCAATCTCTTAAAAATGGTGTGAGGAAAATAAAGTTGAGCCCAATATAGTGCCTGATGATCGTTACGGTACTGTGAAATCATGGCCTGCCGAAGCTTGGTTGGCGGTGCATGATGTTGATTTATCTAAATTGTTCTCATAACCATTATCCAGCCACATAACCCTAGCGCAAGGATGGCAAATTTAAAATATACCCACATGATATATAATGCTATATGTGCGCCATTGACTTATCCCAACAAAGCGTATATTATCACCAAAATGTACACCAATGGCGCACTAAGACATGATATTTATTGAAACCCATATCTTCACTGAAGATTGTAAAGAGTTGTTAAGTGACGATGAATATCGTGAATTTCAGCAATATCTCGCAGACAATCCTATTGCTGGTGATGTTATCCAACACACTGGTGGCTTACGTAAAGTCAGATGGGCATCTAGGGGTAAAGGTAAGCGGAGTGGTGTGCGTATTATTTATTACTATAAAGTAGATGTCTCACACATCAGACTGTTACTGATTTACAAAAAAGGTATCAAGGATGACCTTAGTGAATCAGAAAAGAAAGTCTTGAGAGCACTAAATGAGGGGTGGTAACAATGGATAGTAAGTTATTTTCCAGGCTAACTGAAAGCATGACACAGATGAACGAAATTATTAATGGCGAGCGTGCTGCCTCTCGTGAAACTCACGTTGAAGCAGTAAAAGTAAAGAATATTCGCCAGGCAACGGGTTTAACTCAGACTGGTTTTGCTAAGTTAATTTCCGTTAATGTAGGAACTCTGCGAAACTGGGAACAGGGAAGGCGTGAGCCAACCGGACCAGCAAAAGCCCTGTTGAAGGCAATAGAGAAAGATCCGGTTCATGTTTTAAAGGCGTTATCTATGTAAATAGAGCGCATAGGAATTCCTCAGCCTCGTTTCAGCGAGGCTTTTTTACTTAAAATCCACCACACCGCCGCTTAATTGCGGTTTTTTTGTATCTTAAAGACGAGGTTATAAATGGCAGAAGAATTCAAGTGGCGAACCCAGATACAAAATAATCCAGCGGGTGAGTTTGCTCATAATGTAAGAAAAGTGCAGTTTGGTGATGGATATTCCCAAGTTGCTGTAACTGGCATTAATTCAGAATCACAAAAGTGGCCCTTTACTTATACGGGGCATAAAGATGAAGTAATACCGATCCTCAATTTTATCAGACAGCACACAGCTAAAAGTTTTATCTGGACACCACCTTTTGGTCAGAAAGGGCTTTACAGAGTTGATGCTAGTTCTATCACTATGACGCCATTATCCCCTACAGCCTTTACGATTAATGCAACATTTGAACAGGCATTTTCAGCATGAACATTACATCAGACGTACAGAAGTTAGAACCGGGTAATCGAATTCAATTGATTGAAGTTGATGGAAGTAAATTTGGCGGTCCTGTATTACGGTTCCATGCTCACAACTTGCCGCACACAGAAGAAGAGATAGAGGCTGGTGGAGATCTTAAGTCGAAATCGATTTGGTGGCAGGGAAAAGAATATGGCGCTTGGCCTTATCAAATTGACGGAATGTCAAAATCAAGTGATGGCTCACCGCCGCGACCAAAATTAATTGTTTCGAATATTAATAGCCTTATTTCTTCTCTTTGTTTGAAATTTGAAGATATGTTACAGGCAAAAGTAACGATATTTGAAACATTTGCACACTATCTTGACGCGAAAAATTTCACAAAGGGCAATCCAACGGCTAATCCTGACGAGTGCTTTAAGCAAGTCTTCTATATTGATACTAAAACGCATGAGATAGCCGGTGAAGTTGTAGAGTTTGAATTATCTAGCCCGTTTGATCTGCAAGGATTACGTATTCCAACTCGGCAAATCCACACAATTTGTACTTGGTGTATGAGAGGGTGGTACAGAACCGGAAACGGCTGTGGTTACACGGGTACGAAATATTTTGATAAAGACGGAAAGCTAACTGATGATCCGGCAAAAGATGAGTGTGGTGGGTTACTGTCAGACTGTAAAAAGCGGTTTGGTGAAAATAATCCTTTGGATTTCGGCGGGTTCCCGGCATCTGGCTTGATTTCGAGGTGATGATGAGAGAAAAAACTATAGCTGCAATATTTGAGCATGTGAAATCAGAATATCCCAATGAGTGTTGTGGTGTTATTGCTCAAAAAGGCAGAATAGAAAAATATTTCCGTTGCCGTAACTTATCAAAAGAACCCGCGGAACATTTCGAGTTATCACCAGAAGATTATTCCCAAGCAGAAGATTGGGGAACAATAACCGCGATTGTTCATAGTCATTGTGGTGATGGTGTGACAACGCAACCAAGTGAATTGGATTATTTGCAGTGTGATGCTACCGGGCTTCTGTGGGTTATTGTTTCATGGCCGGAGGGTGATATCAGAATGATAAAGCCGCGTGGTGACAGGCCATTAACAGGTCGTGCTTTTGTACTTGGTTATGCTGATTGTTGGTCATTAATTATGGATTACTACAAGAAAGAACATGGTTTACTTCTGCATAATTACAGTGTTGATCGTTATTGGTGGGAAGAGGGCGAAAACCTCTATATGGAGAACTGGCAGAAAGAGGGCTTTATCGAGATCATGGATAGTCCACAAGATGACGACATAGTAATTATGCAAGTACAAGCTAATGTACCCAATCATGCGGGTATTCTTGTGAACAATGGAATGCTACTTCATCACTTATATGGACAGTTAAGCCAAATTATTCCGTATAGCGATTACTGGCGTGACAGAACAGTGAAAATAGTCAGACATAAGGAATTGGTATGTTAAAAACAGTTCGGCTTTATGGCACGCTTGGAAAGCAATTTGGGCGTGAACATATAATTGCAATTGATTCACCGAAAGAAGCCATAAAAGCCTTGTGCGTGCGTTGTGATGGATTTGAAAAGTTTTTAAATGAAGCTCATTTGAAAGGGCTTGAATTTGCCGTATTTAAAGGCAAGCGAAATATTAGCAATGAAGAGCTTCACTTAACAACCAGCGAAGAAATCCGTATTGCTCCGATCATAAAGGGGAATAAGCGCGGTGGGTTCTTTCAAACAATATTGGGAGTCGCACTTATTGGTGCTGCAATGCTAACGGGGCCGGCTGGGTGGGCTGCGGCGTTTACCGCAGCGGGAACGTGGGGAGGTGCACTTGCATTGGGTGGTGCGGCTATGGCGCTGGGTGGAGTTGTCCAAATGTTAGCTCCACAACCGCCAGGTTTATCAACGCGACAAGATGCGGACAATAAACCTTCTTATGCTTTTGGTGGTGTGGTTAACACCACAGCGCAAGGTAATCCCGCTCCTGTGTTATACGGAACCCGTGAGATTGGTGGGGCGATTATTTCAGCCGGGATATATACCGAAGATCAACAGTAGTCAGCTGGCTAGGGATGGCCTAAATCTGAAACATTTTGATACACCATAGCACAATAAAAGCACAATTCGGGTTGTTAAATTTGTTGAACTGGAGGTTCAATCAGACTAATATCGCTATGGTGATATCGCAATTTGCTAACAAGACCGGCAACCATGCCCATGAGGAAAAAGGGGGTATATTATATGATGAAAAGAATTATTTGTGATGAATTCGAATGGGTTTGATCTTCAACCAAAACATACAAGTAATGAACGGGTTAAGTGAAAAGCGGAGCAAAGCCTCCGCTTTTTTAAGGGTGATGACATGGCAGCAGAAAGTTCGATTATTCTTAGTGAAAATTGGCAATATGCAACGGCTATCGCTCAAATAGTCAGTGCGTTTGCAGTAACTATCGGTGTAATTGTTGCTATATGTGCTATAACAAGTAACTCAAAAACAGCTAGAAAGTCACAGACGGCTATTTTTCTTTCTGAAAGCAGAAGTGATTTTGGTTTTTGGGATGGCCACAAGGTCATCAGGAAGATCCATGAGTCAGGTAGGTCCTTTAGGTCTTATGTCTATGACGAAGATCTAACAGAAGAGGGTACAGAAGACAGAAGGCAAATTCACTACTTTCTTAACTTCTTTGAAAGGGTCTCAGTTAACGTAAAAAATAACATTTATGATGAATGTATGTTAAAGGAAGTGCTATATAGCACGGCAGTTAAAAACTTTGAGATAGTAGAACCTTTCATAAAAGCTTTGAGGGAGAAATTTAATAGCCAAACTTATTACCAAGAATATGAGTGGCTTGCAAAAAGGTGGCAAACAGATCCATTGAAAATCAATAAAAAATAAAATAGACCCGCTTACATTGCGGGTTTTTTCATATATGCCGCTTAATTGCGGTTTTTTATTTAATCAGCCTCGCGATTTTGATCTGACCCCATAAAGTTGGACGATTAATTCAGGGGCGAAAGGGCGGTGGTGGCAAAGGGCACACGCCTGTTGAATCACCAGATAACTTGCTATCCACATCTACAGCAAAAATATTACTTGCAGTTAGCAATGGTGAGATAGCGAGTGGTTTGGATGATACAAGGATATTTTTAGATGGAACGCCGATAGGAAACAGTGATGGATCAAGAAATTTCGAGGGTGTTACATGGGAGTTTCGCCCGGGTAGTCAGCATCAAGAATATATCAAGGGAATGCCGAGTGTTGATAATGAAATCAATATAGGAATGGAACTTAAAAGTGATCAGCCGTGGATACGCTCTATTAGTAACACTCAGCTCTCAGCGGTGCGTGTCAGGTTTTCCGTTCCGCAATTATTGCAGCAGCGTGATAATGGAGATACAACGGGTTATCGCATTGAATATGCAGTAGATTTAAACACTGATGGCGCGGGATTTAACCAGGTAGTTAAAGCGGCATTCGATGGAAAAACAACATCAACTTATGAGCGCTCACATCGTATTGATTTACCCAGTGCGACAACTGGCTGGCAAATCCGTGTACGTAGACTAACGCCGAATAAAAATTCAGGTCGATATGCTGATAAAGTTAATATTCAAGCAATAGCTGAAGTTATTGACGTGAAATTACGTTATCCCAATACCGCACTTTTATTCGTTACATTTAATGCCGAACAATTTAATAATCGAATTCCCAAAATTAGTGTCCTGTCAAAAGGATTATTAATTAAAGTTCCATCAAACTATGATCCGGCTAATCGCATGTATTCTGGAATGTGGGATGGTACATTTAAATTAGCGCACAGTAGCAACCCAGCCTGGGTTTTTTATGACCTCTTATTAAGTAAGTTATACGGGCTTGGTGACAGACTGGATGCGAGCCATGTCGATAAGTGGGAATTATATAGAATCGCTCAATATTGCGATCAGTTAGTTCCAGATGGGCGTGGTGGAGAAGGAAAAGAGCCACGTTTTATGTGTGATGTATATATACAAGCACAAAATGAGGCTTATACAGTATTACGTGATTTAGCCGCTATTTTCCGCGGAATGACGTATTGGTCAGATAATAAAATTGTTGCAGTTGCTGACATGCCGCGTGATGTTAGTCGTATTTTTGCTAATGCTTCTGTAGTCAATGGAAAGTTTAACTACGGTGGTAGCAGTCAACGTAATCGCTACACCCAAGCATTAGTATCATATAGTGATCCTGGTAATCACTATAATGACGTAATCGAAGTTATTTCCGATAATAAATTGGTTCGTCGTTACGGTATTAATCAGATTGAAATAACGGCCATTGGGTGTACGCGGCAGAGTGAAACTAATCGGCGTGGGAGATGGGCTTTGTTAACTAATGCAAGTGATAGAACTGCATCATTTGCAACTGGGTTAGAGGGTAAAATACCGCTGCCTGGCGATATTATTGGCATTATTGATAGAGATCGGGCTGGCAGGGTGATTGGTGGCCGTATTGGTGCTGTATCAGGTCGTAACATTACTCTAGACAGAATTGCTGATGCTAAGGCGGGTGATCGACTGTCAGTTAATTTGTCATCCGGCAAATCAGAAGCAAGAACGGTACAAGCAGTTAACGGCAAAGTCGTTACTGTCACTACAGCATATTCGGAAATGCTACATTCACTGTAACAGAGACCAGTGCACTTGCAGAGAAGCTTAGCCTTGTTACAGCAAAAGTCGGTGAAAACTCCGCAGCTATTGAAGAGAAAGCAACAACAATTTTTAACATGAAAGGCGATGGTTCAGCAACGTGGAGCGTAAAAGCTGGCGTTAACTATAACGGTCAGTATTACGGCGCAGGCATGGTAATTGGTGCGCAAGTTAAGAACGGGAAAGTCAGTACAAATATTGGCTTTAATGCTGAAACATTCGGTGTTTTTAATCCAACGAATAACAAGCTTGAGTCTGTCTTCTTCATCAGGAACGGGCAAGTGTTCATTAAAGAAGCATTTCTGGGTACCGCTGTTATTGATGGCGCGAAAATTAAAAATGGCTCTATCACAATGGCGAAAATTGGCGACGTTATTCAGTCTGATAATTGGCCGTTGGGCGGCTGGCGGTTACCAAAAAACGGGGCATTTGAAATGCGAAGCGCATCAAATGGCGCGCGGATTATGCTTGATAATACTGGTTTGGCTGTTTATGACGCAAGTAACATACTCAGAGTAAAAGTCGGGAGAAGGACATGGGTGATATGGGGATTTATGTTAATCCAACGGACGGCGGAAAAGGTTTTTTCTTATCAGATGATAACGCGAGTGTTATTTCGTTTGTAACGAGACTAAGATTCTCGCAATATAATTAACCCGAATTCTGCTTAAGCTGTCATTGAAAACTCTTCTTCTGAGTAGAAAACTTTCAGTGATGGCTTCTTCAATTTAAGGCAGTAAGCAATCAATCCACCTAAAACGCACAACAGAAAGCCTTTTATACTTCGGTGGCGGGAATGCTCTATTTGAGAAATAGTTTTTAATTGCCCATTAATCGTTTCAATGATAAAACGCTTTGATAACATTATCTTATCCCACTCAGCTTGCAGGTGAGCTTTCATATTTCGGCGCTTTTGGGTGATGAAAGTGAGTCCCGCTTTAGCTAAGTCGTCAGCCAATTCCTGACTGAGATAACCTTTATCGCCGTACAGAGAACCCGTTAATTCTGCTGTTAACTCGCGAACAGGTTCCCGATCATCTACATTACTGGCAGTGACTTTAAGCGCCAAAATTTCTCCCTGATGATTGACAACCCGGTGTAATTTGAAACCGTAAAACCATCCCATTGAATTTTTTCCGCGCTTGGCTATCCCCACAAAGACCTGATGTCGAGGAATGCGAATGTTATGGCAGACACTCAAACAGGTGGAATCAATAAAAGCAATGCCTGTGGGTTTTCCTTTTAATTGCGTCAGATAGCTGGATAGTGGCACCAAAACGGAAGGGGCCACACTGACAAAACGGGGATAGCTGAGTAAGGTGGGAAAATCGTTGTGGTGATATTTCCAAATATGTTCTAAATAAAAATGTTTAAAATCCCGGTAATGCGACCGATGAAAAAGGATCAAAATGGTCATGATTTCACTGGGAGACATGTGACCTTGTCGGCGGCGTAAACGATGCCCGCTATCGAGACAAAATTGTTCCCATTGAGGGATGAAAAAACGGCAAAAATCATCGACATCACAGAAAATTTCAACTAAGTTGTCCATAGCCTGTTCCACCTCGGAGCTGTTTTTGGGTCTGCACCAAAACTTTGCTCCTGGAACAGGCTTCTCGTCAATTTCTTATCCAGAATTCGGGTTGATTAGACCAAATGAATAAAAAATCATAAAAAGCACATTATGATTCGTTCAGATGTGTTTTTTTATGTGAAAAATATTTTTCTGATGATGTTTTGAGGGGGAAGAGATTGTCTGAAATAGATAATGTATATTTACACAGTGGTGCCAAGGTGCCGCCATTTTGCCGCCACTTCACCATTTTCATGTCATCACAGAAATCAAAAAAGCCACCTTTCGGTGGCCTTTTCTTTTTCCTAACTCACTGTTTTACAGCAAGTTTTTATTTGGTGCCAGGGCGGGACTAGTAAATGAAAGTAATTAATTGAATATATTAAAATTATTTTTGTAATTTATTTTTATGCCCCTATTAATGCCCCTCGTTTGTTTGTGCTTGTTTATTTATCTAACTAGTTGATTTAATAAAAATCATGACTATACATACAGGCTATATATATGGTAAAGCTTAATCTTTAATGCTCAATCACAGGATACCTATTAATGCTTATGAGAGCATTATTCACCTGTATCAATGAACAGCATAAACACGTTGGTATCATGTGGCACATAAATAACATTCAGAAAATAATTTTAAGATGCAAATCACAATATTTTAAATACCAATAAGGTTGGATTTATTTTTTTGTTGCTTTCCCATTGAAAATTAAAAGAGTCTGCCCAATATGACAATCGTTCACAACAAATGCGGAGCTACAATGAGTATTCAAAGCAAGTTTAATACATTCCATAAAGCAATCAAGTTAGGTCGTAAGGATCCAGAATATAAAAATGCTCGTTCAAAGGATGATAGTATCACAGAAGATATTAAAGCTCGTTTTAAGGAAGACGGTTATCCTATCATCGAAGATTTCATTCAGGGATCACTAGCAACTCATACTGCTATTAAAGAAAAAGGCCAGGATTTCGATATAGATCGAGCAATAGTCATCGAAGTAAGTTTGGCTCCTGATAACCCAATCATACCGAAGGAAGCTGTACTAGAAGTGCTAGAAAACAGGAAATTTAAGAATGCAAAAATTAAAAAGCCTTGTGTGACAGCTGATTATAAAACAGAAAACTTGCATATCGATATACCTGTTTATCGTCGATATGAAAATGAGCAGTATGAACTTGCTATTGGTAAGAGGCATTCCGATGAAAACAATAGGGAATGGTCCACAGCAGCACCTCATGAATTAATCGACTGGATTAATCGTTCCGACAAATATGGATTTTATGAATCTGAAAAAATTGCTCAGTACCGCCGTATTGTTCGTTATTTGAAGCGCTGGAGAAATTTCAAATTTAAAGAAGAAGTACGTCAGAAAATTTTCTCCATTGGTATCGCAGTGATGGTGAAGGAACAATTTCAATCTTCAGTCAATACGGAGGGTTTTCCTGATGATTTATTAGCACTTAGGACAACGTTATATGGCATATTAAATTGTGGTGGCTATTTCACCGAAGTGGAGGAGGATATATATAAAGTCAAAGTATTACTGCCAGTCAGTCCTCGGCGAGATATTTTTTATAAAAGCAGTACTAATACTGGAACACAATTCCGTAACAAACTGAGATCACTACTGAATATTCTTGATAAAACTGCAAATGAAGAAAATGAATCAAAACAGTGTGATCTGCTTCGTAGTGTATTTGGCGAAGACTTTCCAGAATCTACATCCTCAAATTCTACAGGATCTTCGAGTGCAAAAACTGTTTTTGCAACCGCTGGAGCGGTAGGGACATCACAAGGCGCATGAACTACTCATTTATTAAGGAATGTTTAACTAACTGCGGGTACTGTGTATCCGCAGTTGCTTACAACTCCGATGAAATCAATGCACTTAAAGTTGAGCAAAAAATAGGGGATCATAAGGTAGAGTTACTCCATTTTTATGTGAGGGAGCTTTATCAAATGCCAGAATTCTTGCTCAACAAACCTTCACATTTTGATCGATTAGCCCATACTACTGTTTTTCATGATGTTAATCTTGCAACTATCTGTGTCAATGTGCCAGATTCTGTGTCTGTGAATTATGAAAAACCTGAGTTGGCTTTTATCGAATCTCTTAATAGGCATATTAGATTATTAACACGTGCGTTAATGGAACCTGAATGGAATAAACAAGAATTACTGAGAGAATTTCAGGCTGGTTGGCTGAGTATTATTGGCAATACAGAAAGTAATTTCATATGCCTATCTGAAAGTAGTGAATTAGAAATACTAAAAGTTTTAAAGCCGCGGGCGGGAGTCCAAATGGGGCTTGCTACATACTATTTGGGACATCCGGTAAATTGGTCTTCAGAGAATACAATTTCTTTGCTTGCTAACCAATTGAAAAAAAGGAATCAGGCAGATGGATTGGGTTATATCATACCACTGAATGAACTTATACCAGCTCCATGGACGGAAAATGAACTTGGTGAATGGTACTTATCAGTGTTGTCATCCTTACATGCAGATGTTTTGTTCAAACTCAAAAATCAATATAGACAACAGCGTGTCCGTGAAATTTGGGTTATTTTTAATGGTCATACCTCATCAGGAAGAACATGGTTTGGAATTCATTTTTCCCTAAAAAGTTCTGTCAATGGAAAAAAACATTTACCTTTGACTGGTGCTAATTTGCAGGATTGGAAACTTAAAGCAATAAAAGTTTCGTTATTTAACAAAGAGAGACTTATGCCCCGAAGTGGGGCTGAGCAACGCCTACAAGACAAAAAAGTGCTATTAGTAGGGTGTGGATCTGTAGGGGGGGATATCGCTGATAAACTTGCAGCATCAGGTCTTGGTCATATCACATTATGTGATATAGATTATTTTACTTTGGAAAACTTATATCGACATATTCTACCAATTAATTTTGTATCTTATCTTAAAGTTAGTTCATTGTCGGCAAGTCTGACTCACAAATATCCTTGGTTAAGTATCAATGCGAAAAACTTAACGCTATTACAATTGAGATCACGAGATTTTCTTACGAAATATGATCTCATTATAATCGCAATCGGTTCACCAACACATGAGCGACTTTTCCATGATTACTTGTTAAAAGAAAAAATTAAGGTACCGATGATTAACTCATGGGTTGAAGGTTACGGAATCGGAGGACATGCTACATTAGATATACCGAGTAAACTTGGTTGTCTACGTTGTGCATATGTAAACCCAAAAGATCTTTCAAGAGGGCTTGCATCTAATCTTAACTTTTTAAAGCATAACCAAGATATAACAAAAAATCACGCCGGTTGTGGTGATGCTTTTCTACCCTATACATATATAGCCTCAACACAAACATCATTAATTGCTGCGGATTTGGCAGTTAAATATCTACTGGAAAGAGTGAACGAATCTTCAAAAGTGAGCTGGAAAGGACAAGCTGATGAGGCTATTGATAATGGCTTCTTAGTTAGTGATAGGTATTATGCTTTTACGCGCTCGCTTGAAATTTTATCGTTATATAACAATGAATGCGATATTTGCAATGGATGATTTATCAATTGAAGTGGTTTCTTCTGAGCTTCAGGTACTTATTCCGAAAGGAGTGATAAGTATGTGGGAGAAGTATCGACAAATAGACCCAGATGCTCATGAAGCTTTCGGGGTGTTGATAGGTTCTAAGTGTATTGATTTTGCTTACTATCATATATCAGAAATCACTGAACCAAGGGAACAAGATATCCACTCAAGAAGGGGCTTCACTTTGAAAGATCCAGGACATCAGGCGATTGTTAATGCGTTATTTGAGAGTTCCGGTGGTCAGCTTGTTTATCTTGGTACGTGGCATACACATCCAGAACCTAACCCCCACGCCTCGTCGGTTGATATCAAAGACTGGAAAGCATGCTTAAAGCGTAATAAAGATCGCCTGCTTTTTTTTATAATAGTAGGTACTGAAAAAAAAGCACTTTATTATTTTGATGGGGAAATTTTTAACCGATACGAGTTTTGAGGTTATTACGATGAATAAAGAACTACTAATCCATATAGCAAAATTAATATTCAAACCGAAAGATCAACTTACACGATTAGCATTAGGTCTGTTCAAATTGGGATTGCTATCATTATTAGGTGGTTGGGGAATAAGTATTAAGTTTACAAAAGAGTTTCTGGAAAAAAATTTAAAAATAATTGAAGATATAAATGTTGGATATCAAAAGTATACAGATATTGCTTATTGCTTTGGAAGTTTGGCTTGTCTATTGGGATTGGGACTATGGTGTTATGCGGCATGGATTGCAATGAAGGATATGAATCGAAAAGATATAGTTTTAATTAGTGCCTTTGGTTTTGAAAATATAGATCCTAACTCCTCGATTAGTGGTCTTTCATATAGAGAGAAAGCAAAAATATTTTCATTGAAGTTTTCTCCTTTTGATTCGAGGAATAAAGAAAACATTATACATAAAGCTGCGTTTTTAAAGCAAAGTATTCTTGAAAGAACACAACATTCTGATGCGAGTCAGGCATATATAATCTCTTTGGGTAGTGTCCCATATCTTTTTATGATCGGAAGTTTTATGCGTGATGGACATCTACCTTTAAAGATTTTTGATTTTGACCGCACTAAAAACTATTTTCACCCATTGGATGAATTTCCTACAGGGGCGATCTTGTTAAAAAAGTATCGCGGTGCCGAAGTCCAAAAAATCTCCTCAATTCAACCAAACAATGAGGGAGTTATTGGATTAGCAATCTCATTTACCATGGAAATTCAAGATAGTGAATTGCCTGAAAGCATCATTGATCATACATTACATGTCGAACTAAGTACGGGATTTCGATTCGATAATCTCCCAGCAGAAGAAGAACAAGGAAAAATTACTAAAGAGTTAAGTTATATTATATCGGAGCTAAAACAGCGTACGAGCAGAGTTGATCTATTTATTTCTGCTCAAGCATCCTTCATATTACGATTAGGAACTTTATATCAGGAAGGTTTACATGGTGTTGTGACAGTCTGGCACTGGAATCCATCAAGCAAAAGTTATGAATGGAGTTTATCTATTAATGGTAATAAAGTTGATTGAAATGTATAGCTATAGTTAGTTAAGCTATTTTATTATAGTTCTTCTTGAGAAGATATCTATATATGCTTATCTTCTCAATAACTTTAAAATTTAAGCTTGGTTATTCTTATGACTTATTGCGAAATTTACGCTCAATAAGTTGACCATGCTTATCAAAATATCGACTAGGCCAGATTTCAGAAGGATGGATCTCAAGATAGTTAGCAATTATCCATTCGCCTTTAGGCCAGCGGGCGCGACTGTTTTGCATTTTCTGCCGAATGGCGATCAGGCGCCGAATGGCTGTAGCTGTCTTCCCGCTTCCTGCGCACGCAGTGACAGCAATTGGCCCTAACGGCGCATCTATAATGTCTATCTGTTCCTTTGATAGTTTCACGGCTTGGCCACTCCCTGACAGACATGCTGAATAGCTTTTTTAAGGTACTCAGGGACTTCAAAACCAATTTCTTTCGAAATCTGTTCAGCTAATGCCTGAGCGAATCGACCTTTCTGGATGTTGGCGTTATCTTTGCGCTCGAACATGCCACAGAACAGCGCTTTGGCTTTAGCCGTGTTGTCTGGTTGGCCATCTACGATCTGACGAAGAGCCTTTGAGATCCTTGGATGTGGGTCGGCTAATGCAGTAAGCATAGGATCGCGGTTCGCTTCAATGAGCGCCAGATCGTATTCCAGGGTTTTCAATCCGTGAAAGATCTTCACGAAATCATCTTCAAGTTTCTTCATCTTAAGGGTATTACCCGACAACCTCACCTGGTCTCCAAGCGCGGGATACACCTCTTTCCTTTTAACTTTTTTCTTTTTCTCAGCATCGCCAGCAGACTCTTCGTCATCAGGAGCGTCTGTTTCTTCTTGGTAGGCAGCCTCAGCAAGTATGTCGTCAATTTCCTCCTCACCCTGTTCGACTTCGGCCTCTTCTTCTTCAAAAGGATCCGCATCGGTCACTACAGAGACGGGAATTCGTAGGCTCTGCTCTCCAAAAAGCGGAAGGAAGGAGTCAAAATTAAGCCCCTCAACGCTAATCAGGCTGACCCCATATGACCTGAGATCAAGGTCCATCTTCTTAGCAAGCGCGTCAATCAACATTAGTTCTGCTGCACCCTCAACGAAAATCACCCGGCGAGCAAAAAACAGTTCAGCCCTGGTTACGTCCAGATACCGCTCCAGCTTTTCACGTTTTCCCTTTTCAAATTTGATATCTTGGGGGAAGAACGTCTCTACGCCAGCCTCGTTTTCGACCAGGCACACAAGGGAATCCAGCTTTGAATTACTGGCAAAATTTGGTGAATGGCTGGTAACGAACAGTTGTACAGGCTTTTCGCCTTCACCCGTTGGTATCCCTGCAAGGTAGCACAGCAGCACGCGCTGCAGCTGGGGATGCAAATGCGCTTCTGGTTCCTCAATAATCAAACCCCTAAAAGCAGAGTCAGGATTTTTGGCCAGTTCACTGAGTACTACCGCCATGAAGATCAGGTTATTGAAGCCCAATCCATTCTTCTCAATCTCCATGGCTTCAGCTGTCAGGGTCAGTCGGGAAGAGAGGCGCTGAAAATCAGTCACGCTGAGCCCAACGGTAAGCTCCTGCGCTAACTGATCACCCATCATGGAATCATGTCTGGTGGATATCGCTTTATGGGTGTTTTGAATGGACTTATTCGTTTTAAGTGTTTCGTCAAGGTCCTTTAAAGCCGTGTTGATCGTATCACGGCCTGCTTCATCGGTGAGCAAATGAAGTAAACGTGCCAACTGGCTGTTACGGTTAGGACGAAGGCCCTGTGCGGCATCGCGGAGAGGCGGGAGATAAACCCCACGAAGGTTCTCCATCATATCTGAGGTCAGTGAAACTTCCGGGTGATCGCCGCACCAGCGTCTGACTTTGAATCGTCCCGTCTTATCCACGTCGGTATACAGAACATGGATATGCGCCTCCATGACATTGTCCCCATATGGCTTGAGGGCAGCTATAAAGTCAGCTTCATCTTCAAGGCTAAGATCTCGGAAGACAAAATGGAAACTGATATCGCCAGTTGGGTCGCCTTCATGTGGACGATGCCTGTCAGAAATATCGAGGCGAGGATAAATCTCATCATGACCTGCAAGAAGCGTCCGAAGAGCATCGACCACTGCACTTTTCCCTACATTGTTTGGCCCTACCAGGACATTCAAACCAGGTTGAAATTTCAGCCTGGCCTCACGCAGTTTGCGAAAATTCTTTATCGTGAGCTCTGCAAGATACATAAAGGTCTCCATCCTATAATGCTGTTCTGAATAATAAATAACGAGAAGACGTAAAATCATTCCAACTTGAATGACCAGTCGATTATAAGCCAAATTCAGGTACTTGAGTTGCTGCCATCTTATCACCACAGGCACTAGCGAATAAGCACGTATCCATTAAATAACCACAATTAAGACCGCAAACAATATGCCTTCCTTTTAAAGCCCGGATTGAAGTGACTGGGGGCTGTCAGAAGTATTTTCTTGCGTGATCGAGGTCAAAAGGGGTAATAAAATTAGGTAGTCCCCCAAATTTGCACTATATCTTCTTATACACAAATTCTTGGCATACATGCTGGGGAATTTTTTGAACTTTATTTGCCCCTAACGATCAAGGTAGCTTAAGGTTGACCTGCGCCCAATTTGTTGACATACAATTGCTTTAGAAAGGTTCGCTTTTGGCACAGACTGTGTAAAAACCGTGATTTCATCCAACAAACATCGAGTTGGGTTGCATTTAAGCATCCGATTGGCGCTCATCACATTCACAATGTTCTGATGCAGATTGGTGGCTTGTAATATGAAGCCATTTAAAAGCAGCGTGCCTTGAGCGTTTGGGGCAGATTTTTGGTGAAACTAAGCTTACTTTATCACTTAGCTCAGACTGATGACCGCCATCAAACCGACAGTTCCCAGTAGGGTCATCATACGTTTCAGGTTGTAAGCAAGAACACTGAGGCTGATTTCAGTGCTCACATTTTTGAGGCGTTTAGTCAAAAAGTGAGTCGCTCCCATACACATTTTTATCGTGCCAAACGGATGCTCAACACTCTGTTTCCTTATCACCGGGAATTCTGGATTTTCATCCAACCGTTTTTGCATGTCATCAATAATCGATTCATGTATCCATCGTCTTATGCGACGGGGATCTTTCTTTGATGTTGTGCATTGAGATCGGATTGGGCATTCATTGCACGCTAAATTGTTGAAGTAAACATCCAGTTCTACACCTTTCTCCATGACCTTCATTCGCTTTTGTAACCTTTTACCAGCCGGACAAGTGTATACATCACTGCCGTTGTCGTACTTGAAGAGAGACTTGTTAAAAATGCCTTTGCTCTCCGAACCTGAAGTGTCAATTTGTGGCACATTCGCCGTGATGCCTTGATCATGCGCGTCTTTGATATCATTTCGACTGAAGTAGCCTTTGTCGGCTAACACTGTAATAGATTTCTTCCCCAACACCTTTTGAACTTGCTCGGCAACTAATGTCAGTTGACCTCGGTCTGTTGTCATGACGATGTCGTGGCAAACGATGAGATGGTGCTTTGTATCGACCGCCGTTTGCACGTTGTAGCAGACTTGCCTTTCCATGTGGTGTGTTTTCATCAAGCGGGCATCAGGATCCGTCTGTGATATCTGTTTGTCCGGATGCTCATTAACTTGTTTTTCGAGTGCTTTTAGCTCAACTAAGCGCTGCTTTAGCCAGGCTAATTTCGATGCTGCGACGGTCGGATCAGACTCTTTTTCGTTCTCATCTTTGGCATCCATCTGGCTTAAATATTTCTCGATACTTTTTTCAACTCGCTCGATATGAAACTGCACTTTATTGGGAGTGTAATTTTTGGATTTATTATTGACGGCTTTGAATTTACTACCATCAATAGCGAAGATGGCATCTTCAAACATGTTGAGTTGCCGGCATAACTCGACGAATTTACGGCAAACGTTTTTAATTCCCTTACCATTATCCTTTCTGAAGTTTGCAATCGTTTTGAAGTCGGGAGATAAGCGTTCAAGCAGCCACATTAACTCGACATTGCGGTTGCATTCCTTCTCCAGCCGTCGCGATGATTGAATTCGATTTAACTAACCGTAAATGTAGAGCTTGAGCATCATGGCAGGGTGATATTCAGGACGGCCAGTTGACTTGGGATTCACGCTTTCAAAACCTAAGTCGAGTAAATCTAGATGTTCAACAAAGACATCAATAACTCGCACTGGGTTATCTTCGCTAACAAAGTCGTCCATGAGTTCTGGAAAGAGCGTGGATTGATGCCTTGATTGACCAGTAATATGGTGAGACATGCCAGAATCTCCATGATTATGCTTACCAATCTGATGATACTGGACTTGACTTTGAAATTGGATCGGTAGCTAAGACCAATTGATCATAAGTACATCGTACTTAGACCAAAAGCTGATCAAGGGTTTTTACACAGTCTGGGCACTGAGCTGACTATCAGATTAAAGATAAAATAATGCAATTATGGACTGTATGAAAAGCAGACTTTGTTGGTAGTGCCAACAAAGTCTAAAAAATAATCATACACTCAGTACGTTCTGGATATTATTCAATATTATTTCCGACGTTTTTTCGCAAAATCATACGGTGTGATATGCTTTTCCCGGTTGGCATCCAGATAATCGGCCCACCATTGCACCATCAGTCTCCGTTCATCCAGATGCTTAGAGGTGTGAATATAGGCAGCTCTGACGTTTTTTCTTTCTACGTGGCTTAACTGGCGTTCGATGGCGTCATCGTTCCACAATCCCGACTCTCCCATTGCACCACGAGCCATTGTTCGGAATCCATGCCCGCAAACATCGGTTTTGGTGTCGTATCCCATGCCACGAAGGGCATTATTAACCGTGCTTTCACTCATGACCTTTTGTGGATCGTGATCGTTAGGGAACATGACTTCACAATCACCGCTCAGCTTGCGTAATGATTTGAACAAAGTGACAGCCTGATGACTCAACGGTACAATATGCTCCGTTTTCATTTTCATGCCCCGTTCAGAGAATTTAACCCCTTCAATGGCTTTTCTTGTGGCGGGGATCTTCCAGACTGCCTTTTCAAGGTCAAGTTCTTCCCAACGAGCAAATCTCAATTCATTGGAACGGACGAACGTTAATAAAGTCAGCTCGACTGCGATACGGGTGATTAAGCGTCCACGATAGCGAGAAAGTCGGCTCAAAAATTCAGGTAAACGTTCATGAGGTAGGGCGGGATGATGTTTGGATTTAACAGTGGAAAGTGCGCCAGCCATATCATTAGCCGGGTTGGAATCAAGAATATCGTTCTGGACAGCATAACGCATGATGGAAGTTACGCGCTGTTGCAGTCGCTGGGCAATGTCATGTTTTCCATCAGCATCAACAATTTTTATTGGGGCTAAAAGCTGGCTTGTCCGTAAAGTGGAAATATCAAGCCTGCCAATATGAGGAAAAATATAATGTTCGAGGCTGCGTAGAATGCGGTTACCGTGATCTTCGCTCCAGCGTTTGTTGCTGGCGTGCCAGTCACGGGCGACTTTTTCAAAGGTATGTTTTCCCTTTACTCCAGCATGTGCGTCTTTTTTCTCGGCTTTGGGATAAATACCTTGAGCAATTAGCTTTTTTGCTTCATCTCGTTTGGTGCGAGCATCAGCTAAAGAGATGGCCGGATAGACACCGAACGCCAGTCGGTCTTCTTTTTTATCAGTGGGACGGTAGTACTTCATACGCCAGTACTTCGAGCCACGCGTAGTGACTTCCAAATAGAGGCCACCACCATCGGCGAGTTTGTAGGTTTTTTCTTTGGGTTTGGCTGTTTCGATTTGTCGTGCGTTTAGTTTCATTATAAGGGGCACATTTAAAATAGAAGTGTAGGTGCCCCTGATTATGCCCCTCGGTGCATGTTGATTGCAATAGACTAGAGTAGACCTAAAAAGAAAAGACCTGATTGATTTATCAGGTCTTTCTAGGAGTTAGTTTACTAGAGTAGACGTTAGTAAACTTATGTTTGGTGCCCAGGGCGGGACTTGAACCCGCACAGCCTTACAGCCGAGGGATTTTAAATCCCTTGTGTCTACCGATTTCACCACCTGGGCTGAATCTGGAGGCGCGTCCCGGAGTCGAACCGAGGTTGACGGATTTGCAATCCGCTGCATGGCCACTCTGCCAACGCGCCTTAAAATCAGCTGCTAATCATTTATCCTGACTAGCTTTTGGAGCGGGAAACGAGACTCGAACTCGCGACCCCAACCTTGGCAAGGTTGTGCTCTACCAACTGAGCTATTCCCGCATCACTCCGAACTGGCTGATTTACTTATTTGTTTTCGTAAACCTCATGTGCCGTTCGATGCGTTGCATTCTACTTACTTAACGTATCGAGTCAACACAATTATTATTACGATGCGTCCGTTAGGTGTTTTTTGCGTCAGTTCGATCAAGCTTCACGCAAATCAGACCATGCTGCGTTTACATATTGAAACATTGACCAAAATGTTATCACTGTGGCAATGTAAAGTAATATGAATCCACCAAGCTCGAATTCAAAATTAGGGCGCCATAATAAAGCAACCAATGCCGCCATCTGCGCTGTAGTTTTTATTTTACCCAGCCAGGAAACGGCAACATTACTACGTTTACCTAGTTCAGCCATCCATTCTCTCAGTGACGAGATGATAATCTCGCGTGCTATCATTGTTGCGGCAGGTAGTGTTATCCACCAAGTATGATAATGTTCACAAACTAATACTAATGCGGCTGCAACCATGATTTTGTCAGCAACAGGATCAAGAAATGCGCCAAAGCGGGTAGTCTGTTTCCAAAGGCGGGCAAGAAAACCGTCAAACCAGTCTGTCGCCGCAGCGACAATAAAAATTATGGCACAAACCATCGGCGCCCATTGGAATGGCAAATAAAATGCCAGTATAAAAAACGGGATTAGGGCAATGCGGAACAGGGTGAGCCATGTCGGTATATTTAATTGCATAGTGCTTCTTAACTATCTGGCTATAGTGGAATTTATAAGTATGGTGCATCAATGCACTTAGTGTTTCAATGCATTATGAATTTTTTCTGCTAATGCATAGGAAATAGTCGGTATTTTTGCGATCTCTTCAACATTTGCGTTGCGCAAAGGCTGCAAACCTCCCATATATTTTAGTAACATTTGCCGGCGTTTTGGGCCAACACCTTCAATAGATTCCAGGATACTGGTATTTTTGACTTTAGCTCTACGCTGTCTGTGTCCCGTTATCGCATGATTGTGTGATTCGTCACGAATATGCTGAATAACATGCAGGGCAGAAGAGTCCGGTGGCAATGCCATGTTTTCACCAGTAGCAAAAAATAGCGTTTCAAGTCCCGCTTTGCGATCGCTTCCTTTCGCAACACTTATCAATTGAGGACGCGTTTTATCCCATTCAACTTCAAGAGATTGGAATACATTGATTGCCTGAGCCAATTGTCCTTTACCGCCATCAATAAAAATAATGTCGGGAATTTTTGACCCATCTAATACTTTACCGTATCGACGGCGCAATACTTGATTCATGGCTGCATAATCATCACCAGGAGTAATACCACTTATATTATAGCGCCGATATTCAGAACGTAGTGGACCATTGCTGTCAAAAACAACACAAGACGCAACGGTGTGTTCCCCCATCGTGTGACTGATATCAAAACATTCCATTCTTTGAATTTTTGCTAAATTAACTAATTTAGCGAGAGACTCTAATCTTTGGTGAATAGTTGATTGTTGAGATAAGCGAGTAACCAGAGCTGTTGCGGCATTTGTGCGGGCGAGTTTCAGATAACGGGCCCTATCCCCACGAGGCCGGGTTTGAATGTGAATTTTTCGACCGGATATTTCAGATAAAGAATCAGACAGAATGGCTTTTTCTTGCAGAGCAAAATCTAGCAGAATTTCTGATGGTAAAGTCCGGTTTTGACTACCTTGTAAATAAAATTGACCAAGAAATGTTTGTACAATCTCGTTAAGTTCTGTCCCAACAGGTATTTTAGGGTAATAACTGCGACTACCTAGTACTTTACCTTGACGTATAAATAGTACATGTAAACAAGCCATTCCCGCTTCAAATGCAATGCTTATGACATCCAAGTCATCATCTGTTCCTGAAACAAATTGTCTCTCAGTGACCTGACGAACAGCTTGAATTTGATCACGATATTTTGCCGCATCCTCGAATTTTAGTTGCTGACTGGCTTCTTCCATTCGATTAATTAATTGGGTTAAAACTTGTTGATCTTTGCCTGACAGAAATAGACGAATATAATCAACGTGTTGTTGATATTCTTCTTCACTGACTAATCCCTTAACGCAAGGTCCAAGACAGCGACCAATTTGATATTGAAGGCATGGGCGGGAGCGATTGCGGTAGACGCTATCTTCACATTGGCGGATAGGAAAAAGTTTTTGCAATAAGATTAAGGATTCACGTACGGCATGAGAATTTGGGAATGGGCCAAAGTATTCGCCCTTAGAATGTTTGGCTCCCCGATGTATTGCCAGCCGGGGATGGTTATCTGCGCTGAGAAAAATATAAGGATAAGATTTGTCATCTCGCAGTAAAACGTTATATCGGGGCTGATGAAGCTTGATGTAATTATGTTCTAATAGCAGCGCTTCTGTTTCTGTGTGAGTGACAGTAACGTCTATTTGAGCAATGTTTTTGACCAAAGATTCAGTTTTGCGGCTAGCGACTTGCGACCGAAAATAACTGGAAAGCCGCTTTTTTAAATCCTTGGCTTTACCGACATAAATAACTGTCCCCGAGGTGTCATACATTCGATAAACACCAGGTTGACTGGTTACTGATTTTAAAAACGCTTTTGAATCAAATTGTTCCGTCACTATTTAACAGACTCTCTGTGTCGAACAGCCCATAGCGTATTGCCATATGTGTTAATTCTACATCACCGTTGATATTTAGTTTACTAAACATTCTGTAGCGATAACTATTGACGGTTTTTGGGCTGAGATTAAGTTGTTCGGAGATATCACTGACTTTTTGTCCCTTTGTGATCATCAGCATAATCTGTAATTCGCGATCAGACAGGCAGCTTAATGGATTATCTTTTTGTGGGTTAATCTGACTAAGTGCCATTTGTTGTGCAATATCGGGAGCTATATAGCGTTGACCGGCATTAACAGTGCGAATCGCGTTAATCATATCTTGAGGGGTAGAGGCTTTACTGAGATATCCTCTGGCTCCAGCTTGCATTACCTTGATTGGTAAGGGGTTTTCGGTATAGATAGTCAACATAATGACGCGGATATCGGGACAATAACGCAGGATTCTTTTTGTTGCTTCCAGGCCGCCGATACCGGGCATATTCATGTCCATTAACACGATATCTGCTTTATTCACCCGGCACCATTTTATCGCCTCTTCACCACAGCTGACTTCTCCGGCAACTGTTATCCCTTTCACGTCATCAAGAATACGTTTTACACCAACCCTGACCAATTCATGATCATCGACTAACAAAACATTAATCAAAAAAGTGTCTCCAATTGGTTCTATGCTCATATAATGAGCTTTGTTGATATTGCGTGTGTATTAAATCTGCTTCAGAAGAGTTAACCTCAATAATCTATTTTTTGGATTTTTAATAAAGACTATATAAAACAATAGAATAGGGAAGCTTTCCCAAAAACTCATCCGGAATGTGGACATTATACTTATATCTTTCAAAGACAAAAGGGAATTGTCTTATATAGTTGTATGTATTATTTATTCGCAATAAAAATATTCTATATATTCTTGTTATTGCGGTATTAATAACTGATCAAATATTTACATAACGAATATTTTAACAATAAATCAACATTTGTTTTTGTGGAGAGATTGATTAAACATAGGAAAATAAGGGGTAGATTATGTGATATATCTATTATTTTCATTGCGTAATTAATGCTTTAGTAATGACATGATTAAAATTGATTTTATTCCACATGATTAATACTGAAGTCTTGGTAACAGAGGCGGTATGTACGGTTGCCAGAGAACTTGTTATTGCGTTTGTTTATTAAATAGTACTATGGTTGAAAATATTTTTCTTTTTAGTCAGTAAAAAGATATTTTAATTCATTATTGATCATGCTATTCAATAGTATTTATTTCTATAAATAGCTTATGTTTCATTATTATAATGGCAATTAATTTTTTATTTTATAAGCTAAAATACGATGAGGGAAGTATTGGGTTATAGATCTCATCAATATGAAATATAAATATTTTTGTTGTTTTATGCATTGTTTTCATTTGATTCAATAACTGATAGTAATCAATAAAATATTGAGTATACTACGAGTAGTCGTCGGGTTTGGTATGTAAATATAGGAGAGTGCATATGTACAAAACTATTTTAGTACCGGTAGATATTTCAGAAGATGAGCTAACGAGCAAGGCGGTTGAGCATGCTCTGTCTTTAGCTAACAAAACAGGCGCGAAGCTTCATATTCTTCATGTATTACCAATCTCGTCAGCGATTGTTAATGCGTATTCTCTGGGATATGAGGAAATTAAGGATAAAGCAACAATTCAAGCGGAGAATGATTTAAAGATGCTGCTTGATACAATAGATTTTCCTGGTGAGAAGTTATCTTATTCTATCGCTTTTGGTTCTCCGAGAGATGAAATAATAGAAACTGCTATAGAAATTAGTGCTGATCTTATTGTTATTGGCTCAAGGAGGCCCAATATTTCCACCCATTTACTGGGCTCTAATGCGGCAGGTGTTGTCAAATATTCGAAAACTTCTGTTTTGGTGGTTAGATAGAATAGTAAAAAATTAATTGATAACCTGGCAGGCCATCTTCGGATGGCTTTCCATAATATATCAATAGGTTAAAGCTGTATTGGTGTGTTTTTACTTGACTTCATTTTCATTTAGATTTGATGTAGAAGTGTTGAGGGTGAATTCATTATGGAAAAATTTACTGAAAAACTGATTCGTTTGGATCATTTTTTATGGCGAGTGGCCCGTTTTTATCTTATTGCGGCGACATTTTTCTTTATTGGGATAATTCCGGGTGTATTGGGGTTTTATCTGATAGAAGGGCACTCATTTTCTGAATCTTTGCTAAACGCGTTGTCTATGCTTGGCTCTCAGGGATTAGATCCGGCGCCTGTCAGCTTGTCCGGTAAATATTTTATTGCTATATACGGGCTATTTCTGGAAAGTGTGTTCTTTATCACTTTGGGATTGGTTGTAACACCTTTTATTCACCGAATTTTACATATACCCAATAGATTTCAAGATGCATCGCGACGGCAAGGGAGCGAATCCCCGGGAGCATAGAGAACTATGTGACCGGGGTGAGTGAGTGCAGCCAACAAAGAAGCAACTTGAAAGATGACGGGTATGAATGGCATCTTGATTCTGAGTGATTGAAAAGAGGGCGTTATGGCGTAATTTATTTGATTTAGTTAAACAACTCACAGCAAATCATGGCATATCTCATATACTCAATGGAGTAGTTCGGCTTGGTATATATACCCAATAGATTTCAAGATGGATCGCGGCGGCAAGAGAACGCATCCCCAAGAGCATAGATAACTGGGTGAGTGAACGCAGCCAACAAAGAGGCAACTTGAAAGATAACAGGTATAAATATAGGAGTGCATATGTACAAGACTATTTTAGTACCGGTAGAAATCTCAGAGGATGAATTGACCGATAAAGCGATTACACATGCAGAGTATTTGGCTAAGTTATCTAATGCTAATATACATCTTTTCCATGCTGTCCCTGATATATCAAGATTTTCAATTAGTTATAGTTATCATTATGATTTGCTCAACTCTTTTGCCAAGAAATCTATTGCTAGATCACAAGAGGAATTGACAAAGGTTGCTGAAAAAATAGATTTACCAAAGGAGCGGGTATCTTTCTCTGTGGCCTTTGGTTCACCAAGGGATAAAGTATTATCGACAGCGGGTGAGATTAATGCCGATTTAATTATCATCGGTTCCAGACGGCCTAATATTTCTACCCATTTATTAGGCTCCAATGCTTCAGCGATTGTCGGATATGCAAATATTTCAGTTTTAGTAGTCAGATGAATGATTTGTTCAGCAGTGAAAAAACCAGTTTTCACATATACTCAATGGATTTCAAGATGGATCTCGACGGCAAGGGAGCGAATCCCCGGGCGCATATACCCAATAGATTTCAAGTTGCAGTGCGGCGGTAAGAGAACGCATCCCCAGGAGCATAGATAACTAGGTGACTGGGGTAAGTGAACGCAGCCAACAAAGAGGCAACTTGAAAGATGACGGGTATAGTACTTATTGCTTAATAGGTATTATGTTATTCAATACTGACGTGATAATCCGGTGCAGGTATTTTTCATCGGATTTTTCTATTGTGAAAACAGAATATTGAACTTATTTTGGTGATAATTGATTTTAAGTTATCCATTTTTCACCGAAAAGCTGATCTGCACAGGATAGATGTTGCTTTAAATCCCAGTTTAAAGTGAATATCAAGTAAAGTGCTACAAGAATCAGCGACTTATACGGTTATAGTAAAAATAAGCGTAATTTTAATTTATTGGCTATAGTTAATTTTAGCAAGGTAGCTTTTTAATGACTGGATGAGGACAAAACATGTTAAGAAAATTAGCAGCTGAATTATTTGGAACGTTCGTTTTGGTTTTTGGCGGATGTGGCAGTGCGGTATTGGCTGCCGGATTTCCTGAATTAGGTGTTGGTTTTATTGGTGTAGCTTTAGCATGTGGTTTAGCCGTTTTGACTATGATATATGCAGTAGGGCATATTTCTGGGGGGCATTTCAATCCCGCAGTGACAATTGGTCTTTGGGCTGGTGGTCGTTTCAGAGCAGCAGAAATCATTCCTTATATTATTTCTCAAGTCATAGGCGGTATTCTTGCGGCGGCAGTGTTGTATGTTATTGCCTCTGGGCAAGCGGGTTTTGATGCGACAGCCAGTGGTTTTGCAGCCAATGGTTTTGGTGAACATTCACCTGGTGGCTTTTCGCTTCAGTCAGCTATTGTTGCGGAAGTTGTTTTAACCGCTATTTTCCTGATAGTCATTATTGGTGCGACAGATAAACGCGCACCTACCGGTTTTGCACCATTAGCAATTGGTCTGGCGTTAACTGTAATTCATTTGATTAGCATTCCTGTCACAAACACCTCAGTCAACCCGGCACGAAGTACTGCTTCTGCTATATTCCAGAATACCTGGGCTTTAGAGCAGTTATGGCTATTTTGGGTGATGCCGATTATTGGTGGGATTATTGGCGGTGTGCTTTATAGGCTCTTGTTAACAGAAAAAGAATAACTTTTACTACGGCTACCTTGCTTAAAGCCATGCAGTCTGTTTTTCAAACGAGGGTACTTACTGGCGGTATACATGTGGATAGAGAATTTCAATGAGGCAATTTATCCCTTGGTAATCTATCCAGAATAAAAGAATTTGCCAGTCTGTACCTTTGTCTTTTCACTCAGTTCACTTTAAATATGTCGATAATGATGTAATAACTGCTATTTTCTGTTCGCTTTAGCATCGATTATGCATTGTCAGATTAGATTTGCATGATATTTCAACGAGTTTGTTAAATAGCCTTTTGTTTTAAAAGAACGATTAAGAAGAAATGCAAAGAAAACAATATTTGTCTTATAGGCCGGTTATAAGGCAACATAAAAGGGAAAGATCAAAATGATATTTTGAATAAATAAGGTGTACCATTGAAACAGAAAATTAATGTTGGAGTAATTTATATTGGGTGTTTCAGCTTAATTACTCCCTTACCTTCTTTTGCTGCTCCCGCGACCTTTGAGCAAGCTAAAACTGAACTGCGTAACCACATATATCACGATCAATTTAAATCGGGGGAAGGGACGCTTTATTGTGGCTGTGATTGGCAATGGACAGGTAAGAGCGGAGGGCGTGCAATCCTTCCTTCGTGTGGTTATCAAGTCAGATCACAACAGAACCGTGCTGAACGGGTTGAATGGGAACATATTGTTCCTGCCTGGGTTTTTGGTCATCAGCGGCAATGTTGGCAAAATGGCGGGAGAAAGAATTGTGTTGCTTCAGATCCTGTTTTTAGGGCGATGGAATCTGATATGTATAATTTAGCTCCATCCATTGGGGAGGTTAATGGTGATCGCAGTAATTTCAGTTATGGGATGTTACCGAAGAGTGTACCGAATGTTTATGGTCGTTGTACTAGTAAAGTTGATTTTAAATCTCGAACGTTTGAACCGCGAGATGCAGTAAAAGGTCAGATAGCTCGAATTAATTTTTATATGCACGATCGCTATAATCTTTCTATGTCGCGTCAACAGCAGCAATTATTTATGGCTTGGGATCGCCAATATCCACCGAGCAAATGGGAACGGGAGAGAGATAATCGAATCGCTGGTATTATGGGACATCATAATCCTTTTGTTACTGGTGATCAGAAGTGGGAGTTGTGGCATAAGAATTCCGCTGCGGGTATTTCACAAGCAGAGCAAAGAAAGGAATTGAGAAACAATAACCAAACAGATAGCAGGAAAAAACTGACGTCATCAAATACGCCCCGCACAGGATTAATTAAAGGGAATAACAATAGTAAAATTTATCATTTCTCCCATTGTTCGGGGTATAAGGTGATTACGGAGAATAATGCTGTTTATTTTAAAACGGAAACTGAAGCCAAAAATGCCGGTTTTCGCCTCGCTCAAAATTGTAAGGGTACTTAATAGAACAGATAATTAACTATCATTTTGCTCTGTTATATCAGTAATATGTGATTATTATCATCTGGTGGAGAAGGGTTGGCCGATAAATTCCTTCTCACCGGGTGGTAACTGGATGCGTTAATATCGTAGGAACTAAACCAGTTATTCCAGTTATTGCATAAAAGCCGCTATATTAATAAGTGATTAACTTATATTAATTAATCTTCATTACTGTAAATATCAAGTTACGCTATTTCATTAACTAAATTTCTAGGAAAAATAAACAGATAATACAGTCGATTATTCTTTAATAAAAACTCTCTGATTTTCTTGTCATAAATTAAAAGTTGTCATTATACTGTCATGATGATTCGTTAGTTTTCACTAAACAGAAATAATTGCGAATAATGTTGATGATAGTGATGTTAACCGGGTTTCCAATGGGAGGGATTTGAACTTGCAATAATATCAGAGCCGACAGGGGGTGTGATGGTTTTATTACCGTTTAAACGAACTGAAAGGGAGCGATTATCTTTTGGGAATGGTGTCGTTATTGTATCGGTGATATTACATCACATAGGTGAAAACAACGATAAGGTGCTACTGCGATGGGTAGACAGAAAGCAGCGATTAAATCACGTCGAGAAGCAAAACGGATTATGAAAAGAGATTTGCGTCATCAACGTTGCCGAGATGATGATAACGTGACCTCTTTGGTGCAACTCGGCGGCGTAGAAGCCATAGGTATGGCGCGTGACAATCGGGATACTTCGGAAGTTTTGCCACGAACTGAAACTCAATATCGTTATATTCGCGCTATAACTTATAAGAAATTGATTATTGCCAATGGGGAGGCTGGCTGTGGTAAGACTTTTATTGGTGCGGCAATGGCAGCAGATGCATTGATTAATAAGGAAGTCGATAGGATCATTGTCACCCGCCCTGTACTGCAAGCAGACGAAGATCTTGGTTTTCTGCCTGGAGATATAGCTGAGAAATTTGCGCCTTATTTCCGGCCTGTATACGACGTCTTAGTAAAACGTATGGGGTCATCATTTTTGCAATATTGTCTTCGACCTGAAATTGGCAAAGTGGAAATTGCTCCTTTTGCTTATATGCGAGGCAGAACATTTGAAAATGCATTTGTGATCCTGGATGAAGCGCAGAATGTTACGGTCAACCAGATGAAAATGTTTCTGACTCGGCTTGGAGAAAATGTGACGGTAATTGTAAATGGTGATGTGAGTCAGTGTGATTTGCCTGTCGGGATGGTTTCAGGGTTACAGGATGCATTAGAAAGATTTTCAGATGATGAGACCATCAGTGTTATTCATTTTAATCAAGAGGATTGTATTCGTTCTCAGTTATGCCGGAAAACATTACTGGCCTATAGTGAATAATCTGGGTAAATACGCCGTTGAGAGTTTTCGGAAAATTCTCGCGGCGTGATCGTAAGTTTGATTTTTGGCGATTATTGTAAAACTTTTCTATTTTCATCTTTCATCGTTTAATTTTGAACGGATTATTTTTATCATCAATGATTGTTTCTAAATAATATTTTCCATAATAATATTTTTATTATCGAATTATATTTAATTTTTATTTTGTAGATTGAGATGGGATTTTTATTAAAGATAATAGGTATATATTATACTTATAATGGGTGATATTTTAGATTGTGTGATGATGATTATTGTTAATTTATCTGTTTATTGGTATAGCTTAGAGAATTAAATTCTTATAAGAACAGCCAGTGCTAATTTCATTAATTATAATGTCATCAGCTAAATATATTTTCTGGGGTGTTGACTCAATAAGTTTGGATACTATTATTATGCAAAATTTGCCGATAAATAGAAATGGTTTATTATGTAAAAAATCAGGAAAATCTTATGAGCTTATTATGGCTTTTGATCTCGATGTTGATCGGCCTGAAAGTAATTCACTTGAGTGTTGTCAGTATGATGAGTATCAGGTGAAATTGTCTGCAAATTTGACGGATGCGTTACGCTTGCAGGCGGATCAATCAGGTGTTGATTTAACGAGTTTATGCCATCTGGCATGGGGGATAGTATTAGCGAAATACAGCGTCCAGCAACAGGTCATGACTGGTACATTGCAATATTGTCAATCGGACTTTGGTATTTTCCCTCTGTTTTTGGATATTGAAGAAAAAAATGTGAGTAATGTATTACTGGATATCAATGAATATTTATCAAAATTGCTGATAATTCCCACTAATATCTATTCTACAACAACAGAATTTACTGCACTTATTCACTATCAATATCATCATAATAGTATTGCGCATCTTGATGAGATTAATACTCCATTAATGTTGATTATTAATGATGATGGCAACAGTTTAAAATTGACAACCCGGCTGCTCGCAATTTCCAGAGTTTCAGCTGTACAGTTATCCGGTTATTTGCAACAAGCATTACAACAATTAGTTTGGGTATTAAGTGAACAACCCACGCTTGCTGTAAGTCAATTGAATATTCTGCCATCGGCTGAGCGAAGATTATTACTGGAAACCTGGAATACGACACAAACCGACTATCCGACAGAATGTTGTATTCATCATCTCTTTGAACAGCAAGTTGCCATTTCACCGGACGCTACCGCCCTGATATTTTCGGGGGAAAAGTTGAGTTATGCGGAGTTGAATCGACAAGCAAATCAGCTGGCACATTATCTGATCATGAATGGGGTAGTACCTGACAGTTTGGTTGCCCTTTGTGTTGAACGAAGCCCTGCTATGATTATTGGTTTGCTGGCTATTTTGAAAGCGGGCGGCGGTTACGTGCCACTTGATCCAGATTATCCACCCGAACGGTTGAGTTATATTCTGGAAGATGCAAAACCCGTACTGGTATTACATGATGTTGTTGGTGGAGCAGCATTAAAAAATTATTTTGAAACGGCAAATAATAACCTGGAGATTGATCAGTTATCACTAACAGGTTTATCACAAGAAAATCCTGATGTAGCAGAATTAACGACTCATCATCTGGCATATGTCATTTACACATCAGGATCAACCGGGCAACCTAAAGGCGTTATGGTTGAACAGGGTAATGTTGTTAATTTCTTACTGACCATGACGGACAAGCTATTATTCTCAAAACAGGAAAACGTTCTGTTTTCTACTACTATATCGTTTGATATTGTTGCAGTGGAAATATATTTGCCTTTGATTAATGGAGCTACCGTTTTTATCGCGCCGAAAAAATTATTCCTGAATAAAGAAGCGTTAATAAAGACCATCACTGATAATCAGATCACGATGATTCAGGCAACACCTTCTACTTATAATTTAGTGGTAGATGAGGAGTGTGCTTCTTTTAAAGGTGTAAAAATATTGTGTGGTGGCGAGATAATGCCAACCAGTTTGGTCGGTAAATTATCTGAAAACAGTGGCGATATTTGGAACTTATATGGGCCAACAGAAACCGCGGTTTGGTCTACGGTTTACCATCTTGATAATGAAAAAAGTCATAGAGGAAGTTCCGTATCAATAGGAAAACCTGTTGCAAATACGCGTATTTATTTGCTGGATAATCAACAACAACCGGTACCTTTAGGGGCGATTGGTGAGATGTATATTGGCGGAGTTGGTGTTACACGTGGTTATCTGAATCGTGCAGAACTGACAGCAGAACGCTTTTTAGCTGATCCTTTTAACCCGCAACCGGGTTCTCGTATGTACCGTACCGGTGATTTAGTACGTTATGCCTGCGATGGCAATATTGAATATATTGGTCGTAATGACTTTCAGGTGAAAATTCGAGGCTTTCGTATTGAACTGGGTGAAATAGAAACGCGTATTAATGCGCATCCGTCTGTGCTGGAATCAATTGTTGTTACTATTGAAGGAGAAAAGGGAAATAAGGGATTAGTGGCTTATGTTGTTATTTCCCCTGAACTGGCAGCAACACAAGTTTCAGAAACTTTACGTGATTATCTGTTATCGAGCCTGCCAGAATATATGGTACCCGCTGCCTTTGTGGTGTTAGCGAATTTCCCATTAACACCAAATGGCAAACTTGACCGTAAAGCACTACCAGCTCCCAATGCTTCGGACTACCATCGGCAGGCTTATGAAGCGCCACAAGGAGAAAAAGAAGCTTTATTGGCAGGAAGTTGGGCTGAATTACTCGGGCTTGAACGTATTAGCCGCCATGATAATTTCTTCGCTCTCGGTGGTAATTCGTGGCTGGTTGTGCAGTTGATTGGGCTGTTAAGAAAGCAGGAATATGTCGTACCAGAAGGGATGCTGTTTTCCACATCAATACTGTCTGAACAGGCATTATTGTTGGATAAAGCAGATTTGCTGGCGATCCCGGCTAATTTGATTGATGCTGCATGTGAACGCATTACGCCAGACATGTTGCCGCTGGTTAATATCAGTCAGGCGGATATTGATATGTTGGTCCGTCAAGTTCCGGGTGGGGTGAGTAATATTCAAGATATCTACGCCTTATCACCATTACAAGAGAGTTTTTTGTTCTACCACTTGATGGCACCACGAGGCGATCCCTATCAAATGATGCTCAGGATGACGTTTAATGATCGCAATAGTTTGGATACCTATATTGACGCTATGCAGCAGATGATTAACCGTCATGATATCTTACGTACTGCTTTTTTTGTCGAAGGGTTAGCTTGTGGACCGGTTCAGGTAGTACTTAGAAATGCCCCATTACAGGTGATAGAGGTGACACTTTCTGCAACATCGACAGACTCTTTTATTGAACAGCTCACTGCATATCACACGATTTCTCATCACAAGTTTGTGCTGCGTGATGCGCCATTGCTGCGCTTGATTGTGGCACAAGAGCCAGGTAGTGGTCGTTGGCTGGCTCAGGAGGTGTTGCATCACTTGCTGGCAGATCATACTACGCAGGAAGTTATGCATCGTGAAAAAGGTTATTTTCTATTTGGACAGGGAAACTTGCTGCCAGAGGCGGTGCCGTATCGTAACTTGATTGCGCATTCTCGCAAAGCTAATGAGAATAACGCTTATGAAGCCTATTTTCGCCAGATATTGGCTGATATTGATGAGCCTACTGTGCCATTTAGTTTTTATGATTCCATGCTAGGTGATGAGCCGCTTGATGAGTATTATCTTGAATTACCTATAGAATTGAATAAAACCTTACGGGATCTGGCTTGTCGGTACGGTGTTAGTTTGGCCAGTTTGGTGCATTTGGGCTGGGGGCTGATATTGGCAAAAAGCAGTGAACGGCAACAGATTGTGGCGGGTACTGTATTGCTTGGACGTATGGGCAGTGATACGGGGGCAGAACAGGGCGTAGGACTGTTTATCAACTTTTTGCCATTACGCATGGATATTAATGAACAGAGTGTCACAGATGCGTTAATCCAGACCCATGAACGTTTATCGCAGTTGCTTGCTTATGAGCATATCTCATTGACTGATGTGCAGCGTTGTAGCGGTGTATCTGTCCCGACTCCGCTGTTTTCATCCCTGATCAATTATCGTCATCACAGTACAATCAATAAGGAACAGCCTGCTTTATCCAATTGGCCTAACGTAGAGATTCTGGGGATAGATGAAAGGTGTAACTACCCAATAACTCTCTCGATAGAAGACGATGGTGATAGCCTGGGATTAACCGCTCAGGTTGTGGTTACAGCTCCGCTTTCTGCGGCCCGTTTATGTGACTATATACAACAGGCATTGGTACAGTTGGCTTGGGCGTTAAATGAGCAGCCGACACAACCCATATCTCACCTGAATGTCTTACCACCGGATGAACTGGCATTATTATTACGTGAGTGGAATCGAACTGATGATGACGACAATATTGAATATATTGGATGCCGTGATCATCAAGTTAAAATCTGGGGTTTTCATACTGATTTACGGGAAATTGAGCGATTACTGGAAGCGTATAATGGTATTCATCAGGGGGCGGTTATTGCCGGAAATGATATCGGGAATAACGGGTGTTTAGTGGCTTATCTCACGCTCTCTGAGGGATTTTCTGATGAAAGTCTGGTCAAGAAATTGCGTTATTATCTCTGTCAACGCCTTCCGCCGCATATGATACCGGCGGCTTATGTGACACTTGAATCTCTACCGCTAATGCCAAACGGTAAAGTGGATCGAAAAGCCTTATCTCATTTTGATTCATCTACTTATCGACATGCGCATTATGAGCAGCCAGAAAATGAGCTTGAAGAGAGGTTAGCTAGGATCTGGAGTGAACTTCTCGCCGTTGATAAGGTAGGTCGAAACGATAATTTCTTCCATTTGGGTGGACAGTCATTGTTGGTCGTGAGATTTGTATTCAGGTTACAAGAGGAGACAGGATTTCTTTTGCCATGTGCTTCAGTTTTCAAAAACCCAGTACTCAGCGATCTTGCTGATAATATTAGCATCGCTTTGGTTAAGAAAAGGCAGGGGATGGAATAAGTGTATTGAATAAACTTGTGGGAACACGCCGTTGGCGTTTCGCTGGCGTGGTCCCCTGAGTTTTTCACTCATGAGTATTTAGTGGCTGATGTTATGCATTAATTAAAGCTATCCATCACCTCATGACGTAGTTCGTGATAACCATCTTCGTTAAAGCCATATCTCCAGTAGGGGATGGCGCATAGTTGGTGACGTTCATAACCTTTTTCACGGCGCACATAACGACGAAGTTCTTTTACCAATTTATCTTCACCTGCGAGCCAGAAAGTGACATCTTCTGTGGGTAATGACCAGGATTTGAACCTGGATACGATATCGTTGGTGACTTTGACACTGCCAATAACCCAATGGATTGATATTCCTTCAGGTTTTTTCAGATCTTGAATATCCTGCTCACTTTCGACACGAATAATCACTTGCCCGGTAGCATCTGGGTTGTCGATTGTTTCCAATAAAGCCGCAATTGCGGGCAGGGAACCAGGGTCGCCTGCCATATAGTAGTGACTGACCTTTGGCAGCAATGGATCAGGGCCACCGGGGTTAGTAATGCCTATCCAGTCACCGATTTTGGCTCTATAAGCAAATTCCACAGCGGGACCACCACCCTGATGCAGCGCAAACTCAATGTCGATCTCTTTTTGTTCAGTACGGAGAGCCCGAACGGAGTAAGCGCGGGTAATTGGACGAAGTTCATTTGCAGGCCATACCGGGCCTTCTGGGGATAAGGTGGGTAATATCGGTTTTGTTTGTCCCGGAAGCGGTAAGAATATTTTTAAAAGTCCACCCTCACATTCAGTCGGGTAACTATTCAGACATTCACTCTCGAAAGTAATTCTTCGCATATTGGGGGTGACATCAAAAATGTTTTTTACTTGTACAAGCCTCGGCGGTGCAGGGCGATAAATGCTTTTTTCTTCAATTGTTTTACTATTCACGCAAAATTCCTCCGGAGAGTTTACCTTTTTAACTAACAGTATAATTATTTGGTATGGCTAAATTTAGTGTAACAGCAATTGACACAAATGCTAATCATTATCATTCAATAAGCTGCGTCAGTATTTACAATTTGGTTTCATATGCTTTTTTAGTCTAATAAAAACTGAATTTCTATTTCTGTACCGCCTTGTTTACGATTTTTTATCTGTAATTGTCCACCCATGATGTTAACCCTATCTTGCATAATAGCTAACCCAAATTTGTCTTTGCTGTTGGTATTTAGATCGACGCCTCGACCATTGTCACTGACAACGACAATGATTTTGTCATCAATAGGATAAATACGGACACTGATCCAGTTCGCGTCAGAATGCTTATAACAGTTATTTAAACACTCCCGAATAATTTGCACTAAATGTTTACTGTAATTGTCAGGGATATGTTGATGTGTCAGCAGGTAATTGAATTCAATATTGAAGCCCAAACGGTGGTTAAATTCATTAACCAAAGCTTGTAAAGATTCTTGTAGATTGCATTGGGGTTGTTCGTTCCGAAAAGCGGCAAGTAATTCTCTTAGCTGACGATAGGCGATATTCAACTCATCTTTAATCATATTTAGTGAGGCTAAACTTTGTTTAGATAAATTATCACTACATATATACAGGCAATTAACTTGAATCTTAAGGAAAGAGAGCGATTGGGCAATTGAATCATGGAGTTCACGGGAAATAGAGGCTCTCTCCGCCGCCAAAATGCTTTGTTGATGGCATTGGATTTGGTTTTCCTGGAATAACTTACTTGTCATTAAGGCAACAACATCTTGAACCAGGTTCTTTTCGTCCGGGGTGAGATCACTATTTCTATGTGTCTTTATCCAGAGTGTTCCATAGTTATCAATATTATCATCCAGATTCCACCTCATGGTCAGAGGCATATTGAAATAAGGGCACTGGTGGGGAGTACGGAAAAAATATTCTTGTTGCGATGGATAAAGGATGATTTTGGCTTCACAGAAAGGGATCAGGCGATTGAGATGAGAAAAAATCTCTGGAAGCTTTTCAGGCAATAGCTTGCAATTTTGTATTTTGAAATGGCTTTGGCAGAGAAAATCCAGATGGCTGTTTTTTTGTTTCAATGCGTTAATTTCTGCTTTGTATCTTGAATGTTGCCATTCTTTGACAGGAACAGAGTTATATACCACTCTTATCAGAAAATACACATTTGTAATACTTAACATGATCAGTAACGGTAGAATTAAATCTGGAATTGATGGTTTATTGATCAATAAAAGTATAAAAAGTAAAAATAAATTTATAATAGAGTTGATTACAAACAGTTTTTGGTTTTTGAAGATGGTGTTATTTGAACTTGTTTTCATCAGGTTAAGATTCCGTTCTGCAATACTGATGAAAACTTTAGCTCAATTTATTAAATAGTGTTAACAATTACTTTAATTTCATGCCTGCTGCTGTCATCAAAAGGCGGAACAAACTGGATACGGCAAAAAGAGCCATCACACTACATAACCAGATCATCACCATCCAGCCTATCCGTTTCCATACAGAAGGGCGCCGGGTGTTGTAATTAGTGGTAGCCTTGTTCATGGTTAACTTTCCCCCGAAAAACATAATAGCTCCAATAGGTATAAACCAGGATCACGGGAATAATAAGCAGCGCGCCGACTAGCATAAAACCTAAACTCTGTGGTGGCGCAGCCGCGGCTTCGTAACTGATTGCCGGCGGGATTAGGTTAGGCCAGATACTGATACCTAATCCACTGTAGCCAAGGAAAACCAGCAATAGTGCTAACAGAAACGGTGTGTAGTGTGCTCTGCGTTTGACTGAATGCAATAATTTCCAACCGGACCAGATAACTAACAGGGGCACAGGAAGGAAGAACAACAAATTAGGTAAGCTAAACCAGCGTTCTGCAATTGCCGGATGGGTTAATGGTGTCCATAAGCTGATAACGGCGATAACACCCAGCATCAGAAAAATGAGCGGACGGGCGACACGGTACATCTCCTGTTGTAGATGGCCTTCAGTTTTCATAATCAGCCAGCCGCAGCCTAACAGCGCGTAGGCAATGAGCAGCCCAAAACCGCAGAACAGCGGAAAGGGTGAGAACCAGTCAAAAGCTCCCCCTATATAGGTACGGTTTTCAACCGGGAATCCCTGTATAAAGGCGCCCACAACAACTCCCTGAACGAATGTGGCAATAACAGAACCACAGATAAAGGCTTTGTCCCAGATATGGCGATGTTCAGGGGATGATTTGAAACGAAACTCAAAAGCAACACCACGGAATATCAGGCCGAATAACATTAATGTCAGAGGAATTGCTAGTGCATCAAGGATAACGGCGTAAGCCAGAGGAAAAGCACCGAATAAACCTGCACCTCCAAGTACCAGCCAGGTTTCGTTACCGTCCCAGACGGGGGCAACGCTGTTCATCATCAAATCGCGGTCGCTGCTACTTTTCACCGTGGGATAAAGCAGTCCGATGCCAAGATCAAAACCATCCATCACAATGTACATCATGGTACTGAACACAATGATGATGAACCAAATTAACGGCAGATCAATACCCATTTTCTCACTCCTTTTTGGGGCCTTTACGGATAAGTTTCATCATATAGGCGTAACCCACACCAAATACTGAACTGTAAACCACGATAAAAAGCAGCAGACTGATGCTCATATACATTTCACCGTGTGCAGATACGGCATCTTTGGTGCGTAGCAGGCCGTAAACTACCCACGGCTGACGACCTATTTCGGTGGTAAACCAACCCGCAAGAATGGCTATCAGGCCAGAAGGTGCCATCAAAAACATAAAACGCAGGAAGGCTTTTGATTGATAAAGCTGTTTTTTATAGCGCAACCATAGCCCCCAGCAGCCAGCAATAATCATCAACACACCAAGGCCGACCATCACCCTGAATGACCAGAAAACCATCAGTGCATTTGGTCTGTCTTCTGGGGGAAACTCCTTAAGGGCGGGAACTTGCTTATTTATGCTATGCGTCAAAATCAGGCTGGCGAGATAAGGAATTTCCCCGGCATAACGGGTTTCTTCCCGTGCCATGTCAGGAATGCCAAATAGGATTAACGGAGTCGCTTCACCGGGGAGATTTTCCCAATGACCTTCCATTGCTGCGACTTTGACAGGTTGATGCTTGAGGGTGTTAAGACCGTGAGCATCACCAATCAATGCCTGTAAAGGCGCAATAATCAAGATCATCCACATCGACATGGAGAGCATCTTTTTCATTGCTGTCGAGTCATTGCCTTTCAATAAATGCCATGCCGCTGAAGCTGCGATAAAGAATGCTGAGGCGAGGAAGGCCGCAGTACACATATGAGCCAGACGGTATGGAAAGGAGGGATTAAATATTACTGCCAGCCAATCGACGGGGACGACCTGATTATTGATAATTTCATGGCCTTGTGGTGTTTGCATCCAACTGTTGGATGCCAGTATCCAAAAGGTGGATATCAGCGTACCGAGAGCTACCATGCAGGTAGCAAAGAAATGCAATCTTTCACCTACACGATCCCAGCCAAATAACATCACGCCGAGAAAACCTGCTTCAAGAAAGAATGCAGTCAGTACTTCGTAAGTCAGTAAAGGGCCGGTGATCGAACCAGCAAAGTCGGAGAAAAAACTCCAGTTGGTGCCAAACTGGTAGGCCATAACCAGACCGGAAACCACGCCCATACCGAAGTTGACGGCAAAAATTTTCGACCAGAAATGATATAGCAGTTTGTAATCGGTATGACGTGTTCTCAGCCATAACCCTTCCAGTACAGCTAAAAAACTTGCCAGCCCGATGGTAATCGCCGGAAAGATAATGTGAAAGGAAACGGTAAACGCAAACTGAATTCTGGCCAGTTCCAGGGCACTTAAACCAAACATAGTGACCTCTTATTTTTAGTTTGAATAAAGGCAGGAAATGTGTGCGGATAAGTAAAACATGAAAAAAATGACTATAATAGTGACAGTTTTCTATATATTTACTATAACAGTTTGCGAGGAGATCTGAATTGATGAAGCGTTATGAACAATTTGCCCGGCAAATTCTTCAACATATTGAAGATGGTACCTGGCTGGTGGGAGATAAATTACCTTCACTGAGAGAGTCAGTGAAATTATCGGGTTTGAGTTTAATGACCGTTGTTCAATCTTATCAATTATTAGAGAGCCAGGGATGGATCATTTCCCGTCCTCAATCGGGTTATTACGTCGCTAAACGTTTGCAATCCTTTGCCGCAGCAAAAGGAGGAAAGCGATTACATTTAAGTGAAAGCGTGGAAATAAGCGCTTCTATTTTTGATGTATTACAGGCGTGCAAAGATCCTGCGATTATTCCCTTTGGTTCCGCATTTCCAGATCCATCCTTATTGATTCAGCCTAAACTTTCCAAATCGTTAGCGGCAGTTGCAAGGCGAATAGCGCCGCATAGCTCTTTGGCGAATTTACCGCCGGGTAATGATAAATTACGCCGTAATATATCGCGCCGCTATGCAATGCATGGCATCCATGTTTCTCCTGAAGAAATTGTGATTACTGCAGGGGCGATGGAGTCACTGAGTTTCAGTTTACAGTCGGTTACAGAGCCGGGCGATTGGGTGGTCATTGAATCGCCGGCTTTCTACGGTGCTTTACAGGCAATTGAACGTCTACGCCTGAAAGCGGTGGCAATCAAAACTGATCCACAAAATGGGATTGATTTGGATGCATTGGAAGAGATGGTGAAAAAATATCCAGTAAAAGCCTGTTGGTTAATGACTCACTTCCAGAATCCGCTCGGGGGAACAATATCTGCTGAAAATAAATTACGGCTGGTGGATATTCTTAACAATAATCAGGTCGCGCTCATTGAAGATGATGTATACGGTGAACTCTATTTTGATCAGCAACGCCCCGTACCGGCAAAAGCGCTGGACAGTAAAAATAACTTTATGCATTGCTCCTCGTTTTCTAAATGCCTGGCGCCGGGATTTCGGGTGGGTTGGGTTGCAGCAGGAAAACATGCTAAGAAAATCCAGCAGTTACAAATGATGAGTACCGTTTCTGCCAGCATGCCGACGCAATTGGCAATTGCTGATTATCTTGCGGAAGGGGGATATGACAACCACTTACGCCGTCTTCGCCGTATATTGGAACAACGCCAGCACTTAATGCTACGGGCGATTGGTGACTATATGCCTGCTTCAGTAAAAGTGAATTGCCCTAAAGGCGGTTATTTTCTTTGGTTGGAATTTGAGCCTTTATTTAGTGCGCAGCGGCTTTATCAGCTGGCATTGGCGGAAGGGATCAGTATTGCGCCTGGCAGCATGTTTTGTACCAGTGAACAATTTAACCATGCATTTCGTCTTAATGCCTCTTTTGATTGGGATGATAAAATGGAACGAGCCGTGCAGACTTTAGGTCGACTTTGTCATATTTTACTGTCTGAACGCGGAAAAATATAATGATGTGGGTTGTGGGAAATTCCGCTCTATTAATTGATTGGTAATATTATAGGTAAGAGTAAATACATCTGGAGTGTTTAAATAAGAAAAATCAGGGATATTTGATTGACATGTCTTATTTTAGTGCTTATCGTGGATATACATTAGGTATATCCCAAAATGAGGAAAATTTTATGGTGCAAACAACGATATTTAAAAGCAACCGTTCTCAGGCGGTTCGACTTCCTAAAGCTGTCGCTTTTCCGGAAGATGTGAAGCAGGTTGATATAATTGCTGTAGGCCGTACTCGCATAATCACTCCGGTTGATGAGTCTTGGGATAGCTGGTTTGATGGTCCTGGTGTTACGGACGATTTTATGGCAGAACGCGATCAACCGTCAGTACAAGAGCGTGAGGGGTTCTGATGCTGAAATACATGCTTGATACTTGTATTTGCATCTACACACTTAAGAACCGACCCCAGAGAGTGCGCAAAACTTTTCAGTTCTATCACGACCAGTTGTGTATTAGCACTGTGACATTGATGGAACTGATTAAAGGTGCAGAGAAATCGGGAAATCCAAAAGCTAATATGATGGTACTTGAGGGATTCGTTGCTAGATTGGCGGTTTTGGATTTCGACAGTAAGGCTGCTGTACATGCCGGTCAGATTATTGCAGAACTCGAGCGGAGTGGTTTACGCATCGGGGCTTATGATAATCAAATAGCAGGGCACGCAAGAAGCCAGGGATTGATTATTGTAACCAATAATGTGCGAGAATTTGAACGGGTTGCTGGTCTTCGTGTTGAGAACTGGATCAACTGAAAGTAATTACATCAGTTTATTGCCTGTTTAATGAAGCGGATGGTGTCCACCTCACGCTTTTGCAGACACCATTTTAGGATTATTTCACCGCATTATTCTATACAAAACGCTCTTACATTACTGCCTTGTTTTCTCCGGGTGGTCATACTGTTAATCCAATCTTCTAATGATACCTTCTGCGCTTTCTCGAATGCAGATCTTACATTTACCCATGATTCGTATCGTAGATTATATTCTGCTTGTGGCAACAGGTAGCTGGATTTGAATTCGATAATGCCTTTATCATTTGGGGCAGCGGAAATTGCAAATTCAGACCAATATAAGAAGACTGACACACCACCTCTTGGTGAGGTAGCCAGAACACTTTGTACGAAATTGGATTGAGTTTGCCTTTTACCTGCATAGGATAATGCAGCGATAGCGAGTTGTCTCAGCGGGATTTTCATCTGCTCTTTCTCTTGAGGAGATAATCCTAAGAAGTTTTCCAGGAAAGAGTTGATCAAAACATCCGCATCATGGCTTTTTTGGATAACGTTTTGTACGCTTGTTGACAGTAAAGAAAGGAACGGAACACCAGATAATTCTGCGGTAAATGAGAAGAAATTCTTTTTATTACCCTGGCCTTGAGGATCTAAAGGATTATAGCCGGAGACGGCACGGGCCATATTAATAACGGTTTGTAAGCCTTCGGTAATGCTTAGCGGAGCTCTGGATGATGAGGAAGAATCTCTCTCAAGTTGTGTATAACTTCCTGTCGCTGCACCATTAGCTGGACTTTGTACATCAGAATAATCTCCAGCATCAGAATAACCCATAAGAATATTGTCTGAACGTTCCCAATCTTTAAGAAGCCTTGTTCCTCCGTTCTCAATATGTTCTATCCACTCTTTCGCTTTTTTAACTTCATAATCAGGATTATTTAAGATATTTTCCATGATTTTTATCCTTAATAGATTTATTAAACCAGATATTGAATGTTATGGTATTGTTGTAAATAGGGAGTAGGGTTAATCCCTATTTTTAACAATTCGATTACTTAGTAATTATGTATTTAATATTATTGGCTTTATTTTTCTGTCTTAGTGATTTCCTCCGAAAAACATTCTTATTTTTAAACTTGTATTAATAGATTCTAAATTACTAATAGATAAATTTTTATATGGATCAATTATATTCATAAGTAAAATTTTTTCACTATTAAATATTGAGTATGGATAGATTGTAATTTAACTTATTCTTCACATGTAAATGGTTATTCATGTGACGTTTTCATATTGGTATAAAATATTTCTTATGAAATTAATCTATATTAAATTTATATTTATGGGTAATTTATTTTTTATACTTAAATAATATATGGGGATCGATGTCATTGATATAGAACAATTAATTTATTTAGTATGATATTTATTTCATGTTTTTACCTTAGTTGTCATATAGTCAATCAGGCATTCTATGGTTGTTTTATTTTCTTTACTAAATATTGGTCTTACAGTTTCCCATGATGCCTGACTGAGATTATATTCTGCTTGCGACAGCGTATAATTGGATGTGAATTTAATAGTACCTTTGTTATTGACTTTTTTGATTGTCAGTACAGAGGAATACAATAAGAGTGATACGCTGGTGGGTGATTTACTAAGCACATATTGTACAAAATTAGATTGTTTCTCTTTTTCATCAGCATAGGATAGAGCGGCGCGAATCAGCTCTTTTAGATAGAGTTTGATTGTAATTTTATCTTCGGGAGATAACCCTCGAAAGGCGTCGACAAAAGAATCAATCAGGACATCAGTATCATGGCTTTGTTGAATAATAATCTTTGTGTCTGACCACAATAAAGAGAGGAATGGCACTTTTTCTATTTCATCAGTAAACGCGATAAATTTTTCAGCATTGCCATTACCTTCCGGGTCTAAAGGATCATAACCTGAAGCTAACCGACATAAGTTAATAATAGTTTGCATACCTTCAGTGATGCTAACGGGATATTTACATGATGTGGCAAATTTCTTGGCAAATACAGCATATTTATCGGTTACTGCGATATTTGCGGGGCTCTGTACGTTAGAAAGATTCTCAATTTTTGAGAAGTGAATAAAACCATTATCTGAATTTTCCCATGTCTTAAGATATCTTCTTTCTTTGAGTTTTATGTATTCTATCCATTCTTGTGCTTTTCTAAGTTCATGGTCAGAGTTGGTTAATATATCTTTCATAATTATTTCCCTCATGGATTTATTAGATAAACTATTAATTTTTTACCCAATATGAATTAAGGAACTATAATTTATTTTATATCAATGATATATGGTTTCATTGTATGTAATGAATATATTTTTCTGAAAAATAAAAATATTTGGACAATGGATTAGAATTATATATCCAATATCTTAATAATAGTGTAAAAATGGAGTATGTAAAGTCTATTATCGTAAAAATTGTTTTTTGTTATTATTTATTGAATAATTCAATATTATATTGTTCAGAGGTGTATTTATTATCTTATAATAATGAAACTATTATCAATTAATTATTGGTTGATTTGTTTTTTACTGATATTTATCTTAAATAAATAATTGTAAATAAAAATCATCATTAATTATGGTGGGTTATTGGTTAATAATATTTTCGTAAAATATATTTTACTTGTTCTGATGGAATGGGGTTTTATAAAGTTAAATATAAGAAAAGAATACATTAATAAAGTGATTTTTTATTGGATAGTGAAAACTTGTATAGCGGGTGAATATAATAATGAAATCTTAAGGACGGGTATTAATTAAGAGGAATTTAGTGATAAATAGGAAATTATTTCAATTTTTCTCACGAGTTTCAGAGCCTTCTGTTGTTACAGAAGGCTTTGGATTAAATTTGAGGCTAGTTAGAAATGGAGCAGGCAATTAAACATTAAACAAGAAATTCATTACATCGCCATCTTTAACGATATAGTCTTTACCTTCTGAACGCATTTTACCGGCCTCTTTGGCGCCTTGTTCGCCTTTGTAAGCAATGAAATCGTCAAAAGCGATGGTTTGTGCACGGATAAAACCTTTTTCGAAATCAGTATGGATCTTACCGGCTGCTTGTGGGGCGGTTGCGCCGACGGGGATTGTCCATGCCCGGACTTCTTTCACGCCGGCGGTGAAGTAAGTTTGCAGATTCAATAACTGATAGCCTGCGCGGATAACGCGATTTAAACCGGGTTCTTCCAGACCAAGCTCAGCCATAAATTCTTCGCGTTCATCATCTTCCAGCTCCGCAATATCAGCTTCTACCGCAGCACAAACCGGTACAACCACGGAACCCTCTTGTGCAGCAATTGCACGAACAGCATCCAAATACGGGTTGTTTTCGAAACCATCTTCGTTGACGTTAGCGATGTACATAGTAGGTTTTAAGGTCAGGAAACTCAGGTAACGGACAGCAGCTTTCTCTTCGCTACTGAGATCCAATGCTCGCAACATACCAGCTTGTTCCAGATGAGGCAGACATTTTTCCAGCACCTCTAATTCTGCTTTGGCATCTTTATCACCACCCTTAGCTTTTTTCTGGACGCGATGAATAGCTCGCTCACAAGTGTCCAGATCGGAAAGGGCTAATTCAGTATTGATAATCTCAATATCAGCAGCAGGGTCAACCTGACCGGAAACGTGAATGATATTGTCGTTGACAAAACAGCGCACAACATGGCCGATAGCTTCCGTTTCGCGAATGTTGGTTAGAAATTGGTTACCCAGACCTTCACCTTTTGATGCACCTTTCACCAAACCTGCAATATCCACGAATTCCATTGTGGTCGGTAAAATTCGCTGAGGTTTTACAATTTCAGCCAGTTGCTCAAGCCGTGGATCTGGCATAGGTACTACACCAGTATTTGGCTCGATGGTGCAGAACGGGAAGTTTGCTGCTTCGATACCTGCTTTGGTCAGTGCATTGAATAATGTTGATTTCCCGACGTTAGGCAGGCCAACGATACCGCATTTGAATCCCATAAATTTTCACCTTAAATTACTTATAAATCAAAAGGCTGCATGAGCCTTTGTGATGAATCAGAAAAAAATTGGCGCCATTATACACGGAATGACGAGCTATCACGATCTTGCAAACAGGATTTATCTATTTTGTGCATTAGGCACTGGCTTTGAAACCATGTAACCGATTGATTGCCTTATCCATATCTTGCTTTATCAGGATGTCAGTACAGCGCAGTGCTTCATCAATCGCATCATCGATCAGCTTTTGTTCATTGGCTGAGGGTTTTCCCAGTACAAAGCCAACAACTTTATTTTTATCACCAGGATGACCGATACCAATTCGTAAGCGATAAAAATTAGGGTTATTGCCAAATTTATTTTGAATATCTTTCAAGCCATTATGGCCGCCATGACTTCCGCCCAGTTTCATTTTTGCCACCCCGGGCGGTAAATCCAGTTCATCATGGGCCACCAGAATTTCATCTGGTTGGATACGATAAAAAGAAGCAAGGGCCGCGACAGATTTACCACTGAGGTTCATAAATGTCGTAGGGACCAGCAGACGAATGTCATGACCACATATATTGATCCGGGCGGTATAACCGAAAAATTTACTCTCTTCTTTCAGTGACTGATTGTGGCTCTGTGCTAGCAGGTCAACATACCAGGCTCCGGCGTTGTGTCTGGTTTGAGCATATTCAGCACCGGGATTAGCCAGACCGACGATTAATTTTATGTTACTCACTATTTCTCTTCACTTTTGGCAGTAAAACAAAAAGAAGGGTAGTTTACCTGCCGGGTGCGACGAGTACAAAGTTCGATTTGGTTGCTCTTCCTTTAAGTGATTACTGGTGATTATTGATCGATGAGACATTTTTAAATATTTTCGTGAGGGTAATGAATGAAAAAGCGTTATTTCCATATATTGAATGAAAATATTTTTGATATATGTCTGGTTTCGAGGTATTTGGTTTTTCATTGCTATCAATTATAAAAAATAGTGGTCAATTTAAGTTGCAACAATTTCCATTATTATTTTTCTAAGCTAAACTAGATTGTAAATAAATTATAGAAAATTACTTTACAAAAATTCAATATATTGATCGTAAAATGACGTTATTTAATTTCAGGAGGATATATGAGTCAAAAAAATGATTTTAAGGCTTTTTCTATTAGTAATAATGCCAATGTGGTGAGCCAGGAAAAGTATGAAGAGAGCCAGAGTTTGAATACTGGGTTCCCACCGGATAATATTACGGTTCATTTGCTTAATAAGGTATTGCGTCAATCGTCGACAATAGCATCTGTTGTGGCTAATTTTATTGCGACATATTCCGGTAATGATGTTTTGGACGATGGGAATATGGTTAAACTCTCTGACCAATTAAATAGAGCATTAGGACAAAAAATTGTAACAGATGTAAAAAATATCGATTTAGAATTTATTAGTACAAAGCCGGTTGTGGTTGGGAATAATACCGCTTCTACAATCGATAATTATGATAATATTCCTCAAAATTCGACATATTTTGCATATCCAGCAGGATTAAACGGCCCGGGTGTGTATGGTCCAGGAATTAGATTTTCAGGGGGATATGGAACTTTTAAGAACTATGAACTAATGATTCAAGCCACATACTTGCCAAAGAGCGAATTATACTATAGAGCACACAATGGTGACGGTAACATTCAGAAGTGGAATCCCTGGTACAAAGTTTGGTCAACAAGCAATGCTAAATCGGATACTAACGGCAACCTTAAAGTTTCCAGTCCAGTTGTAGATATTCATCCAGACGGAACTTACGAGCTAACTCGTGAAGCGGAAGGCGTGACAGTCGAGCGGATAGCGACAGGGAAATATCGCATCAGAGGCTGTAATGGTTTTGCAAAAGATGGAGCATGGGGAATTCATGGCGGCACTATCGTTCCGGCAGACAGCAATGGATTAAATCTGATTTGGGTTTGTGAATCGGTCGATTCATCCAGCGGTGATATAACCATCGAATGCTATCATCGTCAAAATAAAGATGCGCCGATATTTGCTCAAAATAAGCGTGTTAAGGGTGTCAATGATCACGGGGAAGTGATTTATTACCATGATGGTGAACTATGTGATATCCCTGATGGACGAGTGATTAATGTTAGAGTGCAACTACCTGAAAAATAACAATAATTGAGTGTGAAATCATTATTATAATAAGTGGAAAACCCGTTGAAATATTTGTACAACGGGTTTTTTTCTTATATTTTGACAAAAAAATGGTGTAAAAAATTAATACTGTTCTGGGAAATAAAATAGTTTGTGGTAGTTTTCGCTAAGTGATTACTAATGGTTATCGGCTGATAATTTATTTTCATTATACAAAATTATAAAAAGTCATTTAATGTGCTCAGTAGCTATAACTCAATATAATGGCAACAACTTTATGGTATTACTGATGAACATCAATCGTATTTTTCGTAATGTAATAAGTTATAAGGTAAGTAAGAGTGTGCTAATAGCCTGTTTTTTATTTACAGTGCTTATACCGCTAATACTAAACAGTTATCCTGCTTTATCTGAACCGGTAAAGCCTCTGGTTAATGTTGAAAATTGTCAGGATCATTCAGAAGCTGTTATCAAGCATGATATTGATAGAAAAAAACAGACAACTGGACAGGTTAATAAGAAATTACACGAAAATGTTACCCATAAAGAGAAAAAGCGACCAGAGCAGAGGCGGTGTGGTAAATTTTTATCAAAGAGAAGTACAATAGAAAAAAACGATAGCAGTGAAAAACTAAAAATACCTCAGCTATATGAAAATGGTCATAAAGATGAGAGCCATAAAGAAGATAGCCAAAATACTCCCCCCTTAATTCTATCGCGTGGCCCTGAACTCCTTGGATTATTAAAAGAAGATCCGAAAAAATTAGCGCGGAATTATGTTGTCAATAAATTAAATAGTCAGATAACCAGTAATACTCAGAAATGGTTATCACAGTTTGGTACCGCTAAAATTAATTTGAATATTGATCATCATGGGCGTCTGGATGAAAGTTCTGTGGACTTACTGGTTCCTTTCTATGACGATAAAGATCATTGGCTTATTTATAGCCAATATGGATATCGTCATAAAGATAGCCGTGATACTGTGAATTTGGGCATTGGAACCCGTTTATTCATAAATGACTGGATGTATGGTGCGAACACTTTTTATGATAACGACTTAACAGGTAACAATAGCCGATTTAGTCTGGGGGGTGAACTGTGGACTAATTATCTAAAAATGTCCACTAATGCATATTTCCGTCTGAGTGATTGGCATAACTCTCGTGATTTAACCAATTATTATGAACGCCCTGCAAATGGTTATGACCTTATTGCTGATATGTATTTACCTTCAATGCCGTCACTCGGTGCTAAAATAAAATATGAACAATATTTTGGTAATAATGTTGCGTTATTCGGCAAAAACAATAGACAAAAAGACCCATATGCAGCAACTATTGGGTTGAATTATACGCCAGTTCCACTGATTACAGCAGGAGTTGACTATAAATTAGGGAAAGAGGGGAAAAGTGATGGCATATTTTCATTCAATGTGAATTACCGATTTGGTGTTCCGTTATCAGAACAACTTTCACCAGAAAATGTTGATTCACTACGAAGCCTGGCAGGAAGTCGCTACGATTTAGTTGAAAGAAATAATAACATTATTTTGAATTATCTGAAAAAGCAGAAACATTTTAGATTACTAGTTCCTATAATAGAAATCAGTGGTTACGGTGGTGAAGTTAAACCAATACAAATTCAATCAGACACGCCATTTAAAAATATTATTTGGGATATACCTGAATTATTCCAGAAGAATGGGGGAATTATAAATATAGAAAATACCAAAGGTTATACGATTCAATTACCGGAATATCAGCCGGATGGAAAAAATGACTATACTATAACAGGTACAAGTAAAGATGATCAGCAGAGGGTGCAGATACAAACTCATGTATTACAACGTAATATTTCTTTGCATGTTAATACAGCAGATCCTTTAATTGCTGATGGAAATGCGAAATATATCTACACGGCTACTCTGCTTGGCGCTGACAAAAAGACGCCGATAGAGAATGCTAAATTGGTTTGGGATACGAATAAAAAAGATCCTGGATTGAAATTAAAACCTGATTCAGAGGCAACAGATAAAAATGGACAACAGACTGCAACACTAACAAGTACAACACCATTATCAGATATACAAGTTAGTGTCAGTATTAATGGCGAACGCGTTACTACGGATAAAAAAGTCAGCTTTACTGAACCTAATGCCAGCTATCGAGTCACCCGTGTGACGGTAGACAAAACGGGGCCGCTCTATGATAACGGTACCGACACTTATACCTTCACGGCAACGGTGAAGGATGCGTATGGCAATCTGGTGGTGGATAAACCGATCGACATTGATTGGCAGATAAATAAAACGGAGGCCGGGTTAAAACTGACGAAACAAAGCAATTCGGTGAGTAACGCACAGGGACAGGTCACCGCGACCTTAACCAGCACGGCGGCGGTGAAAGATGTGCAAGTGTCGGCGAAAACGGCCAGCCAGCAAACGGCGGCGGTGAATGCGGATAGGAAAGTCAGTTTTGAGG
>NZ_JONO01000018.1 GCF_000711895.1 Photorhabdus australis DSM 17609
TGGAGTCGCAATGCCTGGGCGATCATCACAGAACTCCACCCTTCAGAAGCCAGAAGGATAGCTTTTATTCTGTCTCGTACTCGACCATCGCGAGTGGTGTCGTGAAGACGCTCAAGTTTGATTTTTTGTTCTGATGTAATAAATATTTTCATAGCGAGGATAATGATCTCCATTTCGGATAAAATCAAGCATCTTCAATGATTACGGGTATATAAATATCATAGAATATATTGAAAATAACAATCCTTATTCTCTTAATAGGACAATACCTAATAATTATTCATTTCATTAATTTATCACCTTTATATATTTAAAATCACAATATGATATAATTTTATTTTATATATAAATCATTAGAATTATCATATTATATTGTAAATAAATTCACAAAAATAAATATTTATTACTAATTACGGGTTTAATTATCATGTGTTTTGGTTTAATTTAATAGTCGATTATTTATTAATCCTAACAATCTATTCTGGTAGACATTATTAAGTTAACAACACATAACGCTCACGTATTTCCAGATAAATTACGTCACCAACTTTTAATAACCTAGAGAAATAAAATGAAAATACTTCTTACCCTATTATTGGCAAATACTATTCAATTCAGTCTTGTACATTCAGCCAATGCAGAATCAACTTTTGATAAGATTAAATCAACGGGTGTATTCAGAATTGCAACCGAAGGGGCTTATTCACCATTTACCTACCATGATGCTTCAGGTGCTTTAACAGGCTTCGATGTTGATATCGGTCGTGAAATTGCACAGCGACTAAATGTAAGACCCATATTTATCGAAGGAAAATGGGATGGACTTATTGCCGGGTTGGATGCTGGACGCTCTGATGCTGTCATTAATCAAATTGCAATTACGCCTGAACGCAAGAAAAAATATGATTTCTCCATTCCATATATCACATCTCAAGCTGTGCTTATAATCCATAAAGATAACGACAGCATAAAAATATTCAGCGACTTACGAGGCAAAACCTCAGCACATACTCTGACCAATAACTTCGCCCAAATTGCAAGACATAACGGTGCAGAAATCATCGGCACTAATGGGTTTAGCCAGGAAATAGAGCTAGTTAGTACCGGCAGAGCCGATGCGACAATCAACGATAACCTATCTTATCTGGATTATAAGAAGCACAAACCAAATGCACCGGTGAAAATTGTTGCTTCCCATCCCAATGCAGAGCAGACAGCTATTTTACTCCGCAAAGGAGAATCAGAACTAAAAACTGCCATTGATCAAGCAATAACTGATATAAAAACTGATGGCACTTACCAACGCATCTGGGTTCAATACTTTGGCGTCAATACTGCCGAATAAGTGACACATCTCTTACTTAAATGTCCTCGTTCCCTAAAAGTCGGATACAAATTCCGACCAGGGAACCTTATCGTTAACCTCGTTTATCTGAGCAATTAGGTAATATTTCAATCAAATATAAAATATATTAATTTATACAAATTTTTCGATATATCGAAAAATGCAATATGATATAACTTTATTTTATATATATAAACTACTAGCTTGCCATATGATATTTGAAAAATTATATATAAATATATTGTTATATTCATACAATAGGGAAAATATATGGAACCCTCCTGGTTCAATTTAGTACTCGATTCTTTTTGGCCTATGCTTTATGCTGGCTTTACTTTCACGATTCCACTCACACTTATTACCTTTACTCTTGGTATCATACTGGGTTTTATTGTTGCACTAATCCGGCTGTATGGACCAAAGCCCTTTGTTGCTGTCGCCAAATTCTATGTATGGCTAATCCGTGGTACACCACTGCTTGTACAACTGTTTCTTATTTTTTATGCTCTACCCAGCGTCGGCATTACGCTAGCCGCATTTACCTCAGCCGTTATCGGTTTCACTCTGAATATCGGCGCCTATACATCTGAGATAATCCGCGCGACTTTATTATCCGTGCCAAAAGGGCAGTGGGAAGCCGCTTATTCTATCGGTATGAGCTGGCCCCAATCATTACGCCGAATCATTCTGCCTCAGGCTGCTAGAATCGCTATTCCACCTCTCTCAAACACTTTTATTTCACTGGTGAAAGATACTTCACTGGCCTCTGTAATCACAGTACCGGAACTTTTTCTTGCCGCACAACGTATTGCCGCCGTGACTTATCAACCTCTCATTCTTTACACCGAAGCTGCAATAATTTATCTAATCATCAGTTCAGTATTATCATCATTACAAGCCCGTCTGGAAAAGAAATTTTCGCAAAAGAGTGACACAAAGGAATTAGAAAATGATACAGCTCAACGGCATTGAAAAAAGTTTTAACGGGCAAAAAGTCCTGAAAAATATCGATCTTACCATTGAGGAAGGCAACCTTACTGCATTGATCGGTCCATCAGGAAGCGGCAAAAGCACACTGTTACGCTGTATCAACTTATTAGAAATTCCTCAGGCCGGGAAGCTGCAAATTGGCAATGAAAGCATGACCTTCATCGGTAAAGAGCGAATTGCTCACAAGGACGTACAACGGATCCGCCAACAAACCGGCATGGTGTTTCAAAACTTTCAGCTTTTTCCCCACCTCACCGTCATTGAAAACATTATGGAAGGGCTAATCTGGGTTCAGAAATGGTCACATGAACAGGCAAAAAATCGAGCGCTTGAACTGCTGGAAAAGGTGGGTATGCTGCACAAGGCTGATGTCTCGCCAGCCACTCTATCCGGTGGTCAGCAGCAACGTGTCGCGATTGCCAGGGCACTAGCACTTTCGCCCAAAGTGTTATTATGCGACGAGCCAACTTCCGCGCTTGATCCAGAATTGTCCCAGGAAGTTGTTGCCGTATTAAAGCAGTTAGCCAAAGAAGGGACCACTATGTTAATGGCTACCCATGATCTGCGTCTGGCCGCTAATCTTGCCCACAACGTCATATTTTTAGAATCTGGGGAAATTATCGAATCAGGAACATCAAAAACGATTTTTACCCGTGCCCTGAAACAACGTACTGTGGAATTTGTTTCAACCTTAACCAATACCTTACCGGATTGGGAGATATAACCCACCATTAAAAATCCCTTGTCATCATTGCTCTTTACATCAATCAATGATGATCAAATAAATAAATTTTTTGACAGATTGGAGAAACAAAATGAAAGTATTTTTTACCGCATTATTAGCTGGTGTCATTCAATTCGGCATTGTACATTCTGCCAGTGCAGAATCTAGCCTTGATAAGATTAAATCAACGGGTGTGTTCAAAATCGCTACCGAAGGAACCTATCCACCATTTACCTATCACGATGCTTCAGGAACTTTAACCGGTTTTGACGTTGAGATTGGCCGCGAAATTGCCCATCGCCTAAATGTCAAAGCAGAGTTCACTGAAGGCAAATGGGATGGGCTTATTGCCGGGCTGGATGCCAAACGCTACGACGCTGTACTCAACCAAGTCGCTATCACGCCAGAGCGCAAGAAAAAATATGACTTTTCCACTCCGTATATTATCTCCAAAGCCGTACTTATCACTCGCCAAAACAATGACAATATCAAGGCGTTTAGTGACCTGAAAGGTAAAACATCAAGCCATAGCTTAACCAGCAACTATGCGCAGTTAGCAAAACGTTTTGGTGCGGCAATCGTCCCTACAGAAGGATTTAATCAGGCGATCGATCTGGTTGCTACAGGCAGGGCTGATGCAACCATTAATGATAATCTGTCCTATCTGGACTTTAAAAAACACAAACCTAATGCACCGGTGAAAGTTGTCGCATCTGAACCCAATGGCGATCAGGTCGGTATTCTAATTCGTAAAGGCGAACCAGAATTACAAGCAGCTATCGATAAGGCACTCTCCGACATTAAAACTGATGGTACCTATCTGCGCATTTCTACCCAATATTTCGGTACCGACGTTTCCAAATAAGAAAGTGACCCTCTTTTCTTTCAAGAGATGGTTTCTCTTAATAGCTGGAATATTGTACAAAAAATATGGGTAGCGAAGGTCTGACACAGAATCCTGAACACATTCAGCTATGCAGAGGAAGCGTTCAGAATTCTGCACTTCTGTTAATTAAATTACGCTAAATTTTACTACTTCTTTACCTTCGTCATTTGTATCCATATAGAAACGCAAAGTTTTGTTCCCTCCTCCTGAGCTTTGCCCTTCTATACCCTTCATCCTTCAAGTTGCCTCTTTGTTGGCTGCACTCACTCACCCCGGTCACATAGTTATCTATGCTCCCGGGGATTCGCTCCCTGACTGTCGCGATGCATCTTGAAATCTATTGGGTATATACCGAATGAACTTCAAGATGCTTGAGCCGCCAGACATAAAAACATTTAAATTCAACAATATAATCGTTTTTCAAACATGCACTTTGAAGTGTCTTGAGTATATATCCTCTGCATTTACATAGCTAAAATTCTCCCCATTTGATCCTTACTTAAATGTTATTCTTTTGGAAAGTATTGTTTGATGAAATTATTGATATTCTCATTTATCCCTCTTCCCCATCGAAGATAGAATTTTAGGCTATAATTTGAATTTAGTTTTTCATCTTATTCAAGGTCAAAGAAACTTTATCAGCTGAAACAGTACAATATCTGAATTCACCATCTTAATCATGTGTAACAAATTATTATTTCCGGACTGGATTAAAACAATTTGTCCCAGAGAAATATCGTTAACATTACCTTTAAGATATTGAAATATTAATACTCAAGTTAAATTGGTATAAATAATTACAAAAATCTTATCAAAAACACTTCCTCAATTAATAATTGGAAGTTTATTACGTTTTATTATCACTCCATTATTATAGATGACAAATAATATATGGCATTGCTGAATCAACTAATCATAACTTTATATTTGAAATTCGTATCGATATTTGAGAGTATCCTTCCCGCATGCATTATGGATAAAAAATTCAATTAAGAGGCAGGAATTTCATCCATAAACATTATTTTTAATAAATAGTTCCTTAGAGAAAATAATATATTTCATTAGCCAAATTTTTTAGTTTTTAAAGAAGGGAAGTTGATCTATCCCCCTTCTGACATCACTAAAAATAAATTATGAAAGAGCTTAAAATTAAGCAGAGATAAATGTTAAATCCTTATATCAATTCATCAGCACAAGAGGTAAATATAATGAAATTTCATTATCTTAATATTATCACTAGCGGAGATAAGTATAATGCGAAACCATTATCCTAATATTATTATTGGTGGCGGTCCTGCTGGGCTAAATATGGCCCTTGAATTTAGTAAACGCGGTATTGAATATCTCTTACTTGAAGCAAACGAGACTGTTGGTGGTCAATGGGATAGATTTCCTGTATGTGGAGAATTGATCTCTCTCAACAAAAAATATGTTCCCGGAGACAATCATACCTATCGGATGCGTTATGACTGGCACACTCTCAGTACTATTGATGCTGAAGATGTCGCGAGAGATCCAAAACTTCGATTTACAGAATGGACATCAGCACATTGGCCATCAGCGAAACTCTATAAAGAGTACCTAAAATATGTGGCTGACAAAATGGAACTCACAAAATGTATACACACTAATATGCGCGTTCGACGAATAATGAAAGAGAATGAGCGTTTTATTATCGAGATTTCTGATTCTCTGCATATCTCAGCGGATCGAATATTTTGTGCTACCGGTGTATCAAAACCAATTGTGCCAGATATTAAAGGACTTAATGCTGAGACCTGTACCTTTTATGAAAACTTCGATCCAAATACCGCTGCTGAGCACTATAGAAATAAAATCGTGGTGGTACTTGGACGAGGTAACTCTGCTTTCGAAATTGCACACCACCTTATCGATATCACAGCCGAAACACGTGTTGTCACGAGATCATTACCGCTATTCGCCCGGCAGACTCATAATGTGCATGATTTACGTGCTCAAGTCTCAGATGTTTTCGATTTAATGCAACTCAAATCCAACAACAATATTGTCAGTGACCGCATTGTTGAAATTCGTCGAATCGCTAATGGGAAGCATAAAGGACAATTATTGGTTAGCTACGAGACACCTTGCCTCCATTGGTCTCCACCAAGATGGATGAAACGAACAGGTATCGTTGACGATGTCATTGTATGTTGTGGATTCAACTATACCTTATCAGATATTTTCGATATGGATACTGTTCGACCAGATGTTGATGGCAAAGGCAAATACTGTTTGCTTACATCAAGCTGGGAGTCAGTGAACATACCTGGGCTCTATTTTATTGGTGCTCCTATGCGAGTTAATGATCCAGATGCCGCTTCCGGATTTGTACATGGTTTTCGATGTAATATTCAAGCGCTTGGAAATATCATTGCTGAGAAATATCACGGCATAGCTCTCAAACCAATATTTGAATACAGAATACCCCTTAATAATCCTTCTGATGCGCTGGTATCTCTCTCCAAGTTTCTCGTAGATCTTGTCAGTACAAGCATGCCACTATTTGAGCTTTTCAGCTATTTCGGAAACATAGTCACATTCGAAGAATGTGATGATGCAAGTGTTGTGTGCGCTCGCGTATGGCCTCCATTTTCGCGAGAATATAACAACGAGCGTTGGGGAAATAAGCAAAATCGCCTTGAGGTGGTATTCGAATATGGATTCCATCGGTATGGCAATGGAGAACTCCCTACACATTACTTTACGTTACCAGCTGATCATTTTGACACTTCTCAAAGTGCTTATATTCACCCCGTGTTTCACGTTTTCCGCGAGGGTGTAGAAGTGAGTGCCTTTCATATGCAAGAAAGTCTTATTGGTCGTTGGGATATTGATGACTATGTAGATACCGAGACCAATGTTGATCAGTACAGGAATGTCGCTTTCAATGCCTGCGCCTGTGCACTCGGCATTGAAGAGCGCCGAAGCATGTTGCCAGTGCTTGATGAGTTTGTCGAAAAGTGCTATCCCCTCATGAACGAAGAGGAGATTGCAGAAGCGCTGCGGATTCAGCCAACATTGGCATTGCTTGCCAAACAATCATGATTATATTGTATTAGATATGTACAGCGAAATTTAACTAACACGTCAGGGGCAGGATAACCATTTTTATCTAAAAAATTCATGCCCCTGCACTAGATGACGAAGGCTACTTTATGTTCACAAATTTTACTACACTTCAAGGTTTGTTAGGGCTCTTGCTAACTAGCTCAATACTGATCGCTGTTCCTGGCCCAAGTATCATGTTCATTGTGGGGCAAGCGCTGTCAGTAGGACGGGCCAACGCATTACGTGGAGTGATTGGTAATGCAATCGGAACCTATTGCGTTGCCGTGGTCCTTGCCTTGGGAATTGGCTCTTTGCTCACACAATCCAGCACAGCTTTAATGGTCATTCGTCTGCTGGGCGCTATTGCCTTACTGGTCATCGGTTTCCAGTATCTTTTTTTTTCGAAGCCACTGCGAGTTGGAGAGAATATTAGTTCCAAGAAAAATAAACAGACATTAGCGCTAGGAATAATCGTTGGCGCAACGAATCCAAAAGCATTGATTATGTTTGGTACGATAGTCCCAAGCTTTTTAGCCGAAGGAATAGACAGCCCTATTTTATCCCTGCTCAGTTTCTCATTGATACCGATTGGCTTAGGCTTAGTGATAGATACAGCATGGGTCGCTGCCGCGCATGCAGTGAGTTCGCGCGCATCTTTTACTGAAAAAAGAATGAGGTTAGTGAACATACTAGGTGGAGGAATGATAACCGTAATGGCTATTTTCTTAGCAATGGGAGCTCTACTTTGAAAAATCAGCAGAGATTAACGTTCAGTTCAATTGAAATATAAATTTCTATAACCTATAAAAACGAAATAAGAATTAACCACACTTTAAATTAATAAAGGGCAACTTACAGAGTGGAAACCTGTAAGCTATCCCTCTATCATTTCTTACCTCGATACCTTAATGAAACCTATCTCCTCCGTGCTCCGGTAGATCGTCCTCATCATCTTGTGCGTCAGGATCTTCAAAGTAAGTACCCCAGCCATCATAGTTGACACCGATTTTTTCGGCCAGATTCATCAGTTGTTCAACCTGGGTATCGATCAGCTCTGCATTCAATCCACATTCACTAATAACATCACAACACATAAGGATAGTGCCATCCTCAATCTCCAATTCTTCCGCATCGGTCACTTCATAACCTAATTTAAAGGCTTCAACAGCAGCCTGTTCTAATAGATTAAAATCTTCTGCAGAAAAGTGGTGTTCAATGGCATAAAGCGCATCTGGATCACTACCATCTTCCAATAATTCTCCAATAATAAGGCGCGTTTCTTCGCGCTGTTCTTCTAAGTCTTTTTGATTTGCCATACCCAATGCCCTCAATCAGTTGGCTGTCCTGGCGTTCATTCTCCCACACCACAGTCAGCCTAACCACTATTTACGTCAAAGAAATCTAATACAGAGTTGAAATTGAATTTTTATAGATATAAATTGAATATAAATGCACAAATGAATGCAGAGGCACCCAATAATGAATCCGTTATATCAACGTAATTTCCTAAGGTTACTTGATTTTTCTTCAGTAGAAATTTACGCCTTTCTAAAACTGGCCGCTGAATTAAAATCGACTAAAAAATCCGGCACAGAAAAAGCTTTATTAACAGGCAAAAATATTGTGTTGATCTTTGAAAAAGATTCCACACGTACTCGCTGTTCATTTGAAGTAGCTGCTTTTGACCAAGGGGCAAATATCACTTACCTCAGCTCTAGTGGTAGCCAAATTGGCCATAAAGAATCAATTAAAGATACCGCTCGTATACTTGGTCGCATGTATGACGGTATTCAGTATCGTGGCTATGCTCAAAAGGTTGTTGAAACACTGGCAGAACACGCCGGTATCCCCGTATGGAATGGCCTGACCGATGAATTTCATCCTACCCAGTTACTGGCAGATTTACTCACTATCCAAGAACATCAACCAGAGAAACCGCTGTCAGAAATCAAATTTGCCTATCTGGGTGATGCCCGTAACAATATGGGGAATAGTATGCTAGAAGCCGCTGCATTGACAGGTATGGATGTTCGACTGGTTGCTCCTAAAGAATACTGGCCAGACACGACACTGGTTGCTGAATGCCAAGAACTGGCTGAAAAAATCAGCGGTAAAATTACGTTAACTGAAAATATCGCCGAAGGTGTTAAAGATGCTGATTTTCTTTATACCGATGTCTGGGTTTCGATGGGAGAGCCAAAAGAAATTTGGCAACAACGAATTAGTCTACTGAAACCTTATCAAGTAAATATGAATGTGGTGAAAATGACAGGTAATCCACAGGTAAAATTCCTGCACTGCTTGCCTGCATTCCATGATGAAGAAACAACATTAGGTAAGCAACTAGCAGCCGAGTTTGGTATGTATGGCGGGCTGGAAGTCACCAATGAAGTTTTTGAATCAAAACGCAGTATTGTATTTGATCAGGCAGAAAATCGCATACATACCATTAAAGCGGTAATGGTGGCAACACTAGCAAAGGATTTGAAAATCTGATTATTTAAATATCGGCAGGATTATGTCTACAAAGGTGTGATGCTGCCAATATCATTTTTCTTCTGGCAAATACTTGCTGTGAGATTTTTCACGAGTATAATGCGCCGCAATTTGCCGGGAGAAATCATGGAAAACAACGCTTATTTTCGTCAAGCTAAAGTGCGAGTGCAACTGCCCGAAGGCAGCCAGCAGCCATTGTTTTTCCCGCAGCTAAACCGATCATTTAATGCCCCTCAATGAGGGGCTTTTTTTTGCCCGGTAATCAATTGATGATCGCTACACCCGGATGTCAGTATTAGAGGAGAGTGAAAAATGGCTAATCCGTTATATCGCAAACATATCATCTCGATAAATGATTTGAGCCGCGAGGATCTGGAATTGGTATTGCAAACTGCCGCCGCACTAAAAACCAGACCACAGCCTGAATTGCTGAAACACAAGGTTATCGCCAGTTGTTTCTTTGAAGCTTCTACTCGTACTCGCCTCTCTTTCGAAACAGCCATCCACCGTCTTGGTGCTTCAGTTGTCGGTTTTTCAGATAGTAGTAATACTTCCCTGGGAAAGAAAGGCGAAACACTGGCAGATACTATTTCCGTTATCAGCCAATATGTTGACGCTATCGTGATACGCCATCCACAAGAAGGTGCACCGCGTCTGGCCTCTGAATTTTCTGGTCATACCCCGATTATCAATGCCGGTGATGGTGCAAATCAGCACCCGACTCAAACCTTACTGGATCTATTCACTATTCAGGAAACCCAGCAACGGCTGGATAGTCTGAATATCGCCATGATTGGTGACCTAAAATATGGTCGTACCGTTCATTCTCTGTCACAAGCGCTGGCAAAATTTAATGGCAACCATTTTTATTTTATCGCCCCAGAAGCACTAGCAATGCCAAATCATATTCTGCATATGTTGAACGAAAAAGGTGCTACTTATAGTCTACATACTAACATTGAAGAAGTCTTACCAGAGTTGGATATCCTTTACATGACTCGTGTACAGAAAGAACGTCTTGATCCATCCGAATACGCTAATGTAAAAGCACAATTTGTCCTACGTGCTACCGATTTAATAGGAGCAAAAGAGAACCTCAAAATTCTGCATCCGCTACCACGTATTGATGAAATTACTGTTGATGTAGATAAAACACCTTATGCTTATTATTTCCAACAGGCAGAAAATGGCATTTATGCTCGTCAAGCACTATTATCTTTAGTTTTAAGTGAATGATTAAGATAAAGAAAATACTTGTTAATCCGCGCACATAACTGGTTATTATTTTCTTTCTAGAGTGGAAGAATATCAACTCTTAACAATTGTCTGGAGGGTGAATACAGAAAAGTTTTACCAAAATGTATTCATAAAAAATACTATGACTCAAGATCATAAACTACAAGTCGAAGCCATTAGATGCGGTACTGTGATTGACCATATCCCAGCTCAGGTAGGCTTCAAATTACTCTCTTTGTTTAAACTGACTGAAACTGATCAACGTATCACCATCGGCCTGAATCTGCCTTCCAATCAATTAGGTAAAAAAGATCTCATCAAAATCGAGAACACATTTCTTACAGAGCAACAGGCTAACCAGCTTGCGATGTATGCGCCGAACGCAACTGTGAACTGTATTGAAGACTATGAAGTTGTCAAGAAACTGCCAATTAACTTGCCGGAGCGCATTGATAGCGTGTTAGTCTGTCCTAATAGCAACTGCATTAGCCACAATGAACCCGTAGAAAGTAGTTTTCGGGTTAAAGTCACATCTGAAGACGTAGTGCTAACCTGCAAATATTGTGAGAAAGAGTTCGACCGCAATGTAGTGATACTCAACGATTAAACGATCTATGCCAGTTGCTGAGGCAGATACAGGCACTATAATAGTACCCTTGATGAAATATTCATTCAGTTATTACATTAACAGGAGAACCTATGTCATACGAGATTAATACCGATAAAGCCCCAGCCGCAATTGGTCCATATGTTCAGGGTGTTGATTTAGGTAGCATGGTAATCACTTCCGGACAGATCCCAGTGAATCCAGAAACAGGTGATGTTGCAGAAGATATTGCTGTTCAGGCTCGTCAATCATTGGAAAACGTTAAAGCCATTGTTGAAAAAGCAGGTTTGACTGTCGGTGACATTGTTAAAACAACCGTTTTCGTTAAGGACCTGAATGACTTCAACACCGTTAACGCGACCTATGAAGCATTCTTCAAAGAACACAACGCATCTTTCCCAGCACGTTCCTGTGTTGAAGTAGCCCGTTTGCCAAAAGACGTTAAAATCGAAATCGAAGCTATCGCGATTCGTAGATAATCTCCCCTGCTCCGTTTTCTACAAACCCTTAGTCAGTCGGTGACTAAGGGTTTTTACTTTTCTCCACCCTCCAAACCTAGCTGACTATTCTTTGTCTTAGATCAAATCCTCTGGTTATTATTTTTCTTTTAATTACCATATATTGTGTTTAAATTCATAATAAAATCTATATATAGAATCATCCATATGTAAGTTAATTATCCGAGCAGGTCTGGCTGATATCTATGGATAACATTCTTAAGGAACCATATTGTGAAAACAGTTGTGATAAAACGAGATGGTCATCAGGTACCATTTGATGGAGAACGTATCAGGGATGCTGTAAAACGGGCCACCTCTGCTGCTGGTATCACAGATGATGAATATTGTGCTCAAGTTGCATCCTCAGTAACGCAATTAATGACTAACCACAGCCAAGTTGATATACGGGATATTCAAAACGCAGTAGAAAATCAATTGATGTCAGGCAACTATAAACATCTTGCCCGTATCTACATTGAATATCGTCACGACAGAGATATTGCCCGCGAGCTACATAGCCATCTTAATCAGGAAATCCGTGGCTTAGTTGAACAAAGTAATTCTTCCCTGCTCAACGAGAATGCCAATAAAGACAGTAAAGTTATCCCAACTCAACGCGATCTACTGGCAGGTATTGTGGCTAAAAATTATGCCAAACAACATATTCTGCCACGCAGCGTAGTATCAGCTCACGAAAAGGGTGAAATCCACTATCACGATCTCGACTATTCACCCTTTTTCCCAATGTTTAACTGTATGTTGATCGACCTAAAGGGCATGTTAGCCAATGGGTTCAAGATGGGTAATGCTGAAATAGAACCGCCAAAATCCATTGCAACCGCAACCGCAGTCACGGCTCAAATTATCGCTCAAGTTGCTAGTCATATTTATGGTGGTACCACAATTAACCGTATAGATGAGGTATTGGCGCCATTTGTTAAAGCTAGCTATGATAAACACTTAGCCATTGCTACAAAATGGGATATTGCCGATAAAAAATCCTACGCTGAAGCACAAACCGAAAAAGAGTGTTACGACGCTTTCCAGTCACTGGAATACGAAGTTAATACTCTGCATACCGCTAACGGACAAACACCTTTTGTCACTTTTGGCTTTGGTCTTGGTACTTCAAAAGAATCCCGCCTAATCCAGCAATCTATCCTACGTAACCGCATTGCGGGTTTAGGTAAAAACCACAAAACTGCGGTATTCCCCAAATTGGTATTTGCTATCCGCGATGGTCTGAATCATAAGCTTGGTGATCCTAACTACGATATCAAACAACTTGCCCTGAAATGCGCAAGTAAGCGGATGTATCCTGATATTCTTAACTATGATCAGGTTGTCAAAGTGACGGGGTCATTTAAAACCCCAATGGGCTGCCGTAGTTTTCTCAATGTTTATGAAGAAAATGGTGAGCAAATTCATGAAGGGCGCAATAATCTGGGAGTTATCAGCTTAAATCTCCCTCGTATTGCTATCGAAGCCAAAAGAGATGAAAAATACTTCTGGCAACTGCTAGATAAACGCCTGACATTGGCGAAGCAAGCATTAATGACCCGTATTACCCGTTTAGAAGGGGTCAAAGCACAAGTTGCCCCAATTCTTTATATGGAAGGTGCCTGCGGGGTTCGCCTGAAAGCTGATGATAATATTGCTGAAATCTTTAAGCATGGCAGAGCTTCTATTTCTCTGGGCTATATTGGCATTCATGAAACCATTAACGCATTGTATGGCGATCAAGTTCATCTATTTGATGATCAACAATTACGCGCAAAAGCTATCTCGATTGTTAAACGTCTGCGAGAAGCAACTGATCAATGGAAAAAAGAAACTGGTTATGGTTTCAGCCTATACAGTACACCAAGCGAGAATTTATGTTACCGTTTCTGCTACCTTGATACCGCTGAATTTGGTGTTATCAAAGGCGTGACAGACAAAGGCTATTACACCAACAGCTTCCATCTGGACGTTGAAAAGAAGGTTAATCCTTACGATAAATTGGATTTTGAAGCACCTTATCCACCATTAGCAAATGGAGGTTTTATCTGTTACGGCGAATATCCTAATCTGCAACATAACTTGAAAGCGTTGGAAGATGTCTGGGATTACAGCTACCTACATGTGCCTTATTACGGAACAAACACCCCCATTGACGAGTGCTATGACTGCGGATTTACCGGTGAATTCTCCTGTACCAATAAAGGGTTTACCTGCCCGCGTTGCGGTAATCATGAATCTTCAAGAGTATCAGTAACTCGCCGCGTCTGCGGTTATTTGGGGAGTCCAGACGCTCGCCCATTCAACGCAGGTAAACAAGAAGAAGTAAAACGCAGGGTAAAACACCTGACAAATGGGCAATTAGGCTAATTAAAACAGGCTAAGAAAGTGAACTATCACCAATACTACTCCGTTGATGTCGTTAACGGTCCCGGAACTCGCTGCACACTATTCGTCGCGGGATGCGAACATCAATGCCACGGTTGCTATAACAAAAGTACCTGGCGAATTAACTCTGGCCAACCATTTACGCAGGAAATAGAAGACCAAATTATTGCTGATTTACAGGATAACCGCATTAAACGACAAGGGTTGTCTCTGTCTGGTGGCGATCCTCTTCATCCACACAACATTCCTGTAATCCTAAAATTGGTAAGACGGGTTAAAACAGAATGTCCTGGAAAAGATATTTGGCTCTGGACTGGCTATCTGCTAGATAGCCTTAACGAAGCTCAGCAGGAAATTGTCAGCTATATTAATGTGCTGGTGGATGGGAAATTTGTACAAACTCTTTATGATCCTGGTTTACTATGGCGTGGCAGCCATAACCAGATTATTCATAAATTAAGATAATTTCATCGCTGCCAGTAAATTTTCTTACCAAATCCCAGCGTGTTATCAGTCATTTTTATCTCTCTGAGATTCAGTTGCCAAATAGGTGTTTCAGCCGCCATTGCCACTGGAAAGCGGCGGCAGTAACGTACTCTGGCAACTTTATCTTTTTCACCTTCAAGACGAATGACTTCCCCTTTGAACTGAATACCTTTTATCTGAGCAATATTCCGAATTTGTCCAGCAACAGTACCTGCAACTTGTGGGTTTATTTGCATCATTCTCCCATGCCGAGTATGGGATTCCGTCATAAACAAAAAAGCTACATTATCGACATCGAAAACATAAAAACAACTCGCGCACCAAATATCGTCATAGGCAGCGGTACAAAGCGTAAGGACATGTTGTCTTGCGAGATATTGACGGATAAGTATGAAGTTTTCTGTAGTGTCCACACTCCCTCCGATAGGAGGATTTTATTTGCCTGGATACCCAGAACCACGCCCGGATAAATATTACCCCGCGGCGTGTTCTGACATCTCCTGACAGAATCAGGGTTCAGTATGCTCTACTATAAATTAGTTATAGATTTCAGCAACACCTGATAATTGGTTCTTACCACTAGCAGAGATAATACGGAAAGAAGATGCACCAGCTTTGTCAGCTTTTTTGGACAACTCGGCACTCAGGCTTTCCAGGGTATCAGCTCCTGTTACAGAAACTATACCCACTTTAGGAGATGAAGAAGATTGAACTTCAGTTGCCGCTATACTACCAAAAGAGATAGCACTTAAAGCTAAAACAGCAGCGATATATTTTACATTTTTCATCATATGATCCTTAATCAATTTTTAATGGAATGAGTTACTCTCTGTGATGTGGATCATAGTATGCTCTAACAGCCAGAATAAAAATTAGCAATTATTGCTATTTATTTTCAAATTTTTTGAATGAATAACACTATATCTATGAAATTGATATGTAACAACTTTTAATAAAGTCATTATATAATAATAACTTAAAATAAATTATTCCGAAAAATAATATAGAATGATCACTTGAGTAAGATATAGATATCAAAAGTAAAAAATTAAGAAAAAAGTTATATGACTAAAAATCAGTGGGTTCTTTATTTACTAAAAACAAGAACAGGAATGCTGTACACCGGAATAACGACAGATATCAACCGTCGTTTTGCACAGCATGAAAATGGTAAAGGAGCAAAAGCACTAAGAGGAAAAGGACCATTGCAGCTGGTTTTCAGCAGTCATGTCGGCGACAAATCCAACGCCTCTCGATTGGAATATCAGGTAAAACAGTTGAGTAAACAACAAAAAGAAAGGCTGGTCATTTGCCAGCCTATCTGTATAACAGAATACTTAGCATCAATTCAGAAACGATTAAAAGGTGGAGAGTAAGTCACCAGACCAGTGTAGTCAGCTAAAAAGCTATCAGCTAATTCGTATACCTGAAAATAAGGCTCATATACTGACCACTGACAATGCAACTGATGCTTACTGGCAAGCGTAAAACCAAACCGACCGTAATAACGAGGATCACCTAAAACAACGACCACGCCATAGCCAAACTCATTCAAACTATCCAGACCTTCATAAACCAGTCTTTCTCCAATCCCCTGCCGGCGATACTCTTCAGCAACCGCCAATGGCGCCAAACCGACCCATTGGTGATCCTCACCATTAATATCTACCGGACTGAATGCCACGTAACCGATTACCTGACCTTCGTCATCTGTGGCAACCATGCCCAGTGTCAATAATCCATCTTCTCGTAATTGCTGTACCAATTCCGCTTCTACCGGGGTATCAAACGATTTCCGCAGTAACCGATCTATCCCGACTGCATCTACCGGAATTTCTACCCTAATCAACATGATAATCGCGCATGATCATATTGATCCGCGCCCTCCAGGGGACTGATTTTAATATACAACCTTAGTCCGGCCTCTTCTGCGACACACAAACAACGACGCAGGAAGGACGAAGTATCAGGACCTTTTTTACGGGTAGCTACCAGATCATCGACTTCGTTGCTAAGGCCAACATTTCTCTGCTCACGCTGACTAATAACCCAATGATTATCGCGGACAGTAACAAACCAGCGCAGATTAAGATCGCAGATTTTTCCTAACACAGCTCAGACTCCTTACTTGACAAAGTAATGTAGCTATTCTGCCAGAATATATCGGTATTTCTCCGATCCTACATCAAGAATCCAATGCAGAACCAGCTGTAAATTTTACCTTTCAGTTATTAAAGTAACATCTGCTTATAAACTGCTCTAAATCAAAACATCGACTCTTTAATTCAATTAAAATTATTAATCATTATTACTTTATTCCGGTATTTTATATCGGGAAACTTTATCCCACAAAAAACCTATATGAGGAATAAAATCGTTGCAGATAACAGGACAGATACCATCGATATCATTCTAAAGCAGGAGATCAATGCCTGTTATTCTCTCAATCTTATAGAAAAATAAAAATACAAGTAAACATACAGTTACAAATGAAATTGTAAACATAAGTTGCATGTTAAGATCTAAATTTACACATCTTGATTATAGCGGATTGCAAATTTTTAGCTTAACGTATGACATCAGTCCATACGTATTTCTTACGGTTATTCTTAGGAATGATGCTAAAAGCACGTATAGATTTCATTAAGTATTGCTTCTGGATTGACTATCCTCAGGCTGTCATTTGTCGCAAATGTATATTAGTTCGATCTTTATACAGTAAATAGGAATGGTGTATGGAAAGCCAAGATATTTATTCAAAATCTATTGGTAAGAGGATAAAGCTATGGATGGATGAACGCTTCCCGCTACAAAACGCGCCTCTTTTCTTTATCTTTTATATCATCAGTTATTCCGTAGCTTTTTATTCGATAGGGGAAAAGCCCGTTTTATCATGGGAAATCCTGCTCGGTTGCTTAATGTCCTTTTCTTATTTTTTGCTATTGCGGATATTCGATGAGCATAAAGACTATCAATTGGATTGTGAACACCACCCTCAGCGGATATTACAGCGCGGTATTATTACGCTGAAAAATCTACGGTTACTCGGTATCGGCTGTATTGCCCTGCAATTGGGTGGGAGTGTATTTTTAGATCAGGGAATTGGCTCTGTCACTTTTGCCTGGCTGTTAGTCTTTATTTGGACCTGTCTGATGGGGAAAGAATTCTTTATCAGTGAATGGTTAAACCAGCACCTCACTTGGTATGCTATTTCCCATATGTTAGTCATGCCACTCATTATCTGGTGGCTGGTTAATATCGCCAGTCCTAACCTCACACTCACTTTTCCAATATGGGTTTTGATGGGGCTATGCTTTTTCTCTGGATTTAGTTTTGAAATTACACGCAAATGCAAAGGTCCAGATGAAGAACGCCCGGAAATACCGACCTATTCATCCATTTTCGGCAGAAAAGGGGCTGTCGCTATTATCACGGCACTACTTACCATAATGTTAGTGTTACAGATTTGGCTAATTAATATCACCACCGATGACATAACATCATGGGCAGTAATTATCTTGGTAGTTTGTTATGCATTGTGTCTGTGGCAATTGAGTAAATTTCTCCGCCACCCCACCATTCAAAATCGCAAACGCGATGAAGTTGTCGTGGGAATATTTATGGTTCTGGGTTATTCAGTTTGCGCTGCCAGTATTTTAATAAAGCTTGGGTTGCTTAAGTATTGAAGGAAATATAGTTATGTTGCAAAAAAATATCCAATCATATGTGAGTAATGTCTCAGATAATACCACGACTCACATAGAGAACAGTGCACCGGGTTCAATTCTAGAATTATCACGTGACATATTCAGCAATAAACGCCAAGAGGTGTCTGATGTTCATACAACAGCAGCCCAGGTAAAATTATTACCCCGCCGCCATCTTTATACATATACCGAGGAAGCCCGGCAAAAACGTCTGGATTATTTGGCAAAACATACCGGGCACGCATTAGAGCACGTAGCAAATACCCATCTGGACGCGACAAAACTAACAAAAACTATTGAGGGATTTATTGGTTCAATAGAAATTCCTGTGGGGATTGCCGGCCCTCTCTTAATAAAAGGGCAATACGCTCAAGGGGTATATTATGCACCACTTGCCACTACAGAAGCCGCTTTAATTGCATCGGTATCCCGTGGTTCCTCAGCCATTATGCAATCAGGGGGTACGACTGCTCGTGTACTTGGTCAACGTATGATACGAGCACCCCGTTTTGAATTTTATAGCGTCTCACATAGCATAATATTCAGTGATTGGATCAACGAACATATCAGCGAACTACGGTATGAAATTGGACATCACTCCAAACATGCGCAATTGATGGAAATAAAACCACACATAATTGGACGTAGTGTCCATTTGCAATTTATCTACAATACAGCCGCTGCCGCTGGTCAAAATATGACGACTATCTGCACCTGGTATGCATGTCAATGGATCCAACAACAGCTAGCCAAAATGGCATTTATCCCACTACGTCACTTTATGATCGATGGTAATACATCTAGCGATAAAAAAGTGGCTTATCAACCTTTCATCGAAGGGCGTGGAACTCGTGTGGTGGCTGAGGTTTATCTCAATGCTGAATCCTGCCAGCAGATCTTGCGGGTCACTCCACAACAACTAGTCACGGCTTATCATCACGTCTGCGAGGGAGCCATCGCTTCAGGAATGGTCGGCATAAACATTAATGCAGCAAATGTTATTGCCGGGATGTTTACCGCTCTGGGGCAGGACATCGCCTGTGTACACGAATCGTCAGTCGCACATTTGCACATGACATTAACTGCCGATAATCGCGTCTATTGCAGTATCACACTGCCTTCATTGATCGTAGGTACAGTCGGCGGAGGTACCTATTTACCACACCAACGCGAATGCCTGAATATGTTGGGCTGCACCGATGAAAACGGTACCGCTCGCTTGGCTGAGATCATCGCGAGTTATTGCCTGGCCCTTGATATTTCAACCCTGTCAGCCATTGCTGCGGATGAGTTTGCCCAATCGCATGAAAAACTTAGCCGTAACCATCCAGCCCCCACCGGTGGCATTATTCCGCGCACCCCGCAAGAGCTTGACCTGTCATTCTTCCAACAAGCAAATTTTAATCCGGTGCTACAAGGGGCACACCTGACCACCATCAAACCTAAGTTTTCAGGCGATGATGGGCATAGCATGCTGACACATCTAAGCACAAACTATACGGAACGTTTAATTGGTCTATTTCCCTTTACGATGACCACATCCGCACAGAGTACTCTGCCAGTGATATTGAAACTGAAACCATTGGGGAGTGAGGTCGTTAATATGGTACTGGATATCGCCAAACACTGTTCCCCTGAGTTGTTTGCTGTTTTTCAGGATTTTGCACATCAGCTTGAATTTAACCAAAGCCATATCCGCGAGCTAGCGATTATGAATCAACAGGCTCCACAGCTCATGCGTTATATTCCGGTTATCTATGGTGTGATTGAAAACGAGGCAACTGGAACCTATGCCCTGATTGAAGAATTGCTGCACGATATGCTGTTAATGAACAATATTAATCTAGAAATACCTTGGGAACAGAATCACTTTGAAGCTGCCATCCGAGGAATTGCCGATGTTCACTCCATCTGGTTAGGGCAAGAAGAAGAGCTTATGTGGAAATTCCCACAACTACAAATTTCGAACGCTAACACAGTTTCACAAACGAAACCCCTATGGCAAAAACTAGGCAATTTTGTTCACCAGACATTTCCAGATTTGTTAACCGCTGAGGAACACCAAGATTTCCAGCACTGGGTAGATAACTCAGCCATCTGGTGGCAAGAGATCGAACAGATGCCCCGGACACTGATCCACGGTGATTTCAACCCTCGTAATATCGCTTTCCGGCAACAGGAAGAAGGATTACGTTTGTGTGCCTGGGATTGGGAATTGTCTACTTTGCATCTGCCACAACGTGACCTTGTCGAACTATTAGCCTTTAGCTTAGATCATCAACAAATCGATACAAACAATGTGGCCTATTATATTGAATTACACCGAATTGAACTTGAACAACAATCGGGGATTTCTCTTGATCCGATAAATTGGCGTCGCGGCTATGAGCTAGCGCTACGTGATTTCTGGATGAGAAGAATACCGCTTTATATGATGGCACATAATGTTATTGGCTACCCATTTATGGAGCGCACGATGAAAACTATCCGCTGGCTTATTTCATTAACGCGGAATCAATAGTACATCGAATTAGGTTATTTAATTTACCCTTCCTCTAATAATATAAGGGTGCAGCAATAGCTTGTAATTCATTCGTGTCTTATTGATCTATTAACCCACAAATATTATGTGCAAATAAGACCATGATATATCTACGTGTACTATTGCTGCATTGGTGGAATAACATGAAATATCTCTACACTCAAGATGACGCAATTAAATTAGCTGAACATTCCTTAGGTGGCAAAGCGGCTCATTTATTATGGCTGACACAAAATGGTTTTCCTGTACCGAATTATTGGGTCATCAGCAGCGAGGTACTAAACAGCTTATTAGCTAGCGATACATTTGCGATCAACATTGTGGAACAGTTAGCCACCGTGCCACATGATATCAGCCAGGAAAAACTCGACGCCATTGCCGCCCCTTTGCGCCAATGGTTACAATCACTCCCTCTGCCTGCAGAATTAGAAGAAGAATTGGCTTTGTTGTCAGAGAATAATCCAGATACGTTTTTCTCTGTTCGCTCATCCGCTATCGGTGAAGATGCCGCCAATGCGTCTTTTGCCGGGCAGATGGATAGTTACCTATTTCAACGTGGCAAATCTGCACTTGCCGACAGTCTACGTGCTGTGATGGCTTCAGCTTTTAATACTCGTGCGTTGCAATATCGCCTGCATAAACGACTGCCGATGGGTAATATCCGCAGTGCTGTCATCATTCAGAACATGGTTGCCGGTGAAGTTTCCGGAGTCATGTTTACTGCGCACCCAGTTACCGGCAGTAGACAGCATTACTTAATTTCATCTGCTTGGGGCACTGGGGAAGGCGTGGTTTCTGGTGAATGCGATACTGATGAGTTTTCGGTTCATCTCACCATGCCTGAGATCGAACGCCATATCACGCAAAAAGGGACAGCAAGTGTCTTCGATACCGCCAACGGCAACGGTACAGTGACAGTACCAGTCGCAGAAGAAAAACAGTGGACTCCAACCTTATCCGATAATGAAATATATGCATTGCGGGATATTGGCAAAAAAATCGCGGTGGCACGCGGTTGCCCACAAGACATCGAGTGGACGGTGCAAGACCATCAAATCTTTATTCTACAGACCCGGCCAATAACCAGATTACCCCGTCTGGATGATAAGAATGAACACCGTATTATCTTCGATAACTCTAATATTCAGGAATCTTATTGTGGAATAACAACACCACTGACTTTCTCTTTTGCCCGTGCTGGTTATGCCACCGTTTATGAACAGACAATACGTGCTTTGGGCTGCTCAGACAAACAAGTTAATCAACATCGTTCTATGCTGGAAAATATGCTTGGCTTAATTAAAGGCCGGATCTATTACAACATCAACAATTGGTATAAAGGGCTATTATTACTCCCCTCTTTCCAAACTAATAAGAAAGATATGGAAAGAATGATGGGGCTGGAAGATCCTGTCGATTTCATTAAAGATAAAGAACTTTCATTGGGCGATAAAATAAAAAAACTGCCTAGAATGGGATGGGCATTACTGCGACTACTATATGCCTTCAGAACGATGGATCAGCGAGTAGAGTTGTTTTTAGCACAATTTAAACAACATGCAGCAGCCATAAAACGAACAGAGTTACATACCTGCAACAGCGGCCAACTGATCGAGAAATTGAAATATCTGGATGAGCATCTGCTACGACGTTGGACGACGCCAATCCTGAACGATTTCTACGTAATGATGTTTAATGGCCGAGTACACCGGGGGCTGGCAGCAGCTGGCATTGAGAACCCGGCTGCATTATTGGGTGATCTCCTTTCAGGGGACGAAGATATTGAAAGCACCCAACCGACCAAAGTACTGTTAAAGATGTGCCAATTTGCGCGTCAGCGTCCTGAATTATGTACCCTGCTAACGAACGGCAATGCACATACTTTACTAACCCAAATACGCCAGCTCGATGAACCATTCTACCAACAATGCATTGATTATATTGAAAAATATGGCGATCGTACTATGGGCGAACTCAAGCTGGAAACCATTACACTAAAACAAGATCCCAGTTTTCTGTTTCTGATAATAAAAAACTACCTTGCTATCGATACCCTCACACCAGAGACGTTATCCAGCCGGGAAAGAAAATTGCGTACTCAGGCAGAAAATACCGCATTTCAGCAAATACGCGAGCGACTTGGCTCCAAACGTATGGGCACCTTTAAAAAAAATTTGCGGAAACTGCGCCAGGCAATACGCCACCGGGAAAATATGCGCTTCACCCGGACGCGTATGTTTGGGTTATACCGGGATATTTTCATACAGCTTGGTCAGGCATATGCACTAGAAGGGCTGCTTGCTGAACCTCGCGATATTTTCTACCTGACGTTAGAAGAGATCTACAGCGGCTACGAAGGAACAGCAGTACAAACCCAACTCAAGCCCTTAGTTGCTATACGCAAGCAAGAATATGCCAGCTACGAAACAGAGGATGAACCTGCTCACCACTTTTTCACTAGAGGCTCACTGTATCAACAGCAAGATTACAGCTACCCCTATCAAGAGCAACAGACCCCGACCAATAGCAGCGTGCTGCAAGGCATAGGTTGTTACCCAGGACAAGTTGAAACGACTATCCGCTTAATTAAAAACCCACAGGATGAAATGTCACTAGCCGGGCAGATCCTTTGTACCGTGCGTACCGATCCCGGCTGGGCCCCATTATTCCCTACCGCAGGCGGATTATTGATCGAGCGAGGTTCTACACTTTCACACTCCGCCGTTGTCGCTCGTGAACTGGGGATCCCCGCAATTGTCGGTATTCCTGCCATTACACAAATTTTGAAAGATGGCGATCGAGTACGCATGGATGGCGCAACAGGGAGCGTTATCCGCTTGCACGACACCACAACAAAAGAGCTGACATTAAGGAATGAACATGTCTGATATATTCATGGGAGAATGGTCTCCGGCCAATCCACTGCCTAACGGCTTTCTTGACCTTCCATCAATCATTTACCGCGATTGGCCGCTTTGGCCTGGTGAAGATCGGGAAAAGGTACAACAGCAGTTCAGCACGGAAAATCCTTGGTTTAATCACAGCAAAGCTTGGATTGGCTGTATTCCAGGGAAAACCCGTCTTGCCGGCTTTTTGGTACCTCATAGCGTTGATGGCCAACCTGCCGCATTCTTCGGCTTTTGGGAAACCGATCATGACCTGGCAAGCAACACCATGCTGTTTAACGCTTTGGAACAATGGGCCAAGAAAAATGGTGCGCGTAATCTCTATGGGCCGATTAACTTTTCAACCTTCGGACATTATCGCGTCCGACTTAATCATTTTGATGTCCCGCCCTTTGAGCATGAACCTTATAATCTTCCTTATTATTCTCTCTTATTAGAGGGATTGGGATTTGGTACTCGTTACCGCTATACCTCGCTATTCGATGACACCCAAGCAATAGCAAACAACTTTCGACAAGATTATCTACGCGCACAAAAACTCCCTGATCCCCAAGCAACATTATTTCCATTAACGCTGGAATTATGGATGCAGGAACAGGTTAAATTATATTCTTTTATCGACTCGGTCTTTGGCGAAAACTTCGCTTACACCACTCCATCTTGGACAACGTTCCAACAATATTGCGGTGAGGAATTTATTAAACCATTTTGTCGCTATCCTGCATCATTCCTGGCTAAAACCACCAACGGCGAGATTGCTGGGTTAATTCTTAGTCTATCGGTCCTGCAAGAAGGCCATCCCGCCATCGGGTTGTTGAAAACAGTGGCCGTCGCACCGCAATACCGAGGCAGCCGACTGTATAACACGCTATATGACTCATTTGAGCGGAGCGCCAGCCGAGTTCATCCTCGTTTAGGGGGTGCCCTGATGCGTGAAGATAACAAATCATTAAAGACTGCAGAACGGCTCTTCAATACATCAGCGGCCACTAAACATCAATACGCGCTTTATTACAGGAGGCTCGCATGACAAATATTTGTCAACCCATTATCGATGCAGCCCAAAAACATCCTGAACATTTAGCCTTGCAAGCACCATACCCTCTGGATAACGGCTGTAGTTTAAGTTTTCGGGACTTTTTTTCTCATGCAGCCCATTTCCAGTGTCTATTAACCCAAACTGGATTCGTTACCGGCGATCGCTTGTTAGTAATTGTTCAGCCAAGCCTGATACTTTACCCATTACTTATCGCCATCTTAGGGTTGGGACTCGTTCCGGTTATGCTTGAACGTGGGCTTTCTAAAAAGCAACTTAGAGAAATACTACGCCACAGTAAATTATCAGCCGTAATCACCCAACCTATGTTAGGAAAATTCTGGTTTCTGATCCCAGAACTGTGGCGACTGCGTCGTTTTGTCATTGGACAACGTATCTGGGGCATGAAAGAGCTGGCCCCCCCCAGTCAACATTTACCGCTAAATAGTTTTATCTGCCATGATTTACCACCTGATACGACGGGGTTAATTACCTTTACCTCTGGTTCCACTGGCATGCCTAAAGGCGCCAACCGCACCCATGACAGCCTGTTAGCACAACTTTACGCCATAAAGGCGCTTTTTCCTGAAGAAAAGAATGAAATTGACCTACACAGTTTCCCCGTTATGGTGCTGCATTCATTGTGCTGCGGTAACAGCAGTATTCTGCCCGACTTTGACTTTGCCTATCCCGCAACTGTCGATCCACAGAAAATTGTTAAACAATTGCAAGATAAAAGCATCACATGTCTCAGCGGTGCCCCTGCCTATATGAACAAGGTCACTGACTACGCCAGAAATAGCAGGTTGTCATTCCCCAATGTACGGATAGTTATTGTAGGTGGCGCCCCTGCCAGCACGTCATTGCTTGAAAACTGTTTAGCCGTTTTTCCACATGCACGGCATTTAGTCGTCTATGGTTCTACCGAAGTCGAACCAATCAGTACAATCGAAATGTCAACTCAGTTAAACCAATGGGCAACACATGATGGCTATCTGGTCGGAAAACCAGTTACACAAGCAGAAATATGTATCCGGGAGATAACCACCAATCCCCAGCAAATTACCCCACTAACCACCGGTAATGTCGGTGAAATTCTGGTTGCTGGACCTCATGTACTTAAAGACTATATTGATAATCCTCAAGCAACGAAAGAAAACAAACTCCCACGAAAACAGGGAGGTATCTGGCACTGTACCGGTGACGTTGGCTACACAGACACCACAGGACAACTTTGGTTGCTTGGGAGGGTAAAAGATAAAGTCGTGTTAGATGATGGACGAACGATCCATCCCTATATAGTAGAAAAAAAAATCAATGAACTACCCAATGTCACTCGGAGCGCATTCGTATTGCATCCTCTGGGAGGAGCCGCTCTGATACTGGAAAGTACTACCACGCCGGCAGATTTACCCGTCATTTTAGACGAACTGAATATTACGTTAGTTACCCGTATTTATTATATCAATCCTATTCCTGTCGACATTCGTCATAACAGTAAAATAAACCGCATTGCGCTGATAAATATGCTCAGGAAAGGTCAATTATCCTCCGTTGCATACTAAGGAAAAATTATGAACAATAATCATTTTATTATCCAATTAAACAAAGCAGATTATATTACTATTGGTGGCGCGGTATTTAGCGCTCTTTCTGTGGCCGCCGCACTACAACATTGGAATTACTTAGCTATTGCGTTTTTATACCTTGCCATGCTTGGTGACGCACTCGATGGTATTCTAGCCAGAAACTTAGATATTGTTCGCCCATTTGGTCGTTATCTTGATGGATTTATGGATCAACTTATTTACTTGATCTCTCCAGCCATTATCCTCTACCTTTCTGGTTATCAATCTTGGTATTCCCTGTTTATTATCTTAATGATCATTAGCGGTTGTCTGCGATTATCTGTATTTAATGAAGTCGGGAATATTAAGAACGAAAATAAGCTCTCCTATCTTGGTATGCCCGTATTCTGGAGCTTATTTATTATCAGTGGTTACGCTTTGGTAAGCCTGGTAATCGAGCCATGGCTAAGCCATCTCTTACTGACACTAGCGCTCCTTACATTCAGTATCGCCATGCTATGGGATCGCCCGTTTTATAAGTTCAAGAGTCTCCATACTATCATCAGTACAACACTTGCAGGGTTTGTTTTATTTACTGGTCTTCACTTCTGGAGTCTTTATGCTCAATAGTTTTTATCACGGGTGGATTTTAATGATCCCCGTCATCCTTGGCGGCTGTTTACATATGGTGATTGTGACAAAAAACTATTTTTCCTGTTGGGCGATTCCAATACACCAACGTTATTTCGGCCGTAACAAAACCTGGCGCGGTTTTATTACTGTACCCTTTGTTACCGCGTTATTTTCACTATTGTGGTTAGTTTTCGATACTGGAACACAAGACACGACTATTCCCCAAACTATTTCATCCTGCCTATTTGCTGGTTTTCTAGCGGGTTTCGGCTATGTTATTTTCGAATTACCAAACTCTTGGCTAAAAAGGAGACTTGGCGCACCACCGGGGAAACACCCAGAGAAAAATAAACGATTGTTTATTTTATTCGATCAAATTGATTCCGCTATTGGTGTCACAATAGCCTATTTTATTTATCTTAATCTTACTTATATAGATGCGCTTTTCTTTTTCCTCTGTTTTTTAATTAGCGCCTTTGTCGTTAAAAATATGCTATTTTTACTTTCACTGAAAAAAACGAGATTTTAAGTAGAAGATTCGATTAAAATACCGCAGCAAAACGGCTGCGGTTTCGCAGCTTATATAATAAAATTCAATTATACTCAAGACACTTCAAAGTGCATGTTTGAAAAACGATTATGTTGTTGAATTTAAATGTTTTTATGTCTGACGACTCAAGCATCTTGAAGTTCATTCGGTATATATGAAAAACAAAGATATGGAATTGTTACCTAAATATTCTACGCAAGTAATAGGTTATTTTCCTGAATTCACCATTTCGCACCATCCCGATCAGAATTCCTAGTAGCATATAAACACCACCAAGAACCAACATCATAGCAATATCTCCCAATACATTCTGTACTGGCAACCCCATCTGGTTAACACCTGCAATCGCTTTCGTTGCCCAAGTAGACGGTAAAGCAGAAGAGATTGCCCTCACCCAATCAGGCATTGCCTGTATCGGCCAAATGGTGCCAGAAATATAGAATACAGGCGTTGTCAAAAGAGCTATCGTCAAATAGATCATTTCTACGCTGCGCATACATTCTGTCACCAATTTCCCTAATCCGAGTACTGCCAACATAAACAGGAATGTCAGCATTAATAGTAGAGGAATAGACGCTTCCTGCCGGTATCCCAACACCCACGGCCAAAGAACAAAAAATATGATAGAGAGAAAAAGCCAGATTGGTAATAACGCCGATAATGCTCCCAAATAGACAGGCAATGGTGGTTTACCTTTCGGCGTACCTCGCATCGTAATACTAACCCGCACACAAGATATCAACAACGAATGTTGTAATAACATCACCAGCAAACCGGGAAAAACAATTGCAGCAAAACTAACACCTGGGTTAAATAACCCAACAGTTTCACTACGAATCGGCATCAGTAATAATTTTGTCTGCTCTGGACTGAAACCATATTTCAGTAATAATTTGCTGTTATATTCATTCAACAGTTGCCGGTGAGCAAAGGTCAACTCTTGCTGAATTTGCCCATTGGCAAGACGACTCGTTGCATCTCCATAAATCGGGAAGGTGATATTTTTTCCATTAAGGATATTTTTTTCCAGATCAGCCGGTATGATAATGATCGCGAAAATTTCACGTAATAGCAGATCATGACGGGCATCAGCCAAATTGTCATAACTGTGGACAGCAATTTTAGCCGTGGAATTAAGTTGACGTATCAGGGCACGACTAGCGAAGCTGTGATCCTGATCGATCACGGCAACAGGCAAATCCCATACTGTTGGCCGGACATATACCAAACTCATCAGACACAGAGAAGCCAACATTAACATCCACATGGGTTTTTCCAGCATTCCCATTAGCACCCGACGGAAAGTTTGCCAATACATCCGCATTATTCACCGCCTTGTAGCAGGCTAAGTCGTTTCAATAACCGATTACGCACAAGCAAGGAACAAACGAGAGGATAGATCAGTAACAAAGCACAAACAGATAAGATCCCCAGCAAAGAAACTTCACGCAGAAAAATATCAAACATCGCATTCAAGGCGTGCGTCAAGGGTTCGATATTCGCAATTATCCTCGCTGGCAATATCATTGATAATTCTGGTACAGACATACCTGAAAAGGTCATCGCGATACTCACCAGCACTCCAATAAGGCTATAAGCAGTCAGTGCGCTATTGGTGAAAGTAAACAGCAGCAGGCCAATACTTTGAGCTGCAATGACATAGAAGAAACCCACTATCACCATATATATTGGATTACCATTTACTTTTGCATCAAATACACCAATCAGAGCGGCCAGTTCTACAATCAACAGCAGAGTAAAAAACAAGGTATAAGGTGCCAGTTTTCCCAACAGAGCAAAGGTAAACGGTTTCATTGTCAGTAACATATTGCCACGTGCCATGCTATAAATTGTGCAGGTTACAACAAAAAGCTGTAACAAATGGATTGTTGCCGCAAACTGCTGATAATAGATGTAACTACCACTAGCGTTAAAAAGGCTGTCATAAACAAGCGTAACATTAGCTAGCGGAGGTAACTGATGGCCCATTTCTGTCGCCAATATGGAACGATACTTCGCATTAATCTCCACCATCAATCCACTAAGATCCTGAATTGCATAACTTCCAGCACCATAAAACAGCGCGTTGTAATACATACGCACTGTTGGCTGGCGACCACTAAGCGCATTAGCCTCAAAATCGTGTGGAATATAAAGTAAAGCGTAATCTTTAGCATTACCAAGCCGCTCAAGAGATTCCTGCAATCCACCATCGTAGGATTTAATTTGCGCATGAGAAGCTGCATCCAGGTTACGGATAAGAGTATGTGACAATGGACTATGATCATTATCTACCACTGATACTGGCAGATTGAGCAACGTCCCTTCTGAGAAATTAGCACTGATCAGCACAAATAGCATCAAAGGGAATAGCCAGCTCAGCCAGTGAAAAACTGGACTACGGATCGTAGCCCGGATTTCTTGACTAAAAGCACGTTCGAAACTACGCCATGCAATCTTGCTCCGCATCAGTCACCTATTCATCCCAACGCCACAAGGCACTCATACCAGGACGTAAACCTTCAATAGGCTGTACAGGATACAAACGAACTTCAAAAGTTCTTAAATCGAAATCACCGGTCGCACGAGTTGCGCGTTTAGTCGCATAATCTCCCATCGAAGAAATATAACGAACTTCTGCTTCGACCTCTTTATCCCCCAGCGCCGGAACACGGAGTTTGACTTTATCCCCTTTGCGTACTTTTGTCAGAATATCTTCCCGCAGGTTATAAACAAAATAAGCTTCTGGTACACGAACTAACGTCACCAGCGGGCTGTTAGCATTAAGTAATTCCCCTACTTCTGCCGGAATCGGCCCAACTTCACCCGCTACAGGAGCTTTGACCTGTAAATCATCACTTTGGGTCTGTAATTCAATTAGTTGTTGTTCTGCTTGACGCAAAGCCGCTGCATATTTCTGACGTATTTCAATCCTGTCACCATGCATACCTTCATCCAATGCCGCTTTTGCTCCTTGCATCTTCTGATAGGCAACATCCCTGCTTCGGCGGGCATTATCCAGTTCATTTGGTGAAACATAACCTTTGGATGCTATATTCTGGACACGGTTGTACTCACGCATCGCATTATCATATTCAGCCTGAGCTTGTGCCAAACCTGCTTCCAAATTCCGGATACTTTCTTCACGCGTACCATGAAGAGACTGCTCTAGCTGGGCTTTAGCCTGATCACGGACAGCTTCCAGTGAGGCTACCTGAGCTAGTAATTCAGGATTTTCGAGCGTAATCAACAACTGACCCACCTTAACATCATCTCCTCGTTCTACATGGCGCTCGATCACCCGACCTTTGGCTTTGGATGCCACAATTACTTCCGGCGCATCAACTTCACCTTGCAACAATAAGTATTGGTTATGAGAACGGAATAACACAGCCATTGCTGTGAGCAGAATAACCAGTAAGATCGTAAAAAGTGTTCTTTTTTTCATTTGTTTTACACACCCAAAATCGCCCGACCTGAAACTAATAGCATAGTCTCGCATTGTTTTACGGAAAATTTCTTATATGTTTGTGCGTATAATCACTGACAGAAAGGAAAAATTTTCACAATAGTGGAATGGTTTATGGCTCTTGTCAAATATTGTTCTACTTAAACCAAATTTTTAATTTTATCGTTAACAATTTCTGTAAACTGGTAACATTAACAATCTTCCCAGAAAGCCTATGTACGAATTTAGCCTCGTGTTGTTATTACTACAGCAAATGTGCGTCTACTTAGTCATCGCCTGGCTACTAAGTAAAACGCCGCTATTTATTCCACTCTTACAGGTCACAGTTCGCTTGCCTCACAAGTTACTATGCTACGTCATTTTCTCCATTTTCTGCATTATGGGGACTTACTTTGGTCTACATGTAGGTGATTCCATTGCCAATACTCGTGCTATTGGTGCCGTTCTTGGTGGGCTATTGGGTGGACCAGGCGTTGGCATGCTGGTTGGATTAACAGGTGGGCTACACCGTTATTCTCTTGGTGGGATGACCGCTTTCAGCTGCATGATATCGACTATTATCGAAGGTTTGATCGGTGGAATTATTCACAGTTACCTAATAAAACGCGGTCGAATAAACCAGCTGATTAATCCCTGGACAGCCGCTGTCGTAACGTTCTGTGCTGAAATAATACAAATGGGAATTTTACTACTACTTGCTCGCCCATATAGTGAAGCATTAGCGTTAGTAAAAAATATCGCCGTGCCAATGATTGTCACCAATAGTATCGGCTCAGCAATGTTCATACGTATTCTGCTCGACCGGCGCGCTATATTTGAAAAATATACCAGTGCATTTTCTGCTCAGGCACTCAAGATCGCCGTCTATACTGAAGGTATTCTGCGGAAAGGATTTAATGAAAATAACAGCATGCGGGTAGCAAAAGTTATTTATCAACAATTGGAAATCGGCGCAGTTGCCATTACGGATAGGGAAAAACTGCTGGCGTTTATTGGTATCGGTTCAGATCATCATCTTCCCGGAACACCTATTGCCTCCGCTCTATCCCGTCGGGCAATTGAAAATAACGAGGTCGTTTATGCCGACGGCAACGAAATACCTTACCGATGCTCAATCAATCCAACCTGCAAACTGGGTTCCACCTTAGTCATTCCACTACGAGGAGAAAATCAACAAGTGATCGGAACGATTAAACTCTACGAAGCTAAAAATCGTCTGTTCAGCTCAATCAACCGGACTCTTGGGGAAGGTATTGCCAGCCTGCTATCTGCCCAAATCCTCGCCGGACAATATGAACGAAATAAACAATCACTGCTCCAATCAGAAATCAAGTTGCTTCACGCGCAAGTGAATCCTCACTTTTTATTCAATGCTCTAAATACCCTGCAAGCCGTGATCCGCCGGGACAGTAAACAAGCTTGTCAGTTAGTACAATATCTCTCAACCTTCTTCCGTAAGAACTTGAAACGGTCAGAACAAATTGTCAGTCTGGCTGATGAAATCGAACATGTGAATGCTTACCTACAAATTGAGAAAGCACGATTCCGTGATCATCTGCAAATGTGTATTGAATTACCTGATTCTCTACTTAATGCCAGGCTACCTGCTTTTTCTCTCCAGCCGATAGTAGAAAATGCCATCAAACACGGTACATCACAATTGCTGGAAACCGGCAAAATTACTATCCGTGCCCATCAGCGGGATAAATTGCTGATAATGGAAGTGGAAGATAATGCCGGTCTGTATAAACCAGTTTCCATGGGCGATGGATTAGGAATGAGTCTAGTGGATAAACGACTACGACTTCGCTATGGTGAAAATTACGGTGTGCAAATAGATTGCCAACCCGAACAATTTACCCGCGTAACTTTATGTTTACCACTAGAATACAGAGGCTGATAAAACTGTGTGAGTATGAATATATTAATTGTTGATGACGAACCACTAGCACGAGAGAACCTGCGTTGTTTACTAGAAGAAGAACAAGATATCCAAATCATTGGCGAATGCGCCAACGCCGTTGAAGCCATTGGTGCGATCCATCGCCTAAAACCAGATGTTGTATTTCTGGATATCCAAATGCCACGTATCACCGGATTAGAAATGGTTAGTATGCTCGATCCAGAGCATCGCCCCGATATTGTTTTCCTGACGGCATTTGATGAATACGCAATACAGGCGTTTGAAGAGCACGCATTCGACTATTTATTAAAGCCACTGGAAAAAAATCGTTTGACCAAAACCTTACAACGATTACGTCAAGGGCATCAGAAACAAGATATTTCCATCCTGAAAGCAGAAGAACCACTGAAATATATCCCATGCACTGGCCACAGTCGCATATGGCTTGTTCAACTGGATGAAATACTTTATGTCACCTCCCGTCCAAGTGGAGTTTATGTTATGTGTACCAATGGCCAAGAGGGATTTACTGAATTAACACTTCGCACACTGGAAACTCGTACACCACTGATGAGAAATCATCGTCAATATCTGGTTAATATGACTCATCTGCGCGAAATCCTATTTGGTGATCATGGACAGGCTGAACTGATTTTACGTAACGGTAAAACTATTCCTATTAGCCGCCGCTACCTGAAGCCATTGAAAGAGGCGTTGGGATTGAAATAATAAGTGATATTCATCACATTTTCAGCAGGTTAATCAACTTTTGCTAACCACTTACCTGCTGAATCTAACCACTTAACCCGCCATACAACCACTCACTCAGACACCCTCCTGTTGCTTCCTTTAGCTGTGACAAGATAGGAATAAAAACTTATCGATCTCAGGAGAAGAGAAATGCAACACGCTCTTACTTTTATTATTGCGACGTTGTGTATCCTGGTTATCTGCTACCGCTTGTATGGTGTATTTTTCGTTAAGAAAGTACTGAAAGCTGATGACAATGAGGTAACACCTTCGCATTTACTGGAAGATGGCAAAAATTATGTCCCCACAAGGAAATGGGTCAATTTCGGCAGCCACTTCGCTGCAATTGCTGCGGCAGGCCCGTTGGTGGGCCCCGTATTAGCAGCTCAGTACGGTTATCTGCCCAGCATGTTATGGTTATTAATCGGCTGTGTCATTGGCGGTGCAGTACACGATACCGTTATTCTGTTCGCCTCAATGAAACATAGCGGTAAATCTCTGTCAGAAGTTACTAAAGCAGAGCTTGGTCCGATTGCTGGATGGTGTACCGGTCTTGCAATGCTATTCATCATCACTATCACCATGTCAGGTCTCTGCCTGGTGGTAGTTCACGCTTTGGAACGTAACCCCTGGGGTACATTTGCAGTACTTATGACCATTCCAGTAGCGGTTGGTGTCGGTCTGTGGGAACGCTTTACCGGTAATATGCGCGGAGCAACCTGGGTGGGTATTATCACTATCATGATATGCGTGATCGCCGGTCCTTACATTCAGACATCCGCTTTCGGTGAATGGTTAAGTCTGCGTACATCAACCGTCAGCATAGCACTGCCAATCTACGCATTCTTCGCAACTGCTCTGCCAGTATGGATGCTACTGACTCCACGTGGCTATATTTCCAGCTTTATGAAAATCGGTGTATTTGGAGCACTGGTTGTAGGCGTGATCTTTATTAATCCAGAGATACAATTCCCGGCAGTCACTGAATTTATTCATGGCAATGGCCCTGTACTGGCAGGTCCGGTATGGCCATTTATCTCTATCACTATTGCTTGTGGTGCAATTTCTGGTTTCCACGCATTTATCGGCTCTGGTACAACTCCCAAACAGATCGATAAATGGAGTGATATCCTGCCAGTTGGCTTCGGTGCAATGCTAGCAGAATGTGTTGTTGGCGTAATGGCACTGATTGCTGCTACCTCCCTGTATCCTGCTGACTACTTCGCGATTAATGCCTCTCCAGAAGTCTTTGCCACATTAGGTATGGACGTTGTCCACTTACCAACGTTGAGTCAAGAAATCGGCCTCGATCTGAATGGCCGTACTGGTGGTGCAGTAACGCTGGCAGTAGGTATGGCGGATATATTCACTCGTATTCCCTGGTTTAACCAGTTAACATCCTATTTCTTCCAATTCGTTGTCATGTTCGAAGCGGTATTTATCCTGACAGCCGTTGATTCCGGTACGCGTGTTGCCCGTTACCTGCTGCAAGATTTCTTGGGTGATATCTGGGCACCGCTAAAACGCATCGACTGGTTACCGGGTTCTATTGGTTGTAGTATCATTGCTTGCTTACTGTGGGGCTACCTATTGAATTCCGGCGACATCAATTCAGTCTGGGCTCTATTCGGAGTGTCCAATCAATTGATGGCATCTATCGGCCTGATGATTGGTGCAACAGTTATCCTACGACTATCTGAAAAACGCTGGTACATGTTGACCTGTCTGATCCCACTAGCTTATCTGTATATTACTGTGAACTATGCTGCTTACTGGATGGTGAAGCATGTTTATTTCAACTCCGCAGCAAAAGGTTTCAATATTTTTAATGGCACTATCTCAATTGCAATGGTTATCCTTGGTGCCGTAATTCTGGCTGCTTCTATCATGCAATGGCTGAAACTATGGCACGCGCGTAGTACCAGCAATCCAGTTAAGGCATTAAGTAATTGATCTATCTCTATATATCAAAAACGGCTCCTGTGAAAAGGAGCCGTTTTATCATTCAAATATCAGTCAATTACTGCGCGTTACTATTACTATAACGACGACGTGGAGCAGCAGATGGACCATGGTCATCACCACGACCACGGAAACTGCTACGGCTTTGGCCTTCACCACCTCGGCGTTCACCACTGAAGCGACGGCCACCACCGTTGAAGCTTTCACGATCACGACGAGGACCATTGCCATTACCGTTACGTCCTCCACCACGACGTTCGCGACGTTCAAATGGTTGTGCATCACCCATTAACTGCATATTCATTGGTTTATTCAGAATGCGGGTACGGGTAAAGTGGGACAACAAATCGCTTGGCATACCTTTTGGCAATTCAATCGTGGAATGTGTTGCAAACAGTTTAATATTACCAATATAACGGCTACTGATATCACCTTCATTAGCAATTGCACCAACGATATGGCGAACCTCAACACCATCATCGCGGCCTATTTCAATACGGTACAACTCCATTTCACCGACATCACGACGTTCACGACGAGGACGATCACCACGCTCGCCACGATCATCAAAACCATTACGACGACGATCATCACGTTCGTTGAACTCACGGCGAGGACGACGAACAGGATCTGGTGGCAGAATCAAAGGACGTTCACCCTGTGCCATTTTCAATAATGCTGCCGCCAGCGTTTCTATATCTAGATCTTCCGCAGGTTGCAATTTGGACAACAGAGCACGGTACTGATCCAGATCACTACTTTCCAATTGCTGCTGTACATTAGCTGCAAATTTTTCCAGGCGACGCTGACTCAACAATTCTGCATTTGGCAGTTCAACTTCCGGAATAGTCAGCTTCATTGTACGTTCAACATTACGCAACAAGCGGCGTTCACGGTTTTCTACAAACAACAACGCACGACCCGCACGACCCGCACGACCAGTACGGCCAATACGGTGAACATAAGATTCTGCATCCATTGGAATATCATAGTTGACAACCAAGCTAATGCGTTCTACATCCAAACCGCGCGCAGCAACATCAGTTGCAATCAAAATATCCAAACGACCATCTTTCAGGCGTTCCAAAGTCTGTTCACGCAGTGCCTGGTTCATATCACCGTTCAAGGCTGCACTATTGTAGCCATTACGCTCCAGTGCTTCTGCCACTTCCAGAGTTGCGTTTTTGGTACGCACAAAAATAATCGCAGCATCGAAATCTTCAGCTTCAAGGAAACGCACCAGTGCTTCATTTTTACGCATACCGTAAACAGACCAGTAACTCTGGCTGATATCAGGACGAGTAGTCACGCTCGCCTGAATACGCACTTCCTGCGGATCTTTCATAAAACGACGAGTAATTCGGCGGATAGCTTCTGGCATAGTTGCAGAAAACAGCGCAGTTTGGTGCTCAGCAGGGATTTGGCTCATGATGTTTTCAACATCTTCGATAAAGCCCATGCGCAGCATTTCGTCAGCTTCATCCAAAACTAAACCGCTCAGGTTAGACAGATCCAAAGTACCGCGCTTCAGATGGTCCAGAAGACGACCTGGTGTACCTACAACAATTTGTGGCCCTTGACGCAAAGCGCGCAATTGAACGTCATAACGTTGTCCACCATACAGTGCAACAACATTTACGTTACGCATATGCTTAGAAAAATCTGCACATGCTTCAGCTACCTGTACCGCCAGTTCACGGGTCGGTGCCAGCACAAGGATCTGAGGAGCTTTCAGCTCAGCATTAATGTTATGCAATAAGGGCAAGCTAAACGCCGCAGTTTTACCACTGCCAGTCTGTGCCATACCCAGCACATCACGGCCGTTTAATAAGTGGGGAATACATTGTTGCTGAATTGGAGACGGCTTTTCATAGCCAAGATCTTCCAGTGCAGAAAGAATAGGTGCTGATAAACCCAGATCAGCAAAAGAGATTTCAGTCTCAGTGGTCATGTAATGGTGCCTCATTAGTTATGGCGGCCAGTCTACATAACGCATCGAAAAGAATTTCGGTCATTTTCATTTAAAATGTGAACTGGCTCAAAGTATTTAATTAAACGAACAAATAAGCCCTCATCGGTCAAGATGATGGACTTTGTTAATCAATCTCGAAAAATGTTCGTCAGCTATTGCTGGTCCGATTCTGATAGGTCGTCTTGTTCTTGGCCTAACAGCGCCAACTCCAACAATGCATAGCGGTGCTCAACAAAGTTATGTGCATTATTAGCTACCGTCAGTTTGAATAACGCAGATGCGCTATCCTTGTCCCCCAGACTTAGGTAATGCTTACCTAAATAGAAGTCAGTTTCACTGAGATGCTCAGCGAGCGAAGTGTTATCCGTTGCATTCTCTTTTAAGCGATCCATCAATGTATATTCACTGATTTTACCTAAGTAGAATTCAACTATATTCCAGCCCCATTGCCCCCGGTTCGCTTTTTCGTAGTGTTGCGACAAATTTGCCATCGCTCCTTTAGGATAAAATTCTTTTTCCACTAGGTACAACCACAACGAACGAAAAGGATCATTTGGATCGTCTTGATAAAACGCCTGCAGATCATCCTGCGCTAACTTATACCGACCACCGTAATACAGCGCGATGCCACGGTTCAGACGCGCATAATTGTAAGTTGGATCAAGCTCTAATACAGAATCAAACGCTTCATAGGCGGCATCAAAATTGCCAGCCTGCGTAAAGTAAATCCCGAGATAATTGAAAATCTCTGGAATATTCGGGCGAATAGATAAGGCAATAGAAAAATCATTCCGTGCCAAAGCTCTCAGCCCGAGGCTATCATACAGCACACCTCTCTCATATAAAAGCTGTGCGTATTCATCTTCTGTCAAAGACCGACTCGCAAGAATTTGTTCCATACGAGCCAGAATGACTTCCTGCTGCAATGAAGGTTGTAACGGAATAGCAAAAACTTCGTTTTTACGCCAATCCTTGCTGCTGCATCCTGTTAGAATAAGTATTGCTACAGCATAACACCAGCGCAGAAAAAAATTCATTTCCTACTCCCGAAAATCAGACATTGATAAGAATGCCCTATCACCCATCTTGCATTTATTGGGCCTCCTGCCCTTGAGTCTATTAAACGGCGCCTTTTACAAGACGCCGTTTATAACATCAAATTTATTCTGCTGATTGTGGTGCTTGTAGCGCTTCCTCAACAGTTGTACCTACTGTTGCTTCTTTAATGCTCAAACGAACACGGCCCTGGCGATCAACTTCCAGTACTTTGACTGATACTTCCTGACCAACCTGCAAATAATCAGCCACTTTCTCAACACGTTTATCAGCAATCTGAGAAATATGTACTAAACCTTCTTTACCACCACCGATAGCAACAAATGCGCCAAAATCAACAATACGGGTTACTTTACCAGTGTAAACACGACCAACTTCGATCTCCGCAGTAATTTCTTCAATACGGCTGATTGCATGTTTCGCTTTTTCGCCATCAGTTGCAGCAATCTTCACTGTGCCATCATCTTCAATCTCAATAGTAGTACCGGTTTCTTCAGTCAGTGCACGAATAACTGAACCACCTTTACCGATAACATCTTTGATCTTGTCAGGATTAATTTTGATAGTGTGAATGCGTGGTGCAAATTCAGAAATATCATTACGTGGGCAATTAATCGCTTGCTCCATCACACTCAGAATATGCAAACGTGCACCTTTTGCCTGATTTAAAGCAACTTGCATAATTTCACGAGTGATACCTTCAATTTTGATATCCATTTGCAGGGCGCTAACACCTTCACGGCTACCCGCTACTTTAAAGTCCATGTCTCCTAAATGATCTTCATCACCCAGAATGTCAGACAGAACAACAAAATTATCCCCTTCTTTCACCAGCCCCATTGCAATACCAGCAACAGCAGCTTTGATCGGCACACCTGCATCCATCAATGCAAGAGATGCACCACAAACAGATGCCATTGAAGATGAGCCGTTTGATTCAGTAATTTCAGAAACTACACGAACAGTATATGGGAATTCATTAGCTTTTGGCATGACTGCCAATACACCACGTTTAGCCAGACGGCCATGACCAATTTCACGACGTTTTGGTGAACCAATCATACCTGTTTCACCGACAGAGTATGGAGGGAAGTTGTAATGTAATAGGAAACGATCTGTACGTTCCCCCATCAGCTCATCAATGATTTGTGCATCACGTTCTGTACCCAGAGTCGCAGTAACCAAAGCCTGAGTTTCACCACGAGTAAACAGTGCAGAACCGTGAGTACGAGGAAGAACACCAGTACGTACGTCCAACGCACGAACCATATCTTTTTCACGACCATCAATACGAGGTTCACCGCGCAAAACACGACTGCGAACAACATTTTTCTCTAAGCTACCCAAAATTTCATGGATTTCGGCTTCATCCAGAGCTTCATCTTGTTCCAGTAATGCTGCTGTAACTTCATCTTTGATAGCATCAACTTGAGCATAACGCTCTTGCTTCTCAGTGATACGATAAGCATCACCCAAGCGGCTTTCGGCCAATGCAGCAACACGATCATGTAATTCTTGGTTAACAGGCTCTGGCACCCAATCCCATTTCTCTTTGCCCGCTTCCGCAGCCAACGCGTTAATGTTATCAATAACCACCTGTTGTTGATCATGACCAAACACTACCGCGCCCAACATTTGTTCTTCAGTTAATAAATCTGCTTCAGATTCAACCATCAATACAGCGCCAGCAGTACCTGAAACCACCAGATCCAAACGGCTATTTTTTAGCTCATCACTGGTCGGGTTCAATACATATTGATCATTGATATAACCAACACGGGCAGCACCAATTGGGCCATTGAATGGAATACCAGAAAGTGCCAGTGCAGCAGAAGCACCAATCATTGCAACAATATCAGGGTTAACTTGTGGATTAACAGAAACAACAGTTGCTACGATCTGAACCTCATTCAGGAAACCCTCTGGGAATAAAGGGCGCAAAGGACGATCAATCAAACGCGCTACCAGCGTTTCACCTTCTCCCGGGCGACCTTCACGACGGAAGAAGCTACCTGGAACACGACCGGCAGCGTAAGTACGTTCCTGATAATTAACAGTCAGTGGAAAAAAATCCTGACCAATTTTTACTTTTTTCTGACCAACAACAGTTACGAATACAGCCGTGTCATCCATATTTACCATAACAGCAGCTGTGGCTTGGCGAGCCATCATACCGGTTTCGATAGTAATGGTATGTTGGCCATATTGAAATTTACGAACAATCGGACTCAGCAAAATAATATCCTTTCGTTAACGTTGCCTTTTATATTTAGCAGACAACAATGAATGATCTCTCCATGCCACATCCTCGCGACTAATGACAGGACTTACCTCTTAAGTACTCTCATTAGCCGCGCGAACCTCTGTAACCGAAGAGCTTTACTAAAACCACCATCAACATTCCTATGCTGTTACATAATGATGGTTTTTCAGAAGAAAAGGGGCCATATATGGCCCCTTTCCACTGAAACTTGCTTGATTAGCGACGCAGGCCGAGACGCCCAATCAGCGCAGTGTAACTTGTTACATTTTTACGCTTCAGATAGTCCAGCAATTTACGACGCTGAGAAACCATGCGCAGCAGACCACGACGGCTGTGGTGATCTTTTTTATGCTCTGAAAAATGACCTTGCAAGTGATTGATCTGCGCAGTCAGCAAAGCAATCTGTACTTCACTAGAACCGCTGTCATTCGCATCACGACCAAATTCAGCAATAATTTGCGCTTTTGCTTCAGTACTTAGAGACATATTACAACTCCAAAAATATATCAATTAAAATCACGGGTGCCGATCTCTAATTCAGCCGCCCAACATATAGCTGCGCCATTCTACGCCGCAAATAAGTTAAGCGCAAGATAACCCCAAATACCCTAGTCCTTACTTTCAACCACCAAACGACGAGGAGCAACAAGCCCATCATCATTGATAGCAGCAATACCGATGAATTTCCTTTCATCTCCTTCAGTTACACGTACCATACTTTCAATCAGCGCTGAAGATTTAGCACTTCGCACCGCTTGACCTTGTTTAAAATAAGAAGCAACGACTGGAAGTAAATTAACTTCGGGAAAATGAGCAACTGCACTATCGATTGGCAATAACAATGGATCAGTTAATTCTCCTACAGGTATTTCCCGATCCTCAGCCTGATTTTGCAATTCATATAATTGTTCAAGTGTCACCATTCGATCATTTGGGTAATTCGCTACCTGCAAACGACGTAAATAAATAACGTGAGCGCCACAACCTAATAACTCGCCTAAGTCATCAATAATGGTACGAATATAAGTTCCTTTCGAACAATGTATCTCCAATTCCAGCTCATCCTTTTCCCAACGGATAAACTGTAATTCATAAACCGTAATTGGCCGAGCTTCTCGTTCTACTTCAATTCCCTGACGAGCATATTCATATAGTGGTTTCCCCTGATATTTCAGTGCAGAATACATAGAGGGAATTTGCATGGTATTACCACGAAATTTATTCAAAGCATCATCAAGCTGAGCTCGATCTAGCTGAATTGCTCTCTCACTGATGATCTGCCCATGTGAATCAGATGTGTCGGTTCGCTGACCAAGACGGGCTACCACCCGGTAACGCTTGTCAGAATCAAGTAAAAACTGGGAAAATTTAGTCGCTTCACCGAGGCAAACCGGTAGCATACCCGTTGCCAGTGGGTCCAACGCACCAGTGTGACCAGCCTTGCTGGCATTGAAAATACGTTTTACTTTTTGCAGTGCATCATTAGAAGAAATATCTTGCGGCTTATCCAGTAACAGCACACCATGTATATCGCGACCGCGACGACGACGCCCCATTAGTTCTCCTCTTTGTGATCCGCAGAAGCCCGACGTTGTTCATCATCTTTAACGACATTAGTGACCAGATTAGACATTCTCATCCCCTCTACCAAGGAATTGTCATAGGAAAATGTCAATTCTGGTACAACACGTAAACGCATTGATTTACCCAGCAGAGAGCGAATAAAACCAGAAGCTTCACCTAATGCCTTAATACCATTTTTCACCACCTCAGAATCATGCTCTTCAGTCAACACATTTAAAAAAGTGACGAAAACTTTGGCATAAGCCAAATCTCGTGAAACTTCAACACCAGAAACAGTTGCCATACCGATCCGTGGATCTTTCACTTCTCGCTGCAAAATGATAGCAATTTCTTTTTGCATTTCCTGCGCAACACGCTGAGTACGACTGAATTCTCTTGCCATTGTTGTATCTCCTGATATTTGGGGGGCATAAGCCCCCCAACAATGAAATTAACCAGCGGTAGGAATTAAGCGATAGAACGTTTAACTTCAATTATTTCAAATACTTCTATCATGTCACCGACACGAACATCATTGTAGTTCTTAACACCGATACCGCATTCCATACCGTTACGGACTTCGTTAACGTCATCTTTAAAGCGGCGCAAGGATTCCAGTTCGCCTTCGTAAATCACCACGTTATCACGCAGTACGCGAATCGGGTTATTACGCTTAATAGTACCTTCAGTCACCATACAACCTGCAACTGCACCGAATTTCGGTGACTTAAACACATCACGAACTTCTGCAAGGCCCATGATCTGTTGTTTATATTCAGGGGCCAACATACCACTCATTGCCTGTTTAACTTCATCAATCAGGCTATAGATGACAGAGTAATAACGAAGATCCAGGTTTTCATTTTCAACGACACGGCGCGCAGAAGCATCAGCTCGAACGTTGAAACCTAGAATAATTGCATTAGAAGCAGCAGCCAGTGTAGCGTCAGTTTCAGTAATACCACCTACGCCAGAACCGATAATTTTTACTTTCACTTCATTGGTAGACAGTTGTTCCAATGCTTCACGAATTGCTTCACATGACCCCTGAACGTCAGATTTCAGAACGATATTCAGTTCAGAAACCTCACCTTCTTCCATGTTAGCAAACATGTTTTCCAGTTTAGATTTCTGCTGGCGAGCCAGTTTCACTTCACGGAATTTGCCCTGACGATACAAAGCCACTTCACGGGCTTTTTTCTCATCACGTACAACAGTTGCTTCATCACCAGCCGCAGGTACGTTGGACAAACCGAGGATTTCCACAGGAATAGATGGGCCTGCTGAGAATATTTCACGGCCCAGTTCGTCACGCATTGCGCGAACTCGCCCATATTCAAAGCCACAAAGTACAATATCACCTTTGTTCAAAGTACCTTCTTGAACCAGTACTGTCGCGACTGGACCACGACCTTTGTCCAAGAATGACTCGATAACAACACCGCTAGCCATACCAGAACGAACGGCGTTCAGTTCAAGAACTTCTGCTTGTAATAAGATTGCGTCCAGTAGCTCATCAATACCGATACCTGCTTTAGCAGATACATTAATAAACTGAGTTTCACCGCCCCACTCTTCAGGCTGAACACCATGCTGAGAAAGTTCGTTTTTAACACGATCTGGATCGGCTTCTGGTTTATCGATTTTGTTAACCGCAACAACCACAGGAACATTCGCTGCTTTTGCATGTTGGATAGCTTCAATAGTTTGAGGCATTACACCATCATCAGCAGCAACAACCAGAACTACAATGTCAGTAGCTTTTGCACCACGTGCACGCATTGAAGTAAACGCGGCGTGTCCCGGAGTATCCAGGAAAGTAATCATGCCACTTTCAGTCTCAACATGGTAAGCACCGATATGCTGAGTAATCCCTCCAGCCTCACCAGAAGCAACTTTCGTAGAACGAATATAATCCAGAAGAGAAGTTTTACCGTGATCAACATGCCCCATGATGGTAACAACCGGTGCTCGAGGCTCAGCTACCGCTTCGCCTGTATCACGGTCGCTCATCAGCGCTTCTTCCAACTCATTCTCACGACGCAGGATAACCTTATGGCCCATTTCTTCAGCAACCAGTTGTGCAGTTTCCTGATCAATCACTTGGTTGATTGTTGCCATTGCTCCCATTTTCATCATGACCTTAATGACCTGAGAACCTTTAACCGCCATTTTATTAGCCAGCTCAGCAACAGTAATAGTTTCACCGATCACAACATCACGGTTAACCGCTGCTACAGGCTTGTTGAAGCTCTGTTGCAATGTGCTAGTTTTACGCTGTTTGCCCTTTGTACGGCCAACTGCGCGGGCTTCTTCTCGATCTGCCTTAGATTCTGAATGTTTATTATTTTTCTTCTGACGAGTAGTTTTACCACTGCGGCTGCGAGTACGGCGATCACCTTCAACTTTTGCATCGTTTTCATCTTCTGCTGCACGGGCGTGGCGAGAAGTGGTCATATGATAATCATCGTTATCGCTGGAATCTGAATCATTTAACCATTTATCCTGATTCTCTTCAGCCATACGACGAGCTTCTTCAGCAACGCGCCTAGCTTCCTCCTCTACCTTACGGCGCATCTCTTCTTCTGCTTTACGCTTAAGGTCGGCAGCTTCTGCTTCACGACGAGCTTTTTCATTTTGGACTGTTTTATCAGTCTGAGCTGGTTTTTGTCTATGTTCGGTATGTTGATTGGTCACTTTTTCATTTTCCGCTGCCTGGCGCTTAGCTTGTTCAGCCGCTTCACGTTTGGCTTTTTCCTCTGCCTCACGCCTAGCCTGATCTTCAGCGAGTCTCTTCGCTGCTACTTCTTCGGCTTCGCGTTGCGCTTTTTCTTCTGCTTCACGCCGTGCTTGCTCTTCCGCTTCACGCTTCGCCTGCTCTTCCGCTTTAGCCTGTTCAATTGCATCGCGGTTCACATATGTGCGCTTTTTGCGGACCTCAACGGCTACCGGTTTACTTTTACCATCGGTGCCTGAAACATTCAGTGTACTACGTGTTTTACGCTGTAATGTTAATTTATCAGGTTTACCAGCTGAACCACCTTGTTCGCGGTTCAAATGTGCCAGTAAAGCCTCTTTTTCTTTCTGGGAAACCAAATCAGCTTCGGTTTTTTTAATACCTGCATCAGCAAATTGCTGTACCAGGCGATCAACCGATGTCTGGATCTCTTCTGCCAGTGATTTTACGGTTACATCTGTCATGCTGTTCCTTCCTGCTACAGTTTATTACGCATCATCGCCAAACCAACAGATATTGCGGGCAGCCATGATGAGCTCGCCTGCTTTCTCATCATTTAAACCTTCAATATCAGATAGGTCGTCGATACCCTGCTCGGCAAGATCTTCCAGCGTACAGATGCCACAGGCAGCTAGGTCAAATGCCAAAGTGCGGTTCATGCCAGTCAGATTTAACAACTCTTCAGTTGGTTGTTTATCATTGAGGCTTTCTTTTTGAGCCAGTTCCAGAGTAGTTAAAGCAGCTTTCGCACGTTCACGCAGGACTTCGATCGTTTCCTCATCAATGCCCTCAATTTCCAGAAGCTCATTAATTGGCACATAAGCCAATTCTTCCAGAGTTGAGAAACCTTCCTCGACCAGAACGGTAGCAAACTCTTCATCAATATCGAGATGCTTAGTGAATACATCAATAGAAGCATGAGCTTCTGCCTGATGTTTTGCTTGCAGCTCATCAGCAGTCATGACATTCAATTCCCACTTGTCATCACCACGGTGTTTTTTCAACAACTGCGCAGCCAAGCGTACGTTTTGACCATTACGACCAATAGCCTGAGCTAAGTTGTTGCTTTCAACGGCAACATCCATCGTGCACTTATCTTCATCAACAACAATAGATGCAACATCAGCCGGAGCCATAGCATTAATTACGAATTGAGCAGGGTTATCATCCCACAGTACGATATCAATTCGTTCGCCGCCCAGCTCGCTAGAAACGGCTTGTACTCGCGCTCCACGCATACCAACACAAGCACCAACTGGATCGATACGCTTGTCGTTAGTTTTTACTGCAATTTTAGCGCGGGAACCCGGATCACGGGCGGCGGCTTTAATTTCGATAAGCTCCTCGCCGATTTCCGGAACCTCGATACGGAACAGTTCAACCAGCATTTCCGGACGGGAACGGCTGACAAACAATTGCGCACCTCGTGCTTCAGGGCGAACATCGTACAGTACACCACGCACGCGGTCACCTGGGCGGAAATTTTCCCTTGGTAACATATCCTCGCGAAGGATAACTGCTTCAGCATTATTGCCCAAATCAAGAGTGATATTCTCACGATTGACTTTCTTAACTACACTGGTGATGATCTCACCTTGCTGCTCACGAAACTGGTCAACAACCATAGCGCGTTCAGCTTCACGTACTTTCTGTACGATAACCTGTTTAGCTGTCTGGGTTGTAATACGATCAAACGTTACTGATTCAATTTGATCTTCAGTATAACTACCCAAATCGATTTCAGGCTCTTCAAATCTAGCCGCTTCCAGTGTAATTTCACGCGTCGGCTGAGTCACTTCTTCAACAACTAGCCAACGGCGGAAGGTATCAAAATCGCCAGATTTACGATCAATACTGACACGAACATCAATATCTTGTTCATATTTTTTCTTGGTGGCTGTGGCCAGTGCTGTTTCCAGCGCCTCGAAGATTTTTTCGCGTGGAAGGGATTTTTCGTTGGAAACCGCTTCCACAACAGCCAGAATTTCTTTATTCATCCTAGTTGCCTCATTCGAACTTTAAAAGTGGGGTACCAGGTTCGCTTTCTGGATGTTGCTCAGTGCGAACACTTCATCTTTTCCATCCACTGTAACCGTGATCATTTCGCCGTCGACAGTTTTGATAACACCCAGCCATTTCCGACGGTTTTGCATTGCTATACGTAAAACCAGACTGACTTCCTCACCAATAAAACGCTGGTAATGTTCAGCAGTGAACAACGGGCGCTCCAAGCCGGGTGAAGAAATTTCCAAGTTATAAAGCACTGAGATAGGATCTTCGACATCCAATACCGCACTGACCTGGTGGCTAACATCAGCACAATCATCAACAGTGATACCATTCTCACTATCAATATAGATCCGCAGTGTAGAAACACGCGCACGAATAAACTCTAAGCCGACTAATTCAAAGCCTAAAGCTTCAACTGGTGCTGAAATCATCGCTGTTAATTTTTGTTCTAATGTGGACAAGCCCACCCCCAAGACATAAAAAAAGGGCTTATTAGCCCAGTAGTTTTGTTGTCAAATAACAAAAAACCCCGAAATTCGGGGCTTTATGCAACTGGACCCTGTTTGCTGCTAGTGGATTCAACCACTCACTTCCTTCATACACCTTTCGAATCAGGATCAATATCTCAAATATTGCTGAATTATTTCATTCAAAAAAGGTGCATCTTATTCATTAAGAAGTGGTTGCGGGAGCCGGATTTGAACCGACGACCTTCGGGTTATGAGCCCGACGAGCTACCATGCTGCTCCATCCCGCGTTCGAAAACGTGGCAAATATACGCCGATAACCGCGAAAACGCAAGCTATCTAAAAATGGTACCGAGGACGGGACTTGAACCCGTAAGCCCTAATGCGGGCACTACCACCTCAAGGTAGCGTGTCTACCAATTTCACCACCTCGGCACTGATGTAAGGCTATCTACCTACTTACAACAACCTTACCTTTAATCCTTCGTGACGACTACTGAGGGATATCACTATCTGGTGCTGCGGGCACTGTCGGAATGTCTGCTGATTTCTCGACTTTAGCTGGCTCACCAATATTTTCCCACTTACTGCTCATACCAGTTTGGTTACTTGTCATATTACCGAGTACCAGACTAATAATGAAAAATAGAGTGGCAAAAAGCGCCGTCATACGGGTCATGAAGTTACCCGAACCTGACGAACCAAACAGTGTTGCAGACGCACCCGCACCAAAGGAAGCTCCCATATCAGCACCTTTACCCTGCTGTAGCATAACCAAGGCAACCAGCCCGATAGCAACCAGCAAGAAAACAACTAAAAGAGCTTCATACATATGTTGTACCTGTATCTTCGTGGGGTTTACCACAGTCTATGCGGTTACCTTAATACTGCATCACCCACTCAAACAGGCTAATCACCTGACTGAGTGGGTCTGCATACTAACTAAACCATATCTGATACGCAAGGTTAATTTCAATAATCAGAATCACTTGAAGAAAAAAACAACAAATTAACCAGCGTGTTTCACTGCATCAGCAATACGATGCGCCAGAGCGGTTACCTGCTCATTATCTTCACCTTCTACCATGACGCGAATTAATGGCTCAGTACCAGACTTACGTAATAATACCCGCCCACAACCATTTAATTCAGCTTCAACAGACTTGGTGACATTAATTACATTTTCTGATTGAAGTGGATCATGTGAGCCAGAGAAACGAACATTCACCAACACCTGCGGTAAAAGTTTCATACCACTACTCAAATCATGCAGGCTCATATGGTTACGTACCATTGCGCTCAGGACCTGAAGACCTGCAACAATACCATCACCTGTAGTTGTTTTATCAAGTAGGATAACATGACCAGAGTTTTCTGCACCTAAACGCCAGCCTTCTTCCTGTAGTTTTTCCAGTACATAGCGGTCCCCCACTTTGGCACGCAAAAATGGGATACCAAGTTGTTTCAATGCCAGCTCTAATCCCATATTACTCATCAACGTACCAACAACACCACCACGCAATTGCCCTTGTCTCAACGCTTCACGAGCAATAATATAAAGGATCTGGTCGCCATCAACTTTCTGCCCTAAATGGTCAACCATAATAACGCGATCACCATCACCATCAAATGCCAAACCAACGTCTGCTTTCTCCTCCACAACACGTTGCTGCAACAAACGAACATCGGTAGCACCACATTTTTCGTTAATATTAATACCGTTTGGCTCGCAGCCAATCGTCACAACGTTAGCCCCCAATTCTCTAAGTACATTTGGAGCAATGTGATAAGTCGCACCATTAGCGCAATCAAGCACAATTTTTAATCCATTGAGACTTTGCTCGCTTGGAAAAGTGCCTTTACAGAACTCAATATAGCGACCTGCCGCATCGACAATACGGTTTGCACGCCCCAATTCAGCAGATTCTACGCAAGTTAGTGGTTTTTCCATTTCTGCTTCAATAGCCTCTTCCACATCATCTGGAAGTTTTGTGCCGTCGATAGAGAAGAATTTAATACCATTATCGTAATAAGGGTTATGAGAAGCAGAGATAACAATTCCCGCTTCAGCACGAAAAGTACGGGTCAGGTAAGCAACAGCCGGTGTTGGCATAGGACCAGTGAATGAAGCAGACAAACCAGCCGCCGCCAAACCAGCCTCTAAAGAAGACTCCAACATATAGCCAGAAATACGGGTATCCTTACCGATAATGATCTTACGAGAACCATGGCGAGCCAATACCTTACCTGCCGCCCAACCGAGCTTTAACACAAAATCCGGCGTAATTGGACTGTCACCCACTTTTCCACGAATGCCATCAGTACCAAAATATTTACGATTACTCATAATTTTTCTCTTCCTTTTACTGAAAGTGTTGCTTCGACAATTCGCATTGCTTGTACAGTTTCTCTAACGTCATGTACCCGGATAATCTGCGCTCCTTGCATAGCAGCAATAACAGCACAGGCCACACTACCGGCAACCCTTTCTTGTGGCGGCACATTAAGTAATTGGCCTATCATAGACTTACGAGACATTCCTGCTAGCACAGGCAAGCCAAATTGATGAAATTCATTTAAATGCGCCAATAATTGATAATTATGTGTCAAGCTCTTACCAAAACCGAAGCCCGGATCAATAATAAGCTTATTTTTTTCTATCCCTGCCGCAACACAACGTTCAATTTGTTTAGTAAAAAATTGTTTCACTTCACTCAATACGTTTTCATAATGAGGCATATCCTGCATAGTCCGCGGCTGCCCCTTCATATGCATCAAACAAATAGGTAAGCCAGATTGAGCAGCACTTTCTAAGGCACCAGGCTCTTGCAATGAACGAATATCATTAATCAAACAAGCGCCGACTCTTGCCGATTCACTCATAACCAATGCTTTTGATGTATCAACAGAAACCCAGATATCAAAGCGCTGAGCTAAAGCCTCAACAATCGGTACAACCCGATCTACTTCTTCCTGTTCACTGATCTCATCAGCGCCAGGGCGGGTAGATTCTCCACCGATATCAATGATCGCAGCTCCTTCAGTAATCATTTTTTCTGCATGTCGTAAGGCCATATCAAAAGTATTGTAAACACCACCATCAGAGAATGAATCTGGAGTAATATTCAAAATGCCCATCACTTGTGGACAAGAAAGATCAAGAACACTATTTCTGGCTATGAGTTGCATGTTGGTCTACCTTTAATGCCAAAACCCCAGGGGTCACCTGGGGTTTGAGGAGTATATCTACCAGACTCAGGAACAATTACCGATCACTGTTTCCTGGTTTCCCTGATTGTTCACCACCTTTTGCCGATATATCAGTATTACCAGTTGATTTTACAGGCTGTGGCGGAGATGTATTATCTGCTGGACGGCTGCTATTGTTGCTACCATTACCATTTTCCCATCCTGCCGGTGGGCGCACATTTGTGCGATTCATTAAATCATCAATCTGAGGGGCATCAATGGTTTCATACTTCATCAATGCATCTTTCATTGAATGTAGGATATCAAGATTATCCATCAGAATCTGGCGAGCACGTTGATAATTATCATCGATAATTGCCTTAACTTCCTGATCAATCAAACGAGCTGTTTCATCAGACATATGCTTAGCTTTAGCAACTGAACGCCCGAGGAATACTTCACCTTCTTCCTCCGCATAAAGCAATGGACCAAGTCTTTCCGAGAACCCCCACTGTGTCACCATGTTTCGGGCAATTGAAGTCGCGACTTTGATATCGTTAGATGCGCCAGTAGAAACATTGTCAGGACCGTAAATAATCTCTTCTGCCAAACGACCACCGTACAGGGTTGAAATCTGACTTTCCAGTTTCTGGCGGCTGGCACTAATCTGGTCACCTTCCGGCAAGAAGAAAGTCACACCCAAAGCTCGACCACGAGGAATAATAGTAACTTTATGAACGGGGTCATGCTCAGGAACCAGACGACCGATAATTGCATGGCCTGCCTCATGATAAGCAGTTGATTCTTTTTGCTCTTCCGTCATCACCATGGAGCGACGTTCTGCCCCCATCATGATTTTGTCTTTTGCTTTTTCGAATTCAACCATAGAAACCACACGCCTGTTGCTACGAGCAGCAAACAAAGCAGCTTCATTTACCAAATTCGCCAAATCAGCACCAGAAAATCCGGGAGTACCACGAGCGATGACCGAAGCATCAACATCAGTATCCAGAGGAACACGACGCATATGAACTTTTAAAATCTGCTCACGACCACGTACGTCTGGCAGGCCAACAACAACCTGACGGTCAAAACGGCCAGGACGCAGTAACGCCGGATCAAGTACGTCAGGACGGTTAGTCGCAGCAATAACAATAATACCTTCATTACCTTCAAAACCATCCATCTCCACCAGCATTTGGTTTAAAGTCTGCTCACGCTCATCGTGGCCTCCCCCCAAACCAGCACCACGCTGACGACCTACGGCATCAATTTCATCGATAAAGATGATACAAGGTGCGGCTTTCTTCGCTTGCTCGAACATATCACGAACACGGGATGCACCAACACCAACAAACATTTCAACAAAGTCAGAGCCAGAGATAGTAAAGAACGGAACCTTCGCCTCACCAGCAATTGCCTTTGCCAGCAAGGTCTTACCAGTACCTGGTGGCCCAACCATCAGAATCCCTTTCGGAATTTTCCCACCCAATTTCTGGAAACGGCCTGGCTCACGTAGGTATTCCACCAACTCACCGACCTCTTCTTTTGCTTCGTCACAACCAGCAACATCCGCAAAAGTGGTTTTAATCTGGTCTTCTGTCAGCATACGAGCTTTGCTTTTACCAAATGACATCGCCCCTTTACCACCACCACCTTGCATCTGGCGCATAAAGAAAATCCAGACCCCGATAAGCAACAACATCGGGAACCAAGAAATAAAAATAGAAGTAAGCAGGCTTGGTTCTTCCGGCGGCTCACCAACTACTTTCACATTCTTATTTAGTAAAGTATCCAACAGCTTTTCATCCTGTACTGGCAGGTAAGTGGTATATCTGCTGTTATCTTTCTTACTAACATTAATCTCACGACCTGAGATACGAACTTCGCGCACCTGATCCTGGGCTAACTCATTGATGAAGGTAGAGTAATCCACCCTACGACTATTAGAATCGCTGGGGCCAAAACTCTGGAATAACGACATCAGCACAACTGCGATAACTAACCAGAGAATCAGGTTTTTCGCCATGTCACTCAAGGGATTAACCTCATATTACAACTGTGTTAACAAATAGCATTCAGGGTACTACAGTTTCCGCCCTGTCGCTACAATGTATACTTCACGCGATCGTGCCCGCGAAGCGTCTGGCTTACGAATTTTTACATTCATAAACAGGGAGCGAATTTCCCTCAGGTATTCATCAAAGCCTTCTCCCTGAAATACTTTGACAATGAAACTCCCCCCGGGGGCCAGCACATCACGACACATATCCAACGCCAATTCAACCAGATACATGGATCGAGGAATATCGACCGCAGGTGTTCCGCTCATATTGGGTGCCATATCCGACATGACTACCTGGACTTTGTTATCACCTACTCGCTCGAGCAACGTCTTCAATACAAGTTCATCACGAAAATCGCCCTGAAGGAAATCGACTCCAACAATGGGGTCCATCGGTAAAAGATCACAGGCAATTACCCGCCCATTCTCATTAATTTGACTTACTGCGTATTGAGACCATCCACCAGGGGCAGCACCTAAATCGACAACGGTCATGCCAGGCTTAAAAATTTTGTCACTTTGTTGAATTTCATCAAGTTTAAACCAAGCTCGAGAACGAAGCCCTTTTTTCTGTGCCTGAAGAACATATTTATCACTAAAGCGTTCTTGTAACCAGCGACTGGAACTTGCCGAACGTTTTTTATTGGCCATTGTCCTTTCCAACTATACTAATAAAGAGCCAGATATCTATTGCTCGACAAACCAAAACCACAACACACTATTTATGGTGATAGATATAAGATGGCGGTAGAATGTCCCGTTTTCAATCCTAACTAAGCAAAAAAACAATGACTCTTAACAAAAAACAAGTACAACACCTAAAAAGTCTCGCCCATCCGTTAAAACCTGTCGTCATGATTGGTAACAACGGTCTGACTGAAGGCGTGTTGGCAGAAATTGAACAGACGCTGGCACACCATGAGCTTATCAAAGTCAAAATCACAGGCGAAGATCGTGAAATCAAAAATTTGATCGCCGATGCAATTGTCCGCGAGACCGGCGCATATAATGTGCAAATTATCGGGAAAACATTGGTTCTTTACCGCCAATCGGAAAAACGCCAGATTATTTTACCTAAATAATCAAATCACATTTATATAAAAATGCCATACGCATTATTATGATAAAAAAGGCCGAATCTGGCCTTTTTTACTTTCTATACAATTCCAGTGTAACTTTACCTAACATAAATCGGCAGCAACAAGCTGATCCTAAAGTTTAAATATATTCAACTTTCAAGATCTCATATTCCACTTCCCCCCCAGGAGTCTTGATAGTAACAACATCATCAACTTCTTTACCAATCAGGCCACGAGCAATCGGTGAATTCACGGAAATTAAATTTTCTTTAATATCAGCTTCATCATCACCGACAATCCGGTAAGTCTGTTCTTCATCAGTGTTTACATTCAAAGCTGTAACTGTGGCACCAAAAATAACACGTCCAGTCTTGGGCATCTTTGTGACATCAATCACTTGTGCATTAGAAAGCTTAGCTTCAATTTCTTGGATACGGCCTTCGCAGAAACCTTGTTGTTCACGAGCTGCATGATATTCAGCGTTTTCTTTCAGGTCACCATGTTCACGCGCTTCAGCAATGTCTGAAATAATTTTTGGACGGCGTACGTTTTTCAGATAATCTAACTCTTCGCGCAACTTATCCGCGCCACGTACCGTCATTGGAATCTGTTTCATTATATTAATCCTCTAAACCTTTCCTGAGCAAAAATCAAGCATCATCCTGATGTTTTCAGATAACAGCACAATGAGCACACCTTGTCGGGCGGGCTTCTAAACAATAAACAGTCATGTAAACTACAGGGTTACCCAGAGTCCACAATCATTTCCACATATTAATGTATCATTCTAACGTAGACTTGGTGATGGGTCATCGTTTACTTTTCCCCACTTTGCGCCTTAGTATTGTGGTATGTTCACATCCACATGCGAAATTTATGTCCTTTTTTAAAATGGCTAGCAGATTAGTTTGCGTTACCAGTCTGTACTTAACTATTGCCAACGCAAGCGCTACACCTGTTGAGGAATATGCACAATATTTGCCTAATGGCACTAATCTAGCATTAATCGCTCAAAAAGTCGGCTCCAACACACCATTACTTGATTATCACGGCCAGCAAATGGCTCTACCAGCAAGTACTCTGAAAGTTGTCACAGCCCTTGCAGCATTATTACAATTGGGCAAAGATTATCGCTTTATCACTACATTGGAAAGCAATGGCAAAATTTCAAACGGTGTTTTGAAAGGAAATTTGACTGCTCGTTTTGTTGGAGATCCGACACTAACCCGTCAACAACTTCGTAATATGGTTACTGTTCTACAACAATCTGGCGTGAAAAAAATTGACGGGGATCTTCTGATGGATATTTCCGCTTTTGCCAGCCACGATAAAGCCCCCGGTTGGGTATGGAACGACATGACCCAATGTTTTAGTGCTCCGCCTGCTGCTGCAATTGTCGATCGAAACTGTTTTTCAGTTTTACTATATAGCGCGGAACATCCCGGTGATACTGCATTTATCCGTGTCGCATCCTTTTATCCAGTGAATATGTTCAGTGAAGTTAAAACTCTGGCAAAAGGATCACCTGAAAGTCAATATTGTGAGTTGGATGTGGTTCCCGGAGAACTTAACCGTTTTACGCTAACCGGATGCCTCACTCAACGCAGTGAACCATTACCATTGGCCTTCGCCATTCAAAATGGTACTAGCTATGCAGGAGCAATCCTCAAAAACGAACTACAAATTGCAGGAATTGAAATAACAGGCAATCTCAGACGCCAAAGCTTACCAACCGAACCTAGTAAAGTTCTAGCTCAGAATCAATCGGCACCATTACATGATCTACTTAAGGTCATGCTAAAAAAATCTGACAATATGATCGCTGACACCGTATTCCGAACAATAGGCCGACAACATTTTAATGTACCAGGAACCTGGCGTTCAGGCTCTGATGCAGTGCGGCAAATATTGAAACAAAAAGCCAGTATCGAACTGGGAAACACCGTTATGGTAGATGGTTCAGGATTATCCCGTCACAATCTGATCACTCCAACAACCATGATGGAAGTATTACAGTTTATCGCTCAACATGATCAAGAATTAGATTTTATTTCTATGCTGCCATTAGCCGGTCATGACGGCACTCTAAGATATAGGGGTGGATTGGATGAAGCAGGAGTAAATGGAAAAGTTTCAGCTAAGACAGGCGCCCTGCAAGGAGTTTATAATCTCGTTGGCTTCATAACTACTGCTAACGGTCAAAGAATTGCCTTCGTACAGTTTATTTCTGCCTATGCCGTACCGCCAAAAGAACACCAAAACCGACGGGTCCCTTTAGTAAGATTTGAAAGCAGACTGTATAAAGATTTATATAAATACAATTAATAAAACGAGCGCCACAAACATGTGGCGCCTTTAACTATTATAATGAAAGAATGGAAGAATCAGCGTTTATAGATAAACTCAACGCCTTCGTTGTCATCTTCGTCCCAATCATCATCCCAATCATCGTCTGTTTCCGAAACCTGATTTAATTGCTCTTTATGGTAATCATCCCACATGAATTCAACTTTCTCAGACTGAACTTCACCTTCTGTCGTATTCATATTACGAGGCTGAGTTTTCATAAACTCCATAATATTCCAGCAAAGCTCTTTAATCCCCAGACGATTTATCGCTGAGATCATATAGAAGCCACCTTCCCAACCCAATTCATCAACAATGGCTTGTGCACGCTGTTTAACTTCTTCAGGTTCCAACAGATCAACTTTGTTAAATACTAACCAGAGTGGTTTTCGTGCTAATTTTTCACTATATTGCTGTAGCTCGTTGACAATAATCCGAGCATTTTCGACAGGATCCGATTCATCAACAGGGCAGATATCGATTAAATGCAATAGCACCCTGCAACGCTCCAAATGTTTTAAGAAACGGATGCCCAAGCCAGCGCCATCAGAAGCACCTTCAATAAGCCCTGGAATATCCGCGACAACGAAACTCTGCTCGTTATCCATCCTTACTACACCCAAACTTGGCACCAGAGTTGTAAATGGATAATCTGCAACTTTTGGTTTAGCCGCAGAAACAGCACGAATAAATGTGGATTTACCCGCATTTGGCATCCCCAGCATGCCAACATCCGCTAACAACATAAGTTCCAGCATCAATTCACGGGTTTCACCTGAAGTACCCATCGTTCTTTGACGAGGAGCCCGGTTAACAGAAGATTTAAAACGGGTATTACCAAGGCCATGGAACCCTCCTTTAGCGACCATCAAACGTTGCTCATGTCGGGTCATATCACCCAGAACTTCACCTGTTGCCACATCGCGAATACGCGTACCAACAGGCACTTTGATAGTAATATCCTGACCTCGCTTACCTGTACAATCTCGGCTTTGACCATTTTGCCCACGTTCTGCCCGGAAAGATTTTTCAAAACGATAATCAATCAGTGTGTTGAGATTTTCATCAGCTAACAGATAAACATCTCCACCATCTCCACCATCTCCACCATCTGGCCCACCTTTCGGAATATATTTTTCACGACGGAAGCTAACACAACCATTGCCACCATCCCCCGCAACAACCAGTATTCTGGCTTCATCTACAAATTTCATATCTTTTCTCCGTATGATAGCCATATAATGCTGGACGGCTGTTTTACCCAGAGATGGCGTATTCAGAATAATAAAAAGCCCCGCAACACATGCAGGGCTTCCGATTCGGTTTATAACTCGAAAAACTTATTCAGCTTCAATGCTGATAAACTTGCGGTTTTTCGGGCCTTTGATTTCGAATTTAACTTTCCCGTCAGCTAGTGCGAACAGAGTGTGGTCGCGACCACAACCAACGTTACTGCCAGCGTGGAATTTAGTACCGCGTTGACGAACAATGATGCTACCTGCTAATACAGACTCACCACCAAAACGTTTTACACCCAGACGTTTACTTTCAGAATCGCGGCCATTACGAGTTGAGCCGCCAGCCTTTTTGTGTGCCATTTAATCTGCTCTCCTAATTAAGCGATACCAGTGATTTTAACATCAGTGAACCACTGACGATGGCCTTGCTGCTTACGGCTGTGTTTACGACGACGAAACTTAACAATTTTAATTTTCTCGCCGCGACCATGAGCAACTACTTCAGCTTTGATTTTAACGCCTTCAACTACAGGAGCGCCGATTTTAATGTCATCACCATTAGCGACCATCAGAACCTGGTCAAACTCAACAGTTTCACCTGTTGCGATGTCCAGCTTTTCCAGGCGAATAGTTTGACCTTCGCTGACTCGGTGTTGTTTACCACCACTTTGGAAAACCGCGTACATATAAACTCCGCTTTCCGCACGCCCCCTAAATATCATTCCAGAGCGCGCTATAAATATTCATAATAGGGCGCGAATTCTACGCAAAAAAGCCTAAGAAGACAAGTGCAGAATTAGAGCAGGCGATAAAAAAACGTAGTTTATGAATTGTCATTTATTTGAACTGTTTTTCGAGTACAATCAAGACACAGCGATAACTATTGTAATGTTAATATGAACACAGCTCTGTATTAGAACTCATAGCCGAAAAAAACATGAATTTAGAATCTATTATCAAGCTAACCGCTGATGATATGGCAGCGGTAAATGAAGCCATTCTTAGTCAGTTAAATTCTGACGTTGCTCTTATAAATCAACTTGGCTACTACATAATCAGTGGCGGTGGAAAACGCATCCGCCCAATAATTGCTATTCTATCTGCCAGGGCGTTGGATTACCCGGGTGATAAGCATATTACTGTTGCCGCATTAATTGAATTTATCCATACAGCTACTCTATTGCATGATGATGTTGTGGATGAATCAGATATGAGACGCGGCAAAGCAACGGCCAATGCTACTTTTGGTAATGCGGCAAGCGTATTGGTTGGTGATTTTATATACACTCGTTCGTTCCAGATGATGACAGCTCTTAACTCTATGCGGGTTCTCAAATTGATGTCAGAAGCCACAAATGTTATTGCTGAAGGTGAAGTTCTACAGTTAATGAACTGCAATGACCCCAATATTTCTGAAGATGATTATATGCGGGTGATTTACAGTAAAACAGCTCGGCTATTTGAAGTTGCCGCGCACTCTTCTGCAATTATTTCTAACGCTACACCAGAACAAGAGACCGCTTTACAAAATTACGGACGTTATTTAGGCACTGCATTCCAACTAATTGATGATTTACTTGATTATGATGCTGATAGCAGCACATTAGGCAAAAATACCGGTGATGATCTTAATGAAGGTAAACCTACATTGCCATTACTACACGCTATGAATCATGGTAATCCAGAACAATCGGTACTTATCCGTAAAGCAATTGAAAAAGGTAATGGTCGCTATTTACTCGAAACCGTACTGACAACAATGAAACAATGCGGCTCACTAGAATACACCCGTAAACGAGCAGAAGAAGAAGCAGATAAAGCAATTGCTGCTTTGCAGGTGCTGAAAAGCTCCCCATACAAGCAAGCACTTGTGGGGTTAGCCCATATTGCCGTACAACGCCTTTCTTAGTTATTGATATAAAACCTGGAATTAATCTGAATCCAGGTTTTTCTCTGTGTCTTCAACACCTACATCAATATAACCAATTAGCTTTGCCAGCCCTTCTCGCAAGATAAATTTCACAATTTTCTCTCTCTCAACTTTAGTCAGTTGATAATAAGCCTCAGCCCAGATTAAAAATGGATCTTGCCGTTTATTTGTGTAATCAATTGTGCTTTCCCCTACAGATAACACATTAAGTACATCTTCAGGCAAGCTGTTCATATGATATTCAAGGGCCTTGCCCTGAACACCCCGTTTACGTCTATATTCCCATCCTTCCCGCCTTGCCATCAGGTTTATTCCCTGTGGCGAAGAAGGAAGTCCAGCAATACCAACCAGCTCTTTAGCTGAATACCATTCTTTTTTCATACTTTTCTTCTCACTTTGCACCGGGATAATGAAGAAGAAGCCAGGTTAGTTGGCATTTTTACTTTCCAGAAATGAGTCAATAAACAGAAAGTTTTTCCAAAAAACTTCTGATACCATCCCGTAAAATCATAGCTATCACTGCTTGTTTCTCAGATTCTGACAACTGGTGAAAAGCGCCAACCCAAACTGATAAAGGATCTTGCTTCTGCACCTGATACTCAGAAGGTGATTCATGAAGTTCCAATTCTGCAATGGTCGTTTCCGGAAAACAGGAATAGTGATATTCGACTGCTTTACCTTGTACACCTTGTCTTTTCTGGCGTCTCCACTCCTCACGTTTTGCTCTGGCATTAACTCCCTGTGGTGATCCAGGTAACTCACCCACACCGATTAATTCCTTGGCCGAATACCACTCTTTTTTCATCACGTTTCTCTATTTTTGTAACCAAGTTCAAAAAAGAAGCTTTTAAGAAAAAATTTGGAAATATTTTTAGAAAAATAATGCTATTTTATTTCTAAATAACAGGTTTAAGTTCGTTATTGCTCTCATGCATACCTGTTATTTATACCACTAACATAACATTAAATTTAATAAAAAAAGGATTAAAAATGATTTCAAGGAAATCTGATTGGCATCCTGCTGACATAATTGCAGCTTTACGCAAGAGGGGAACAACCTTAGCCGAAGTATCACGTAAGGCAGGGCTTAGCTCATCTACACTGGCTAATGCGCTATCCCGCCCATGGCCAAAGGGAGAATGGATAATTGCAAATTATCTAGAAATACATCCTTCAGAAATTTGGCCAAGTCGTTATTTTGATCCAAATACCGGAGAATTATTAGAAAGGAAAATACGCGAACAAACAAATAATTAATTAGCTAACGAATTAAAATCGTTAAATAAAGCCGCCGGTCATTATCATACCAGCGGTTTTATTATTTCACAGATATATATCTTTTATTTATAAAATATATTAATTAGTTATTAATAAATTTTTCGCCTAATTCTATATCTTTTCTCAATACGTCCAACATCCCTTCCAATGCTTTCTGTTCAAAATCACTCAGCTTACCGATGTCTAAGCGCTCTTCTACACCATTTTTGCCCAAACGAACCGGCTGAGCGAAGAAACGGGCATACTTGCCATCACCTTCAACGTAGGCACATTCCACAACATTACTTTCGCCTTGTAAGCCTCGAACCAAAGAGAGACCCAGACGAGCAGCCGCTTGTCCCATAGACAAAGTTGCAGATCCGCCGCCAGCTTTAGCTTCAACAACTTCAGTACCTGCATTCTGAATACGCTTAGTCAGAGCGGCCAACTCTTCATCAGTAAAACTCACACTAGGGATCTGAGACAACAGAGGAAGGATCGTCACACCAGAATGACCACCGACGACCTGTACTTCAATCTCCTGTGGCTTTTTACCTTTCAATTCAGCAACAAAAGTATTGGAACGGATAACATCCAAGGTTGTTACACCAAATAGGCGGTTTTTATCATATACACCTGCTTTTTTCAGCACTTCAGCCGCAATAGCTACAGTTGTGTTAACTGGGTTAGTAATAATACCAACCAACGCCTTCGGACAAGTTTTGGCCACTTGTTCTACCAGGTTACGTACGATACCCGCGTTAACATTAAACAGATCTGAACGATCCATACCTGGTTTACGAGCAATACCTGCAGAAATCAATACAACATCCGCTCCTTCCAACGCTGGAGTAACATCTTCACCAGCAAAACCTTCAATTTTCACTTCCGTTGGAATATGGCTCAGATCAACAGCCACCCCAGGGGTAACTGGAGCAATATCATATAAAGAGAGTTCTGAACCTGAAGGAAGCTGGGTTTTTAGTAGAAGAGCAAGAGCCTGACCAATACCACCGGCTGCACCGAGAACTGCAACTTTCATCCTGATACTCCTTAAATCATTTATACTTTAAAATGCTGTGAATTCATCTGGTTACAAACCATAGAGTACTACGTTTTTAAAAACAATCTATTAACAGCCAAATCGTGGACTTATGCTCTAATAAATGGGACATCGAAGTCGCTGTATTCTAGACAAAATGCTTATCTGTTAATGAGATAACGGACACTATTTTAAGAATTGTTCTTTGATTTTATGAAAAAATCGGTTAAATACCTTATACCCAACAACAATGCTAAACAACATCATTTAATTAACAATGTATTTACCAGATAATCAATTACATAAAACAAACTCATCATATTCATATTTTATGAATTTCTATTTATCATAGGACTAATTTACGCTTCTCCACGTAGCAAGATCATCATTTTTATTGCATAAAAATTCACTCGTATGCATAATATGCTCTTCATAATTAATTGAATATGGTGGAATATGCGTACTCCCTCTAAACAGGAAGATTTAATAAAAGCTTTCAAGGCGTTATTGAAAGAGGAAAAATTTAGCTCTCAGGGTGAAATTGTCACCGCTCTACTGGAAGAAGGCTTTGAGAACATTAATCAATCCAAAGTTTCCAGAATGCTCACTAAATTTGGCGCAGTTCGCACCCGTAATGCTAAAATGGAGATGGTTTACTGCCTGCCTGCCGAGCTTGGTGTTCCTACTGCCACTAGCCCAATCAAAAATCTAGTATTAGACGTTGATCACAACCATTCCATAGTTGTAATTCGCACAAGCCCTGGTGCTGCTCAGCTTATTGCTCGTCAACTGGATTCTCTTGGCAAAGCAGAAGGTATACTCGGCAGTATTGCAGGTGATGACACTATTTTCATTACGCTTGCCAGAGATTTCACCGCAGAACAGCTGCGTGGAACCATCCTGAGGTTTTTCGAACAAGAGCTTTAAATGAACGCGCCAACATGGCGCGATTCATTTTCCTGCTGCCATTTTCAGAATTGATAAGCTTTTTTACTTAGCTGAGAAAGTAGTTTTTCATGAATATCACTAAACCCGCCATTACTCATAACCAGAATATGATCCCCCTGCTGCGCCTTATCAACAATCATATTCACCAGTAAATCAATATCAGCACTCCAATACGCAGGCTGAACACAGTGATCTGCAATTTCCGATACATGCCATTTAATATTAGCTGGCTGGAATAAGAATACTTCATCAGCACGCCCCAATGCTGGTGCTATCTCATTCTTACTTATACCCATTTTCATCGTATTTGAACGAGGTTCCAGTACGGTAATAATACGGGCAGTTCCTCCAACCTTACTACGCAGAGCTTCGAGTGTTGCCAGAATTGCAGTCGGATGATGGGCAAAATCGTCATAAACAGTAACGCCATTTTCCTGACCACGCAGTTCAAGGCGACGACGGGCATTAATAAAATCGCTTAAAGCACGACAAGCATCCGCAGGTTGGACACCAACATGGTGTGCAGCTGCAATTGCAATCAGCCCATTACGCATATTATGTTCACCAACTAACGACCAATTCACCTCTCCAACAACCTCTCCGCAATAAAACACCCGATAATCGCTGCTGTCTGTGCTTATCTTTTTTACCTGCCAGCTACCAGTTTCACCCACCTGTTCCAATTCACTCCAACACCCCATAGACAAGACCTGCTTCAGGTTAATATCGTTGTCTGGAGCAAAAATCTTACCACTACCTGGAACGATCCTGACAAGATGATGGAACTGTCTCTGGATAGCAGCTAGATCCCCGAAAATATCGCCGTGATCGAATTCCAGGTTATTCATAATCAATGTACGTGGGCTGTAATGAACAAACTTAGAACGTTTATCAAAAAAAGCACTGTCATATTCATCGGCTTCTATGACGAAAAACGGACTTCCCCCGATCTGAGCTGACGTTTCAAAATTACCTGGAACACCACCGATCAAAAAACCCGGTTTATAGCCACAAGCTTCAAGTATCCAGGCTAACATACCAGCGGTTGTTGTCTTGCCATGAGTACCTGCAACTGCCAGAACCCAACGTTCAGGTAAAACATAGTCGTGCAACCATTGCGGACCTGAAGTATAAGGAAGCCCACGTTCCAGTACAGCTTCTACACAAGGATTTCCACGACTCATAACATTACCAACGATAACCATATCTGGCACAGGGTCCAGCTGTGCCGGGTCATATCCCTGAATCAGGCTAATCCCATGTTTTTCCAGTAAGGTACTCATTGGTGGATAAACATTGGTATCTGAACCCGTCACTTCATGACCAAGAGAACGTGCCAAAATTGCCAGTCCCCCCATAAAAGTGCCGCAGATACCAAGAATATGAATACGCATTGATTTTCCATTCCATAGCATGAAGTTAGTCACTATTCTAACCATCAAAAGCAAGATAAGAAATGGAATAGCCTATGAATCATCCCTTTCTTTGGCTAAACTGCCCGCGTAAGAGTACAATGGACACTCAGAAACCTCTATCAAATCACATTCAGGACTTTCGTCATGAAAACATTAGGCGAATTCATCGTCGAAAAGCAGCACGATTTTTCTCATGCCACAGGTGAACTCACTGCATTGCTTTCTGCTATTAAGCTTGGAGCAAAGATTATTCACCGTGATATCAATAAAGCCGGTTTAGTCGATATCTTAGGAACCAGTGGCGTATCCAACGTCCAGGGTGAAGTGCAGATGAAACTGGACCTGTATGCTAACGAAAAACTCAAAGCAGCACTGAAAGCACGCGGTGAAGTTGCCGGTATTGCTTCAGAGGAAGAAGATGACATCGTTATTTTTGAAGGCGACCGCGCTGAAAATGCAAAATATGTTGTTTTGATGGACCCACTAGATGGTTCTTCAAATATTGATGTAAACGTTTCCGTTGGTACTATCTTCTCTATCTATCGCCGTATTACACCTGTTGGAAAACCCGTCACTGAAGAAGATTTCCTGCAACCAGGTAACCGCCAAGTCGCCGCTGGGTATGTTGTTTATGGCTCTTCAACTATGCTGGTGTATACAACCGGCTGTGGTGTGCACGCCTTTACTTACGATCCATCTCTTGGGGTTTTCTGCTTGTCCCATGAAAAAGTACAGTTCCCTCCAAAAGGCAATATGTATTCCATCAACGAAGGGAACTACATCAAATTCCCTATGGGGGTAAAGAAATACATCAAATATTGCCAGGAACAGGATGAAGCGACTCAACGACCGTATACTACTCGTTATATCGGTTCACTAGTTGCTGATTTCCACCGCAATTTACTGAAAGGTGGCATCTACATTTATCCAAGCACCGCCAGCCATCCATCAGGAAAATTACGCCTGCTATATGAATGTAACCCAATGGCATTCCTGGCCGAACAAGCAGGAGGTAAAGCCAGTGATGGCGCCAACCGCATTCTGGATATCGTCCCGTCCAAACTGCATCAGCGCGTACCTTTCTTTGTTGGCAGTAAATCAATGGTAGAGAAAGCCGAAAGTTTTATGGCTGAATTTCCAGACGAATAATTTCATCTGTTAACCGTGAACAAACGGCAGGGGTTTTCCCAGCCGTTCTTCATTTTGCAAATTTTTACAGAGAAGGTGCTGGAGATAGTGAGATTTAATGAGATTTCATCATCATTCCAGCTATAATAGCCCCCTCTCTATTCTGGTTTGAAATAAAGGAAACTTTCATGAGCCTGAACTCAGTACCGGCAGGGAAAGAACTGCCTGAAGACATTTATGTCATTATTGAGATCCCTGCCAACGCAGATCCAATTAAATATGAAGTTGATAAAGAATCCGGTGCACTGTTTGTAGATCGTTTTATGTCTACCGCAATGTTCTATCCATGCAACTATGGTTACATCAACAACACTCTGTCTCTGGATGGTGATCCGGTTGATGTTCTGGTTCCAACGCCATACCCACTGCAACCAGGTTCTGTGATCCGTTGCCGTCCGGTTGGTGTTCTGAAAATGACTGACGAATCAGGTGAGGATGCAAAACTGGTTGCAGTTCCACACAGCAAATTGACCAAAGAATATGATCACATTAAAGATGTGGACGATCTGCCAGAATTGCTGCGTGCTCAGATCACCCATTTCTTTGAGCACTACAAAGATCTGGAAAAAGGTAAGTGGGTTAAAGTTGACGGTTGGGACAATGCCGAAGCTGCTAAAGCAGAAATTAGCTCCTCTTTCGAACGTGCTGCTAAGAAATAATTTTTCTCTGCCTATCTAATTAAAAAAACCTCTGCCAGAGGATCTCTGACGGAGGTTTTTGATATCACAGCCCCTTTACCTTCAGCATTAAAAGGGAACTCTACTTTACTCTTTCTCGTGGCGCTTTAGCCAGTCACCGCTTTCTATACGCCGTAAACCAGCGACTGGAAACTGATAAAGATATATCCATGCACTGCCATACGGTGTCTGAATCAATTCCCTTACATACTCCCGAGAATTATCTTTCAAATCATCTAACTCTGTCAGGATAGTAGAATTGATGCGATATACCTCACACTCAATACTCCCGTCACCACGGATTACCGCAGGATAATGCCCAAGGTCGTACAACTCATAGCCTTCCAGCTTGTGATCCCCTAACCATTGAGCGTCAGTCATCCAATGATGATTGCCCTGTTTGCGCCGTAAGCTGCCATAAACAATAATTCGCATTTTTAAAACTCAAACTGATAGAGCAAATCCAATGCCTGATCAATACCAGACATTGCTTCCAGATACAATCTAGGCATTAACCTATAGCGTAAGGTTAATGTTGCCAACGAATCAAATATACCAACACCATACTTAACTTGCAGATCTTTTGTAATCTTTCCGCTAACAACTACCTGTGATTTATCTCCGACCCCCTGTGTATCTAGCGCCAAGTCAGAAACACCAAATGTTTCACCGATTTTACCCACCAGCTGACCACTTTGTGCAACTCCTAAGCCTATCAGTACTGCCGTCATTTGTGAGTTGTCAGAGCCACTGTTCTCTAATCCTTCACCACGCAATAAGTAAGAAAGCGCTTCCTGTTGTGACTTAGCAGGTTCCGAGAAAATTTCCACTTTTGGCTTATCTGCCAGACCAGTAACTCTCACCCCAGCAATAACACCACCATCGGTTGACTCTGGGTTACGGATAGCCTCAATGTTAAGCAATGGCTGATCTGGTGGACCTGAGAACATAATCAGCCCTTTACGGACGATCAAATCCTGCCCATAAGCACGAAAACGACCATCAAGAATATCAACTTGTCCATTCAAACCCAGACCTTGCTTATCTTGAGCAACTTTCAGATCACCTTTAAGCTGAGCTGTAAGGCCAAAAGCACTGAGGCGAACATCCTCCCCTATATGAATCGTCAAATTACTTTGAATCGGAATTGATGCTTTTTTTTCTTCTAATGGCTGAAAGTTCTCATTCAATATAACCTCATCCGATGAGACTTCAACCGCCGATTCTGGTAATTCCTTAACTGTAATAAGTGCCCAAGGAATATCAACATTACCATCTAGTTTCAACAACTGAGGTGAAGCCTCAAATACCAGATCAGGGCTAACATCAATTTTTACCATTGGAGGAAAAGTTACCCTCAACTTATTACCGTTAGCGGTAACCCTTGCATGCCATGTATCCAAATCATTCCAGTCAGCATCACCGCTCAGGTTAAGTTGGCCTTTCGGCGTTTTAATAACACCCTCAAGAGCAGAGCGTACTCCATCAAAATTCACCCCAAGTTGCCCTTGAGTAATATCAAATGGAATCCAATGACCCGAAGCTTGTAGTGAATTCAGGCCCAGTCGGCCAAACAGCAATGGATTTTTGGCATTCCCCCCCAAGCGCAGATTAGCGTTCAAATGACCTTCAGCCTTATCTCCTTTACCAAGGATAGGCTTAATCAATGCCAGAGAGACATCCTGAATACCTATATTGCCAGATAGTTTGCGATACCCTTCAAGATCTGCAATCTGTACGTCACCATTAAACTGGCCATTCCCCATAATTTTAAACAACCAACCCAGCTCTGCTGTGCCATTCTTCAAGCCTACATTGAATGTCAGGGTTTGGAAATCTACAGGTAATGCGACGCCATCGACCATCTGTTTAACCTGCACCTCGCGACCACGCAGATTAACATTAGCTTGAGGCAATCCATGTCCCGCACTCCATTTAACATCCGCATTACCACTAAATACACCTTTCAGTTGTGTTTCAGGTCCCAACAATGGTTGGATCATGGCGAGATCAAAACGCTCAAGAACAATAGATGCGCTGCCGCTAGCACCAGCTTCAATTGGTTTAGGTACACACAGCTGAGCATGCGGATTCAGCCAGCAATGAGTACCTACAGTCACTTTTTGCTGCGGGTTGAGGTAATCGACAATAATAGGTTTAGTTAAACGCCATTCTCCTACCGGAGTGTCAAAGCGGGTATTGTTGATATTACCTTTCCATTGTTGTTGCTTGCGATCAAAACGACCATTAAGTGCAAGCTGACCGGAAACAGGTTCACCATCAATCTTCAGCTGTAAGTCATGCTTCTTTTCATTACCTTTGGCATTCAGCGTTAGATTACGGATGATCAAGTCAACTTGTTTTAACTGACGGACATTGACAGCCAGATCACCTTGGATCTGCTCCGCAGAACGCACATTCCCCTTCACATTTACACTATCAATGCGCAGATCCTGCCATCTCAATCCATTAGCATTCAGATCCATTAAAAGCTGCGGTGCTTGCATATTACCACGTAGTTTCAGTGTCCCATTCACTACGCCGCCTAGCCCCGGCAATAAGCCATCTAGTCTCGGTGCAGTGATATCACCATCAAGTTTCCATTGTTTAGACAACTGCCCCTGGAGATTCATTTTATTGCGCCCCAAAGCCAACTCAAACTGAGGAATATTCCACTGACCAGCAGCATTACCAGAAATCTTACCCCTAGCTTTTACCAAGTTCTGCTTAACATTACCATCCAGTATGATTTCCGGGATATGGAGCTGCCAACTACCGCCGTGCAAACTACCACGGGTAACAATTTTGCCATCTATTCTGGCTGGCCATTCCGGCCATTGTTTCGCAGTATTGATCCCAGAAAGTGACAGTACCGTATTCCAACTTACCGCTTTACTCCAATCAGCCACACCGGTTAATTCAGCTCTTCCCTGCAAAGCAGACAGACGTAAACGAGTCAGTCTGAACTGCTCTTCATTACCTTTAGCATCCAACACAAGTAATACAGGTGGAATTTCATTACCTTTAATACCCGAACGCAATGACAAATCATAACCACTAGCCCTACCATTCAGCCGCATTCTTATACTATCAAGCTGATACTCAGGTTCTCCGGTCAAAGGCCAGTTAAATTGCTCACTTTCAAGCACTACACGCATTGGCAAACCTGCCTGTGCCAATTCTGCTTGGGCATCAAGTTTAGCGCTGACTGGACCAGACAAATTCAAAACCAGGTTGAGTTGTTCCAGCAAGGCACCATCAAGCTTTAAATCAACTTTTTGCCTCTGCATCTTTTGCCAATTCAATTCACTTTTTATTGTCAATTTTACTGGCCATTGCTGTGCTAAAGTTGCTGAACCATTAATAGCCAAAGAACCTTCCGGAGTATTAACATTCAGTTTATTGAGCTGAATTTGTTGTCCTTGATTGCTCAGTTGCAGCAATAAATTATTGACCGTGATATTAGTATCACCAGTCAGCCGTAATTGTTTACCACTAATCCCTTCAACAGTAATATCCAGTGGAATAGGCACTTCTGGTAATTTTGCCAATAATGGTTGAGAGAACAATTTTTTCAGGGTTTCTCCCAGCGACTTTTCCGGTTCAACCTTCTGTTTTATGTTCTTTGCTGCTTCCACAGTTTTCAATTGTTCAGGCGTAGTTTTTGGCAATCCAACCAACAATCTATTGATTTGAGTTGGTTTAAAAGTTAATGCTTTTTGCTGCCACTGAGCTGCTGTTCTGAATTCATCAAAGGCAATTACCATATCATCTACGGTAACAATGGCATTTTTAACAGAGAGCAAATCAAGTGAAATCGGATACGGAGTCCTCAGCTCAGTCAGAGATTCTGATTCTGGCGATGATTGCTCCGAAACAGGAAATTGTTTAGTGTTAATCGCAACTTTCACACCTTCCGTCGTCAATGCATTAATACATAACTGGCTGTCTTTCAGACAAGAAAGACGTAATGAAAAGTACAATTGATCCACATTTACATCAACACCGGGCATCTGATATCTGATACCTTTCAGCGTCAAATCACGCCAACCACCGCTAACGCTAGTTATATCCAGTCCAGGCACCCAACGGGAAGCACTATTAATCATAAAATGCAGGCCAGATTGCGTTCCTACCAACCCAATCACTGTAATAACCAACAGAGTAACCGTCAGCAAAAAAACAATACTGATCTTTTTAATCCATCTCATAATTCAGATCCCAATCCGATGTAAAACTGGATACCATGGGATTCTGAATCCCCTATCGGTCGGGCAAGATCAAACTTAATGGGGCCAACAGGAGAAGCCCAGCGCACACCAATTCCTACACCGGTTTTAAAGTCGCTGTTTTTAATGTCATTGACTGCTTCACCTGTATCGACAAAAACCGCGCTCCACCAATCGCCCGTTACGTTATATTGATACTCAAGCGAACCTACTATTAACGTGGATGCCCCTGTTAATTTTCCTTTATCATCTTTAGGCGAAATTTTCTGATATTTGTAGCCTCTAATGCTGTGATCACCACCGGCAAAGAAGCGTAAATCAGGTGGAACTTTCTGGAACTCATTAGTTTCTATCCACCCTAGATTGCCTCGGGCAACAAAGCGGTGATTATCCCAGTAAGTTCTTATCCAAACGTTTTTCGCCTGTAATACCAAAAAATCTACATCAGACCCCCAAGTAGTATCAGAGATATCAATAGAATAACGCTGACTATCGCCCCAATAAGGCATTGTGCCTCCACGTTGACGAATACGACTAACATTCACTCCCGGATACAACAACATTGTGGTGTTAGTGACATCAGCCTGAGTAAAGTGGCTGAGACTCCAGCGCATGTTAATCCCATACTGCCAACCAGTAGAAAGATCCCAGTTACGGGAAAGATTCACCGTCGCAGTATCTGACACAGTATCGTTGAGATCCTTACGCTTATAACCGGCCTGCAATGCATAATATTGCTCCAGCGGGTTGGCTTTTAGCGGCATTTTATAGCTGGCATCAACAATTTGTTCGGGCGCAGAAAGGTTAGCGCTGGCGTTAAGACTGTGTCCACGGGAATTAAGCCACGGTTTTGTCCATTTAGCCTTAACCCGTGGCCCTACATCTGAGCCATAGCCGCCACCCAGCTCAACATAGTTTCCGGAACGTGGGGTTAATACCGCATCAAGAGGGAGAGTCTTATTACCATTTTTTCTGACAGTTTCAAAATCAGGTGTCACTAGTGCTGAGTTAAACCAACCCGTTTCTGCCAGTCTCCGATTCAGCTCTGCCAGTTGTTCTGAAGTATAAAAATCCCCTTCTTTGAACGGAACTAAATTCCCCAGATAATCTTCGCGGATCTGTGAACCTTGATAATGTACCGGACCAAAGCGATAACGTTCACCGCTGTCAAAATCAAAATCCCAGAATGCCTCATGCCGCTCTTTGGAAACACCCAATTGGCTCTTCTTCATGATGGAGTCAAAGTAACCTTTTCTAATAGCCAGCCCAGTTAGAGAACTTTTGAAGCTTTCATATTCACCATGATTAAGAATTGTTCCCTTTTTCGGGCTGCTGCTTTTGACAAGTTTGGCATAATCTTCATCTGTCTTGGCCCCACCATCCAACACAACACTAACACCAGCAATCCTCACAGGTTCACCCACAATAACTTTTGCTGTTAACACCGAACGAGTGGGAGGTTTATTTTCCCGATAGGTAAATTCAATGATAGGCTCATAATAACCAAGAGGACGCAGACCTTCACGAATGGCTTTATCTACGCGAGAGCGGAAACGGCCATCAGCAGCAACCTCATCAGTACCGATAGTTGAAAGATGAACCCGAGCATTTTTTTCTAAATTACCTGTTAATCCTTCTAATTTCAGACGAAGATTAGCACTATGAGCGATGGGAGTTGCGACAGACACACAAAGAAGACATAAAACAGGGTACTTCGACACGCGAACTCCTAACCTGATCAGAATAATTTGACTATAATAAAATTTATTTTGATTAAAGTTTATAATATATACAATCTATTAATCTCTGAAAACCTAATAATTGCGGGAGGGAATTTTGCCAACTTCAACTAACAAGATCCAATCTATTGATTCTCAAAATATATTACCAGGCAGAATAGAACCGCTTAAGGTTTCACCTGACCATGTTGTCACCAACCATGCGATAGAACCTGTTCCAGAAAATATGGAAGTTGCCTATTTTGGTATGGGATGCTTCTGGGGCGTAGAACGTCTATTTTGGCAACAACCTGATATTTACACGACCTCCGCAGGTTATAGCGGTGGCACCACACCGAATCCAACTTATGAAGAAGTCTGTAGCGGCCTGACTGGACATGCTGAGGTTGTCAGAATTGTTTATGATCCGGCAAAAAATAGTTATGAAAACCTATTAAAGCTTTTCTGGGAAAACCACGATCCGGCTCAGGGAATGCGCCAAGGCGGGGATATTGGTACTCAGTACCGCTCCGCAATTTATACTGTGTCACCTCAGCAATATGAAATGGCAATACTCAGTCGTGAACGTTTCCAAAAAGCAATGCAACAACAAGGAGATAGCCGTCCTGTTACGACAGAAATCACAGAAGCTGGGCCATTCTATTTTGCAGAAGACTATCACCAACAATATCTGTTCAAAAATCCTGAAGGGTATTGTGGGTTAGGTGGTATTGGTGTTTGCCTGCCACAAACGGATAAAAATTAGTCGATTTATTTAAGTTAATATTATAATTATTACCTTAATAAATAGTTTCTCTTTGTATTTGTCGTAATTTTTTATTTTATATGATTTTTACTGTTTCCTCCGGTGTTCTTTCAATGACAACCAACCCTATCACCGGGGGGTAAAACATGGATACTTTATGTTAAATAGTCTATTAGTGGTGCTTTTACTGTGTGCAATAAGCGCCTTTTTTTCGTTATCTGAAATTTCTCTTGCCGCCTCAAGGCGGATCAAATTAAAGCTGATGGCAGATGAAGGTAATGCCAACGCCGCCCATGTCCTTAAACTACAAGAAGCACCAGGGATGTTTTTTACTGTCGTGCAAATCGGCCTAAACGCAGTTGCCATTTTGGCCGGTGTTGTCGGTGAATCTGCCTTCTCTCCTTCACTAAAAGCTTTTTTCATTAAATTTATGAGCTCTGAATGGGCAGAACAACTAGGCTTTATCTGCTCATTTGCCATTGTGACAAGTCTGTTTATTTTGCTGGCTGACCTGACACCAAAGCGTATCGGCATGATCAAACCAGAAGCTGTCGCAGTGAAAATCGTTAACCCAATGCGTTTCTGCCTGGCAATTTTCCGCCCATTAGTCTGGCTGTTTAATGGTCTGGCTGATCTTATCTTTAAGATCTTTAAAATTCCGATGGCTCGAAATGAAGACATCACATCTGATGATATTTTCGCTGTCGTAGAAGCCGGCGCTGTTGCTGGTATCCTCCGTAAACAGGAACATGAACTGATTGAAAACGTATTCGAGCTCGAATCTCGCACTGTTCCTTCGGCCATGACCTCACGAGAAAGTGTTGTCTATTTTGATAAAAATGAAAGCGAAGAAAGTATCAAACAGCAGGTTTCCACCCAACCACATTCCAAGTACCTAATATGTGATGGAGATATCGATCATGTTATCGGTTATGTCGATTCAAAAGATCTCCTTAACCGTGTTCTAAGTGGTCAGAGTCTAAGCTTCAATAAGGGTGTTCAGATCCGCAATGCCCTAATCATTCCAGATACCCTGACTCTCTCTGATGCATTGGAAAGTTTTAAAGCTGCTGGCGAAGATTTCGCTATCATCTTGAATGAATATGCACTGGTAATGGGGGTAATTACTCTCAATGATGTTATGACCACACTGATGGGTGATTTAGTCGGTCAGGGACAGGAAGAGCAGATTGTCGTCCGTGACGAAAATTCATGGCTGGTTGAAGGCGGAACACCTATTGATGATGTGCAACGGGTATTGGACATCGATGACTTCCCTGACTCCAGCAACTACGAAACCATCGCGGGATTTATGATGTTTCGGCTGCGGAAAATCCCAAAACGTACTGATTCAGTCAAATTTGCGGGTTATAAGTTTGAAGTTGTCGATATTGATAACTACAAAATCGATCAACTATTAGTGACAAAAATCACTGACACAACAACAGTCCCAACACAAAACTCCTCCATTCAGTGATAATAAATAAAAACGGCTCATTTATCTTAAGCCGTTTAATATTCCCACATTAAGCGCCACTTTACTTGTGGCGCAGATTATTCAGTATGCTACTGCTCGCCTATTCTCGTTATCTACCCTATTTCGGCCTGCAAACGTAGCACCTGCTGATTAACTTCACTCATCACACTAAAATGGCGTTTATCTCTTACTTTCGGCGGCAAAATTTTACCGCAATCGAACTCAAAAGCCCCCATATCTTTAATGTATAAACGTCCACGGAACAAGGTTTTAACGTAGAGAGCAATTTTCAGTGGGTTATATTGGTGAAAAATTTTCATCTCTGTTTCTTCCTCTTATGCTTCTTACGGTTACATTTGGTGAACCAATTACATACACCACACCGTTATGTACAATAGTAGACTGAACTTATCGAGTTTTGTTCCTCCTGTTTTTAATTTTATTCACTTGATTTACATAAAATGACAGATGTTTAGATATACACAACTATGTAACTTAATGTCTTACTTAATGTTAAAAAATTGATCTTCTTTAAAGGGATAAATCCATTAATAACCGCTATGCTAAAGACCCGTGCATCGTCACATTAACTTACAAAGGAAAAATTATGATAAAAAATTTCATGTTATACGCTGCGTTACTTTGCTCTCCCGCTTTAGCATTCGCTCACAATATTACCCTGGAACAACAAGTTCCTGCGGTCAGTATTTCTGATAAAGGAGAGTTGCTACTCAATAATAACAAGTTTAGCTACCAAAATTGGGATAGTGGAAAACTGATTGGAAAAGTGAGAGTCATACAACATATTGCAGGTCGCAGCGCAGCTAAAGAGATGAATGCTCCACTGATAGAAGAGATAAAACGTGCTGATTTTTCAAAAGAAAAATATCAAACAACCACTATCATCAATACCGGTGATGCAATATTCGGTACTGGACCATTTGTCCGTAGCAGTATCGAAGACAGTAAAAAAGAGTTTCCATGGTCCCAATTTATCGCCGATAGCAATGGCGTAGCCAAAAAAGCATGGGAGCTGGAGCCTAAAAGTTCTGCCATTATTGTCCTGGATAAAAACGGCGTAGCGAAGTTTGCCAAAGAAGGGGCATTAAGTGGTAGCGAAGTCAAACACGTCATTGAATTAGTTCGTAAAGAATTACAATAAAAATATTAGTGGTGATAACGACTTGCAAATATGTCTTGGTTTGCCATTATCACCACAATCTTTACTGAAAAACAGCCGCCGCTAAAAAATTGTTACTCTGAATCCCGGATTTAAAAATGATTCACGAGGCGTATAATCCAGAGTTTGACCTTTCCAGTTTGTCACATGAGCACCCGCAGCAATTGCTACAGCATGACCCGCCGCAGTATCCCAGATATAAGTTGGTCCAAAACGAGGATAAAGTTGCGCCTTTCCTTCAGCCACCAGGCAGAATTTCAATGAAGACCCAACAGAAACAGTCTGGTGCTCACCTAACTGATTGAGATAATCTTCCAATTCTGTATCCATATGAGAGCGGCTAACGACCACCATCGGGGGATTGGCATCACGAATTTTAATTGGCAACCACTGACCGCCACAGGTTTTTTTCCATGCTTGTCGCCCCTGCCCTGAATAAAGCGTATCCTGCACAGGAGCATATACCACACCCATTACAGGGACTCCCTCATCAATTAAGGCAATATTCACCGTAAATTCACCGTTACGATTAATAAATTCCTTAGTCCCATCCAAAGGATCAACTAACCAATAACGCTTCCAATCACGCCTATCCTCCCAAGCCGGAGGCTCTTCTTCCGACAACAGCGGAATTTCCGGTGCGATACGGGATAACCCAGCTTTAATTATTTTATGAGCCGCAATATCAGCAACAGTAACCGGTGAATCATCCTGCTTATGCTCAACTTTCAAAGGATGTTCATCCTGATAAATTGCCATAATAACTGCGCCAGCTTCCCGGGCCAGTTGGCAGATTTGTTCTAGCATCATACACCTCTGCGGTTAGTTACCTGTTATCATTTTAGACTATATTACCGATTGAGCTTTATATTGGAATTGTAAGAATTTTATTACCATCATCAAAACAAAAACAGCCGGACATACCGGCTATTTTTGATCATATTCCTGGATAAAATTACAAAATATCCAGTAATTCCACTTCAAAAATCAATGCACTGTATGGTGGAATCGATGCACCAGCACCACGCTCTCCATAAGCCAAATCATGTGGGATATAAAGTTCCCATTTAGAACCAACAGGCATCAAAGTCAATGCTTCGATCCATCCTGCAATCACACCATTCACTGGAAATTCAGCTGGTTCACCGCGCTGAACTGAACTATCAAACACGGTACCGTCGATCAAGCGGCCAGTATAATGAACACGTACATGGTCGGTATGGGCAGGAATTGCACCATCACCTTGTTTCAATACGGAGAACTGCAAACCAGATTCTGTAGTACTTACACCATCACGCTGAGCGTTTTCTGCCAAAAACTTCTGACCCTCTTCTGCCATAGCCTGCTGACGTTCGCGGCGTACACCGTCTGCACGCTCATGCATTTCACGTAAAGCACGATGCAGTGTTTCAACTGGCACTGCTGGAGAACGACTTTCCAACGCATCACATAACCCTGCTAGCAGTGCTTCGGGTTCCAGACCTTGCAGACCAGACTCCAATAATTGCTGACCGACTTGCAACCCAACCCCATAACTTGCCTGTGCTTCGATAGAGTCAAAAGAAAGTTTTGCCATGAAAATACCTGTAATTAAATCAAATTAGGCTTGCAAGCATAGCAGTGCTATGTAACATGGTAAACTGAAGATATCACCAAAGGAGATATTCAAGCCATGATTCCTTATTCTTTTTAGGTAGAACAAAGGCTTACGATAGCTTTTAAAATTTCAGTATAAACAATCCCTTTTAAAATATTTTTACTTACAATTGATTATATGAATAAAATACTACTGATATAAAATTAGTTCTATTGTAAATATTATTTAATGAGAGAAATCTTATGAATACTTTATTTCACGAAATTTTATCAGAAATTCAAAAGGCTAAGGCCATACCAGAATTAGAAAAAAAAATATTAAATGCCATAAACTATCTGGATTTTGAATTCTACTCAATTTATCAGGAAGAAAAATATCCATTCACGACAAAAAAATACGTTCTAATAACCAATTTAGACACAGAAACCATAGGTAATTATGATAAAGACGATAATCATGACAGTGATCAACTAATGAATGGTGATTTTATTTTCTCTCTTCCTTCAGTTTACGATGAAAAAACATCGAAACACACTGATTTTATGATTGAAAAACCCAATGAAAATGAGATTAAAAATATCATTTCCATTAAAATAAAAAGCTATCATGGAGAAAGATCTATTTTTTCAGTGGCTAGAAAAGAAGGCTCTATCTCCCACAATGAAATACTTAATAAAGCAGGAATGTTAGGAATATTAGCGAATGAATGCATAAAAACATTCAATAACTTAAAAAATAAAGAGGATAAAATAATCGTCCCAACCCTATCCACACGAGAGGTAGAAGTAATAAGATGGACTTGCGAAGGAAAAACATCTGCTGAAATAGCTAATATACTGGACATTTCAACAAGAACAGTTAATTTCCACATTAATAATATTATGGAAAAATTAGTTGTCCCTAATAAAGTCGCTGCTGTTGCTAAAGCAATAGCGTACAACCTAATTATATAATAATTAGAGCCGGGTTAAAGCTCTAATTAGATGGAACTATGAAATATAATTTGCCAAAATACCTTGCCAATCATCATTAATCTCATTCATCAGGGATTCACATTCGATATGTTCATCATTAATATGCACACAAACATAACCGCAAAAATCATTATTACTCTTAGGTGTCTCGTAAACATATGAATGCTTGTCCAAATTAATTTTCACTGCAATTATTTCATAATCTAATTTATTCAGGATATTATTAACAGATGCCAATAATATGTCACTTACTTCCGTTTTATCAAAATTGTCATTAATTTTTCCGCTTTTTCTCGCCAGCAAATTAATCAGGAATGCTCTACCTTTCGCCTTGGGTAATACCATTTGATCACTAAACCCTTTGACTAAATGATCAACCCAAATTTCCTGCAAACTTATACCATATACCCGATTAGCCATATCCCAAATACGCATACCCGCAGGTCTACGATTAGTTTCAACAAGAAAGGTTTCTCCTGTTTCACTATCTTGCTTAATCTCATTATGGAATGCCCCGAGAATCTGCCCTGAAATTAAGTTCATTGCTTGCCCTGCCTTATGTAACGCAATAACGTTTCTTCCATCACATTGCGCCGGAACTATTTGTCCTATTTCAACGGGGAATTCCCCTTTCTGAGAAACTTTCTGTGTTAAAAAAGCCATACAACCAATACCATCGTATGAATATTCTGTATCAAAAGTAATAAGTTCTTCTGCAAGAATTTGATTACCACCAGATTGTGCAACAGATTGAGCAAAAGCAGCTGAAATTTTACTTCTATCTTTAACTGCCACTACACCTAAATTTGCCCGACCACAGTTGGGTTTAATAATCACACCATATGGAACAGAGTCATAAAATTCTTCCAATTCTTTAATATCATTGATGAAAGTATATCGGGGAGTCTTGATACGTTGGGCCATAAGCAGCGGTAATATCTGAGTTTCCTGTTGACGGAACTGATATTTCTCAATACCTGCGAAACTTAATTCAGGATCATCACCATAAACATTTAATTTCTTCGCAATAACAGCGGCATAACCAGATACGGCATCCATAAAAGGGAGAATGCCGGCACATGTCATCTTAAGCTCAGCAATAACTGCCATCACACTATCAACATAATTTTCTGTTCGGACAGGTATATGATAGACAAATGGTGTGATATCTTTTTCCTCACCGGACAACATATCGCTAATAATCACCAACTCAAGGGAATAATTATGCCTAATATAGTCGCGGATATTAGCAATTTCACCTATTCTCGCCGGGAGATAATCAAGCACTAATAAATATCTTGTCGAATTCATACCACCTCCATTATTGACTATTATGCAGATTAAATTTAAGTGAACGATAAGGGTTAATAATGACAAACATCAATAAAACAAATACAGAAAATATCAGATAAATACTATTATAAGAAAAATAATTCAGTAAATTAGCACAAATAAAACTAGTCAAAGGTGTCGCAATTTGATTTAGAACAAGTACAACACCAAGATACTGAGAGAAACTTTTTTTCGGAATAAGACTTGCACGATAAGAACGGGAAAAGAGATTAAAACACCCTTCTGAACCAATGACCAATAAGAAACCTAATGTATAAATGGAGAATAACGGGCCGGTAGCAAATAATGTCAGGCCACATAGCGCAATAAGGAAAGCGGTCACACCAACGATACGAACATCAAAAATACGGCATAATTTCGGAGCAATAAAAAATACACAGCAATTCACCACTCCCGCATAAGCTAAAAGCCGAGCATAACTCCCTTCCGGCTGTGAAAAAATGCTGGTGATAACATAAACCGCCGTTGATAAAATAGCTCCTTGCATCACATTCATTAAAAATGTCAGACTAATGACGCGTAATAATGATGGGTTTCCTATCAAAAACTTAAAAATGGCCTGCAGATTATAACTTTCTCTATTAGTGCACTCTTCAATCTGGTTTTTTCTTTGTATCTGAAACCATATCAAGCTACTAATCAGGAAAGGAAAAAAAGCAAATGCAAATACCGCATAAACACTGAATTTGTAAACCAGCACACCAACAACCACAGGGGCTGCAATATAAGTAAACTGTTCAACAAACTGTAAACGAGAATTAACAGAAGGTAATTCTATTACACTAATGTTCTTAGAGACAAAACCCTCGAGATTGACATATCCCGCTCCACTAAAAAAGGACAAAACACACGAAAGTGGAATAATGATATATACGATACTATTATCAGAATACATAAACGAAAGGATAAAAAGAAATAAGCAAACCAATGATCGTAGAATATCACTCAAAAATAACATAACCAGTGTATGCATCCTGTCGCCCATCCAACCAGAAATGGGGAGTGAAATTACCCTAAATAGTCGTTCAAGCCCAAAAGCAAAAGATGCCAGTGAAGCACTATTAGTTGAGGTATATACTAATACAGGCACAGCAAACATAACAAATGCCTCTGAAAAAACAGAAAAAAAACGAGCCAGTATGATCCTGTTTATCACTAATATTACCTCAACTTTATTATCTATCCCATTAGGCTATTCTATTTATCAATTTGAAACGGAGCAATACTCAAATTAACTTCATCAATTATGCCTACTGGGATAGATTTTTATCATACAATCATTAATGAATCGATTTAATCAAATAATTCCCCAAAACTAAATAATCAATATTTGTTTTCATGAAAGTTTTAATAGCATCATCAGGTGAGCAAACTATCGGTTCACTATCGTTATAAGAGGTGTTCAGCAACAAAGGTACACCTGTTTTCCGATAAAACTCCTCAATTAACCGGGCATAACCTGGATTTGATGCACTATCCACAACCTGAACTCTGGCAGTACCATCTTCATGAACAACTGCCGGAATTTTTGATGCTTGATCCACTTTAGCATCCATCGCCAACAACATATATTTTGCAGCTTCCGGTAATTCTTTCCGTACATGGAACCAATCAGCAACATGTTGACGTAATACACTAGGTGCAAACGGTCTAAACATTTCACGATGTTTAACTTTACGATTCATTAAATCCCGAATATCTTTGTTCCTCGGATCGGCCAACAAGCTACGATTCCCCAGTGCACGCGGCCCAAATTCCATTCTCCCCTGGAACCAACCAACGACATTATTTTCAGCCAGCAAGCCTGCGACAACTTCATAAATATCCTCTTCATATGTCCAGTCCAAACCATAGGCTTTCAAACTACGCTGGTAATCATCTTCACTATATTCAAGCCCCCAATACGTGTGAGTCAGAGGATAACGTTGATTATTTTCAAGAATCTGATGCCAAATAAATAACGCAGCACCTGTAGCAGTCCCTGCATCATGTGCGGCAGGCTGAACAAAGATATCTTCGATATCCAATTCCTCATATAATCGTTTATTCGTTATGCAATTTAATGCAACACCACCCGCAAGACAGAGTTTATTCGTCTCTGTTTCCTGCAAATAATGACGAGCCATATTTAAAACTATCTCATCAGTTATTTGCTGAAGAGATGCAGCAATGTCATAGTATTCCTGTGCAACTTCTCCACCAGGTACTCTTTTCTCAATACCAAACAGAGATTCTAATTTAGAAAATTCTTCTATGCGGAAATCGAGAATGGTGTGATCGATAGTAAACTCGCCTTTCTCACCAATCTTGACTAATTGTCGGAACGCCGGCATAAAACCTTCAGGCTTACCATAAGCGGACATTCCCATCACCTTACAGGCATCGTATACAGAGAAACCCAAGAATTCTGCTAATTTCTCCCACATAAAACCGATTGAATGAGGATATTCAATGGTTTTAATTTTCTTCATGTTATTACCATCACCCAGATATACCCCTGCGGTATTATCCTCTCCAACACCATCCAGTGATAATGTTAGCGCTTTATCAAATGGCGAAACAAAATAAGCAGATGCCGCATGAGCGGTGTGATGTGGAACCCAATGAAATTGACCACGAAATCCCATTGATTGCAAAATTTCTGGTACTGAAGTGATTTTACGATAGAAAATTGATTCACCTGATTCACTTCCCCAGCTTCCTTCATGCGTGACTTCATCAATGAAGATTGACTTTCTTCGTTCTATTGGATCAATAGAATACCCAATATGGCTCACGTCTTCCAAACTAATACCCGCAAAGTTTAATGCAACTTCAATGGAAGCTAATGGTAATTCATCTGGATTATCAATATTTGCTGGTTTACCGTGTTTTCTCCTATTTAATCGCTCTTCCTCAATAGCGAAAATAGTTTCTCCATCTTTTAATAGACACACTGCTGATTCATGGTAAACAGAATTTATACCTAATATATACATGGTTTATCATCCTCATAGTTATTTTATTTTTAATACCAGGCAGCGTAAACTCCCACCACTCTTTAAGAATTCACCCATATCACATTTGACAACATTATAACCATAATTATCTAATTGACGTTCAACCTCTACAGAACAATCATGCATTAGAATATCTTTACCTATTGGAATGTTATTACAGACAAATAGTTCTTTAGCATCATGTTCTGATATTGAGATCCTACGTTCAAATGTTTGAACAATATAATCCTGGCTTTCTTTAGTAAATGCTTCTGGGTAGTAAATAACCGTATCTTTGTCAATAAATGAAAACGCCAGAGCTACATGAAAGAAAGTTCTATCTTGAATATGCAACTCACCTTTAATTCTTAACTCTGGATATACTTCTTTAATTTTATTTATTGCTTCTTTATCTGATCGAGGACCATAACCAAATATAATGTCATTATCCCAATAAATAATATCTCCTAGCCCTTCAAAATAGATATCATCATCAACACGATGTATCTCATAACCTAATTTTTCCAGATAATCTATGTAATACTGACTTTCACCCTGACGCTCAGCATGCCGAAAATTACTGGAAAGAAATTTATTATTATGCACCATGCCACAATCACCAGAGAAGGTCATATCAGGCAGACCGTTAACAGGATCGATAGTGCGAATACGGATACCACGCTCAGTCAACCGTTCATAAAGAAAATCCCATTGTTGCTGTGCCAATTCTTTATTGACTTTATTATTAGGATCCATCCAATTATTAATAACGTATTCAATATCGTAAAAATCCGGTTTACACATTAATAATTCTTTAATCATAATATTTACCTCATTCTAGATTTAGCACTTTGTTTAGTATGGATGTTAAATATTTTTGCAAATCCTTCAGTATCACTTTGACTATATAAATGCCCACAGTTATATATTGCCAGGTTATGATCATAAATACTGGTCTTTGAAGTACGGGAACAAACATTAACATACTTATAGCCCAGCTCAAGTTCAACCTCACCATTAACATTTTGGTTCATACTATCAATAAAATGGTTCAAATGAGTTAATAAAGGATCATACCAAAGTCCAGAATAAACTAATTCAACCCATTGTTTATCGATGCTCTCTTTAAACCAATTTTCATGACGATTACTACAATAACATTCCAGGTCACGATGAGCGGTAATTAAGATATGCGCCGCAGGAGATTGATAAATTGCACGTGTTTTCAAACCAACAATACCATCTTCAACAATATCAAAAATGCCAATTGATAGCTTTTCACCAATTTCATTCAATATTTCAATAATTTCATCCAATGATTTATTTTCACCATCAAGTGATACAGGTACGCCATGTTCAAAACCTAATGACAAAAATATTGGCTCCGTAGCTGATAGTGCGTTCTCAAATAGTTTCTCCTTCACGTCTCCAGGAATAAGTGTTTCTGGCTCTTCCAATGGACCACATTCAATGCTAAATCCCCATATGTTTTCACTCGTAGAATAAGGATTATTACAACCAAATTCTTGAGGAATACCATATTGAGTAGCATAACTGTTTACAATATTCTCGTCATATTTGAAATCTCTCAACGAAGCAATGGGTATCTTATCCAGAATTTCTATATTCATATCCATCCTGGCCTGATCATTACCTCTGAATTGATGTGCAATATAATCAATATCAAGTAAATTAGCGACTTCAACCGCCGCTTCAGCAATTGCAGGCCGGGAAAGTGCAGCACTAAGAAAATAGCCATTCTGATAAATAGCATTTGCTTTTATTGCCTTTGAAATAAAATTTTCAGCATATTGTTTCCGATAATCTTTATAAATAAATTTATCAGCACCAGCAACTATACACTCTAATTCAATATCATCAATATCTCTTACTTGCCCTTCATCAATATAAAGAGCAATGACCTCTTTAAATCTGGATTTAAGATCTCTTATGATAAGAGGGTTATAACGGCGATTATAATAAATCACCAAAACACTATCAGAATTCATTTAGTGTGCACCCCATTCTCGTGACAATTTCTTTTAATCCTGATTCTGTTGTATTTTCCTCAACTAATTCTGAGAAATTATTTTCAGATAACCAGGCATCGTTATAAATCGTATCTATGTAACGTTCTCCACTATCAGGAATGATGACAACGATATTATCTCCGGGCTTAAAATCATCCAGGCGATCCAATGCAGCGCATACAGAACACGCGCCAGTTCCACCAAGCAGAATACCTTCATATCTGGCTAATTTTCTTGCCATCCGAAATGCATCAATATCTGCAATTTTCAAAGTAACATCGATGTTGCTGCGATCTAAAATAGAGGGTACAAATGTCAGCCCCGCACCTTGTACCAGATATTTCCCTGGCTCACCACCGAAAATAACTGACCCAACAGGCTCAACACCATAAATTCGCACCCGCGGGTTTTTCTCTTTCAAATAACGGGAAACCCCAGTCAACGTTCCACAACTTCCTGCCATCGCAAAACAAGCCGTCAAATTATCGCCAAAGGTTTCATACAGTTCACGCCCTGTAGAATGATAATGTTCATGAGGATTAATCTGATTTTCAAATTGCATCGGACTGAATGCGTTTGGATAGGCTTTTATAATCTCTTTAGTTAAATCAATACGATATTTGACAGTATCTGTTCCCACTTCAAATTCTGGCAAAAAAATAATTTCAGCACCAAACGCTCTTATTTTATCGCGTTTCGCTGGCGGCACCATACGGTCTAAAACAGCTATAAATCGATAACCTTTAACTGCACACGCCATCGCTAAAGCAATCGCAGTATTACCCGATGATGGCTCAACAACCACCATACCCGGTCTTAATTCTCCCTGAGCTTCTGCCTTTTCCAGCATAGCAACTGCGATACGATCTTTAATACTTCCACCGGGGTTAATATTCTCCATTTTAAGAAAAATATTAATACCTCTAGTATGTCTACCATCCAACATAACTACTGGAGTATTACCTATAATGTGTAATATATTTTTTCCTAGCTTCATATAAATTTTACCTCCCATTTTTTGGTCAATGTTAAGAATATACAATGATGACGAGGTATTTTTATTAACAAATAAAGCATTTCAATATCTATTAATTTATTAGTGAAATTAACCACTTTATAAATAACTTTTAGGAATAACACCTCTCCTTCCAAAAGATAAATTCATTTCTTTCCGCACTCACGCAATGATTAATTAATACAGAGGATGATTATAAATTTACTCCAAGAAGTCTACTGTCAATTCTGACAGCTATATAAATAAAAACTTATATAAATTCTTTATATTATTATTTAATAATAAAAATATATATCATTAATTTTCCATATTCTTATGTAGAATCGATTAAAATAAATGACCATTATAGATATTATATGAAAATATATTTTTTAATTATTATGAAATAATAATACATGTAATTAACCAGATTTATTGGCAAATAATATAAATAAATTTCCAATTAATTATAGACAATAATTCTATAATTAATTATATCTACACGATCATAAACTAGAGATTGTTCAGAATATAAAGGCAATAAACAGGAAATAAGTCAGATTAATCTTCAATTCAATGGAAGTGGAAGTTACCAACGAAAAATTTTATAGACTGATGAAATAACAGTAAGTTGAGGCAATAAAAAACGCCAGCATTGCCAGCGTTTTTTACTTGTTTACATCCGTTAATTATAAATTAAGCTTCAGCAACAATGTTAACGTTCAGTTTTGCGAATACATCACTGTGTACCTGGAAATGAACTTCATGTTCACCAGTAGTACGCAGAACGCCATTAGGCAGGCGAACTTCGCTCTTAGATACTTCAATACCAGCCGCAGTAACTGCATCAGCGATATCACGAGTACCAACAGAACCGAACAGTTTTCCTTCGTCACCAGCTTTAGAAGCAATAGTAACGGAACCCAGCGTATTGATTTTCTCCGCGCGAGCTTCTGCTGCTGACAGAACGTCAGCCAGCTTAGCTTCCAGTTCAGCACGGCGAGCTTCGAAGAATTCGATGTTTTTCTTAGTCGCAGGGACAGCTTTTCCCTGTGGTACTAAGTAGTTACGGGCATAACCCGGTTTAACGTTAACTTGATCACCCAGGCCACCCAGGTTAGCTACTTTATCAAGCAGAATAATTTGCATTACCTTATCCTCTCTGAGTCGTTAATGGACTGTACCGATTACTGATGACGATCAGTGTAAGGCAACAAAGACAGGTAGCGCGCACGCTTGATAGCACGAGCGAGCTGACGCTGGTATTTTGCACGGGTACCTGTGATACGGCTTGGTACAATTTTACCGCTCTCGGTGATATAGTTTTTCAGCGTAGCGATGTCTTTATAATCAATCTCTTGAACGCCTTCCGCGGTGAAACGGCAGAACTTGCGACGACGGAAATAACGTGCCATTTGGCTAGTCTCCAGAATCTATCAATTCAATCTGCTCGGCATGAAGAACCAGTTTGTTAAGACCATTGCGACCTTGATGGCAACTAATGAATCCTGAAACGGTTAATCGACTGCCGACCGTTATACTGTGAGTTAAAACTTGTAACGATTGTCCGCTGGCAATGACGGGCATTCTGCACCATGCTTGCCTGCTTAGTCCGGCTTCCCGTTGCTGTGAGCGATGCTCTAGTACAAACTGACAATGAGGGATACCGGCTGGACTGACTTTTCGAATAGGGGCTTTGCACACTGTGCCGGAAAGCACCAAACGATTAGTTGTCACAGTTATTACTCTTCAGAATCCCCAGCTTCTTCAGCATCAACGCCGGCGTCTTCCAGAGAGTAATCGCGGCTGCGACGTTCATCTTTGGCTTTAACCATTGGAGATGCTTCAGTTACCGCGTGCTTAACGCGCATAATCATGCTGCGGATAACGGCATCGTTGAAGCGGAAGTTAGTTTCCAGCTCATCAACCACTTCCTGCGGAGCTTCAACGTTCATCAGAACGTAATGGGCTTTGTGCAGTTTGTTGATTGGATAAGCCAGTTGACGGCGACCCCAGTCTTCCAGACGGTGAATCTGACCTTGCGCGTTAGTGATAGTTGCACTGTAACGCTCGATCATGCCCGGAACCTGTTCGCTTTGGTCAGGATGGACCATAAAAACGATTTCGTAATGACGCATTAGAATTGCTCCTTACGGATTATTCAGCCTCCTGTCAGGGTCAACCGCGGCCCATGGAGGCAAGGAACTTGTTTAAGTGCGGCTGAAAAATTGACGCGTCACTATACCCGCCTCACATCAAAAACTCAAGGAATGAACAACGCTTTATGTTTTGGATTACTGTGAACTGCGCTGACGCGCCGCCTCAAACAAGCAAACACCTGTTGCTACAGATACATTAAGAGATGAGACAGAACCCGCCATAGGAATACTAATCAATTCATCACAATGTTCACGGGTCAAACGACGCATACCTTCTCCTTCTGCACCCATCACCAGGGCTATAGGACCGGTTAGTTTGCTCTGATATAGCGTATGGTCGGCTTCCCCGGCTGTACCAACCACCCAAATATTATGCTCCTGCAATAAACGCAGAGTACGGGCAAGATTGGTTACACGAACAAGTGGTACGCTTTCCGCGGCACCACATGCTACTTTTTTCGCAGTAGCATTAAGCTGAGCAGAACGATCACGGGGAACAATAACCGCATGTACACCTGCCGCATCAGCACTACGCAAGCAAGCGCCCAGATTATGTGGATCTGTCACCCCATCAAGCACCAGCACAAAAGGCGTCTCCACCTGTGCCAGCAAATCTGGTAGGTCGTTTTCCTGATACTGACGCCCTGGTTTCACCCTTGCAATAATCCCCTGATGCACAGCACCTTCTGTTTGATTATCCAACCACTGACGATTTGCCAATTGGACAGCCATCCCGATGTTTTCCAGTTCATTAATCAGAGGCATCAAACGACGATCTTCACGTCCTTTCAGTACATAAACTTCCATAAAACGCTGAGGATCTCGATCCAGTAAAGCTTTAACGGCATGAATACCGTAGATAATTTCACTCATAATCTTCTTAATTTCACTGTTATACAGTACTGACTGATACTATGGGCCTATCTATCAGGCTCCCTGTATTCAAGACACTAAAATATTCAGACTACCTCGGAAAGAATAGCCCTTTGATTACCTCTCAGCACTTTTCTTAGCCCGTTTAGCTTTGAATTTAGCAACAATTTTTTGTGTTTTAGCTGAAAGGTTTTTTTTACCTTTTCTCTTATTACCTTTCGGCTTATCCGCAGATTCCTTTTTACGGAAAGCACCATCAGGCTCAAAGTCAGTCTCTTTACTGTGACCACGTCCTTTCTGCTTAGCATCCCTACGACCAGATTCCGCTTTTTTCACTCTGTCACGCGCTGTTTTGCCGACATTCCGAGCTTTTCGGGTAGTGGTAAGTAATTTAAAATCAATATTACGCTCATCCATATGGACAGCTTCCACACGGATTTCAACTTCATCCCCCAACCGGTACGTTCGACCAGAGGACTCACCTATTAAACGCTGCCCCACATTATCAAAGCGATAATAATCATTATCTAAAGTGGAAACATGTACTAAACCGTCGATAAACAGCTCATTTAGGCGAACAAAGAAGCCGAAACCTGTCACACTGGTGATAATCCCGGTAAAGATATTACCCACCTGATCCTGCATGAAGTCACACTTAAGCCAATCGGCAACATCTCTCGTCGCTTCATCTGCTCGGCGCTCGGTCATAGAACAGTGTTCTCCCAGTTGCAGCATATGTTCCATATCACTATGCCATCCACCGGTTGATGTGCCACCATGTTCAACAATACCTTCCTGTTTTGCCAACAGATATTTTATCGCTCGATGTAGCACCAAATCAGGATAACGGCGGATAGGCGAAGTAAAGTGCGCATAAGAATTTAATGACAGGCCGAAGTGACCACGGTTTTCCGGGTCATAAATTGCTTGTTTCATTGAACGCAACAACATGGTTTGCAGTAATTCGCGATCTGGCCGTTCAGCCACTTGATGCATCAGTTGTGCATAATCCTTTGGCGTTGGCGTCATACCACCCGGCAAAGTCAATCCCAATTCGTTAAAAACAGAGCGCAGGTTAACAATGCTCTCTTCTCTTGGTCGATCATGAATACGATAAAGTACCGGTTCTCTGTTTTTCTCTACAAAACGCGCAGCCGCAATGTTTGCCAAAATCATGCACTCTTCAATCAGTTTATGTGCATCATTGCGAACAACGGGTTCAATTCGCTCAATCCGGCGTTCTGCATTAAAGATAAACTTCGCCTCTTCTGATTCAAAAGAGATCGCACCACGCTGCTCACGGGCACTTTCCAATGCCTGATAAAGTTCATGTAAGTGCTCAATATGTTGAACCAGCGGCTTATAGTGTTCACGTAACTCTTCATCTCCCTGCAACATACGCCACACTTTGGTATATGTCAGACGGGCATGAGAATTCATAACTGCTTCATAAAATTTATAAGATGACAATTTTCCCTGGGCTGACACTGTCATTTCACACACCATACAAAGACGGTCAACCTGTGGGTTCAACGAACAGAGGCCATTAGAGAGCACTTCTGGCAACATAGGAACAACCTGAGACGGGAAGTAAACTGAGTTACTCCGGTTACAAGCTTCTGTATCCAATGCCGTTTGTGGGCGGACATAGTAACTGACATCAGCAATAGCAACCCATAAACGCCAACCACCGCTTCGCTTCCTTTCGCAATAAACAGCATCGTCAAAATCACGAGCATCTTCACCATCAATTGTCACCAATGGTAAAGCTCGCAGATCAACACGGCCTCCTTTCGCAGAGTCGGGCACCTGTTCATCCAGAAATGCCACCTGATTTTCCACTTGTGGCGGCCAATGGTGTGGAATTTCATGAGTACGCAAGGCAATTTCCACTGCCATATTCGTTCCCATGGTTTCACCCAATACTTCAACAATTTTACCAACCGCTTTTGTACGACGCGTTGGGCGTGTAATCAATTCCACCACGACTACATTCCCCATACGCGCGCCACAATTCTCATCTTTTGGGATCAAGATATCGAAGCTCAGGCGACTGTCATCCGGTACGACAAATCCCATGCCCGAGTCAAGAAAATAACGGCCAACAATCTGACTGGTTTTAGGTACCAACACACGAACAATACGCGCTTCACTACGCCCTCTACGATCTGAAGGCAATGGCTGCGCCAATACGACGTCACCATGAATAGCCATTTTCAACTGCTCAGCAGAAAGATAAAAATCGTCTTTGTATCCTTCCACTCTTAGGAAACCATAACCATCTCTGTGACCAATGACAGTACCTTTCAATAAATCCAGTCTTTCTGGCAAGGCGTAACATTGACGGCGGGTAAACACCAGTTGACCATCACGTTCCATAGCCCGTAAACGGCGACGTAATGCTTCAAGATCCTCATTATTGGTCAGATTCAGCTCTTGTGCCAATTCCTGGCGGCTCACCGGTACAGTGCGTTTAGAAATAATGCCTAAGATGTACTCACGACTTGGAATAGGAGATTCATATTTTTCCGCTTCGCGTTCCAGAAAAGGGTCTTGTGACATGGCAGTTCCTCCGTTGTCATCAGCAAGCTGTTTGCGCCATTTCTTCATTCGGTCAGCAGCAGCTTATAAAGGGGGATATTGTCTTCAACCATATCAGCTAAAGTATGCTTATCCAGTTCTTCTAAAAATTTCTCGGCTGCCTGATTTAATACCACTTTCAGGCGACATGCAGACGTAATATGGCAAGATTCCTGACTACAGTTAACCAATGATAATGGCTCGAGAGCACGAACTACATCACCAATTCTGATATCCTTTGCTGGTTTACCCAGACGAATGCCGCCATTTTTACCACGAACAGCATCCACTAATCCTAAGTGACTCAATTGGTTAATAATTTTTACCATGTGGTTACGAGAAACACCATAAACATCAGTGACTTCAGAAATACTGGTCATCTGGCTTTGCGGCAAAGCAGCCATATAAATTAGCGCGCGTAAGCCATAATCTGTAAAACTCGTTAACTGCACATCAACCTCTGGATAATGAGATATAAGTTAATATATCCGAGAACAAACTGAAAAAATAAGTATTTGTTCAAATTATATACCATAAATTAGCTAAAATTCTGTTGATCTTCTGGTAGTTAAGCAAAAAAGGCCATAATAAAATCGAGTAGGAGACGGGATCGCTCCCGCCGTCCTCTCACACCACCGTACGTACGGTTCCGTATACGGCGGTTCATTGTTAACGCTGGAACTGCCTATGAAGTTCCTGCAGTGATAAGAGTCCCGCTTGTGAGAACGCTTTCTTTGGATATGCCTGGTTCATGTGACTGGCTCCTGAGTTCCACCAAGGTCCTCGCTGGTTTGTCGCTGATCTCCACGCTCTTCCTTCCCCAAGTCCGCTCCTCATTAGCATTCTTGCTCGGGCGTACGACCTTTTCCTTTGCCGCCATATCAGGCAGCGCAGTTTTCGCCGTATCCAACT
>NZ_KL543988.1:0-3231 GCF_000711895.1 Photorhabdus australis DSM 17609
TATATACCGAATGAACTTCAAGATGCTTGAGCCGTCAGACGTAAAAACATTTAAATTCAACAACATAATCGTTTTTCAAACATGCACTTTGAAGTGTCTTGAGTATAGATATATTATGGGCTTTTTCTACTGATAATATTAAGACTATGCTTTCGCATTAATATCGTATTTCACGTAAAATCAAAACCCAGAAAATTAGACTCTAATTAATACCATCCCTGAAACAGACAATATAATAGCCACCAAAATAATCCATAAAAACAAAAAATTACTGAGCTCTTGGTTTAAAACTCTCAATTAACGGTTAAATAACCATTAAATGATACTGAACATTCAATATCATTGACGATTGCCGATGCAATAAAAACATTTGCCTTACTTTTTTATCAAAGTAGGTAAATTTTACGATTAGGTTATGCGGATTATATTCTGTATTATTTCCATAATAGTCTTCATACCTGAGCCCGATAGAACTATCTCTTAATTTATCTTTTTCCGCCTCTTTTCTGGCAAGTTCCGAGGAAAGAATGTTATTTACTTCAACATCAAAAAGTAATTAAATTTTTGTCCTTTCTAAATCAATGTCCTGAGATTTAATGTTCAAATCATTTATCATTTTATCCCGCATATTCATCTCAATATAGCCGCTTGTTTGAATGCAAAATCCATTTTCAGCGTATAAGTTAAAGGAAAAAAATAGCAGAATATAAGAGAATAAACGCAGCATTATACAACTTCCAATCCTTCATCATTAGAGCTCCACACTTTTTTACTTGTGTTGAACTCAACTATGATACAACCTTCTGATATCCACCACTCAACATAGACAGTGTATTGATTCTATGAATTCTGAATTCATCTCTCTTATGACTGCTCCCCGCCGTAAAAAATGTCTTAGCGACCAACGGACCGCACCGAACTGGCCATTAAGATACCCGGCCTGTTCGGGGGTGGGGTAGAGGCGGACTTTGGTCGCTCTTAACATATTCAGCACTCATTGATAAAGTGCATTCATTTTCACTTGTAAAACAGGCTAATATATCAATTCAGTCAGGATACGTCACAGTAGCCAGCCTTAAGGCCCTTTGGGCTTTTCGCCTTATATCCCCGCCTACACCAAGGGGTTACGGCGGTTTTTACTAAGCACACAATGAATAGAATCAGACGACAGAATAGTGATAAAGACAGTGCGTAAAAGGGAGTATACATATAAGCAAACACTCGAGGATGCCCCATTTCGCTCACTCTGATCGCACTAAAGTACGCCAGAAACCACCACTTTTGTCTAAGCACTGTCCTGAATAACCTAATGATAAAAAGGGCTTAACCCAAATATTTGCTCATAACCAAGGAAGCATTAGTACCACCGAAACCAAAACTATTGGACATCACAGTATTCAGCTTTTGTTCAGTAGGTTTAGTAATGATATTCATACCCGCTGCTTTATCATCAAGATCCTCGATGTTAATGCTAGGTGCGATAAAACCATGCTCCAACATCAATAAGCTATAAATCGCTTCATGTACACCAGCTGCACCCAATGAGTGGCCGGTCATCGCTTTTGTTGCAGAAATTGCAGGTGTCGTATCACCAAACACTTCCCTAATTGCTTCTAGTTCTTTCAAATCACCAGCAGGAGTAGAAGTACCATGTGTGTTCACATAGTCAATAGGACCTTTCACATCTTGCAGTGCCATATTCATACAACGAACCGCACCTTCTCCAGACGGAACAACCATATCAGCACCATCAGATGTTGCACCATAACCAACAATTTCAGCGTATATGTGCGCGCCACGTGCCAAAGCATGTTCCAACTCTTCAACAACAACGATACCGCCACCACCAGCGATCACAAAACCATCACGGTTTTTATCATAAGTACGGGAGGCTTTTTCAGGAGTTTCGTTATATTTCGTGGAAAGAGCGCCCATAGCATCAAACTCACAGCTCATTTCCCAGCATAGTTCTTCACCACCGCCAGCAAAAACAACATCCTGTTTCCCTAACTGAATAAGTTCAACCGCGTGACCAATACAATGCGCAGAAGTAGAACATGCAGAACTGATAGAGTAGTTCACCCCTTTGATTTTAAAAGGAGTTGCAAGGCAAGCTGACACACCAGAAGCCATTGAACGGGTCACCATATAAGGCCCCACACCACGCAAGCCACGGGCACGCATACCGTCAGCTCCCACAACCTGGTTATACGGGGAACCACCACCAGATCCCACAACCAGTCCACTGCGAATATTGGAAACCTGATCATCAGCCAGACCTGAATCTTTAATTGCTTCATCCATCGCCAGATAAGCGTAAACAGAAGCATCACTCATGAAGCGCTGAATTTTGCGGTCAATTAACCCCGCAGTATCCAATTTCACATTACCCCAGACGTGACTTCTCATTCCTATCTCTTTGAATTTCTCTGAGAAAGTTATTCCAGAGCGGCCTTCTTTTAGAGATGCCAGTACTTCTTTCTGGTTATTACCAATGCTGGAAACAACGCCTAAGCCAGTGATCACTGCACGCTTCATTAAATACCTCACCTCATTAAAAAGTTTATCTGCTATCTGCGGAATTTTTATAGTGGCACTTTAGCGTACACTTGTACGCCGAACAAGTCCGATCAGGATAAAATCACGAAGAAAAGTTCATCTACCCAAAAATTCCAATGTATTTTTTGGTCAAAACCACCACTAACTTGTATTGAATATATTCAAACAGCAATAGGTAAAAATAAATTTCAGGTAGAAATCATTCTGGTAAACAATAAATGCTTGGTATTTTTATCAAATATTGGGAAAAAGATAGTAACATCAATCTAACATCTCTAGATTTATCAAACATATGAATAGCAATCAGTAAGTTGATTTAATTTAAAATAGGTACTTTATATCTGCTTAATAAAACCATGCTATTGTTCCATTCTTCATTTTATTGTTAATACCGCTTCTTTAAAAAAGAAGATTATAGACAACAATAAGGAGGCTTACTACTACTATTAAGTTTCTCCGTTACTATTACCAAGATAACTTGTTAATGATGAAGTACAATATGTGATGTGATTCTTCATTTATTTTCTAACCACATTCAGATTATGGCTATTAAGGGAAATTAGATTAAATATCTCAGGAGAAAATACTGAAAGAAAGTTACTCATATTTTTCATACGAATAAAACAGCGTTAGTTTATTAGTTTATTAGTTTATTAGTTTATTAGTTTATTA
>NZ_KL543988.1:3241-30287 GCF_000711895.1 Photorhabdus australis DSM 17609
TTAGTTTATTAGTTTATTAGTTTATTAGTTTATTAGTTTATTAATATAAAAGTAAACAATTTATAAAATAAAAGATTATATCTTTCCCTAAAAGAATTCATCTCATCACAGTGAATGTCACCCAGACCACTATATCCTAAAGATTTCAAGATGCATCGCGACGGCAAGGCAAGGGAGCGAATCCCCGGGCGCATAGATAACTATGTGACCGGGGTGAGTGAGTGCATCCAACAAAGAGGCAACTTGAAAGATAACGGGTATATAACGTCTCCCCCCAATTGATTGGTACTAATCCAGTAATTCAGACGTTCTTATTAAATATTTATGGAGCAAAAATCATGCAGTTAGAAAATATTTTAGTCTTCGCCGCCACTGTATTACCGTTAATTTGTACTCCAGGACCAGATATTATGTTCGTGGCATCTCAAGGTCTATCAGCAGGAAAAAGAGCCGCTCTACGAGCCAATGCAGGGGTCATCTCCGGCTATTGTCTGCATGGCATTCTTGGTGCTTTGGGTGTTAGCGCTGTTGTGGCAACCTCACCAATTCTGTTCGAGGCGATGCGCTGGATCGGAGTTGTCTACCTGACCTATTTAGCAATTCAGATGTTTCGTTCAGCAATGCGCCCCAATAAAATCATCTTCTCACCCTCACCGGCCAAGACCTTGCTGACCAAAGGCTTTCTAACTAGTTTCCTGAATCCCAAAGGATTATTGGTTTACTTTGCTATCCTGCCAAACTTCATCATCGCTGATGGCAACCATACACTCCAATCCATCATTCTTTCAGCAATCTTCATCAGCACTTGCGCTCTGGTTTATGGATTAATCGGTATCGTTATAGCTGGCATGGGGCAAAAAGGCTCGTTTAGTGACCACCGCCGTCGCTGGGTTGAAGGCATTGCCGGAGGGTTTTTAAGTTTGGCCGCCTATCACCTGGCTAAAAATTAAATTAACAAGTTTATTGGTATGTTACCTGAAAAGAGTCAGCACTTATTCAAATACAGTGCTGACTGCTAATCAAGTCACCGTATTTTCAATCTTTTCCTCTGTCAGGTGGTACATCAAGCTTAACCTCGCTAAAATCGCGCTATTATCAGTAACATTGCAGGCATTACCGTGAAAAATTCTGCCATCTGTACCGCGACCCTGAGCTGGAATGATCAAGGTACCCCGATTTCAACACAATTTGATGACGTTTACTTTTCAAATCAGGATGGGCTGGAAGAAACCCGTTATGTATTTCTTAATGGCAACCAATTTCCCCAACGATTCAGTACTCATCCTCGTTCTAACTGTGTAATAGCAGAAACTGGCTTCGGAACAGGACTGAATTTTCTGACACTCTGGCAATCATTTGATGCATTTCAGCAACAACACCCTGACGCTCCATTACAACGCCTGCATTTTATCAGTTTTGAGAAATACCCACTGAAAACCAGTGACTTACGGGCTGCTCATCAACGCTGGCCTGAACTTAGCATTTTTTCTCAACAACTCTGCCAGCAATGGCCTCAACCACTAGCAGGCTGCCACCGATTGATTATGGCAAATGGGGCTATCACACTGGATTTATGGTTTGGTGATGTCAATGATCTATTACCAACCATGGATTCCAACCTTTATGGGAAGATAGACGCTTGGTTTTTAGATGGTTTTGCGCCAGCTAAGAATCCACAAATGTGGAGTGAACAACTATTTGCGGCTATGGCGCAATTTGCCCGTCCAACAGGAACTTTTGCAACCTTTACCTCTGCTGGCATTGTCCGTCGTGGTTTACTACAAGCTGGTTTTAATGTCAGTAAAATCAAAGGGTTTGGTCGAAAAAGAGAAATGTTGACTGGAACCCTGGCAACTCCAAAATGTCAATCATTACCTGCACCATGGTTTGCCCGTCCGGCCGCAAGCCGTACAGATGATATCGCTATTATCGGCGGAGGCATTGCCAGTATTCTCACCGCTCTTGCCCTACTGCGTCGTGGAGCACGTGTTACGCTTTATTGTAAGGATGAATTTCCAGCACAAGGTGCATCCGGTAATCGTCAGGGAGCACTTTATCCACTGCTGAACGGCAGTAATAACACTCTCGAAAAATTCTTTACTGCTGCATTCACTTTTGCTCGTCGTCAGTATGAACTGCTATCAGCACAAGGTATCAATTTTGATCATCAATGGTGTGGTGTCAGCCAGCTTGCATATGACGAAAAAAGCAGCAAGAAAATTGAAAAAACTCTGGCAACGGAATGGCCCGATGAAATAGCCATTGGAATGAATCGTCACCAGTTGAGTGAGAAATGTGGTCTGGATATTAATCATCATGGCATTCACTATCCACAAGGTGGATGGTTATGTCCGGCTGAATTGACCAGAACTGCAATAGAATTAGCACGACAACAGGGGATGATCTGTTTTTTCAATCATGAAGTTACCGCTCTTGCCCACAACAAAGACAGTTGGCAACTGTATCTGATGCATCAAGGACAATCCTTAAACCGGCATCATAAAACGGTAGTTATCGCCAATGGTTATCATCTACCTCAGTTTGAACAAACCCAGAAATTGCCAGTAACGGCTGTGCGCGGTCAGGTTAGCCATATTCCGACAACGACAGAATTGAGTAAATTAAAAAATGTGCTTTGCTATGATGGTTATATGACACCGGCTAATCCAGCCAATCAATACCACTGTATCGGTGCCAGTTATCAGCGTCATCAGCTCGATAATGAATATTCAGAAATGGAACAACGAGAGAACCGTGAGCGATTACTGAAATGTTTACCTGATGCCGAATGGGTAAATCAGGTTGATGTTTCTGCTGGAAAATCTCGTCAAGGTATTCGCTGTGTTATTCGCGACCATATGCCAATGGTGGGAAATGCACCGAATTTCAATGAAATAATGGCAGATTATCAAGATCTACCAGAACAAATCCGCACTGGGAAATCAATCACAAGCGCTCCCTGTTATTCCAATCTCTTTATTATCGGAGCATTAGGTTCCCGCGGTTTATGTTCAGCACCATTAAGTGCAGAAATTCTTGCAGGGCAGATCTTTGATGAACCATTACCACTGGATAATGAGACATTGGCTGCCCTTCATCCAAACCGTTTTTGGATCAGAAAACTGATGAAAGGCCGTAAAGTGAAAATTGAAAAGCCATTAAGGAACTGTACTGCCAGGCGTTAGATATTCATATGAATTTTGGTAATGTAATTTAATATATCCTGGCTCTTGCACATAGCTCTCAAATGAGATACATAATGAAATCTAATAAGCGGAGGATAAAATAATGACTGCTCAAACATCAATGCTGCACGTTCGTGTAGACGATAAGCTCAAGGCCGATGCAACAAAAACGCTCGCTAATTTAGGTCTAACCATATCGGATGCTGTACGCATCCTGCTAACCCGTGTCGCCAAAGATGGTGCGTTACCCGCTGGTTTCACCGCTGATACGGAAACTTACGATGCTTGGTTTTTCGCTAAAGTGCAAGAAGCACTCGACGATACACGCCAACCTGTCCCACATCAGCAAGTAATGGATGAAGCCCAAGAATTAATTGAAAGGAAACTTCGTGCTAACTCTTGAATGGAGGGAAACAGCCAGAGCTGACTTGTTGACAATTATTGATTACATATCTGACGATAATCTCCATGCAACTCAACAGTTAAAAAACGCAATAGAAAATAAGGTGGCAACACTACCAGAACGCCCACAACTTTACCGACCAGGCCGCATTCCCGGTACGCAGGAGATGGTTGTTCGATCTAACTATATAGTAGTATATACTGAAACAACCCACACGGTGGTTATCCTACGGGTACTACACACCTCACAACAATGGCCACCATCAAACGGGATAAAAGCAACGAAAAGCAAAACATAGAAAAAATAAAAATCGCTATTAAGCCTCTGATTCTGACGAACTGCACTGACAAACGTTAGATATTCATATGAATTTGGGTAGCACAGTTCGTTTTCTGCCCCTTAATAAAATTATTGAGTTTTAGCGTTGTCTAGCAGGCGCTGCCAGGTATTAAGAACCAGAATCTGATCCGGTGGTGCCAATTCCCCAGCTTTAATCGCATTTTGGATACTTTCTTCAACACGATCATGAAGCTGTTCAGCCGTATGGGCACCTTCCTGTTCTAATTCTGCTACTGCTAAAGTGAGATGCCCGCGGAGATAACCACCAGCAAATAATTCATCATCACTGGCGTGATCTACCATGTCATCGATTTGCGATAAAATACGCGTTTCAAACTCAACGAGCATTATTTTTCCTCAAATTCAGTTTCATTCTGCGAATACATCTTCCGGATAAGGAAAATGTTCCGCTTTCAATGGGGGCGTATTGTAGAACGATTGTAGTCCGTGAATAAAGCATTCTGCTCTTGCCGGTATCCCTTTTGCCAAATAGTCCATGATTTGAGCATGAACTTTACGCTGAAAAGCTAATCTGTCAGGTTCAAAATCCCCTTCAAGATTGTCACAACTAATATTGAACGGGAAACCGGCAGCGGTACAAAACAACCAATCAAGTGCTTGCGGTTTAATTTCTACTTTCTCAAATTCACTTTGAGTCTGTGCATCACGCCCATCCGGACAATACCAATAGCCAAAATCCACCAATTTCCGGCGCTCTTTACCCGCAATGCACCAATGAGCAATTTCATGTAACGCACTGGCATAGAAGCCATGAGCAAATACAATTTGGTTATAAGGAGTTTTTTCATCTGCTGGCAAGTAAATAGGTTCGTTATCACCCTTTACCAGACGCGTATTGTATTCTTCGCCAAAACAGCGATCAAAAATATCAATAAGTTGTTGGTAGTTATGCGTTGTCATGAATTAAAAACAAAGTCCTGAATCAGAAATAAAATGCCAGCCAAGTACGAATTGCATCGCCGTGATTATCATTCAGTAATTTAATACTCATCAAAAAAGAGATAATGACAATCATAGGGCGAACAAGTTTTTGCCCATGAGTTAGAACCAAGCTTGCGCCCAACCGTGCGCCAATCACCTGTCCTGCCAGCATCACAAAGCCCAATACCCATAAGACTTGACCACCAAGGATAAAAAATATCAGTGAACCTATATTAGAAGCAAAGTTCAATACTTTGGCATGAGCTGTAGATTTCGCCAGGTTATAGCCGCACAGGGCAACGTAAGCTAACGCATAAAATGAGCCAACACCGGGACCAAATATGCCATCATATAAACCCAATCCACCCCCAGCAAGACAGGCAAAGGCCACTGGAGTTAAGCGACGATGACGATCTTCCCTGCCAATTGCCGGAGTCAAAAGGAAATACAAACCAATAATAATAACCAGAACCGGTAATAGCTGACTGAGGAAATCTGGTTTCATAAACTGGACAATAATTGCCCCAGCCATTGAACCAAACAGTGTCATCAGTATGGCAAGACGCTGAGATTTGAGATCAACAGCACCATAACGGACAAAATAGAGACTGGCAGAGAAGGAACCTCCCACTGCCTGCAACTTGTTTGTCGCCAACGCCTGCACCGGAGAGACCCCCACCGATAGCAACGCAGGAATGGTTAACAAGCCACCACCACCAGAAATCGAGTCAATAAACCCAGCAATCACCGCAACCAGAAAAAGCAGACCATAAACTTCTGCTCCTGATAATAACCAATCCATACTTTAATCCCATCAAGAGAAATTGCTTATTAACATTAAGCTACCCATTTCAACATCTGGGATTTTCAAGGCTAGCTTCATCCTCCGCTCACCAACCAGAAAGTCTGGATTCGACATCAGCACACTGTGCTCTTTGGCGTAATAAATGATCCATCAGGACAATAGCCATCATTGCTTCTGCAATCGGTACTGCCCGGATACCAACACAAGGATCATGGCGACCACGAGTCACCATTTCTACCTCTTCCCCCTGACGGTTAATTGTTTTGCCCGGCACCATGATGCTGGATGTTGGCTTCAACGCAATACGAGCAACAATTGGCTGGCTACTACTAATACCACCAAGAATGCCCCCCGCATGATTACTGGTGAACCCCTGAGCTGTAATTTCGTCCCTGTTTTCGCTGCCACGCAAATTGATCACACCGAAACCATCACCAATTTCAACACCTTTTACCGCGTTAATACTCATCAGTGCGTGAGCAATATCAGCATCAAGACGGTCGAAAACGGGCTCTCCTAATCCAGCCGGCACATTTTCTGCCACAATCGTCACTTTCGCACCAATGGAATCGCCGGCTTTTTTCAATTCACGCATCAAAGCATCAAGTTGTTCAAGTTTGGCTTCATCGGGGCTGAAGAATGGGTTTTGTTCCACCTGTTCCCAATCTTTCAATTCGCAATGAATATTTCCCATTTGACTCAGGTAAGCACGGACACGAATGCCATATTTATCCAGTAGATATTTTTTCGCTATTGCACCTGCCGCAACACGCATTGCTGTTTCACGGGCAGAAGAACGACCACCACCGCGATAGTCGCGCATACCGTATTTTTGTTCATAAGTGTAATCAGCATGCCCAGGACGAAACACATCTTTGATAGCTCTGTAATCCTGAGAACGCTGGTCCGTATTTTCAATGAGTAAACCGATACTGGTGCCAGTAGTTACCCCTTCAAATACACCCGAAAGAATACGAACCTGATCCGGCTCACGACGCTGTGTTGTATAACGGGAAGTTCCCGGGCGACGCCTGTCTAAATCAACTTGTAAATCGGCTTCTGTAATTGCAATGCCCGGTGGCACACCATCGACAATACATCCCAATGCCAAACCATGAGATTCGCCAAAAGTGGTGACCCGGAAAAATTGCCCGATACTATTTCCAGCCATGCCAATTCCTTCCTGTTAATCGTTCTTTTATTTAACTCTGCCGTTTTGCATTATTACAGCAGCTACAGCCTATTCAATAATCAATCTTTGAATAAACGGAAATGCTCGTGATGTTCAATAAGCTGTTGACGCGTCAACATAAATACCCCGTCACCACCATATTCAAATTCTAACCAAGTAAATGGCACATCAGGATATTGTTCAATTAAATGCACCATACTGTTGCCAACTTCACAAATCAGTATCCCCTGCTCTGTCAGAAAATCTGGGGCAGTTGCCAGGATACGGCGCGCTAGTTTCAAACCATCGGAACCTGCAGCCAAACCTAACTCAGGCTCACAACGGAACTCCTCCGGTAAATCGCTCATATCCTCAGCATCAACATAAGGCGGATTGGTGACGATAAGATCATATTTAACAGGCGGCATATCGCGGAATAGATCAGAACGGATAGGAATTACCCGGTGCTCAAGGTTGTGATTTTGAATATTCTGTTCAGTGACTGCCAACACATCTGCAGAAATGTCCACTGCATCGACTTCCGCTTCCGGGAAAACATAGGCACAAGCAATAGCAATACAACCACTACCGGTACAAAGATCAAGAATATTTGCTGGTTTGTTAGAGATCAATCCAGCAAACTCATTATTTATCAATTCACCAATCGGTGAACGCGGCACCAAAACCCGCTCATCAACATAAAATTCATGGCCACAGAACCATGCCCGATTAGTCAAATAAGCAACAGGAATACGTTCATTAATACGGCAAAGAACCCGTTCAACAATACGGTGACGTTCAGTTGATGTTAATCGTGCTGTCAGCATTTCCTGTGGAATATCCAGCGGCAGAAACAGCGACGGCAGAACCAGTTGCAGGGCTTCATCCCATGGATTATCTGTACCGTGGCCGTAATAAATATTCGCCGCATTAAACCGGCTGACAGACCAGCGCAACATATCCTTAATGGTATATAATTCAGCGACTGCCTCATCGATAAAAATCTTGTCCAAAAGCCCCTCCAGCCCTGTAAACTCATTGACTGGTTAGTTTGCCACGATTACTGAGACAAATCAGCTTTCATATCAGGCTAATGATAGAGAATTTTATGTGATAATGTTCAACGGTCGATAGATTGAGAAATTGCAATAAAAAGAGCACTGGTAATTTATTTCAGATTCTTAATTCATATTCTGTGGAAACCGTCTTATTCAGCCGGCAACAAAACGGTTTTTTCCACATATTTAATTACTGCATTTCCTTGACAGATTGAGCACCAATAATAATTGTATTATTCCGTATGAATAAACAATAGGCAGATGTCAATAGCAAAATCCATACGCCTCCCACATAGAATGCAATTCGTGTGTCCGGGAAATAACTGAGAATGGCAATAATAAATATCATAAACACGATAGTCAGTATCGGTGCAACAGGCCACATTGGTACTGGAAATTGTAATTTTTGTGCTTCTTCCGGTGACATTTTTCTCCGCATGGCAAGTTGAGAGAGCAAAATCATTAACCAGACCCACACCGTAGCAAAAGTGGCAATCGAAGCAATAATTACGAATATCTGTTCTGGGAGCAAATAATTGAGAACAACAGCACTCAACAGTGCTAGCGTCATAATCATAATAGTCACCCAAGGCACACCGTTACGGCTTAGATTCATAAATTTTTTATGAGCTAACCCTTTCTCAGCCATACCGTACATCATACGACCCGCTCCAAAAATATCACTGTTGATAGCTGAAATCGCAGCGGTAATAACGATAATATTCAGAATATTCGCCGCCGAACTAATTCCCAATCCCTGAAATATTGCAACAAATGGGCTGCCTTCCTGACCAATGCTGTTCCAGGGGTAAATTGCCATCAATACAAAAATAGTCAGAACATAGAACAGTAATATACGAAATGGAATAGAGTTAATCGCTTGCGGGATCATTTTCGCCGGATTTTTGGCTTCACTAGACGTAATACCAATGATTTCAATACCACCGAAAGCAAACATAACGACAGCTAAAGACTCAATAATGCCACCAAATCCATTAGGCATAAATCCGCCGTGTTGCCACAGATTTTGCACTCCAGTTGCCTGAAAATGGCCGCTGAAACCAAATAAAATAATACCAGCCCCGGCAATAATCATAGCGCTGATCGCAACTACCTTCAGAATCGACAGCCAGAATTCCATTTCACCAAATACTTTCACTTTGCAAAGATTCAGCGCGCCAATAATGAAAATAATGCTGAGTACCCATATCCAACGTGGTACTTCTGGATACCACAATCCCATATAAATACCGAAAGCCGTCACATCAGCCAGACACACTATGATCATTTCAAAAGTATAAGTCCAGCCAGTAATAAATCCCAATAACGGACCTAAGTATTGATGAGCATAGCTGGCAAAAGAACCGGCATCCGGCTTATCAACCGCCATTTCCCCCAGAGCACGCATTACCATAAAGACCGCAGCACCGCCTACTAAATAAGCTAACAATACCGCCGGACCTGCCATTTTTATTGCTTCAGCAGATCCATAAAAAAGACCTGTACCAATCGCAGAACCCAACGCCATAAACCGAATATGACGGGAGTTAAGTCCTCGTTCTAGTTGTGATGAGGCTTGCATGATTTACCCTCTTATCTTTTATTATTGGGTTTTATGAAATATAAATGCAACAATCAGGCCGGACAGAAGCCGACCTTCGGTTTATTCAACTGTTATTTTTAGTCTGTAATATCTGTCCAGCAGGAAGTAGTGAGGAAAGATGTTGCTCAGCCAATAGTTGTACAGCCGCAGCAATATCTGGAGCAAAGAAACGATCTTGATCGTAATAATCTACCTTTTCCCGCAGAATGCGACGCGCTTTTTCCAGAATTGGGCTACTTTTCAGGCCATTTCGAAAATCGATTCCCTGACAGGCAGATAACCATTCAATTGCTAGAATCCCCCTGGTATTGTCTGCCATCTCCCATAAACGACGCCCAGCAGCAGGTGCCATTGATACATGATCTTCCTGATTGGCCGAAGTAGGTAAACTGTCAACACTCGAAGGATGTGCCAACGCTTTATTTTCACTGGCAAGCGCTGCCGCCGTCACCTGAGCAATCATAAAGCCTGAATTCACACCACCGTTATCAACCAGAAAAGGAGGAAGCTGTGACATATGCGAATCCATCAACAACGCAATCCGCCGCTCCGATAATGCCCCTATTTCTGCCAATACCAGCGCCAGATTATCAGACGCCATTGCAACAGGTTCAGCATGGAAGTTACCACCAGAAATCACTTCACTTTGTTCAGCAAAGACCAGTGGGTTATCAGATACGGCATTAGCTTCAGTGAGAATAACATCGGCAGCATGGCGCAATTGAGTCAGACAAGCTCCCATAACTTGTGGCTGACAACGTAATGAATAAGGGTCCTGAACCTTAGGGCAATTTATATGAGAATCCGATAGTTCACTGCTTTTTTCTAATACGTAACGATACAATGTAGCAACATCAATCTGTCCCTGTTGCCCCCGAACAGCATGTATACGCGCATCAAATGGTTTACGAGACCCCAACGCCGCCTCGACAGATAAAGAACCGCAAACTATTGCTGCCCCTAGCAAATCTTCTGCCTCAAACAATCCACGTAAAGCAAAAGCCGTGGATACTTGAGTACCATTGAGCAATGCCAAACCTTCTTTAGCTGCCAATGTAATGGGTTGTAAATTAGCTTTTGCCAGAGCTTCTTTCGCTGGCAACCACTCTCCCTGATAACGAGCCTGCCCTTCCCCAAGTAATAACAAGCTCATATGTGCCAACGGTGCCAAATCACCAGAAGCTCCCACTGATCCTTTACAAGGAATATGAGGATAAATTTCCGCATTAACTAACGCGATTAATGTCTGAATAACTTCAAGACGAATACCAGAGTAACCACGGGAAAGGCTGTTAATTTTCAATACCATGATCAATCGGGTCACATTATCGTCTAACGCCTCGCCTATCCCTGCAGCATGAGACACGACAAGCGAGCGTTGTAGTTTTTCTAAATTATCCTCTTCAATTCGTGTACTGGCTAACAATCCAAATCCAGTGTTAATTCCGTAAGCAGTGCGATTTTCAGCAAGAATAGCATTAACGCATTCCACGCTGCGCTCAATTGCGGGAAAAGTTTGGCTATCCAGTGTTATTTTTACTGGTTGTAGATAAACCTGACGTAATTCATTAAGAGTCAATTTGCCTGGGTAAATAGTTAACTGTTTCATAATGTTCCTTATTTTGTATTGAGCATCGGCAAATCTAATCCTTGCTCTTTGGCACAATGGATAGCGATTTCATAACCTGCGTCAGCATGACGCATAACTCCGGTAGCTGGATCGTTGTGTAGTACCCGTGCTATACGCTCAGCAGCCTCATCAGTTCCATCACAAACAATCACCATACCGGCATGTTGCGAGAAACCCATACCAACACCGCCGCCATGATGCAGAGAAACCCAAGTAGCACCGCTAGCAGTGTTAAGCAAAGCATTCAACAACGGCCAATCCGAAACGGCATCAGAGCCATCACACATGGATTCGGTTTCGCGGTTCGGGCTAGCGACAGAACCGGAATCCAGATGGTCACGCCCAATGGCAATAGGAGCTGAAAGCTCACCACTGCGTACCATTTCATTAAAAGCTAACCCCAGCTTGGCTCGTTCCCCTAGACCGACCCAGCAAATACGCGCAGGCAATCCCTGAAAGTTAATGCGTTCCCTTGCCATATCCAGCCAGCGATGCAAATGTTTGTCATCAGGGAGCAATTCTTTAACTTTGGCGTCAGTTTTATAGATATCCTGTGGATCGCCAGAAAGTGCTACCCAGCGGAAGGGGCCGATACCACGACAGAATAATGGGCGAATATAAGCAGGAACAAAGCCAGGAAAATCGAAGGCATTTTCTACACCAACCTCATACGCCATTTGGCGAATATTGTTACCGTAATCAAAAACAGGAATACCCCATTGCTGGAAAGTCAACATCGCTTCAACATGTTCTGCCATCGAAGATTTTGCTGCTTCAATAACTTCTGCCGGTGCTGAAATAGCACGTTGGCGATATTCTTCCCAACTCCAGTTTTTAGGCAAATAGCCGTTGAGAGGATCGTGTGAGCTTGTCTGGTCAGTAACCAAATCCGGACGTACACCACGACGAATTAATTCTGGCAAGATTTCAGCAGCATTACCGCACAATGCGATAGAGACGGCTTTACCTTCCTGAGTGTATTTTTCGATCCGAGCCAGCGCATCATCCAGATCTTTCGCTTGTTCATCAACATAACGAGTGCGCAGGCGGAAATCTATCCGGCTTTGTTGACATTCAATATTCAACGAACATGCGCCGGCTAATGTTGCAGCCAGTGGTTGTGCCCCACCCATACCCCCCAACCCCGCAGTTAGCACCCAGCGCCCTTGTAAATTACCGTCATAATGCTGTCGGCCAGCTTCCACGAACGTTTCATAAGTGCCTTGCACAATTCCCTGACTGCCAATGTAGATCCAGCTACCTGCCGTCATTTGACCGTACATAGCCAGCCCTTTCGCATCCAGCTCGTTGAAGTGTTCCCAGGTAGCCCAATGTGGTACCAGATTCGAGTTTGCAATCAGTACCCGAGGTGCATTCTTATGGGTTTTAAATACCCCAACTGGTTTACCAGACTGAATTAACAGAGTTTCGTCGTTTTCCAGCTTCTTCAACGTTTCAACAATCTTGTCATAGCATTCCCAGTTTCTGGCAGCTCGACCAATACCGCCGTACACCACCAGTTCATACGAATTTTCGGCCACTTCTGGGTCAAGATTATTCATTAACATGCGTAGAGGAGCTTCAGTTAACCAGCTTTTAGCCGTTAATTGCGTCCCTCTGGGTGCCCGGATGTCAATATTACGAAATTTACTTTTCTGGGCAGTCACGGTTTAGCTCCTTGTTTGTCTTTGTATATTTGTTAAATGTATAGTTGTATATACATGTATATTCAATAGACCAAACTGTTAGCTAAAATGATACATTTATGGGTTTATTGTTATTATTTTCTTATAAATCAATTTGTTAATATTATTTTTTTCTTATTATCAAGGAGTAATATTTTTCTTATTTTTGTGTTTATAATCACAAATTATTTACATTAATTTTACAAAAATATAATTTAAGGAAGGAAAGGCTTTGCCTGATTTGTCACTAGTAATAGGCAAATTCTGAATCGTCACAAACTGATACCCAGAGTAAACAAAAGGGCATCTATCACTGTATTGATGTGTTATAAAAGGTCCAAATTTGTAGTTGAACACACATCTTTAACAGCAATCTCTATTAGGAAAAGATTTACGGCACTTTTTACTAAGACACTGTTTTAGCTATGAACTAAAACGTCCTTTCAATTTGTAGCGATTACCGGGAAATAGCAGCCTGGCACTCGAAACGGTGTAATGAGTTGACCAAGTTCGACGACTAATTAATAAACAGGGAGTACCTGACTCAATTTGCAACAACTTACAGGATCGGGGATCGCCAGCAATAGCTTCCACAATATGTTCACCCTCAGTTAGCGGTGCAATCATTGACAAATAATCGTGTGGCGTAAACTTGGTAAAATCCTGCTGCAAATAGCCAGGAGCTGCCTGGGCATTCACATAACGATCTTCTATCTGAACAGGAACATCATTTTCATAGTGGACAATAACTGACTGGTAAATCGGCATACCAACGATAATATCCAATTCAGCGGCCTGTTTTACGTTAGCATTCAGCTCTGATAACTTTAATATTTTACAACGATGCTGATGAGAACGGGCTGAGATCTCATCAGCAATACTGTGGATTTCGAACAGTGCGGATTGCCCTTTCGGCTCAGCAACAAACGATCCCACCCCTTGTAGCCGTATTAATAGCCCTTCCGCAGTCAATTCACGCAACGCACGGTTAGCAGTCATACGACTACAGTTAAATTGCTTAACTAACTCAGCTTCTGATGGAACACGATCATTAGATTTCCATTCACCAGTATAGATTTTTTCGATGATGGACTGTTTTACTCTGGCGTACAAAGGTACAGGTTTGGCAAATGATCCTGATAAATGTGTCGTCACAATAAATTCCTTGTTGCTATAAAAATGTTAAGTGATTAATTACACTAACTTTATCAGGTCATCTTTACCAAAAGATAACAGCACAACAGTACTGTTATCTTAGGCAATCAATACCACCAATGTGCTAATTGCCAGGCAAGACGAGCTGCCGCTTTCCCTCCAATCCCTTGAATATCAAATATTGGATTGAGTTCAACCAAGTCAGCCGCCTGTAATTTCCCACTCTGACAAATCAGCTGAATCAATTGCAAAAGGCGCTCCAATGGTAATCCCAGTGCTGCCGGCGCAGAGACTGCTGGCATCTGATAAGCAGGTAATACATCCAGATCAATTGTCATGTAAATTAAATCAACTTGCTGAAGCGTATCTTGTATCTGCTGTTGTACTTTGTCCAGCATGGTTTCACAACACTGAGTATCCCAAATGATCTTAACATTCAAGTGGCTTGCTTCATCCAACAACGCTTGGGTATTAGACGCCAAACTTGCGCCAATACAAGTATAGTGAAATGGTCGGTGATGTTGCTGACAATACTCGGCAAGCTGACGAAATGGTGTGCCGGAGGTAGGTTGCGGTGACCGCCGTAAATCAAGATGAGCATCAAAGTTAATAATACCAACGCGTTGATGTGGAAAAGCATCATAAATTCCGACGCCATGAGCAAAAGCTGTTTCATGTCCACCACCTAGCACCAGAGTACGCACATTCTGATGTTGGCATTGAGTAATTGCATCAGCCAAGGCTTGTTGTGCCTCACTCAATTGATTAGGATTAGCGCGAATATTTCCCAAATCCACTAATCTGTCATGCCCTTTATGGCTAGCCATATTTGCCAATGACTGCCGTAAATAATCAGGACCTTGATTAGCTCCGGGCCTCCCCTGATTACGTTTTACACCTTCATCACATTCGAACCCCAGCAGTGCAATATGGTGAGAAAATTCTTCCGGTGTAAAATAGGGGGATTGTTTGATCGTTTGAAAAATCCGCAGTGCATTATCCGCTTCTGCCAAATCATTTCGCCCTTGCCAAATAGTAGGCGAAGTAGCATGCCATAAATTCATTTACTGCTCCTTATCTGCTATATATTGGAATGAGTAATAACACCACGAAATATCCTGGTATTCAGCGGGTTATGGCCTAACTCATAGAAAATATCGACAGGATTTTCCGCATCCCAAACAATAAAATTAGCATAAGCACCCGCGCGTAGCTGTCCGTGACTATTTCCCCTACCCAATGCACGAGCGGCATGTCGAGTAACACCTAACCATACCTCTTCAGGAGTCAGCCCAAATTGCACGCAAGCCATATTCATCGCCATACGCAGAGAAGCAAACGGGCTGGTTCCAGGATTAAAATCCGTAGATACAGCCATCGGTACATTAAATTGTCGTAATAAATCGACAGGCGGGCGCTGTGTTTCCTGCAAAAAGTAGAAAGCACCGGGAAGCAAAACAGCAACCGTACCACTGTGGCTGAGAGCTTCCACTCCTGCCTGATCCAAATATTCAATATGATCAACTGAAAGACCGTGATAACGCGCTACCAGTTCACTCCCTCCCAAATTGGACAATTGCTCCACATGTCCTTTTACTGGAATGCCCCAGCGCTGTGCTTCCTGAAAGAGCCGCTCGGTTTGCTCCAGATTAAATCCTACGCTTTCACAAAAAACATCTACCGATTCAAACAGCTTTTTTCGCCAGAGTTGTGGCAGGATCACTTCACAAATCAGATCTATATAAGCATCGGGATTGTATTTATATTCAGGGGGACAAGTGTGAGCAGAGAGCAATGTTGCGCTGATTTCTATCGGATTATTTTTCCCCAGATTTTGTGCAACCTGTAGCAATTTTTCTTCATTTTCCAGATCCAATCCATAACCCGATTTAATCTCAATAGTGGTTACGCCTTCGGCCATAAATGCAGCCAGACGCTGCTGGGCAGAGTGACCAAGTTGTTCAGGAGAACTGGTTCGAGTCGCTGAAACTGTCGCATTAATACCCCCTCCCTGCGCGCTGAGTTCAGCATAAGACATACCATTTAAACGTTGTTCCCATTCATAAGCTCGATTACCACCAAAAACTAAATGAGTGTGACAATCAATTAAACCTGGGGTAATCAGGCGTTGTTTAACATCAATTACCTGACAGAGATTCGTTTGTAATGTTGCCACAGGCAAAATAGCTAAAATTTTGTCATCACGCACCAGAAGATCATGTTCTGTTAATAATCCATAAGCTGCATTGATAGTCGAGTCCATTGTTGCCAGTCTTGCGTTACGCCAGATGACATCAGTATCACGCAGTTCTATTGCCATGGTTAGAATCCTGTATTCGTCTGTATCTGATAGAGAAGGCCATTAGTTGTATATACATTTATTTTCTAACCAACAATAATTGTCAAATTATTTCGTTGACTACCCGAACATAGCTTCTTGTTCTCATTTTTAATCAACAAACCGGGCAAGGTCCGGTTCTATTAGACATAATCGGGTTAAACAGTTAAAAAGATAGCGTACACTTGTCACAAAATAGTTTGATTAATTGAGCAATGATGAAAAATAAATATTCCCTAAATGAGGAAGAGATTAACTTGTTTAAAGAGTCGGTGTCTGGAACCAAACGCATGAGTCAAGATACTGTCTTACATCCTCCCATAAGAAAAAAAAACCGCCATATTGCCCCTGAACGAGTACTGCAAGAGCAAATTGATGCCAGTTACTATTTTTCTGATGAATTCCAGCCCAACCTCAATACAGAAGGCCCTACTCGTTACATACGAGAAGATGCAAGCCATTATGAACTGAAAAAACTACGCCGAGGTGATTATTCGCCAGAACTATTTCTTGATTTACACGGGTTAACTCAAATACAGGCCAAGCAGGAAATAGGAGCACTAATCGCTGCTTGCCGCCGGGAACATGTCTATTGTGCCTGCATCATGCACGGCCATGGAAAACACATTCTCAAGCAACAAACTCCACTATGGCTAGCCCAACACCCAGATATTATGGCCTTCCATCAAGCACCAAAAGAATGGGGGGGTAACGCCGCATTATTAATACTTGTCGAACTTGATGAGCCTATACATCGCTAAATTATCAGACTTTTGCTGCCAATTGTGACGGGCTGATCTGCCAGACAAGAGTTCCTTTACCAGTCTGGTTGTTTAAATCCACACATGTAATTGCAGATGTTGCAAACATCAGTGGGGTTTCTGCTGGGCATAGCTCAGCAACCAAATAACCGACTAACGGTAAATGAGAGACAACCAAAACAGCATTATGACCTTGTTCAGCAAGAACCTGTAGATAGCTGCTAACCATAACAGCATCACCTGATGGCGTTAGCTCTGGCAACACTTCTTCACCAACTGGTAATGATAAAGATTTGCGAACAACCTGTAACGTCTGTTCAGCACGGATATAAGGACTCACTAGCACCAGATCAATCTTAAGCCCCTGCTGTTCCAACCAACAAGCCATTTCTTGTGATTCATGACAACCGCGGGGAGTGAGCTGCCGGGCTGAATCGCTGATGGCATCTAAAGCTGCTTCACCGTGACGCATAATAAAAACTTGCATAATCCACCGTATGAATGAGTTTATATATACCCGTTATCTTTCAAGTTGCCCTTTGTTGGCTGCACTCGCTCACTTCAGTCACATAGTTATCTATGCTCCCGGGAATTCGTTCCCTTGCCGTCGCGATGCATCTTGAAATCCATTGGGTATAGTTATTCTGCTAATAATAAATATCAGTAATTGCCACCTGAGTTATACAACAAAAATTGTTATCACAAAAACATTTCAGTATATAGTGAACGAACATCCTGCTGTGACCGCGCCCTGCCCTGAACCAAAAATTATCGTAATAAGGCTAGAGTCTCTTGCTAAAGCAAAGGCAAAAAATAATTTAGCCACAATTTCAATTGATATTACTTAAATTCAAAAAGGATTTTTTTATTCAAAAATCCTAAAGATGATGCCGGCATTCCAATATGGCGCCGGCATTGATTTCTTCACAAATGCAATATAGGTTACTACGGATAGAAATTTTTATTCTGTTCAGCCATTTTCACCAAACGCTCACAAGGTACGAATCTATCTCCATACTGACTTTCCAGCTTACGTAGAATTTCCACCACCCTGGCACAACCAAGGCTATCAATATAGCGGAAAGGGCCCCCAAGGAATGGCGGAAAACCTATACCAAATACCGCACCAATATCACCGTCACGCGGACTTCTGATAATCCCTTCATCCAAACAGCGAACGGCTTCATTAAGCATCAGCATCACACAACGCTGAGCAATTTCTGAAGAAAGCATACGAGACTCAGGCGTTATATTCATCAAGGTATAAATTGAACTATCAACTTTTTTACCTTTCTTACCTATCCGCCAAAATTTTCTGGTTTCTGATGTATATAAATAGAAGCCACGGCCGTTTTTCCTACCCTTGCGACCATCTTTCAGTACAACATTAAGAGATTCAGGGGCCGCAAAACGTGGCCCTAATTGCTCTACCAAAATAGGCATAATTTTGGTGCCAACATCAATTCCTACTTCATCTAATAAATTAATTGGCCCTACTGGAAAACCAAAATTAACCAGTGCCTTATCTATACGATCAATTGGCTCTCCTGCTATCAGACAATTTGATGCCTCACTGATATAAGGAACAAGGATACGGTTTACATAAAATCCGGCTTTATCACCTACCACAATAGCGGTTTTTCCCTGCTTTTTAGCCAAAGCAACCGCTGTAGCAATTGTTTTCTCACTGGTTCCTTTATGTGGAATAACTTCCACCAGAGGCATTTTATCTACCGGGCTGAAATAATGCAGACCAATAACCTGCTCTGGTCGTTGAGCTTTTTCAGCAATCTGATGGATAGGAAGCGAAGATGTATTAGACGCAAATACCGTTTCCGGTTTGGCACTAGCTTCAATTTCTGCCACCATCTGTTGTTTCAGTGATAAATCTTCAAATACCGCCTCAACAACAATATCTACCTGTTCGAAACCACGATAACCCGTCGTTCCTGAAATAAGCATCATTTGCTGATCTCGTTCTACCGGACGCAATCGTTTTTGCTTCACGCGCCTGGATAATAAATCCCAAGTGTACTTTAATGCCTGACTAATACCCTTTTCATTAATATCTTTAATACGCGCGGGCAATTTACCACGGGTAGCTGTTACATTCGCAATTCCCCCACCCATCAAACCACCACCTAATATGCCAACACGTTCGATCTTTGCTGGTTTCTCTGATGAGCCTGTCTCATTTTTCAATGACGTTGCGGCAAAAAACAGATTGCGTAAAGCGGCAGATTCCCGTGTCATTGCTAGTTCACCAAATGCCATTGCCTCGGCCCGTAAACCTTGATTCATGCCTTTTTCAAGGCCTTCTTTGACAACATCAATAATTCGTTCAGGTGCAGGATAATGCCCACGAGTTTTCGCCAGTGTTTTTTTACGAACGATATTAAACAAAAAGTATCTTCCTACAGGCCCTACCAATAACCGCTGTTGCCACGGTAAAGACTTACGCATAGGAATGCCTTTTTTGACTTTTTCAACAGCAATTTCCAGCAAAATATCTAATGGCACAGCATCATCCACGACTCCCAGCCGTAATGCCTGTCTCGCTCTTAATTGCCTACCTGTCAGGATCATATCCAGCGCCGAACTGACACCAATAAGTCTCGGCAATCGCTGAGTACCACCTGAACCAGGTAACAATCCAAGCTGAACCTCAGGTAATCCAAGACGGGTTTTATCGTCCAATGAACATATACGCCAATGACATGCCAGTGCCAATTCCAAGCCACCTCCCAAACAAGCACCGTGAATTGCCGCTACAACAGGCAAAGGATAATTGGCTATCTGAGAAAATAATTTCTGCCCCTTTTCAGCCAGATCTTGTGCTTCTTCTTTGGTTTTGCACCCGGCAATCATCGAAATATCAGCACCAGCAATAAACGTGTCCGGTTTACCGGAAATCAATATTAATCCTTTAAGGCCAGAAACCTGCTGAGCTTGTTTGAAAACGTTCAGAAATTGATCAACAAATTCCGCTTTCAGCGTATTTACTTTCTCGCCTGGCACATCAATAGTGATAACACCGATTTTGTCCGGCCTGATATCAAAATTGAAAACAGAAGCAGCCTGTTTTATATCTGCAGTAACGGCTACAGCATCATTCTGAGACTGAGTCATTATTCCACCTCCAATACCATAGCTGTGCCCAACCCGCCAGCAGCACAAGCGGTTGTTAACCCAAGCCCCCCTCCACGACGACGCAACTCATTCAATACCTGCGTCACCATGCGAGCTCCTGTTGCTGCAAACGGATGCCCATAAGCAATTGAACCACCTAAGACATTAAATTTATCCATATCTACTTCACCAATTGCTTGAGCACGCCCTAATTTATTACGGGCAAACTCATCACTGGCAAACATTTTCAAGTTTGCCAATGTCTGAGCAGCAAAAGCTTCATGCATATCAATTAAAGTTAAATCTGTCAGCGTAATACCGGCACGTTCGAGTGCTATTGGCGTCGCATACGATGGCCCCAATAGCATATCCTGCCAAACATCAATCGCAGAGAATGCATAACTACGCAGATAACCAAGCGGTTTTATTCCCAATTCTTTAGCCACAGACTCACGCATTAACATGACTGCTGCTGCGCCATCTGTCAGCGGTGTACTATTTGCCGCGGTCACAGTGCCATACTTGCGATCAAATGCCGGGCGCAATTTTGCATAAGAAGTTAATACTGAATTTTTACGAATATTGTTGTCTTCAGGTAATGCTTCACGATATGGGGGGAAATGGGCCGTCATAACTTCATCAGTCAGCAAACCCTGTTCCCAAGCTTTTGCCGCAAGAACATGGGAGCGATGCGCCAACGCATCCTGATCCTGACGACTGATACGATAGGTCTTCGCCATTTGTTCTGCGGTATCTCCCATACGCAGACCTGTCGAATATTCTGCTACTGCCGGAGATACAGGCAATAAATCACGAAATTTGAGGCGGCTAAGTAAGTTAAGACGCTGAGGCAAAGTTTTCGCTTTATTCATATCAACAAGGGTACGGGCCAGAGATTTAGTTACACCAATCGGTAATACAGAAGACGAATCTGCACCACCCGCAATCCCGATATTCACCGTACCAGCCATAATGCTTTCTGCCACATTAGCAATCGCCTGAAAACTGGTCGCACACGCACGAGATACGCTGTAAGCATCTGTATTCACACTTAACCCAGTACCAAGAACGATTTCACGAGCAATATTTGGCGCTTCAGGCATTTGTACTACTTGTCCAAACACCAGTTGGTCAATCTTTTCAGGGAGTAAACCACTTCTGGTTACCAGTTCATTGACCACTGATTTACCCAATTCCACAGCCGGTATGCCGTGATACGATGTTGCCTGTTTAGCAAATGGAATGCGTAACCCGCTGACAATTGCGATACGATCACCTTGCTGTGTCACTTTTGTTAAATGACGACTCATAACGGCTCCTGAAAAATTATTATTAACTACATCAAATTACTGAAAAAATTTTTTGACCAACCTGGACAGGTCTGACCTGATAGATCATTGTTAGCGTAATGTTTATAAATAGCAAACCTGAATAAACTAAAAATGAGAGCGGGCGCAACTTTAATTTACTTAATGTCTAAACGATCTCAATGCCTTTTCGAGCATGTTCGCAAGCAGTAAAAAAAGAACTAACGATAAGGAGGGACTCAGTGAAATACCTCCGCTATCTACTTAAGACAACGGAGAAAACCTACTCATAGATTAACGCAATCCCAACTGGAAAATCAGTGTTTCTGCCTGACAACAGAAAATGAAATTAGCAATCAGTTGAACACCATACTCAACTAACTCAATTTTATGATTAATAACACAAGGCTCTGATTCAATAAATTTTGCTTTTTCAATCAAAGTGTCAAGCATCTCTTCTGCTTCCTGCTTATCAGCAAAAACGTGCTGGTAAGATACCATGCAGTCTGTATTATCGATTACCGTACCTACATCTACGCAGCAGCAAGCAGCTGTCTCTTCTGCACTATATTTCAATTTCATTAGTCATACTCCATTCTCCAAATATTTATCCTACCGAAATCTGATTTCAAAAATTCATTTTTAAACGTTTTTATTAACACCTAAAATCATTTTTTTGTTAACTGAGTCGCGTTTTTGATATCAATTTGGACATATTTTAAAAACATTCTTGCAACACCAACAGATGTCAGACCTATACTTCACCACTGGTCTGATTTGTCATGAAGACAAACCGACTCTACAATCCTGCGCTCCTTGCTAAGTTAAGTGGCATAGTTAAATAATAAACAAGAGGGTTTTGGTCATGAACCAGAAAAACCTGTTCACCCGTTCAGCATTAGCGGTTGCAGTGGCTCTAATTTCATCCAACGCGGGTGCCGCTGGTTTCCAGTTGAATGAATTTTCTACTTCGGCTTTGGGCCGAGCTTTTTCCGGGGAAGGCGTTGTTGCTGATAACGCAACGGTAGGAAGCCGTAACCCAGCAGCAATGACTCTGTTTGATCGCCCATCATTTTCTATCGGTGCCATCTATATCAACCCAGATGTTGATATTACAGGTAAATCACCAGTGACGGGTAAAAGTACTAACGCTAAAAATATTGCACCAGTAGCCTGGATACCTAACCTACATTTTATTATGCCTATTGATGATCAATGGTTTGTTGGTACTTCAGTCACTACTAACTTTGGACTGGCTACTGATTTTAGCAATAACTACGAAGCGGGCCTTATCGGCGGCAAAACTGATCTGACAACGTTAAACTTCAACCTGAGCGGGGCTTATCGACTAAACGATAACTTCAGCTTTGGTTTAGGGTTGAATGCTGTCTATGCAGACGCAGAAATCACCCGTCATGCTGGGATTCTGGCACAACAAACTAGGGGTATTCTAAAACCAACAGATGAAGTTGCTAATCTGCAAGGTAAAGATTGGGGCTATGGCTGGAACGCGGGCATCATGTATGAAATGGATGAAAATAACCGCTACAGCCTGACTTACCGCTCTAAAGTTAAAGTCAAATTTAAAGACGGTGACTATAAAAATGATATTCCCGTCGCGCTAGGGGAAGTATTGAAGCAAAGAGGAATCCCTTTACCTGCTACCGGAGGCCAAACCATTGGCGGCAGATTAGACCTCAATTTGCCGGATATCTGGGAGGTTTCTGGTTACAACCGCGTAGCGCCTAAATGGGCTATACACTATAGCCTGGCATATACGGGTTGGAGTGAGTTTGATGAACTGAAAGGGACCAGAAATAAAGATGGTTCAGTTCTGTTTAGTAAACATGAAGGCTTCAAAGATGCCTATCGTATTGCTTTAGGCGCAACTTATTATCACGATGACAACTGGACATTCCGTACCGGTATCGCCTTTGATGATAGCCCAATTCCTGCTGAAAACCGCTCTATTTCTATTCCGGATCAAGACCGTTTCTGGTTAAGCGCTGGCGCAACCTACGCATTTAATAAAGACATGTCTGTAGACGTAGGTGTTTCTTACATGCATGGACAGAAAGTCACGGTTAAAGAGAAATTGTCTGAAAAACTACCTTATGCATATGAATTTGATGCAAAAGGTTCTGCCTGGTTATATGGTGTGAACTTCAACTATGCATTCTAATCGAGTATAGTTCTAAAAAAGGATAGCGCTCTACGGCTATCCTTTTTACTTATGAAGTTAAATCCAACAATGACTATCAATCTATACTATCCAAATCACCCTGTAATACTTCAGCATTGGGATTTTTTGTCGCATCCAATTGACCGCCTCTTGCCATAAAATCATGGCTCTGGAAGTAAGCCTCTCGCATCATCAGATAAGGGTCAGATGAATTCATCAACAAGCCATCAGAATCCAGTAAACGAGCACGAGTTTCAATACCTTCAAACACCCACTTACCCGCTGACATCCAAATGGTCAAATAACTCAACATTGGATAAGTCATATCAGCCCAGTTTCCCCCCTCATCACGCAGAGTAAAACTACCATAGCCAGGTAATACAGCATAAGGACCATATCCCACATCATAATAGCCCAAAGTACTACCAAAACGGTTTGGTTCTTCTTTTGCCAACTTAGGATTTGCCATAGTTGCAACATCAATCAAACCACCTATACCCCAAATGGTATTCAGGAAAAAACGATTAAAATGTTTCATTCCCTGATATGGGTTACCACGCAAGAAACTGTTTACCATACTGGCTGGCTCTTCGAGATTACTAAGAAAATTACCCAAACCATTTCGTACAGGCATCGGTACATAATCGCGCCACGTTACAGCTACTGGACGTAATATATAGGGATCAAGGACATTATAATTAAAGTTGAACATTGTACGGTTAAAACCTTCCAGAGGGTCTGAACGCCCCTGTTCAACACTATTAGATGAATCAGCACATCCCACAAGTAATGTAGCTGTAAGAACGATTCCGCCCAAACGATACTTCATACAATTCTCCAAGTAACAACCCTTTAGATCCGGCAAACCAATCTTGTCGCACCACCTGCCGATGATCATCAATAAATATAAATATTACTGACAATTCAATTTGAATGGTACTCAATTTGAGTGATTACTAAATAGGCAAACAGTTCATAACACCTTATCTTAAGAAGAAAAAGCAGTTATAATGCAAAAATTGTCCCCTTAGTTAAATGGATATAACAAGCCCCTCCTAAGGGCTAATTGCAGGTTCGATTCCTGCAGGGGACGCCATTAGCAGAACCAATAACCGCATATGAAATAGAAATATTTTGAGAAATGTAAGAAAACATTACGATAATATACAAGTAAAATAATATCTTTATATAACAATTAATCATTCATTATATAATTAATCGAATATAAATTTTTATTTAACTTAGTAAGACCATAAACATTTGATACCAACTTAAGGTCATTTAATCTTATTGTTTTTCAATAAATTACATTCTTATTAATTCAACAAAATAAACCTCTTTAATTATACACTTCATATCAAACCTAAAATTTCATTATAATAATTATTTAAAATATGATTTAACTTTATTTCAAAATTCAAATAATGCCATTAAACAATAATTATGAAAACAATAACATCCAATAACTCAAAACCACCCCACTGCGAAATAAAATTCCCTATAATTTCAATCAGATAAAATAAATTGATTATTTATTTGAAAATACACCCACAAATCCATAGCAACTAAGGAATAAATATATCATCCAAAGTGAAATTGGAATATTTTTATTGTTGACTTTAAATTGCTTATTATTCTTTCAATGAGAAAAATATGTAAATAAAAAACAATAAAATAACAATCAACATTTCCACGTAGTTATTTAACTCATAGATTTGTGTTTAATAAATTAACACTTTAAAAAATTTTAACCCGACATATACTCAAGACACTTCAAAGTGCATGTTTGAAGTGTCTTGAGTATATACAATTATTAGTTCTAATATGTATATAACCTTCACCTTTCAAGTTGCCGCTTTGTTGGCTGCTTTCACTTCCCCCAGTCACATAGTTATCTATGCGCTAGGGATGCGTTCACTTGCCGCCGTGCTGCAACTTGAAATCTATTGGGATATATCTGCCTTTATAACTTATTCAATCAGTGATAATTGTTGCCGTAAATATGTACCTGAACCCAACAATCCAGGTTGCGGATGAGTAATCAAATAAACAGGAATCTGTTGTATTAATGTTTTAAATCGCCCTTTATCTTCAAATCCATACAAGAAATTTGACTGCTTAAAGAAATTAAGAAATCGTGGCACTATACCACCAGCGATGTACACACCACCAAAAGTTCCCAGATTTAACGCCAAATTTCCGCCAAATCTCCCCATGATTTCACAAAATAACGAGAGAGCACGATGGCAATATTGGCAACTTTCATCCAGTGCTCGTTGTGTCACTGTTTCTGGTTCCAAATCTTCCGGCTGACTATGGTTCAAAATAGTAATGGCCTGATAGAGATTCACCAAGCCACTACCAGACAAGATTCTTTCAACCGAAACATGACCCAACTTGCGACGCAAAACAGCCAATATTGCATCTTGTTCTTCACTATTCGCTGCAAAATCCACATGACCGCCTTCACCTGGCAAACTTATCCATTGCTTGTCTACTTTTATCAGATGAGCCACCCCAAGGCCAGTTCCAGCTCCATATACAGCGATCGGTTTATCTTCAACCGCTTTTCCTCCTCCCAACTGAACTTTGTGTTCTTCTGTCAACATTGGAATAGCCATAGAAACGGCAGTGAAATCATTAATAACATCTAATTTTTCTAGCTTAAGCGCCTGTTTCAGCTCACTAATAGAAAAAGCCCATTGGTTATTAGTCATTTCAATCCAATCACCACTTATCGGGCAAGCAATAGCGATACAAGCGCAAGTTACTACTGTTTTTTGCTCCGCCAAATAGTGGCTAATAATAGACTCTAATCCAACATATTGCCTCGAGTTATATGTTTCAATCTGCTCAATAGTCCCATTTTTCAAATTACAAAGTGCTAATCTGGCATTCGTGCCACCAATATCAGCCACCAGTCCATAGAGATTCATTTTTATATCCCAATAATTAACTAGCACAACAATATATGTAAAGCTTATCCCATCTAGTATTATTGGTATATAGGTAGTTTAAGCGTGAATAACGTTCATAATTAAAGTATATACCGAATGAACTTCAAAATGCTTGAGTCGTCAGACATAAAAACATTTAAATTCAACAACATAATCGTTTTTCAAACATGCACTTTGAAGCATCTTGAGTATATGTAGTAATGAAGTGAGTTAGCCCTAACCCGAACCTGCGACCAATTGATTAAAAGCCACCTGCTTTACCGATTGAGCTAACAATCATCTGAGTGGTATTTGAATTTAATTATGCTTTTTTAGATGGTGGGTCGTGCAGGATTCGAACCTGCGACCAATTGATTAAAAGTCAACTGCTCTACCGACTGAGCTAACGACCCATAT
>NZ_KL543988.1:30667-91636 GCF_000711895.1 Photorhabdus australis DSM 17609
TGGTGGGCGATACCAGATTCGAACTGATGACCCCCTCCTTGTAAGGGAGATGCTCTACCAACTGAGCTAATCGCCCGTCGTGATGGAGTCGCATTATAGGGATAGTTCAAGATGAGTCAACGCTTTTTCTAGGGAAAAATATCGTTCGTCTCAAAATTAAACAAACGTGAAATAATTATCATCACTTAGGGTACGGTTTAAGCAGATATGCTGACTTTTCTCAACAACATCCCGCTAACAGCATTGAGGAATTAAAGTGCAGTGATAAAATACCTCCCCACTTTATCACTTTAAATCACCAATAATGTTCATTGAAAAGTGAAATGTAATTAAGGCAATCCCCAATGCGTAAAATTAAAACCCGTTTTGCACCTAGCCCAACTGGCTATCTCCACGTTGGTGGTGCACGCACCGCACTTTATTCCTGGTTATTCAGCCGCCATAATAAAGGCGAATTTGTGTTGCGTATCGAAGATACTGACCTTGAACGCTCAACTCAGGAAGCCATTGATGCCATTATGGACGGTATGAACTGGTTAAATCTGAATTGGGATGAAGGCCCTTTTTATCAAACAAAACGTTTTGATCGTTACAACCAAGTCATTGATCAAATGTTAGAACAAGGATCTGCTTACTACTGCTATTGTTCTAAAGATCGTTTGGAAGAATTGCGCGAAACTCAGATGGCCAATGGCGAAAAACCCCGTTATGACGGTCATTGCCGTGATAGTCAATGTCAGCATAACCCAGATCAACCCCATGTTGTTCGTTTCCGCAATCCACAGGCAGGCTCTGTTATTTTTAACGATAGTATCCGTGGCCCAATTGAATTCAGTAACCAAGAACTTGATGATCTGATTATCCGCCGAACCGATGGCTCACCAACCTATAATTTCTGTGTGGTTATTGATGATTGGGATATGGAAATTACCCATGTAATTCGCGGTGAAGACCATATCAATAATACACCTCGTCAAATCAATATCCTGAAAGCTCTGGGAGCTCCAGTTCCAGAGTATGCGCACGTTTCAATGATTTTAGGCGATGATGGCAAAAAACTGTCCAAACGCCACGGAGCTGTCAGCGTTATGCAATACCGCGATGATGGCTACCTACCAGAAGCACTGTTGAATTATCTGGTTCGTCTAGGTTGGTCGCACGGAGATCAAGAGATTTTTAGTCTTGAAGAGATGACCGGGTTTTTCAGTCTTGATGCTATCAATAAATCTGCTAGTGCATTCAATACAGAAAAACTGCAATGGTTAAACCATCATTACATTAATACTCTCCCCCCAGAGAAAGTTGCCGTTCATCTGGCATGGCATATTGAGCAGCAAGGTATTGATACCCATAGTGGCCCACAACTGGTTGATCTGATTAAATTATTGGGTGAACGCTGCAAGACTCTGAAAGAAATGGCTGAATCTTGCCGCTACTTTTATGAAGATTTTGCAGAATTTGATGCAGATGCAGCAAAGAAACATTTGCGTCCAGTTGCCCGTCAACCTCTTGAAGTTGCTCATTCAAAGCTGGCTTCAATTACTCACTGGACAGTAGAAAATGTTCATCATGCTATTCAATCTACAGCCGATGAACTGGAAGTTGGTATGGGTAAAGTCGGTATGCCGCTGCGCGTGGCTGCCACCGGTGCCGGACAGTCTCCTGGTTTAGATGTAACTATTCATGCTATCGGGCAAACCCGCACTCTATCTCGCATTAATCAAGCTCTGGAGTTCATTGCTCAGCGTGAAACCCAACAGTAATTAATGCAACAAAGGCATCACTAACTCTATATACCCGTTATCTTTCAAGTTGCCTCTTTGTTGGCTGCACTCACCCCGGTCACATAGTTCTCTATGCTCCCGGGGATTCGCTCCCTTGCCGTCGCGATGCATCTTGAAATCCATAGGGTATAGTGATGTTTTTCTTTCCTAAAAAAGTTTTTATTGAACTGATCACTTTATCCATCGAATCATACTCCCTAAAATACTTTCTCTCTCACTGCAACCCATTGCCTAACCTTTATTTTATCGATGTATCACAAAACTGATGGCTTTTTCAACGCTTGCTCTGAGAATGATAAGTTAGCCGTTGACAGTATTTGCTGGGTTTCATATTATGCGCCCCGTTCCATTAATTTTGATAAGTATACAAAGCTCAGCTGGGAGAGCGCTTGCATGGCATGCAAGAGGTCAGCGGTTCGATCCCGCTTAGCTCCACCAAATTCTTTCATCAAAGTAAAGGATTTGGTACCGAAATTAGGAAAAAACCACAATCGTGGGGCTATAGCTCAGCTGGGAGAGCGCTTGCATGGCATGCAAGAGGTCAGCGGTTCGATCCCGCTTAGCTCCACCAAAATTATCAGGCCCTGAAAGCCATATGCTTTCAGGGCCTTTTGCTTATCACAGTTTATCTCTACCATTAATAACCCCTTACTTTGGCTGACCTTTCTTCAATGGTTTCACCAGTGAATCTAATCCTTCTATTTTTATTGCCAAAGTTATCTCCATCAGTGCACCTAATTTGCCTTGTGGAAATTCACCCTTACGGGAGAACCACAATAAGTACTCTTCTGGTAAGTCAATAAGTGCCCGACCTTTATATTTACCAAATGGCATAGAAGTATTAGCAATTTCTATCAAATTTTCTTTTTCCATAACTTACATGTATATAAGGGGAAATATGTGAAAGGAAAACTGCACCATTATGATGCAATATTCCACGATAAAACGTTATTCTTTTATAGCACCAAACCTGCAATAGCTGCGGATAGAAAACTAACAAGAGTTGAACCAAACAGGAGTTTCAAACCAAAGCGTGAAACCACATTACCCTGTTTCTCATCTAAGCCCTTAATCGCACCTGCAACAATCCCAATTGAAGAGAAATTAGCAAAGGAAACCAGGAATACCGACAAAATCCCCTGTGAACGCGGAGAAAGTTCTGTCACAATTGATTGCAAACTGTGCATAGCCACAAATTCGTTAGAAACCAATTTAGTTGCCATGATACTGCCGACCTGTAATGCTTCATCAGCTGGGATACCAACCACCCAAGCAAATGGATAAAACACATAACCCAACGTTTCCTGGAAATCCTTATCAAAAATCATGCTAAACAACGCGTTAATAGCCGCAATCAGAGCAATGAAACCAATCAACATCGCAGCGACAATCAATGCTACCTTAAAACCAGCTAAAATATATTCACCTAGCATTTCGAAGAAACTTTGACCTTCGTGAAGATTATTCATCTGAATATCTTCTTCACTGTCAACAGCATACGGGTTAATGAGTGACAAAATGATAAAAGTGCTAAACATATTAAGCACCAGTGCCGCCACAACATATTTAGGCTCCAAAATTGTCATGTAAGCACCAACTATCGACATAGAAACCGTTGACATTGCAGTCGCTGCCATTGTGTACATTCGACGCTCAGACATTTTGCCCAGTACATCTTTATAGGCAATAAAATTTTCAGACTGACCCAGTATCAAAGAACTGACCGCATTAAATGATTCTAATTTACCCATGCCGTTGACTTTAGACAGTAGAGTACCGATAACTCGGATGACGATTGGTAACACTTGGATATGCTGCAAAATACCAATCAATGCGGAAATAAAGATAATCGGACACAATACATTCAGAAAAAAGAATGCCAGTTTTGCATCCATCATGCCGCCAAAAATGAATTCAGTCCCTTCACCCGCAAATTTCAGTAATTGCTCAAACAAACCAGCAAATCCCATAACAAATTCCTGACCAACACCAGAATTCAGGAAAAACCACGCCAGAACAAGCTCAATAACAAGCAACTGAATAATATAGCGAGGACGAATCCCTTTACGGTTACTACTCGCCAGAATAGCAAGACCACCAATAACAACCAGAGCTAAAAGAAAATGCAGGATCTGAGACATATCATACTCCAAACATGAGAAAGCTAGTTTATAAATGCATTCTATGTAATAAGAGTCAACAAAATGTGATAAATATCACGCAAAATTGAAATAATTCGTATCTTAAGCCTTTGTTTAGTAGGGTTGATCACATTTTTAGCTGAATCGTATAAACCAGATTTAAAAACACCTCATCGCACATTACGAATTATTGAGAAACCTCACAATAATTCGTATGCAAACAAAAAATTATTCACCCAATAAACGGATCATTTCCTCTTCATCAATGACCGCAATATTTAGCTCATTAGCCTTAGCTAATTTTGAACCCGCAGCTTCACCAGCGATCACCAAATCTGTTTTTTTAGAAACACTACCGGTAACTTTTGCCCCGAGCGCAACAAGTTTATCTTTGGCTTCATCTCTGGATAGCTGATGCAATGAACCAGTAAGTACAATTGTTTTACCTGCAAATGGGCTGTTAATCTTCTCAGCCCTTGTCACGACAACCGGTTCCCAGTTAATTCCTATATTATCAATCAGATCATCAATAACTTTTTGATTATGAGGTTCATTGAAGAAGTGGACTACATGCTTCGCCACCACTTCACCAACATCTTGAACTTCTTTCAACGTTTCTTCATCAGCAATACGTAATTTATTCAGATCACCAAAATAAGCGGCCAGGTTAGCTGCGGTCGCTTCCCCAACTTCACGGATACCCAAAGCATAAAGAAAACGGGCAAATGTAGTTTTCTTTGCTTTTTCCAATGCTTCTACCACATTTTGAGCAGATTTCGGCCCCATGCGATCAAGCCCGGTTAATTTACCCGCCGTAAGCCTGAAAAGATCTGCTGGGGTTTCGACATATTCTTTATCCACCAGTTGGTCAATAATTTTTTCTCCCATACCGTCGACATCCATCGCACGCCGGGAAACAAAGTGTCTAAGCGCTTCTTTACGCTGAGCACCACAGACTAAACCACCAGTACAACGTGCTACAGCTTCCCCTTCAATCTTCTCAATATCTGCCCCACATACTGGACAATGTTCAGGGAACATCACTTCATCACTGTCCTGCAACCTTCTGTCCCCCACAACACCGACAACCTGTGGAATAACATCACCTGCACGACGGATAATAACAGTATCGCCAATACGCAAACCTAAACGTTCAATCTCATCCGCATTATGTAATGTTGCATTACTAACCGTCACTCCAGAAACCTGCACAGGTTCTAAACGCGCTACCGGTGTAATTGCACCAGTACGACCAACTTGAAACTCAATATCGCGAACAATCGTCATTTGTTCCTGAGCCGGAAATTTGAATGCCGTTGCCCAACGTGGCGCACGAGCGACAAAGCCCAGCGTTTCCTGTAATTTCAGCGAATCCACTTTAATAACAACACCATCAATATCAAATCCCAACGTTGAGCGCCGACTTTCAATATTTTTGTAAAAATCAATAACTTGTCTGCTATCAGTACAGATTTTAACTTTATCGCTGACCGGTAATCCCCACTTTTTAAACTGCATTAATCGCTCATAATGACTGGCTGGTAATTCTCCCCCTTCCAAAACACCAACACCATAACAGAGGAAAACCAGTGGGCGTTTAGCGGTAATGCGAGGATCAAGCTGACGTAGAGAGCCAGCCGCAGCATTACGTGGGTTAGCAAATATTTTTGCACCTGTGCGACGGGCCTCTTCATTCAGCTTCTCAAACCCTTTTTGTGGCATAAAAACTTCACCACGGACTTCAATACGAGTAGGAATATTTTCTCCAATCAAACGCAACGGAACCGCGTTAATCGTTCGTACATTCGATGTAATGTTTTCTCCCGTTGTTCCATCGCCACGGGTCGCCGCTCGCACCAGTTCACCATTTTCATACAACAGACTAACAGCCAAACCATCCAGTTTTAGTTCACAGCAAACGACTAAATCCTGAGTATCCTTCAAGCGATCACGAACCCGCTTATCAAACGCCAAATAACTCTCCTCATCGAACACGTTATCCAATGACAGCATAGGAATTTCATGGCGGACTTGCTCAAAAGCAGTCAGAGGAGCGGCACCAATCCGCTGGGTCGGTGAGTCAGATGTAATCAGTTCAGGATGTTGTTCTTCAAGAGCCTTCAGTTCCTGCATTAACCGATCATATTCTGCATCAGGGATCTCTGGCGTATCCATGACGTGATACAGATATTCATGATGGCGCAATGTTTTTCTGAGATTTTCTATTTGTTGAGCAGTTGATTTCATAACTTATAGCCAGCGATAAAAAGCCCCCGGCTGGCGGGGGCTTGAATGTTCGATAAGTTGATTATACCTGAGCATCGAGTGTGCTGCGAATACGAGCCTTATATAATTCGATTTTTTGCGGAGTTAACATTTTACGTTCATCATCAAGCACCACTCCTCCAACATCGGAAGCAATGCGCTGGGCCGCCTGCAACATCAGCTTAAAATTCTGATTCGATTCTCCGTAAGAGGGTACCATCATAAACATAGAAACCCCTGGAGTGGTAAAATCAATCATCGCTTCAGGATTAAATGAACCTGGCTTCACCATATTAGCAAGACTAAATAACACCGGACCACTGCCTGATGGATTTAAGTGACGATGAAAAATCTGCATTTCGCCAAACTGGAAACCAGATTGCAAAATGCTTTGCAACAGGAGTTCACCATTTAATACCTGGCCTTGATGTGCTGACACGTGAAGAACCAAAACAATTTCTTTCAATTTGTTCTGCGCTTCTTCTGTGTTACTTCCCTCTTTTGCCACTTCCTGAGACTTTTCTTCCGCCACAGGGGTATTTTTCTCAAACTCATCCAATTCTTCTGATTCAAACAGTCCAAGCTGCGGTTCCTGCTCTTCTGGTACTGTTTTCCTAGTTGTCGCTTCAGACTGACGCCCAACCAGTAGCGGATCATTACTCTCTTCAGGAACCACAGCATCAATTGACTGACGGCGCTCAATCACCGGTTCAGCTTTATGTTCCTGATAGGGTTTCACTTGCTTATGGGCGTAAGGCTTTTGTTGATTGTCGAACACTTCATCTTCGCTGTCATCGACAAAATTATTCTGACGATCATGTTTATGACGTTTAACTGGGCGATCACGAAAAAGCGAAGAACGCTCTTTACGGCTGGTCCACAACCCATGTAACAGCAAAGCTATTATTGCCATCGCACCAACAATGATTAATATCAGACGCAAATCCTGCATCATTGCTATCTCTGTTGTTTAAATTAATATGCCACCACGGCAGAACATTTTCTGTATTAACTCTATTTGTCAAATAACACAAGTGCAAGCTTATACACACTTTTCTTCTCAGAAACATGCCTGACAAGCATTTTTTGCGTTTTTTTTGTACAGAATTAGGCTAGTCAGTCGAAAATCCTGCCTATATGATAGCGTTTCAATCATATAGAAGAGAATAGGAAGTATGCTTAATTTGACAAAACCGCCCAAAAATTTGAGCGGCTTTCAATATTTGATGAAAGGTTGCAGATTAATTACCCGACGAGGCATCAAAAGATTCGTTCTATTGCCCTTGCTAGCAAATATTTTGTTACTTGGTGGCTCATTCTGGTGGCTCTACCAGAAACTCGGAAACTGGATCCACTGGATATTGGACAAAGTACCAGATTGGATGCAATGGCTGAGTTATATTTTATGGCCGCTGGCAGTGATTTCCATTCTGCTAATTTTTACTTATTTCTTCAGCATGATAGCAAATTTTATCGCCGCACCATTTAATGGCTTACTGGCAGAAAAGCTGGAAGCGGATTTAACCGGGATCCCGGCACCAGATACAGGAGTTATAGACCTGGTAAAAGATGTTCCGCGTACCCTAAAACGGGAATTAGCAAAACTGCTCTATTATATCCCACGCGCTCTGCTATTATTGCTTCTCTATTTTATTCCTGCTATTGGGCAAATTGTCGCACCTGTTATCTGGTTTATTTTCAGTGCCTGGATGTTGTCGATTCAATATTGTGATTATCCATTCGATAACCACAAAGTCAGTTTTCCCACAATGCGTAAGGCCCTCAGCCAAAATAAAGTAGATAATCTGCAATTTGGTGCCATGGTGAGTATTTTAACAATGATCCCTATTGTCAACTTGGTGGTTATGCCAATCGCAGTATGCGCTGCCACTGCGATGTGGGTAGATTGTTACCGCGATAAGCATGCAACTCATATTATGCAAAAATATTAATTTAAAGTTATTCTTTTAGACGATAAGAATATATTTAATCTATATTTCCATAAATTGGTTGCTGTCGTATTATTAACCGGATATCACCAAAGATATCACTAAAGGGAGTTGAAAAACGAGTATGAGTAAAATTTATGAAGATAATTCTTTAACTATTGGTCGTACCCCGTTAGTTCGCTTAAAACACTTTGGTAATGGACGTATTCTGGCAAAAGTGGAATCCCGTAACCCCAGCTTTAGTGTGAAGTGTCGTATCGGTTCTAACATGATTTGGGATGCTGAAAAGCGCGGTATCCTGCAACCAGGAAAAGAGCTGGTAGAACCAACGAGCGGCAATACAGGGATAGCTCTTGCTTACGTTGCTGCCGCTCGCGGCTACAAATTAACCCTGACTATGCCCGAAACCATGAGTATTGAGCGTCGTAAGCTACTGAAAGCACTGGGAGCAAATTTAGTGCTGACTGAAGGCGCTAAAGGTATGAAAGGTGCCATTGAGAAAGCTAATGAAATTCAGGCGAGCGATCCCGATCGCTATATCATTCTGCAACAGTTCAGTAATCCAGCAAACCCAGAAATTCACGAAAAAACCACTGGCCCAGAAATCTGGGAAGATACAGATGGTGAAGTAGACGTATTTGTTACTGGCGTCGGTACTGGTGGTACACTAACAGGTGTCGCCCGTTATCTCAAAAACACCAAAGGTAAAAATATTACCGCGGTTGCAGTAGAACCCGAAGACTCTCCAGTCATTAGTCAAACTTTGGCCGGTGAAGAAATAAAACCAGGCCCACATAAAATTCAAGGTATTGGCGCCGGTTTTATCCCGGACAACCTTGATCTAAAACTGGTTGATCGAGTTTTCAAAATCAGTAACGAAGAAGCTATCAAAACTGCCCGTGAAATCACGAAGAAAGAAGGTATTCTGGCTGGTATTTCTTCTGGTGCGACCGTTGCAGCTGCCGTGAAGCTTTCTCAGGAACCAGAATATCAAGATAAAAATATCGTTGTCGTTCTGGCTTCATCAGGTGAACGTTATTTGAGCAGCGTACTGTTTGCTGACTTATCCGATGAATAAAAGTATCTGAGTAAATTACTTAGTTTTATTGATAAAAAAGCACCTAAATGGTGCTTTTTCTGTGTAGTAGATCAAATTTTTACACTTTGCTAGATGATTTCTTACAATGGGTTTAGTATTTAACCAATAATAATTATTTCGATGCTCGAAATTAATTAACAGAAGTAGTAGTTTCGGTTAAGGAGTTCTACGATCTATCTTTACTTCAAACTACCAATCAGAAGCATCGGAAAAAACAATCTTTTGATAATGAATACCCAAGTTAAGATTTACCTACTACACATAGTCTTAGCTTAACAGCAGAAATCTAAGTTATTGAGGAAACGTTATGTTCCAGCAAGAAGTCACTATTACCGCGCCAAATGGCCTACACACCCGCCCCGCTGCACAGTTTGTTAAAGAAGCAAAAAGCTTCACCTCCGACATTACGCTGACTTCCGGCGGTAAAACTGCCAGTGCAAAGAGCCTGTTTAAACTGCAAACTCTAGGACTGACTCAAGGTACCGTTGTGACCATTTCTGCTGAAGGTGAAGATGAGCAAAAAGCAATTGAACACCTGGTTAAATTGATGGCAGAACTGGAATAACAACCAGCTAACCACAAAGCCAGCCAAGATTCAGACGCTATGAATAAACCGATATTTACTTAGCCGTCTTCCATCCCCGGATAAACCTTTATCTGGGGATATCAGTTTAAATGCATGCCCTAAAACAGCAAACCACTGGCTGGCTCTTCTAAAAAATAATTATTAGTAGTTAGGTAACATTATGATTTCAGGCATTTTAGTATCACCAGGCATCGCTTTCGGTAAGGCTCTATTACTGAAAGAAGACCCCATCATTATTAATCAAACAAAAATCAACCGAGAACAAGTCGAACAAGAAATCTCCCATTTCAAACAAGGTCGTGAAAAAGCCTCATCCCAATTAGAAATAATCAAGAACACAGCAGAAAAAAACCTTGGAGAAGAAAAAGCTGAAATCTTCGAAGGACACATCATGCTGCTGGAAGATGAAGAGCTTGAACAAGAAATTATTTCATTAATCAAAAATGAGTTCAAAACTGCGGATGCTGCGGTTTATTCCGTTATTGAAACGCAGGCTCATGCCCTCGAGGAACTGGATGACGAATACCTGAAAGAACGGGCAACAGATGTGCGAGATATCGGTAAACGCCTCCTGAAAAACATTCTAGGTATGCCTATTGTCGATCTTGGTTCAATTGCAGAAGAAGTCATTCTGGTTGCCAGTGACCTGACTCCCTCTGAAACTGCACAGCTCAATCTGGAAAAAGTGCTTGGTTTCATTACTGATTTTGGTGGCCGCACTTCCCACACATCAATCATGGCTCGCTCTCTCGAACTGCCAGCGATTGTAGGTACCACCCATGCAACAACAGAAATCCAGAATGGCGATTACCTAATCCTGGACGCGGTAAATAACCATATTTATGTTAATCCATCCGATACAGACATTGAACAGCTAAAAAAAACTAAAAATGAATATCTGACGGAAAAAGCTGAGCTTGCAAAACTGAAAGACCTGCCAGCCATTACACTTGATGGCCATCAGGTTGAAGTCTGCGCCAATATCGGCACCGTTCGGGATGTTGCCGGTGCTGAACGTAATGGTGCCGAAGGTGTCGGTTTATACCGCACAGAATTTTTATTTATGGATCGTGATTCACTGCCAACAGAGGAAGAACAATTCCAGGCTTATAAAGCCGTTGCTGAGGCAATGGGCAGTCAAGCAGTTATCATACGCACGATGGATATCGGCGGTGATAAAGATCTCCCCTATATGAACCTACCGAAAGAAGAGAACCCCTTCCTCGGTTGGCGTGCAATTCGCATTTGCCTTGATCGAAAAGAGATCTTACATTCTCAGTTACGTGCTATTTTACGTGCATCTGCTTTCGGTAAATTACGTATTATGTTTCCAATGATTATTTCTGTAGAAGAAGTACAGGAGCTGAAAGCAGAACTTGAATTACTGAAAGGTCAATTACGTGAAGAAGGCAAAAAATTCGATGAAGCAATTGAAGTGGGTGTGATGATAGAAACACCAGCCTCAGCGGTTATTGCTCGTCACCTGGCAAAAGAAGTTGACTTTTTCAGTATTGGGACAAACGATTTAACTCAGTATACTCTCGCTGTAGACCGCGGTAACGAGTTGATTTCTCATCTTTATAACCCGATGCTACCAGCAGTATTGAGCCTGATTAAGCAAACCATTGATGCTTCACACGCTGAAGGTAAATGGACGGGGATGTGTGGTGAGCTTGCAGGTGATGAACGTGCTACACTATTGTTATTAGGTATGGGGCTAGATGAGTTCAGTATGAGTGCGATTTCTATTCCTGGCATCAAAAAAATCATTCGTAATACTCGTTACGAAGATGCAAAGGCACTGGCTGAGCAGGCCCTTTCTCAGCCGACTGCTCGGGGATTGATGGAGTTAGTTGATACCTTCATCAAAGAAAAAACACTTTGCTGATAATATTCGGTTAAGACGCCGCGGTCCAGTATAAACAATTAGGAGAAGATTCATGGGTCTGTTTGATAAACTGAAATCTCTGGTTTCAGATGATAAAAAAAACAGCGGCACTATTGAAATAATCGCGCCTTTGTCTGGTGAGATTGTCAATATTGAAGATGTTCCAGATGTTGTTTTCGCCGAGAAAATTGTCGGTGATGGTATCGCTATAAAACCTGCTGGCAATAAGATAGTTGCACCAGTTGATGGAACTATTGGTAAAATCTTTGAAACCAACCATGCGTTTTCTATCGAATCGGACAGCGGTATTGAGCTATTTGTCCACTTTGGTATAGATACGGTTGAGCTTAAAGGTGAAGGCTTTAAGCGCATTGCTGAAGAAGGCCAGCGTGTGCAGAAAGGAGATTTAGTTTTGGAATTTGATCTTAAACTCCTCGAAGAAAGGGCGAAATCAACTCTAACACCTGTTGTTATTTCCAACATGGATGAAATTAAAGAATTATCCAAACTGAATGGCTCTGTCACTGTTGGAGAAACCCCCATCATGCGGATTAAAAAGTAGCAATACTTTTATTCAATATAAAAATACCATGTTCATCTTAAAAAACAGCCGACAACTGCGGCTGTTTTTTCACCCCGTTATTTAACTTATCCAACCTTCCCATTTGATAATCAGGTAATGTGGGCAGCGTTTACCTTCTTGGAGATATTACTTTTTCCTCTACTTATTCTAATCTTTTGATATCTGCCAACATAACAGAGCTCATGCTGCCTACTGTGTTCTTCTTTTCAGTCCATGATATAAATTCAGAATGACACTGACGGATATTTTAATCAGATTAATTAAATACCCCGGTAGAAAGATATCTGTCACCGCGATCACAGATAATTGTAACAATTACAGCGCCCGGATTCTGTGCTGCTACTTTTAATGCGCCAGCGATAGCACCACCAGAACTAACCCCACAAAAAATTCCTTCTTTCTGAGCTAATAGACACATGGTATCTTCAGCTTCCTTCTGATTAATATCCAGCACCTGATCCACCAGCTCCTTCTGAAAAATACCCGGCAGATAGGCTGGCGACCAACGACGAATACCTGGGATATGGCTATTTTCAGCTGGTTGTAATCCAATAACTTGCACACTATCAGACTGACTTTTCAAATAACGACTAACACCGGTAATGGTCCCCGTTGTTCCCATACTGGAAACAAAATGTGTAATACGCCCTCCTGTCTGTTGCCAAATTTCTGGTCCTGTAGTGGTAAAATGTGCTAACGGATTATCCGGGTTATTGAATTGATCAAGAACCTTACCTTCACCATTGCGCTCCATTTGTTGCGCTAAATCACGTGCACCTTCCATGCCCAATTCTTTACTCACCAAAATCAGCTCTGCGCCATAAGCGCGCATAGAAGCCTGACGTTCAAGACTCATATTGTCAGGCATCAATAATTTAAGCTGATAACCTTTTACCGCCGAGATCATTGCCAACGCAATACCTGTATTTCCACTAGTTGCTTCAATTAATACGTCACCAGGAGAAATTTCACCTCGTAATTCAGCCTGCTGAATCATTGACAGTGCTGCTCTGTCTTTTATTGAACCAGCTGGGTTATTACCTTCAAGTTTTATCCATATTTCCACCCCCAACTGATCGGTCATTCGTTGTAATTTTACCAGCGGGGTATTACCTATAAAGTGTTCCAAGCTTGCCACAGCTATTACCTAATTTTTATTTAATAGAAAATCGAAATAACCATATTCAGAAATATATCACAAGACTTTAAATAAAAAATGCTCATCTCTTGGCAGTAAAGAGATGAGCAAATGGTACCAACCAAAATTTAAATTATTATCAAGCGGTCTGGGCTAAACTAAGGGCTTGCAGTTGTTTATCACCAGCATATAAACGTGCTCCAGTACCACCAATAAAATAACGGCTTCCCCTCGCCGGTACTGAGGCTTCATCAAACCAAATAATAGCAACTGGCTCCTGATGCCAACCCAGAGGCTGAACAGAAAGCTGCCAAAAATGCCCACGAGGGCTGACCTCAGTCACCTGTACAGGCAATGGGCTAGATGGTGTAGGCTGCGGATTCATCATGACTTCCCACGGACGCAGGAAGACATCAACTCCCCCCTGATGGATTGGTGTCACATTGAGGGGCAAGTGTTGCCCACCAATCAAAAGCTGGGAACCTTTAATTTCACCACGAAAATGGTTAACCTCCCCCAAGAACTCCATGACGAAACGACTTGCCGGATAACGCCATACCTCTTGTGGCGTACCTACTTGTTCAATATTACCTTGGCTCATGACGACAACCCGATCAGCTACTTCCATCGCTTCTTCCTGATCATGAGTTACAAAAACGCTGGTAAATTTCAATTCTTCATGGAGCCGACGCAACCAACGACGCAATTCCATTCTTACCTGAGCATCCAATGCACCAAATGGCTCATCCAGTAACAAAATTTGTGGTTCAACAGCCAGTGCCCTTGCCAGTGCTACCCGCTGCTTTTGTCCACCAGAAAGCTGCGACGGATAACGTTCAGCAAGATGAGTCAATTGCACCATTTCCAATAACTTCATCACATTACGACGAATAGAAACCGTATCAGGACGCTTGCGTCGCGGAAGTACTGTCAATCCGAAGGCAACGTTATCAAATACGGTCATATGCCGAAACAACACATAATGCTGAAATACAAATCCAACCTGCCGTTCTTTAGCATGCATTTGGCTAACATCCTGTCCGTGAAAACTCAGTTTTCCCGCAGTCTGTTGCTCCAGACCAGCAATAATCCTTAGCAAAGTTGTTTTACCGGAGCCTGACGGACCAAGCAGAGCAACCATTTCCCCGGAAAAAATATTCAGAGTGATATCGCTCAGAACCTGAGTGCGACCAAAATATTTACTGATATTGTTAATTTCAATACTCATATCCGCTTCTGCCTTAACCATGCTGACGGTCTAACCGCCATTGCAAAGCACTTTTAACAACCAATGTGATGATTGCCATCAACGCCAACAATGCCGCTGCGGTAAATGCCCCGACGGTATTGTAATCTTGATGCAATAATTCAACCTGCAACGGCAATGTGTAAGTTTCACCACGAATAGCACCAGATACCACTGAAACAGCACCAAATTCACCAATCGCCCGGGCATTGGTCAAAACCACACCATATAACAACGCCCAACGGATATTTGGTAACGTTACCCGCCAAAACATTTTCCAACCAGATGCTCCCAGCAATACTGCTGCCTCATCTTCCTGACTCCCTTGACTAAGCATCATTGGCACCAGTTCTCGAACAACAAACGGGCAAGTAACAAATACTGTCACCAACACCATTCCCGGCCAGGAAAACATCAATTGGATATCATAGGTTTCCAGTACACTCCCTGCCCAACCATTCGAACCATAAAATAATAAGTAGAGCAAACCAGCCACCACCGGCGAGACAGCAAATGGAATATCAATTAATGTCAGCAAACATTGCCGTCCAGGAAATTGAAAACGTGTTACCAACCAGGCAATCATTACACCAAAAATCAGGTTTACCGGAACCGTGATTAATGCAATCAATATCGTCAACCAAATGGCATGCAACATATCAGGATCTAAAAGATTCTGAGTGACAACACCAATTCCTTTAGAAAAGGCTGTCATAAAGATCCACATAATTGGTATCACTAACAGTAAGATTGAAAACAACACTCCTGTTGCAATAAGTGCCCATTTTCCCCAATTCACAGGAGGTCGTTGCGCCGCATAAGATTGAGATAATTCGACCATTAATGCCCTCCAATCCGCTTACCAAAGCGGCTTTGTAAGGTATTAATGCTAAACAGTAATATCAAGGATACAGCCAATATGACTGATGCAATGGCACTCGCAGCTGGATAATCAAACTCCTGTAAGCGGATAAAGATCATCAACGATACCACTTCTGTCTGCCATGCGATGTTACCTGCAATAAAGATCACTGCACCAAATTCTCCCAAACTGCGGGTAAAAGAGAGCGCTGCTCCCGCAATTAAAGCTGGAGATAGTTCCGGTAATATTACTCGCCAGAAAGTCTGCCAACGGCTTGCTCCCAACGTCTGAGCAGCTTCTTCATACTCTGGCCCTAACTCTTCAAGTACTGGCTGAATCGTTCGCACCACAAATGGCAAACTTGTGAATGCCATCGCTACTGCAATCCCCAGCCAGGTATTCACTACTTGCACATCAAAATGCCCAAGCAGTGAACCATACCAACCGGTAGCAGAGAACAGAGTTGCTAATGTCAAACCAGCTACCGCAGTAGGTAATGCAAAAGGGAGATCCATCAAGCCATCAAGTAAGCTACGACCGGGGAAACGATAGCGCGTGAGTACCCACGCCATCAGCATACCAAATACCGCATTAAACAAGCTGGCCGCCGCCGCCGCTAATAATGTGACTTTATAAGCTGCCACCACTTGAGGATTAGCTATAACCTGCCAATACTGGCCCCAAGTCATACTGGAAAGCTGCACAATCAATGCACTCAAGGGCAATAATAAGATCAGGCAGGTATAGAACAAACTGCTACCTAAACTCAGCCCAAAACCAGGCAATACCCGCTTACTAGAAACCGTAAACATTACTTATTCCCTTCTGCCAGCAATTGATCCAGGGTACCGCCAGTATTAAAGTGAATTTTCATCGCCTGAGGCCAACCACCGAACTGTTCTTCCAACCGGAACAATTTGGTTTCTGGAAAGAGAGCTTTCTGCCGCTCCATCACTTTCTTATCACTGACACGATAATTAAAACTGGTGATGATTTGTTGTGCCTGTGAGCTATAAAGATAATTCAAATAAGCTTTAGCCACTTCCTCAGTGCCATTTTTCATAACATTCTTATCAACCCAAGCCACAGGAAATTCCGCCAGAATATCTACCGACGGGACGATCACTTCATATTTGTCATCACCATATTGTTTACGGATGTTATTTACTTCAGATTCAAAACTTATCAGCACATCACCCAAATCACGCTCAATAAATGAAGTCGTTGCACCACGACCTCCAATATCAAACACAATGACATTTTTCAGGAAACGCTTCATCCACTCACGGGTTTTCCCCTGATCACCGTGATTCTTTTGTTGCATCGCTCCCCAGGCAGCCAGATAGGTATAACGGCCATTACCGGAAGTTTTAGGGTTTGGGAAAACTAATTTGACATCCTTACGTACTAAGTCGCTCCAATCATGAATATTTTGGGGATTACCTTTACGTACCAAAAACGCCATCGTGGAATAGTAAGGTGAACCGTTATTTGGCAGACGGTTTTGCCAGTCAGCAGGGATTAAACCACCACGATCATGCAAAATTTGTACATCTGTCACTTGATTGTAAGTCACTACATCAGCTCGCAAACCTTGAATAATTGCCAGTGCTTGTTTGGAAGAGCCTGCGTGGGATTGTTTAATTAGCAATTTGTCTTGTGGATGCAGTTCATTCCACTGTTTTTCAAATTCAGGATTAAGTGCAGAAAATAGCTCACGCGCAACGTCATAAGAGCTATTTAATAGCTCTACAGCAAAGACATTACTGCTGCTCAATAAAGTTACTGCTACCAGTCCGTTTAGTATTTTATTTTTTGCTGAATACTTTTTCATTGCTCACCTTAGTGCCTATCCCAGCAGGGGTTATTGGTGCAGGAAAACAAAATAGCCTAATGAAAGGTTCTTAACCTGTTATCTCACTCAAAACACACCAGTGACTAATGTATCCAGTTTATTTATAACAGGGTAGATAACTATCGCTGTTTAATATACCGAATTGCAATTAGAAAGCATGAAACGCAATAAGCTGGCAGAAACAGTAAGGTTTTTAAATGAAAAATGCGGGCCTGCTACGGCTCCGCATAACATAATATGAGGAAATAACGATACTCCAATCAATAATGGCTTTTTATCGCTTCCAGACTATACGTTCCACTTTCCAGTTTTTCAGCACATCATCAGAAGGAATCAAGCCTTCAGGGCCATCCCAGTTACCTGTAAACAGATAACTGACATTTTTGCTCTGCGGAGATTCGCAGATGATCGCTTTCTTCTCTGATTCACTCACCGTATTTCGACAAGCACCAAATGCTTTGTTATAAAGTGCCGAGAACGGAGTACCAACCTTTGTTCCCCAGACGGTTTTAACATCTTCATCTAACACATCAATACGACTAACTTTTCCATCTGTCTGACCAAAAAGCTCTATTTTCAATTGATTGCCGTCCATTGCTTGAAATACCGTCATCAACTGACCATTTTTAGTCGCCATACCACTACGTAAATGGTACTTCCCATGCAGCCCTTTATCTATCGCATCTCTATTAATTACTGTCAGTGCATTTATTTCTCCAACTCCTTGGTCTGAGATTTGTAGCGAATTACCAAACCAACTAAAAGGCGATAAACCCGACCATGAAAAACCAGATGAACCCGCACAACCGGCCAATAACAATGAACTACCTATTATGACAAAACGTAATCCTGACAACATGTTAGCGAAAGAAAACTCCTGCATAACTGACCCCTTTTGACTAAATACAAAGATGGCTACTGAGACATCCCTCCTGATTGTTAGTTTCAGAAAACACAAAAAGTTTATAAATGTTACTAACAATGAGTGAATATTATATTGATTAAATATCACTTCGCGGTATCCTACTTTTCCCAAGAAAAAACCATCTTTATTACAAGGTCAATATGATGAAAAAAACATTTGTAACCACCGCCTTAATTGCTCTATTCAGTACGCCATTAATGGCTCAAACCTCACATATGCAATCTGGTGGTTTTTCTGGCCCAAATGTTGAGCAACTTCAAACCCAGACAGCACCACAAGGTGGTTTTATCGATAACAATGTAAAAATATCGACCACTGAACAAGTGAAAAATATGTGGGATGACAGTTGGGTTGTGCTGGAGGGAAATATCGAATCCCGTATCCGTGGTGATCATTTCATATTCCGTGATAACACAGGAGTCATTGAAGTCGAAATTGATCATAAATACTGGAATGGCCAAACAATAACACCTCAGGATAAAGTCCGCCTTGAAGGTGAAGTCGATAAAGAATGGAGCTCCACGACAGTTGATGTAAAAAAAGTGACTAAATTGCACTAATGATTTGTGGCTGAATGGTACTAATAGTACTCATTCAGCCACATGACTCAACTCAATATTCCTGATCAATAATCAAACGCTTACTGAAAATAACACTTTCCTGATGGCGATCTTCATATTCCAGCTTTTCACACATATAGAGAATGGCATCATTATCCTCAGGAACAATAAACATTATTTTTGGACAACCACGGGCCATCAGCTTCTTTTCCAATCGGGAAACTAATGCATTTGCAATTCCTCGCCCCCGAAATTCAGGATGAACCCCCAAATAATAAGCCGAACCCCGGTGACCATCATAACCACCCATAACAGTCCCAACCACTTCACCAGCCACTTCTGCGACTAAAAACAGGTCAGGATCATGAGTCAATTTACGCTCAATATCCACTTCAGGATCAACACCAGGATTAAGTAAATCGCAGCGTTCCCATAAGGTGATCACTTCTTCAAAATCATCTTGTCGAAATACCCGAATTTCCATCCTTAACCAACCTGTTTTTATTGAAATAACAATTTTCTCATTATCTCCGCTTTAACCCCGGAATCAATACGAAAATGCCTTCTCTGTCACCAATAGATATAATATGGTATGTCATCGCATTACAATGAGAAAAGAGTAATGAACACACCAAACATTAATCAAATTAAATCTTTTTTCCTTTCATTACAGGAAAAAATTTGCCAGCAATTGGAACAAGCAGATGGCACAGCAAAATTTACCGAGCAGAGCTGGCAACGCAGAGAAGGCGGTGGTGGTCGCAGTCGAATTATGCAAGAAGGCACAGTATTCGAGCAAGCAGGCGCTAATTTTTCCCATATATCAGGAACCAGACTTCCCGTATCAGCAACAGCCCATCGCTCTGAATTAGCAGGTCGCAGTTATCAAGCAATGGGGATCTCTGTGGTTATTCATCCTTTAAATCCATATATACCAACCAGCCATGCTAACGTCCGGTTCTTTATTGCAGAAAAAGAAGGTGAATCTCCAGTATGGTGGTTCGGTGGAGGTTTTGATTTAACTCCCTATTATGGTTTTGAAGAAGATGTTATTCACTGGCACACTACCGCCAGAAATATATGCCAACCATATGGCGAAGATATTTACCCAAAATATAAAAAATGGTGTGATGATTATTTCTATATTAAACATCGTAATGAAGCTCGTGGGATTGGCGGTTTATTTTATGATGACTTAAATACCCCTAATTTTGAACATTGTTTTAACTTTACTCAAGATATAGGTAAAGGTTTTCTTCATGCCTATCTACCTATTGTAGAAAAAAGGAAAACCCTATTATGGGGTGAACGTGAACGAAAATTTCAATTATATCGCCGTGGTCGCTACGTAGAATTCAACTTAGTTTGGGACAGAGGAACTCTATTTGGATTACAAAGTGGTGGACGAACAGAATCTATATTAATGTCTATGCCACCCTTGGTACGCTGGGAATATGATTATCACCCTGAACCAGGATCTGCAGAAGCTTCTTTATATACTGACTTTCTACCAGTAAAAAGCTGGATATGATTTTTTATAATGTTAGGAATATTGCATACAATTATTCCTAACTACTTATATTTTTAATACGACCAATACAAAAATCCCTTACGCAAATAACATAACATTTTATTAACAACCCTTTAACATAAAAGAAGCATATAGCTCTGATGACTATCAGCTGGAAACGTGTTTAATATGAAACCGTACTTAAAGAGTACCTCTTATTAAAAATCTAATAATTTATTCCAGGAGATATTTATGCAAATACAAAACAATAACTACAAGGGTTTAATACCACCGTACATTCTTCAAAATATTTATAATAATAATAGCGAGAGTGAAAAACAGAAGGTATTAATGACATTAAATCATACCAATAGTTTAATGTTGAATAGTGTTATTGAAACAATAGAACCATCTGATAAAGATGACAAAGTTGTCCGTACAACTATACATCGCTCTATTTACGATGCAGAAAATAAACGCAAGTTGCCAGGAAAGTTAGTACGAGATGAAGGCGATCCAGACAACGGAGATAAATCAGTTGATAATGCATATAAATATTTAGAAGCAACTCATAGTTTCTATAAAGAAGTTTTTAATCGCAACTCATTAGATGATAAAGGAATGAAATTGATTGCCACTGTGCATTATGGCGAAGAATATATGAATGCATTCTGGGGCAACGGGCAAATGGTATTTGGCGATGGAGATGGAAAACTTTTCAATGACTTCACAACATCTATTGATGTTATCGGCCATGAATTATCTCATGGTGTTATTGAAAAAACAGCAAACTTGGTCTATTTCTTCCAGTCTGGATCATTGAATGAATCAATAGCGGATGTTTTTGGCACATTAGTAAAACAACATTACTTGAAACAAAAAGTTGACGAAGCAGATTGGATTATAGGCAGTGGGTTACTGGGCAAAGATGTTAAAGGTGTAGGGATTCGCTCAATGAAAAACCCCGGCAGTGCATATGATGATAAGGATCTCGGTAAAGATCCACAGCCTGGTCATATGGATGATTATAAAGACCTGCCGATTTTTAGAGACAATGGTGGTGTTCATATCAATTCAGGTATTCCTAATAAAGCCTTCTATAATCTGGCAATAAAATTAGGTGGATATGCCTGGGAGAAAGCAGGAAAAATATGGTACAACACATTGTTGGATAAAGATCTTGCACGTGATGCTAACTTCTCATCCTTCGCTAAATTAACAATTAAACATGCTCGTGAGTTATTTGATGAGGATGTTGAAAAAGCAACGATTGATAGCTGGAAAGAAGTGGGTGTTAAAGTAGAAGAAGATAAGGGCGACAAGGACAAAACTAAAGATAAAACCAAGGATAAAACTGAAGATTAATCTATAACATATCGCTGGTTAACGCCAGCGATATTTTATTATTTGTAATACCTGACTAGTAAAAAATATATCTAATAGAAGATGCCAAAATTGTTAACGACAAATTTCACGCTATACTAAAGAAATGTGAAAAATAACCGTAAAAAACTGGTATATCATGAATAATAAAACTCTCAAACTCACAACTGATAGTAAAATCACAATTTCCCTACAAGGAGGATTTGCCTCTGCACCTGGCCTTAACCAAGATAAGATTGTGAATTTAAATTCATTGTCTCCGCACCAACAGCAATTATTTCGTCAAGCCATAGAACAAGATTTTTCTGATTCCATGCCGCCATCACCATATCCTGATCAACATTATTATCTGATCAGTATCGCCAATGGAAATGAAGAATACCACTTCACTCTTCCAGAGTTAGATGCACCAGAAATAATTACCCAGATATGGGATGCTCACAAAAAGGGTGGTTAATACCACCCTTTCCTTTTTGAATTAACGTTTTTTTAGGTGAGCCATCAGACGCTTACGTTTACGCATCTGATTTGGTGTCAACGTATTACGTTTGTCTGCATACGGGTTTGCCCCTTCTTTAAACTGAATTCGAATAGGCGTCCCCATCACGTTCAGGGAACGACGGAAATAGTTCATCAGATAACGCTTATAAGAATCAGACAAATCAGTGACCTGATTACCATGGATCACTACGATTGGAGGATTATAACCACCAGCATGCGCATATTTCATTTTTACCCTGCGGCCACGGATCATTGGCGGCTGATGATCTTCTTCAGCCATACGCATAATGCGGGTTAATAATGAGGTATTTACACGGCGAGTCGCGCAGTCATAAGCCTCAAGAATCGAGTCAAACAAGTTCCCCACACCGCTGCCATGCAAAGCAGAGATAAAATGTACTCTAGCGAAATCAACAAAACCAAGACGATAATCAAGCATCTCTTTCACTTGCTCTTTATCTTCTTGTGACATGCCATCCCATTTATTGACCGCAATAACTAACGAGCGCCCGCTGTTAAGTATGAAACCCAGCAACGATAAATCCTGATCAGAGATGCCTTCACGCGCATCAATCACCAGTAACACAACGTTAGCATCCTCAATCGCCTGAAGCGTTTTGATCACTGAGAATTTTTCAACTGTTGCAGTAACCTTACCCCGCTTACGCACACCCGCGGTATCAATCAAGACATATTCGCGGCCATCGCGTTCCATTGGAATATAAATGCTGTCACGGGTGGTACCCGGCATGTCATAAACCACAACCCTCTCTTCACCTAAGATACGGTTAGTCAACGTAGATTTCCCTACGTTTGGCTTGCCGACAATGGCTAATTTTAATGGCAGAGTGGATGGATCAAAATCATCTTCCTCTTCTTCTACCATCTCCGACTCATTCTGTTCCTGTTCAGCCCAATATGCTGCATTCGCTTGTTCTTCGGTCAGCACAACCTCTTCTTCCTCACCCTTACCGGAAAAAGGCAACAACACTCGTTCGATAAGCTGGGTAACACCACGACCATGAGAAGCAGCAATAGAATATATATCACCTAACCCAAGCGAATAAAATTCAGCAATAGATGTATCAATATCAATACCATCGGTTTTATTTGCAACCAAAAAAGTCGCTTTTTCACGGCTACGCAAATGTTTTGCTATAGCATGGTCTGCTGGCATTAATCCAGCACGGGCATCTACCATAAATAGAACAATATCGGCTTCTTCAATCGCCATCAAAGATTGTGCTGCCATATGTGTTTCAACACCATCTTCGGTACCATCGATACCTCCGGTATCAATTATGATAAATTCCTGCCCTTCGACCTCAGCTCGACCATATTTGCGGTCGCGGGTCAGACCTGGAAAATCCGCTACCAGCGCATCTCTTGTACGGGTTAAACGGTTAAATAATGTGGATTTACCCACATTTGGGCGCCCTACCAGAGCGACGACAGGTATCATTTGTTGATGCCTCATGACTTAAATTTGAAATCAGTATTTTGCTGCTTATAGTTAACGCAACAAAATACTAAAAAGACGAAACGGCCCCTGTTCTTTCCAGGAGCCGTGGAACAATAACAACTCTTTATCTTATTTTCGATAAATAGATAGTAAAAATACTCAACGGGTAAACAGATAAACTGAGCCGTTTTTCGCCTGTACCATCAGTTTATCGCTGGCAACAACCGGACGACTCATTAAGCCTGAGCTATCAACTTTATGCTGGGCAACAAACTTACCATCATCCATATTCAACCAGTGCAAATAACCATCACTATCACCAACAACTAAATAGCCATTATACATTTCAGGCGCAGTCAGATTACGGTGCTGTAATTTTGTCTGAGTCCACAGCGTCACACCATCACTTTGACGCAGACTCATAACACGATCGTTTTGATCAACCATGTAAAGCTTATCACCAGAAACAACTATTTCGTTCACTGAACCCAAATCGCGTTTCCAGAGAATTTGACCTGAACGCATATCAAGCGCCACCAGATTACCATTATATGCTACTGCATATATCACACCCTCAGAAATAACGGGCGTCATATCAACATCATTAAGACGGCCAATTTCTGTAGAGCTGGTTACCTGAGAAATACGTTGTTGCCAAATTAATTGCCCCTGAGCAATCAGGACAGCACTGATACGGCCATTATCTCCCCCCACAATTGCCGCACCATAAGCCACAGCAGGAGCCGATTCACCACGCAATGATAATGATGGCGTGTCCATATTAACGGACCACTGAATTTTACCATCTGACTCATTCAATGCCTGCAACATACCGTTGCTGGTATGAATCAGCACCAAGCCATCACTTACAACCGGGCGCGATAATGCCTCACCGGCAACTTCAGACTCCCAGGCAACCTGGCCATCTGCCGCATTTAGTGCAATCACTTTCGCACGTTCAGTACCTACATATAAATAATCCCCGGAAACCGTCAGACCACCAGAGAGCAACGCAGGTATACGCGAAGAGAGAAAACCTGCTTTTTCAGCTAGATTTACCGACCATATCTCTTTGCCACTATCAATATTCAGTGCCTTAACGATACCATTACGATCAGCAACATAGACAACAGAACCTTGCCAGGTTGGTGTCAAATGAGAGTAATAACGACCTACACCATCACCTACGGATTTATCCCAGACAACACGTGGGTTAAATTGATTTTCAACCTGTGGTAACGGTGACATCGTTACCGTATCCTGCTCACTTGAACAACCTGCTAACAGAATGGAAGTAACCAGACCAACCAAGAGTGTTTTACGCAGCTGCATTGAAAGAATCCCCTTAGCTGGATAAGTTATTCAATTTAAGATTTAACATCGATTTGATCGCCTGAGGTGAATTCGCTACCAAACCTTTGGTATAGGCGGCACGAGCACCAGCAATATCACCTTTTTTCAACAGTGCATCACCACGGATATCCTCTGCTACTGCAACCCATCCAGAACCTTTCACCTGTTCTAGTGTTTTCAGTGCAACATCCGCTTTATCTTCTGCTAATTGAACCCTAGCTAAACGAATGTTAACCAAAGCCTGCAAATCTTCACTTTTTGCCTGCCCAACCGCTGTAGACAAAAACTGCTCCGCTTTAGCTAACTCATTCTTTTCAACAGCAAGCTTAGCCAGTTGCATATAAGCCATTACGCCATAGCTGTTATTTGTTTCACTGGCAAATTTCTCAACAGCGGTATTGTTCTCTTTTTTACCAGACAATAATCCACTATTTACCTGTTCAAAAGCTTCCGCACTTGCTTGCAACTGATTTGTCTGATGGGATTGCCAGTAACGCCAACCGATCAGCGCGCCAGCCCCCAATACCAACCCGAAAACCAACGCCTTACCATTATTGGCAAAAAAGCGGCGGATCGCGTCAACTTGTTCATTTTCATTAGTATAGACTTCCACAGAGTCTCTCCTTAGCCTAACAGTTCAGCCAAACGAGCTGCAATTTCGCCTTGCGACAACGTTTGTTGTTCGCCTGTACGTAAATCTTTAATGGCTACTTGACCAGAGCGTACTTCATCCTCACCAAGGATCAACGCAATTTTAGCGCCGTGTTTATCTGCACGCCCTAGTTGCTTCTTAAAATTACCTCCGCCGTGGTTCATCATCAGGCGCAATTGAGGCAACATATCACGTACCTGTTCAGCCAAAATCAATGCAGCCTGTTGACTTCCTTCACCAAAAGAAGCCAGATAAACATCAGCAACTGACAGCTCCGCCATAAATTCCGGGTTAATTTCCTGTACCAACAGAACTAAACGCTCCATTCCCATGGCAAAACCCACTGCCGGAGTTGAACGACCCCCCAACTGCTCAACCAGCCCATCGTACCGGCCACCAGCACAGACAGTCCCCTGGGCCCCAAGAGCCGTTGTCACCCATTCAAATACCGTGCGGTTATAATAATCCAGGCCGCGAACTAAACGCTGATTAATCCGGTACTTGATACCAACCGCATCAAGAAGTGCGCACAGGCTATTAAAATGTTCTTTTGATTCGGCATCAAGATAATCAAACAGTTCCGGTGCATCATTAAGAAGTTGCTGAACTTCAGAATTTTTCGAATCCAAAACACGCAATGGATTGCTGTACATACGGCGCTGGCAATCTTCATCCAGCTTATCTTTATGTTGCTCAAGAAAAGCAACCAGTGCTTCGCGGTAGCTGGCACGCGCCTCCAATGAACCAATAGAGTTCAGCTCAAGCGTTACATGCTCAGAAATACCAAGCTCACGCCACCAGCGGGCGGTCATTAAAATCAGTTCGGCATCAATATCAGGCCCCTGAAGACCAAATACTTCAGCACCTAATTGGTAAAATTGACGATAACGGCCTTTTTGGGGGCGCTCATAGCGAAACATTGGCCCGATATACCATACACGCTGTTCCTGATTGTACAGCAGACCATGTTCAATACCCGCACGCACGCAGCCCGCGGTATTTTCAGGACGTAGGGTCAAACTTTCACCATTGCGATCATCAAAGGTATACATTTCCTTTTCAACCACATCAGTCACTTCCCCGATAGCACGTTTAAATAACGGGGTCTGCTCTACAATCGGTGTACGGATCTCACTATAACCATAGCCCGCAAGCACTCGTTTCAAAGTGCTTTCAATACGCTGCCAGATAGCAGTATCTGCTGGCAAGTAGTCATTCATACCACGGATAGCTTGGATATTTTTTGCCACGTTTTATCTCTGTTAATAATTCAAAAATGATGTTGATTATAAAAGCGAATACTGACGAGGTTCAATTGGCAAACCAAACAGCACTAGCTCACGATAACTATGCGCTAGTGTCAGGTTTATTATTTATCTAATTGACTTATGTCAATACGCTTATTTTCATCCAGCATTGATGCCTTAGCACGGATCTTAGCCTCAAGCTGATCGATCATATCAGCATTATTGAGGCGCTCTTTCTGCCGAACCCCATCTTCATAAAAACCGCTTTTCGTCTTAGCACCGGTAACGCCCAAAGTGGAAACTTCCGCCTCACCCGGCCCATTAACGACACAACCAATGATTGAAACATCCATTGGTGTCAATAAATCTTCCAGACGCTGTTCCAAAGCATTAACTGTACCGATAACATCGAATTCCTGACGAGAACAGGTTGGACAAGCAATAAAATTAATGCCACGGGAACGAATACGCAGCGCCTTCAGAATGTCAAAACCGACTTTAACTTCCTCCACCGGATCGGCGGCTAGTGAAATACGCAGGGTATCACCGATACCTTCTGACAGCAGAATCCCCAAACCAATGGCTGATTTTACAGAACCCGCACGAGCGCCACCCGCTTCTGTAATACCAAGATGTAATGGCTGATCGATCTTCTGAGCCAGCAAACGATAAGCCCCAACCGCCAGAAATACATCCGACGCTTTTACGCTGATTTTGAACTGTTCAAAATTAAGTCTGTCGAGAATATCTACATGACGCATAGCCGATTCCACCAAGGCTTCTGGTGTTGGCTCACCATATTTTTCCTGAATATCCTTTTCCAATGATCCGCCATTCACACCAATACGGATTGGGATACTTTTATCACGGGCAGAAGCCACAACCTCACGGATACGTGCCTCATTACCAATATTACCCGGATTAATACGCAGACAATCAACACCATACTCAGCAACTTTAAGTGCAATACGGTAATCAAAATGAATATCTGCAACCAAAGGAACATTAACTTGCTGCTTAATCAGCTTAAATGCTTCTGCAGCATCCATCGTTGGTACTGATACTCGGACAATATCAACCCCAACACGTTCCAGCGACTTAATCTGTTTAACCGTTGCTTCCACATCTGTAGTACGTGTGTTTGTCATTGACTGCACCGCAATTGGTGCATCATCCCCGACTGGCACATTCCCTACATAAATACGCGTAGATTTGCGTCTTTTTATCGGCGATTCATTATGCATACTAGTGTTTCTCCCATACTTCCATGTGCTTACTTATGAAATAACAATTAATGCTGTACCACCAAGGCATTTACTGTGTTTCTGGTACTTTAAAACGCGCAATACGACCTGCTTTAATAAAGCTGCTCAAATCAACAGGCTTCCCTTGGAACTGCACATCCACTGCCGCCGGGGCACCAATAGTTAATTTATAAGGTAGTGAACCAGAAAGATTCAGACTATCGCCCTTCCTTTTAGTTCCGCTAAACAACGTTTTCCCATTAGCATCAACAACCTGCAACCAACAGGATGCTTTAAAATTCATCACCAATTTATCACTACCAGCCGCTACCGCTGATCGATTTTCCACAACATCGGGTATTTGCGCTGTACTCTGATTAATTGGATTGGTTGGTAATGGGACCGTCTGTGGCTGAGTTTCAGTTGTTTCCACTGACTGCTTTTGAGTTGATATTACAGGTTGAGTCGCTTCCCCACTATTATTCGCTTGCGCTGTATTTTCTGTTGAGACAACTGGCACGTGCGGCTCACTGGTCTGCAATTGTGTTGTTTGCTTGTGATTTCCCGCAGATAAATCCACCGCGTTAGTATCCTGCTGAGCAATCTGCACCGTAGACTGATCAGCCATTGAAATTAATTCCTTCTGCTGAGCTGTATGGTTTTGCCACCACCATGCTCCTGTCAAACTGATCACCACTAAAATAATTAGCCACGTAATCCGCATTAACCAATTGTCACGCTTTTTACGTTTCTTACCCAATGAAAAACTCTGCATTGGCGAAACTTTTGCTGTTTTCGCCGGAGTATGCTTATCCAGAATTGCTAACATTTCTTCTTCTGGAATTTGTACCAACTTAGCATAAGAGCGCACATAACCACGTAGAAAAGTCGGTGCCATATTGGCCGGTATATTGTCCTCTTCAATATCGCGAATAGTGGAAAGTTTCAGACACAGGCGATCAGCCACAGTCTGCTGAGTTAGCCCGTGTTGTTCGCGGGCCTGACGCAGGAGATGACCTGCTGTTAAGTGAGCTTGTTCTGGAGTCGTTTCAGTATTCATTAGCAAGAAGATGCAGCACTGTTCAGGTTGTGAAAAACTTCGCGCCGGCTTCTTGCAATAATTTTTACATTATACAACAGCCTGCGCGGCGAAATAGATTTGCTATTTTACTAGCGGCAAATCATTGATAACAAATACGCCTGTCAGCATTACTCCCGGCAAACAAAGTTTTAACTTCTTCATACTGCCCCTGTTCACAGAGAAAAGCGCTGTAATAATGCAATACCGTATCATTTCCTGACGCATACTGCATTGCTATTTTGTAACGCTGACGAGCAGCTTCTGGCTGGCCGGAATATTGCTCATATAACGCCATACCCAATTGGGCCTGATAATGGTCAGGCTCTACCAGTAATACTTTATCAAAGTGATATCTGGCAGCCGATAAGTTACCTTCGGCCAGATAAGCCATTCCCAATTGAATCCGAGTTTCTGCTGCCACTATTCGCGGTTTATTTCCGTTTGCTGGTTGACTGGAACAACCTACCAATAATGCAGCAGCAACAATCATTCCCGATAACATCCTTATCATACTATCCCCATTGTTCAAGGATTCGCAATTGTAACAATCATTTCGGTTACTGTATTTACAAGACCTGCCTGAATTCAGACTGTTCTTAACTGAATAGGTTCACCTGCCTGACGTTTTTTCAATGTACGTTTTGTACGATCAATAACATCACCGGCAAGCTGACCACATGCTGCATCGATATCATCGCCACGGGTCTTACGGACAATCGTTGTGAAGCCATATCCCATCAGTACCTTGGCAAAACGGTCGATGCGGCTGTTAGAACTGCGACCATATGGCGCACCCGGAAATGGGTTCCACGGAATCAAATTGATCTTACTCGGTGTATCTTTTAGGCATTCAGCCAATTGGTGTGCCTGTTCCACGCTGTCATTAATATGATCCAACATGACATATTCCACTGTCACCCGCCCTTGATTGGCATTGGATTTAGCTAAATAACGGCGTACACCAGCAAGGAATTGCTCAATATTATATTTACGATTGATAGGGACAATATCATCACGAACATCATCTGTCGGTGCATGCAGGGAAATTGCCAAAGCAACATCAATCATATCGCCAAGTTTATCCAACGCAGGCACCACTCCTGATGTAGACAGAGTCACGCGGCGTTTAGACAGACCAAAACCAAAATCATCCATCATGATTTCCATTGCAGGAACCACATTATTCAGGTTAAGCAGAGGCTCTCCCATTCCCATCATAACGACATTAGTAATCGGGCGACGACCGCTAGATTTCAATGAGCCAATAATTTTTGCTGCACGCCAAACCTGCCCGATGATTTCAGAAACCCGCAAATTACGGTTAAACCCTTGCTGAGCAGTAGAACAAAATTTACATTCTAATGCACAGCCTACCTGAGAAGAGACACACAACGTCGCCCGGTCATCTTCCGGGATATAAACCGTTTCAACTTGTTGATCGCCAACACTGATAGCCCATTTAATCGTGCCATCGGCTGAACGTTGTTCTTCTGCAACTTCAGGCGCACGAATCTCAGCAACCTGCTGTAATTTTGCCCGCAGGGTTTTGTTAATATCCGTCATCTGCTCAAAGTCGTCATAGCAGTAGTGATATATCCACTTCATCACTTGATCGGCACGGAAGGGTTTTTCCCCCATATCAACAAAGAACTGACGCATTTGCTTGCGATCCAGATCAAGTAAGTTAATTTTATCGTTTTTCTTTTCTGGAGTTTCAGACACGACGGAAGCAGCAACTTGTGCCACAGTATTTGGTTGGGACATTTTTTATATCGCCTCGTTGTTACACTTTCGGCTCTGCGCTGATGAATTCAACGCGAAGTTTCAATTCGGGTATCACTATCAATTTAGTATAGTGACAAATAATAAACGCCCCGTTGAATTAACAACGGGGCGCCGCATTGTACAAACTTTAATGCGATGATGCTACGGGTAACTGTAAATCAGTTAACGCGGGCAAATTTCATCTTCAGTGAAGAAATACGCAATTTCACGGTTGGCAGATTCAACAGCATCGGAACCGTGCACTGCGTTTTCAGTAAAACTGTCTGCATAATCAGCACGCAGAGTACCGGCCAATGCATTATCAGGATTGGTTGCACCCATCAAGTCACGGTGACGTTGTACTGCATTCTCGCCTTCCAATACCTGAACCACAATTGGGCCAGAAGTCATAAATTCCACCAGACCATCAAAGAAAGGACGACCTTTGTGCTCTGCATAGAAACCTTCAGCCTGTTCACGGGTTAAGTGCAACATTTTGGCGGCAATGATTTTAAACCCGGCGCTTTCAAAACGGGCATAAATAGACCCGATAGCATTTTTCTTCACAGCGTTAGGCTTAATAATAGAAAAAGTACGTTCAACCGTCATGGATAACCTCTTGGCTCTTCTTTCAGCAACAGATAATTTTAATTTTTTATTCCCGATAAAAGTTAATCGGTTAATACTCATCCCGCAACTCTAGCAGGGATAAAAGCGGCGTTGATTATAGGGGTACGAAAGACGGTTGCCTACAGAAAACATAACAATCTATTAAATTTTCCTTAGCGAAAATTACCATTTTTTCGTACAAATCACACTTTTAACTGAATCGTTTACTTCAAGGTAAAATTAACAGAATCTATCTGCCCTCCCAAATCCAAAACACTAAGCTGATATTTTCCCGGCTGGGTCAATGTCTGTACCAGCGCCTGATTATTTTCAGTGATCATAATTTGTTCTCCATTCAGGAACCACCATTGCTGACCACTTCCCCCCTGAGTCGTAATACGTAAATCAAGACTGCTAATACCGGGAAGCCGTTTCAATACATCACCGTTATGAATACCAACAATTAACAAGGGCGCCTGATCTAATTTCAGCGGTGGGCATTGCGGATTAATGGGTGGCAAACGTCGCGCTCGACGCTCCTCCTCAGGCAACCATGACTCGAGAGTAATCGGCCATAAAGCGATATTTTTAGGCTCAGCGTTAAAACAATCAGGAGCGACACGCAACCCTTTTTTATCCACCCATACCTGTTCATTAATGCCCGAAATACCTTCCTGCCCCACAGCAGGCAATGTAGGAGGAACCGTATGATCAAGTATCCAACTCAAACGGCGTTGACGGCAATTACTGTCTCCCTGAGGCAGACTCTGCCCACCTGGCCAACAAATTATTGCCTGACTAACACTTGCCGGGCGTGGATCAGAAGGAATCCATTTAGCGCCATTATGCATATTCGCCAACAACAAGTTATTGATCTGAGTCATTATCGGAATCGCAGTGGCATAACCGAATTGCCCCACAACCGGCGTTCCGTCCGGCCTGCCAACCCAAACACCTATGGTATAACGGGCATTTAAACCAATAGCCCAAGCGTCGCGATAGCCATAGCTGGTACCGGTTTTCCAGGCCAATGGCACTTGTGCCGGTAAAACATCGTCAGGTTGTGGGCGTCCTTCTCCGGCCATGATCCGCCTGACTATCCATGCTGCCCCCGGGGAAAAAAGTTGTCTGTCACGCAATTTCTGCTGCGGTGTAAATCTCAAAGGAGAAGCTTTCCCCTGACGGGCAAACGCGGTGTAAGCCGCCACCAATTGATCCATCCGGGTTGCCGTTCCACCCAGAATCAATGATAAATTAGGCTCGCTACCGGGAGGAAAACGTAATACAGTTCCCACATTACGCATATTAGCGGTAAACCGCTTAGCACCATATGCTTCAAGCAGTTGAACCGCAGGTAAATTCAACGAGCGGACCAATGCTTCACTGGCACTGACCGGACCATTAAAACCACTGTCGAAATTTCCTGGACGGTAATAATCAAAGCGACGAGGCACGTCCTGTAAAAGTGACTCCCCATGAATTAGCCCATCATCCAACGCCATGGCATACAAGAATGGTTTCAGGGTTGATCCTGGCGAACGCCATGAACTTATCATATCAACATGACCAAAACGGTTGTCATCCCGGAAATCCAGAGAACCGATATAAGCTTTCACTGCCATATCCGTGTGATCGACCACCAATACCCCGACTGAAGTTTTATCCGGTAATTGATACTTCCAATTTACCGCCATATCCTCAAGCTGACGTTGTAATCCCACATCAATAGTTGTCTTGATGATTTCCTGACGACGACCTTTAGCCATTCGTCTGGCAAAAAGCGGCGCAAGCTGTGGAACCTGTCGAGGTGCTAACCACAATGTTTCTTGCCGAATATCAGCCACTTTCTCAGCCGGCCAAACTTCATACTCGGCCAATCGTTGCAGCACCTTATCTCGGGCAGCCTGTGCTCGTTCTGGATAACGATCTGGTCTTAAACGACTGGGTGCCTGTGGCAATACAGCCAATAAAGCGGCTTCCCCGGAAGAAAGTTCAGATGGCGGTTTTCCCAGATAAGCCCAACTCGCCGCTCCAATTCCTTGCAACGTACCACCAAACGGGGCACGATTCAGATACATTTCAAGAATGTCATCTTTAGAGTAGTGCCACTCAAGCTGTAATGTACGCCCGATTTGTTTCAACTTCCCGCTCAAGGTACGTGAATGCGGATCAATCAACCGGGCAACCTGCATTGACAACGTACTCCCGCCCGACAAAATTTTACCTGCTCGTATATCTTGCCAAGCCGCCCTGACAAGAGAAATCGGGTTAATTCCTGGATGTTGATAGAACCAGCGATCTTCATAAGTCAGTAGTGCCTGAATATATTCCGGTGACACTTGATTCAGTGTTACCGGGTAGCGCCAAACCCCTTCATCATCGGCAAAACGCCAAAGCGGAGTACCATCCTCACTCACGACAATCCGTGCCATTTTGGCTTCACGCAATGGCAAAGGCCAAACTTTATCTGCCAGCCATAGACTCGCCGGGATCAGAAACAACAGCACAATCAGCCAAATAAGGTGATATGTTTTTTTCATCAATTTGGAATACCTGATAAGAAATCAGCCCTTACGCCTAAGCGTAAGGGCTGGATTTAGCGGACAACTTCCAGTTTTTCCGGGGTAGATCCCACTGCTCGCCAGTAAGGGACATACATAGATTCGACCTGAGGTGCCGGAATCGTGTAAACACCCGGTGTCACCGCACGAGCCAAATACAGCAACGTTACTGGCTGATAGGGATCAACGGCGACTGCTGCCACATACCGATCATCACGATATTCAGTATGACGAATAGTCGCCTGTTGCATATCACCAATCAATTCCTGGAGATTAGCGGCACTATCGCTCAAACTGGCACTGCTATTAGCCAGGTTCTGGTTTTCCACTTCTAAACCGGCAGGCAGCAAATCAACAACCAAAGCATCTGGTACTGATTTATCTGAGTTGACCACCAGCTTCACCACCACCATTTCACCACTTCTCAGACGATCAATAGAAACCGGATTACCGTTTAGATCCAGATAACTACGCTGGATGTTCAACACATTAGAATAGGGTTTCGGTGAATGCTGTGGATAACCGACAACATTCAAACGAGAATAGAGCGTATTGTTACCACTGTTACTAACATTAATCCCTTGCAGGATCTGCTCTGCATTCATCATCTGATTCCATGATCTACTGCTGCTTAACGGCGGCACTTGCTGATTAACCATCGCTTCCCATGGTTGTTCCGAAGTATTGATAAAGAAACGCCCTGCCAAATAGAGCGAATTACTCTCCTGAGTTGAAAAATAGTTACGGGATAGCAACTCATCAGACAGCGCCAGCAATTTCTCATCACGATCTTTTGGCAACATATTATTTTCGGTCAACAGAGCGACAATCAGGGCGCTGTCACGGATAGCACTACCGTAATCCCCCAATCCAAGATCATCATTACGGTTTTTATTGATTCCCAAACGAACCGCTTCATCTGCTCTGGTATTATCACCCATCAGCTTCAGTGCAACTCCCAATTGTACTAATGACAAACCATTTCCTGCCTGAAAACGGCGTTCATAAACTTGTCTTAGGGCGCCTAACGGAGCTTTCTGTTGACTAGCAAGCACCAAACCAGCATAAGCCTGAGCTGAGAACCGCATTGCTTCCTGATTCTGACTGTAGCGATAGTTAATGACATTCTTATCCTGTAAATAACGCAACAGACGGTTATTGGCAGAATTTAGTGCATCAGTCGGTACGCTATAGCCTCTCTGACTTGCTCGGAACAGAAAGTCTGTGGCATAAGCCGTTAACCAATATTCTTCATCACCGGCCCTATCCCACAAGGAAAATCCACCGTCGTGGCGCTGCATACTTAACAAGTGGATGATACCCTCATCAATACTCGCCCGGCGTTTATTGTCACTTTCCGTTTTGATACCCAGTTTTTTCAATTCTGCTTCATTTGAATAAAGCGATGGATAAAGCCCACTGATAGTCTGTTCAAGACAACCATACGGATAGGCGTACAGTTCACGGATATAGCGCGAAATCTGTAACGGCGGACGGCTGGTCAGTAACAACTGACCTTCAAGCGTTTCTGGCGCTAAACCCGATATTGCATCTAACGGCAACTGCCAATTTTCTCCCTGATGGATAACATCAGCAAACAACATGGTTTCCGCCGGTTGTGCCGGACGTACACCAATCTTCCAACTATTTTTATACTGTTCCAGATCTTCACCCGGCAAATTAAGGCCATCGACTGTTAGGAAAATTTCCCCCTGACCAAAACCACGATCCGCTGCAACCGGAATTTCAACTGTCACACGTTTACCTTTTTCCAAGGTTATTTCCTTGCTGGCAGCACCTTCTAATTTGATCAGACCATCAGTCGTAAAGTTTAAAGTCAGATCTTGCGTCTGTTCAGTCAAATTAGTTAGATCCAGCGATAGCAATGAATGATCACCACCAGCCATAAAGCGCGGTAATGCCATCTGTGTAATCACCGGTGCCGCAATGGTAATTTTGCTTTCACCATGACCGAACTCATCTTCACTCCACGCTTGAGCCATCAGCCTCAATTCACCATTGAAATCAGGAATTGGCAGAACGATCTCCCCTTCTCCTTTTTCATTCAACATTACGGGCTGTGCCTGTTCAGCGATAATATTGACTTCAGTCAGTGGCTTTCTGCCTCCGCGATCAAGTGCATCCTCATCACCATCACCGCCAAAACGCAGATTTGCCAGACGACCTTCACCTTCAATCAACTGACCATAAACATCATATTGATCAACGCTATAACGTTTACGGCCAAAGAAAGCATCATAGGGATCGGGAGTTTTAAAATTAGTGATATTCAATACGCCAGTATCAACCGCTGAAAGCAACACATTAACCTGTTTAGGCAATGGTTGCCCTGGCTGTGGTGTCGCTTGTATCTTGACTGTCAGATTCTGATTCGGACGCATTTTTTCTGGCGCAGATAACGTTAGATTTAATTTGCGGTTCTCATCTGCCAATGGCAGGTGTAACACACCAATAGCACGCTTTGGTGTCGCCTGACGGGATTTATCACCCGGACGTACAACCACCGCAGTCAAATAAAGATCATGACGACGCCACTCTTTATTGATCGGCACTTCCACATCCAAACCTTGTTCCGGCACATTAATTTCCTGCCACCAGAGCGGACCGTCACTAGATTCCACCAACAGATAACCTTTACCAGCCTGTGGTGCAACCATATGCAATTTTACTTTCTCGCCCACCTGATAGGCCGGTTTATCCAATGATAGTTTTACCTGATCCGGACGAACGGCGCCTGTACCCCCGGTATTATCTTGCCATGAGTAACCTGCCCAGAAATTAACGCTGGTCACCAGTTGATTTTCTGGATTAACAACCTCAATACGATACGAACCCCAATCAACCGGGAAGCTGATTTTTGCCGTCCCATCCTGAGCAATCTGGATATGTTCGTCTGCCATCACCAGATCTTTCTGGTCATAACCTGATTGCCAACCCTCGCCATCCGACCAACGCCAATAATAATCACGACGTTCATAAACCAGACGGGCAGTTAAATCTTTCGCCGCATATTTTTTACCATTGGCATCCGCATAGACCAACTCAAATTCAGCCAATGAATTTTCATCCACGTTATAACGACTTTGATCGCGACCAGTACGATAGTCATAAATTTGTTTCTGACTAAATAATGGACGAATACCAACCAGTTTTTCTGCAGGCCAGACAGCTTGCTCAACGCGACGTGTAACCGGGCGACCACCTGATTCAAGTAAGCTTGCCTGTACAATCACCTTTACCGGTGATGTGACTGAACTCCAATTTTCCGCCTTAACATCCAGTGCAGTTCCACCATCACTATCCAGAGTGAGATCAAACTCATCTAATGTACGGCTGAGATTTTCTTCATTGATAGCACCAAATTCATAGCCAGGTAGTTTTGCTACCGCATCACGGTCAGGACGCAGAAATAATTGCCCTTGCAAGCGATTATTAGCGGCAGGTGCGCCGTACAAGTAACGGCCTTTGATGGCAAAATCTACATTGTGGTTTTTCATCACCGGCCGCAAGTCACGGCTAATTTCCAGCGCCATACGCTCCGGCATAAAATCTTCTACATTAAACTTATAGTAACGAAGCTTGTTATCACCCAAATCAAAACGTAACGACCAGAGTCCGGTAGCCGCTGATTGAGGAATGGTGTAGTGATACTGATACAACCCATTTTCAGGTTGCCAGACAAAACTACGGGCTACCTGACCATCTGTTTTCAGCACATCGACTTTGACTGGCTGGCTTTTAATTGCACGGCCATCACCATCACGCAACAGACCATTTACAATCAATGTTTCACCGGGACGATAAAGATCACGAGGCCCAAAGACAAAAAACTGTTTGCTGTACCCTTGTGAACCAGCGATATCAAATTCAGACAGATCCAGAGCAGGTGACACCAAATCGATCATACTGGTTTGCCCATCACGAGTGGCAAGCAGCAATTTAGCTTTTGCACTTTTCTCCAGACTTGCGTGTCCATCACCGTCTGTCATTGTCTTTGACAATAACTGCCCTTTATCATCCAACAGACGTATTTCTACACCTTTCAAACTACTGCCTTGCTCCAGAGATTGGGTGAACACATCCATCTGATCCAGATAGCTATGCATAGAAACCCCAATGTCGCTTAGCGTGAACATGGTTGCCGGATTGGTATCAGTGTATTTACCCGCTTGTTGCATAACCGCCATATAAACACCATCTTGCTGTAACGCTTTGATGTTACTTAATGGCAATAGCAATTTTTCGCGGGTATTCAGGGTTGGATTGAGATCGAAACGACCGGTATAAACCAATTCCGCATCTTTAAGAATATCTTCAGATTCCCAGTCATTTAAGTTATTGCGATATTGCCACTGGGCAATAAAAGAAGGCAATGCAGTCTCTTTGATCCTGAAGAAATTAACATCAACGTGATTAACATTGAGAGCCAGTACAGGTAAACCTTCTGCGACCTTACTGGGTAGCAGAGACCCCTTACTAGCAAAACCGACAGAAGGAGAAATAGTTTCTGTTGTCAAGGTCTTTTCATAAGCTGCTTCAAGCTGACGCTCATTAATACCTTTAACGCCTTTATCTACGACCAGTTGCAACTTACGGGATGGAGGCAAATGACGTAGACGAAGTTCCATCATGTTATCTGACAGTTCCCAGGCACCATCAAGTTTGCCTTCTTTTACATCGACCAAATGGACATTCTGGGCAAAATTCTGATTTGGATCTAACGGAACCGAAAATGTCACCACCATTGCGCTGGCACCATCAAGCTGAAGCTCAGAAGCATCTAAAATTGTCACCTCTTTACTGGCATAACGTCTTGCCAATTCAGCCAATGATGCCGCATCTTTCTGTTTGACTAATTTAGGTGGGATATTTGATTGAGGAGATGCTTTCTCGCTTTGAAGCTCTGTGGACTGTGATTGCGTGGTTTTACTATTATCAGAATTGCCAGACTGGTCACAACCAGCAAGCACCAGCAAAGAAGCCAAAATCACCGCAAAATAACGCTTTTTTCTTTCTGGCTGTTGCCAGAATTGACCTTGATTCATGACCGTACCCCCTGTCTTATCCCAACCAATCGGTGATAGGATTTAATGAATAACTTTATCTTTATATAGCCTTCATCTTTCAAGTTGCTGCTTTCACTTACCCCGGTCACAGAGTTATCTATGCTCCCGGGGATTTGCTCTCTTACCGTCGCGATGCATCTTGAAATCTATTGGGTATAAATCAACACATAAATTTAACGCAAACAGATTAAGAAATATATGCACTACTTGAATATAGACAATATACAAATATTAAGTTCATATAATAACTTTTTTTTTACAAATTAAATATCGCAGAATGCGATAAATAAGTCTGAATTTATAGCTATAATCTATGATTAAGAACTCTATATATTTTGTAAATGAATAGGATTTCATTTCCATAAGCTGGCGTAAATAACCTTTATTAAGTTATATTTCTTTATAGCTTACGAAAAATAATAAAATATTAAACAAAATATTAACGGGAGTTAGATAATAAATGAATGATAATTACCACACAGTTATCGAAATAAAATAAGCAAATAAGCAAATAAGCAAATAAGCAAATAAGCAAATAAGCAAATAAGCAAATAAGCAAATAAGCAAATAAGCAAATAAGCAAATAAGCAAATAAGCAAATAAGCAAATAAGCAAATAAGAAAATAAGAAAATAAGAAAATAAGAAAATAAGAAAATAAGAAAATAAGAAAATAAGAAAATAAGAAAATAAAGATAGCATATATAATCAATAATAACCAGAATTAACAAAATTACAAAGTTAATATCCAACACAGAAAATATTAATATTCAGTATAATATATAGGTACATCATGCCACTTTATTACTAAAAGTGGCAATGATCACTTATACAAAGCCTTTGTTTTTTTAGTCGTTTTTTAGAAAATGCCGACAAAGCCCTCTATGAGAGAAAATACAATAGTAAATATCAATAAAATCAGTAATAGAAATATTCACTAATCGTTATTTATATACCGAATGAACTTCAAGATACTTGAGCCGCCAGACATAAAAACATTTAAATTCAACAACATAATCGTTTTTCAAACATGCACTTTGAAGTATCTTGGGTATAGACCAAATGATTTAGAAAGACAAAAACGCCAATTCTTAATATTACCCGACCAATAACACTTGTCCTGTTTTCAATCCCTTTGCATTTGGCAACCAAAGCCTTCCCCAACTACCCGTACAATGACACCCATAGACTTCTTTTATATTTTCTTTTATGAAAAACTCTCTAATCTTCAATAACTCTGTCGGTAATGCTCTCCTCAAATGGAACCCGCCTATTACTGCGAATACTTTATCCACACCTGTAATCATTTTAGCGTGATTAATTATTTCGCAAATACCCGAATGACCACAGCCAACAATAATAACCAGTCCGTGATCACTTTTCCAAATTAAAGCACTATCATCAAATATATAGTCATTGGACCAGGAGTTTTTTCTTACTAAGCCATAGGATTTTCGATGATTATTTGCTATTTCTCCTGAAAAAACAAATCGTTCACCTATATTCATATGAGATTTTGTCAAACGAAAAAAAACTTTCTTCTTGATTCTTTTATTAATTTTACCCGACATTTTTTTGAATTTTAAAACACTATTTTTAAACTTAACTCCATAATATCTCTCATTTAATGCATCAGGATGACATATTAATTTAGCATTATGAGGGAAATAATTAACACCACCGATATGGTCAGAATGACCATGAGAGATAACAATCTTAGATATATCATCAATAGATATTCCCATCCGGTTGGCATTCTCGATATAGCTGTCATCCGGGCCGGTGTCAAAAATTATCTTCTCTTCTCCATCCTCAAGTAAAAGGCTTAACCCAGGCTTAGCTATCAAATATGAATCAGATGTTTTATTTTCCAAGAGTACAGTTATTTTTAATGACATAGTATATCCATTAATTTTGTTGAAGTAATGATTCTATAAAACGATACGGGTAACAATAGCATTGATGTACATCAATAAAACAATGAAAAGCATTTATATCGTCATATTATTATAAGCAGATCACAAATTATCACTTATTTTCTATAAGTTAATTTTTCAACATAAAATGACTATCTCTCCATTATATTTATTGCCATGAAATATTAACGTGAAATTATTATACCTTGGTGTAAAACATATATTTACAGATAAAAACCATAATAATTAAAAGAAATAAAATTCATAGAATAATCATGGAAATAATTTAACAGAATAATACCAAATACAATATCCAAATATCTGGTGTTATTGTGCAATCATTAGTTTTAAATAAAACCCTTGGATTCACATAATAAGTACTTATCTGCTTTCCAGTAAGTATATATACTCAAGACACTTCAAAGTGTATGTTTGAAAAACGATTATGTTGTTGAATTTAAATGTTTTTACGTCTGACGGCTCAAGCATCTTGAAGTTCATTCGGTATATACCCGTTATCTTTCAAGTTACCTCTTTGTTGGCTGCACTCACTCACCCCGGTCACATAGTTATATCTATGCTCCCGGGGATTCGCTCCCTTGCCGTCGCGATGCATCTTGAAATCCATAGGGTATACAACAATATCTGTCTTCTTTAATTGTTCAATTAAGTTAGATTTCACATCTTGTAGATAAACACCATAAACCCTCCTTATTTTGCAAACAAAACATAATAAGAAAATAAAAAAATAAGAATAGACAAATTACCATCCAAAAAATAAGTATTTTTTGAATGGTCGTGCTATTACGGTAATATAGTCACTTATTCATTACTGGAATATTCCCTCGTAACCAACTACCTAGTTTACGCTGGTAAAATGGTTGCGTATGCTGAATTAAATAATGGCTAATGCCACGTTCTTTTTCATCAACCAAGCAAAAATCTATAGGTTCCTCCTCGGAAGTGTATTCACAGGCAATACTGCCAGCCTCATGAATTAATTGCTCAATTTCGTCTGCTGAGCCATTCATTTCCAATCCAATTAATAAATTAGGCTTTTCGTCCACATTTTTATCATGAGCCTGAACAATAAAAGCACGGCGGACTGGTTTACGCTGGCTAAATAAACTGACCAGAGCTTCAATGAGCTGTGAAGGATATTCATCCAGCTGGCTGAGTGTTATCGCACTACCACTTGGAACATTAATCTCAACCGAAACCAACTCACTTAATGAACTCATAAAAATCTCCAATCAGTTTTTTATATAAAATCAACTTATTTCGCTTTCGCCAACAACAAACTCGCAATTGAACGAACACCATAACCTGTTGCGCCAGCAGACCAATGTTCTACAGCAGATTTACGGTAAGTTGCCGAGCAATCAATATGAATCCAACCTTTTTGGTACCCTTCAACAAAGTGAGACAGGAAAGCCGCCGCAGTGCTGGCACCAGCCGTATGTGATGGCGCAGCAACATTGTTTAAGTCAGCAAAATTTGATGGCAGTTGACTACGATGGAATTCAGCTAACGGTAAACGCCAGAATAATTCATTCTCAGATTCAGAAGCAGCCAGCAAATCCGCCGCCAATTTATCATCAAAGCTGAATATAGAGTGATAATCATTACCCACAGCCATTTTCGCTGCACCTGTCAGGGTTGCTGCATCAATAATTAATTTGGCTTTCTCTTTGCTGGCATCAATCAAACCGTCAGCTAAAACCAGACGACCTTCCGCATCCGTGTTCATCACTTCAACCGATTTTCCATTACGATAACGGATAATATCACCTAATTTAAAGGCATTACCACTGACCATATTATCCGCAATGCAAAGGAACAATTTAATACGCTGTTTCAGACCACGACTGATTGCCAAAGCCAATGCTCCTGCCAGTGTTGCCGCTCCACCCATATCCGCTTTCATGGAATCCATAAATGAAGATTGTTTTAGGCTGTAGCCACCGGTATCAAATGTGATGCCTTTACCAACCAAACAGGCGAATACTGGCGCTTGCGGGTTGTCAGTTGGATTGTAATCCAACGCCAACAGAATCGGATCACGGGAAGAACCACGACCAACGGTATGAATACCCGCATAACCCTGTTCACGTAAATCTTCGCCTTTAGTAACACGATAACTTACCGCCTCATTCGCAATGCCACACAGCAAGTCAATAGCACGCTTCGCCAATTGTTCTGGCCCAAGTTCTTCCGCTGACATATTGATGGTGTCACGTACCCAATCAATAATTTTAATTCTATTTTCCAATTCTTGCTTTTCAGCTGCCGGCAATTGAGGCCATTCAATAGAGCGTTTACCTTTTGGCGAACGAAATCCCTGCCAGAATGCCCAACTTTTTTCTAAATCCCAGCCTTCACCAACCAAAGCTACATGACGAACTCCCTGTCCATCAATTTTACGCCCGGCCCGTTGAACAGCACCCAGTTTACCTTTACCAACCAGATGAATGGTCATCCCTTGATCACTCGAACTAATCAGTGCTTTTTCACCCCAGCAGGCGGCTGCTGGCTCATAACACAGTGTTATCGGCATAATTTGTTTGGTCATTCTTTTCTCACCTCTTAATTATTCACCGCTTAATAGCAGTGAGGATCTTATTCAGGCTCCCACCCAGATAATATTAATGTGGGTGAATGTGAAGTACATTACATAATTATTCGCCTGCCAGATATTAACCTTATAAAAAAACTGGCCAAAGCCAGTTTTTCATTAAAGTTCAGACTACCTTAAAACGATGACGGATAAATAACAAATTTATGCCATTTGTTATTCAAACTCATCTAACCAGACCAAAAGAATAGCTTCCAGAAGCTTTTCATTAGATTTTTCGGGAGCATCATCAAAATCATCTAATTCACAAATCCACTGATGCATATCAGTAAAGCGAACTGTTTTTGGATCCAGATCAGGAAACTTGTCATACAGTGCTTCTGCGATTTCACGACTGTCAGACCATTTTAGGCTCATTTATATTTCTCCTGCCAATCAGTGCTCACGGGCATGGTTAATCGTGTATTTTGGAATTTCTATTACTAAATCTTCATCAGAGACTCTGGCCTGACAACTCAGACGACTTTCCGGCTCCAGCCCCCACGCTTTATCCAACATGTCATCTTCCAGTTCAGAACTCTCTTCCAGTGAATCGAAACCTTCACGAACGATACAATGGCAAGTTGTGCAAGCACAGGATTTTTCGCAGGCATGCTCAATTTCAATCCCATTGCGCAATGCAACATCCAGAATAGATTCACCTTCTCTGGCTTCCAGTACTGCACCATCAGGGCAAAGATCGTTATGAGGTAAAAATACAATTTTCGGCATAATTAAATCTCATCCACAGAATGGCCCGCCAATGCGCGACGAATAGAGGTATCCATCCGACGCGCTGCGAATTCCTGCGTTTGCTTGTCCAGTTGTTTAATTGCGTTCTCTATAATTTGAGGATCACTTCCCTCAATGCTTTTTATAAGTGTTTCTACAGCAATATCAATCGCCGTCCGTTCTTGTTCATTCAGTAGATCAGCATCTTTTTCTAACGCACCGGTGACACTTTCCAGTACCCGTGCCGCTTCTACTTTTTGTTCTGCCAGTTTGCGCGCATTGATATCCTCCTGAGCATTTGCCATAGAGTCTTTTATCATGCGAGCTATCTCTTCATCAGATAAACCATAAGAAGGTTTCACCTGAATAGCCGCTTCCACACCAGTCGATTTCTCCAACGCGCTGACGCTCAGCAAACCATCAGCATCCACCTGGAAAGTCACCCGGATATGGGCACCACCAGCCGGGAATGGCGGAATACCACGCAGTGTAAAACGCGCCAGTGAACGACAATCGTTCACCAATTCCCTTTCCCCTTGCACCACATGAATACTCATTGCACTCTGACCGTCTTTGAAGGTCGTGAATTCCTGTGCTCTTGCTACTGGAATGGTGGTATTGCGTGGGATGACTTTTTCAACCAAGCCGCCCATGGTTTCTAGTCCAAGTGAAAGCGGGATCACATCCAGTAACAGCATGTCGCTGTCTGGTTTATTACCGACCAAAATATCTGCCTGAATCGAAGCACCGATAGCCACAACTTTATCAGGATCAATTGAAGTCAATGGTTCACGGCCAAAAAGCTCCCCAACCATACGACGAACCAGTGGTACGCGGGTTGAACCACCCACCATAACCACCTGTAAAACCTCATCCGCAGCAACCTCTGCATCTTTTAATGCCCGGCGACTTGCCAGCAAAGTACGTTTTACCAATGGGGTAATCAGCGCTTCAAATTCAGAACGGGTGATTTCTCCCCGCCAACCGGCAACATTTATTTCTGCAATATCAGCATCACTTAAAGTAATTTTTACCTGCGTGGCAGCATCCAATAGCTGACGCTGTAGACTGTGATCATCACGACTGCTGATACCTGCCTGTTCACGAAACCAGTCAACCAGCATTAAATCGAAATCATCCCCGCCAAGCGCAGTATCACCACCGGTTGCCAGCACTTCAAATACGCCACGGCTCAGTCGGAGGACAGAAACGTCAAATGTACCACCACCTAAATCATAAACAGCAATCACACCTTCCTGACCAGAATCCAATCCGTAAGCAATCGCCGCGGCAGTCGGTTCGTTAAGCAAGCGCAGAACATGCAATCCAGCTAAACGCGCTGCGTCTTTTGTGCCCTGACGCTGGGCATCATCAAAATAGGCTGGGACCGTGATCACAACACCATCAAGCTTACCCTCCAGTGTTTCTTCTGCACGTTGTGTCAACAGTTTAAGAATCTCAGAAGAAACCTGAATAGGATCGACTAAACCTATTGCCGTATTGATTAATGGCAGCCCGTTTTCACTTGCCTGAAATTGATAAGGAAGATTGGGATAACGTTGCTGAATATCAGCCAGAGAGCGCCCCATCATGCGCTTCACGGAACTGATGGTATTAGCAGGATCTCGCGCAGCCTGTTGACGAGCTAACCAACCAATTTCAGTCCCATGTTTATGATAGTGAACAACCGAAGGAAGCAGGTAACGATCTTCACTATCCATCAGGGTTTCCGCTTGCCCACTACGAACAGTTGCAACTAATGAATGCGTTGTACCTAAATCAATGCCAGCAGCCAAACGACGTTGATGTGGTACAGCAGATAAACCCGGCTCGCTGATTTGTAATAAAGCCATATACGCCTTCCTTAAAAGTCGTCCAGTAAACGTTCTTCCAGTTGTTCAACTTGCTGCTGTAATTTATCCAGAAAACGCAATTTACGAACGGCATCGGCTGCTTGTTCCCACTGCTGTTCATTCAATTGCTGCTCCATTTGCTGACCACGGGTTTTAATCATCCCGTTCAGACGTGCAGCAAAATCTGCCAATGCCATTTCTGCATCTGCTTTATTTTCAATAAACTCTAACTCTTCCCGCAACATAAGCTGTTCCATCAGGAAAGCGTTGTCATTCATGGTATGTTGCTCGTTGGCTAAATCAAAACCCTGTAGAGAGAGTATATATTCAGCACGTTTCAGTGGGTGTTTAAGCGTTTGATAACCATCATTGATAGTCGCTGCCTGCTGCAACGCCAGCGTTTTTTCGCGCTCTGGTTGACTGGCAAAGCGATCAGGATGAAACTGACGCTGCAATTCCTGATAACAGTTTGTCAGTTGTTCACGGTCAATAGCATAACGAGCCGGCAGCCCGAATAGAGTGAAATAGTCCATAATCTAAACTTATTCTCTGGATTTAGCCGAAAAACGGAATTAAACGTTAAAACTTTCTCCACAACCACATTCGCTGGAAACATTCGGGTTGTTGAATTTAAAGCCTTCATTAAGGCCCTCTTTAACAAAATCCAGTTCTGTACCGTCAAGATAGACCATGCTTTTACCATCCACGATAACTTTGACACCCTTATCTTCAAACACAGTGTCGTCTTCGTTAATCACGTCGGCAAATTCAAGCAAATATGCCATACCTGAGCAGCCTGACGTTCTGACACCAAGGCGTAAGCCAACACCTTTTCCACGGTTACTCAGGAATGACGAAACGCGTTGTGCAGCACTTTCTGTAAGGGAAATTGACATACAACAACCTCACTTTTCAAAACCAGCAAAGGCGGATACTGGATGGTATAAACAGCCAGTATCCACCAAATTCATATTCTATTTTCTTATTCTCAAGGGCAATTATTTGCCCTGGCGTTTACTTTTGTAATCCGCAATGGCTGCTTTAATTGCATCTTCTGCCAGAATAGAACAGTGAATTTTCACTGGTGGCAGCTCTAATTCATCTGCAATTTCAGTATTTCTAATCGCTTCTGCCTGCTCCAGAGATTTGCCCTTCATCCACTCAGTGACTAAAGAGCTGGAAGCAATTGCAGAACCGCAACCATAAGTTTTGAAACGCGCATCTTCAATAATGCCTTCATTATTGACCTTGATTTGTAGTTTCATAACGTCACCACACGCCGGAGCACCGACCATGCCGCTGCCAACCGTTGGATCTTCATTATCGAAGGAACCAACGTTACGTGGGTTTTCATAGTGATCAATTACTTTTTCGCTGTAAGCCATAGTTGTTACCCCCAAAGCCGTCTAATTAGTGATGAGACCATTCGATACTGTTAAGATCTACACCTTGTTTGAACATTTCCCACAGTGGAGAAAGCTCACGCAAGCGGCCAATAGATTTGTGAATCAGTTCAATGGCGTAGTCGATCTCTTCTTCCGTGGTAAAGCGCCCTAAAGAGAAACGGATAGAGCTGTGGGCCAGTTCGTCATTCATACCCAACGCACGCAATACGTAGGAGGGCTCCAAACTTGCAGAAGTACATGCGGAACCCGAAGAAACCGCCAGATCTTTTAATGACATCATCAGTGATTCACCTTCAACATAGTTGAAGCTGACATTCAGAATGTGTGGCGCACCGTGCTCCAAATCACCGTTAAGGAAAACTTCTTCGATATCTTTGATACCATTCCACAGGCGCAAACGCAGACCACGCAGACGTTGAGATTCGCTTTCCATCTCTTGTTTAGCAATGCGATAGGCTTCACCCATACCGACAATTTGGTGAACGGGTAAAGTGCCAGAACGCATACCACGTTCATGACCACCACCATGTTGCTGAGCTTCAATACGAATGCGTGGTTTGCGGCGAACGTACAGTGCACCAATTCCCATCGGCCCATAAATTTTATGCGCCGAGAAAGACATCAGGTCGACTTTCAGTTTAGTTAGATCGATAGGGAGCTTACCTACGCTCTGAGTGGCATCAACATGGAAAATGATGCTGCGGCTGCGACACATTTCGCCAATAGCAGCGATGTCCTGTACCACACCAATTTCATTGTTAACGTGCATGATAGAAATCAAAATAGTGTCATCACGCATCGCAGCTTCCAGATCTTTTAAATCAATCAGCCCATTGCTTTGAGGCGCCAGATAAGTGACTTCAAATCCTTCACGCTCTAGCTGACGGCAAGTATCCAGAACCGCTTTATGTTCAGTTTTGCTGGTGATGATATGCTTGCCTTTTTTCTGATAAAAATTAGCCGCACCTTTAATAGCTAGATTATCTGATTCAGTTGCGCCGGAAGTGAAAACAATTTCACGCGGATCAGCGCCCACTAAATCAGCAATCTGATTACGGGCAATATCAACCGCTTCTTCAGCCTGCCAGCCAAAACGGTGAGAACGGGAAGCCGGGTTACCAAATACCCCGTCCATGGTCAGATATTGCATCATTTTTTCAGCAACACGCGTATCAACCGGTGTCGTTGCTGAGTAGTCTAAATAAATGGGTAATTTCATTGCTTACATGCTCCCTACTTCTAATACTTCAATTCATCACAAGTTCTGCTTATGCGCGCAGATTGACATTAATTGTTTCTTGTGCTCTGCCATTAGGCGTACGGCGTTTATCGTTATCTTGACGATCAGCAACATCTAACACTTCTTGATTATTAACTAATTCTTTTAAACTGATACTACTCAGGAAGCTGGTAATACGATCACTCAAATCGCGCCACAAAGCATGTGTCAAACAACGATCACCACCCTGACACCCTTCTTTACCCTGGCAACGGGTAGCATCTACTGATTCATCAACAGCGAAAATAACTTCGGAAACAACAATTTTACCCGCATCTCTGCCAAGTAAATAACCACCACCCGGACCACGGACGCTTGAAACCAAACCATTTTTACGCAAGCGAGAAAATAATTGTTCAAGGTAGGAGAGGGAAATACCCTGACGTTCAGAAATGTCGGCCAAGGGCACCGGACCTTCTTGTGAGTGTAACGCCACATCAAGCATGGCAGTTACTGCATAACGCCCTTTAGATGTCAATCTCATAAATGAATTACCCCGTGGTGAAATATGAATGAAATTGTGTCATTCCTGAGTATTTTAGTCAACTATTTAACCTAGTAATTCACTCAACTATTTTTCGCCCATTTTTCAACCGAGGTCAGTATGCCACGCAGAATATTCAGCTCTTGCGCCTCAGGCCGAGCACGAGTAAAAAGCCGTCTTAATTTATTCATTATTTGACCAGGATGAGCTTTCCTGATGAAACCAGAATCATGCAATACATGCTCAAGGTGATGATAAAAACGTTCCATATCATCGGCTAATGGATATTCAGTCTCGTCTGCTTCCGGCTCAACTTTATCCTGACGCGCGAGATAGGCCATACGGATTTCATAACTTACGAGCTGAACCGCCATTGCCAGATTTAATGAACTGTATTCTGGATTAGTCGGGATATTCAGATGAAAATGGCACTTCTGCAATTCTTCATTAGTGAGTCCCACACGCTCACGCCCAAAAACAATGGCAACAGGCGCATGTTCAGCTGCTTGAACGCTACGCTCACCACATTCACGAGGTTCAACCATCGGCCATGAAAGGGTTCTTGAACGAGCACTGGTACCAATGACCAGTTCACAACCCGCCAACGCTTTATCCAGACTATCAACAATAGTCGCATTACCAATAACATCGCTGGCACCAGCAGAGAGAGCAATTGCATGAGAATCTGGCTGAACTAGTGGATTAACCAGATAAAGATTGGTTAATCCCATTGTTTTCATTGCCCGGGCAGTTGAACCCATATTCCCTGTATGGGAAGTTTCAACCAGGATAATGCGGATATTTTCTAACATGACAACTTCTGGACTAGTTATAAGAGCCAAATATCTTAACACAGCATTAGTCATTTTTCAGAACTACTGCTATACTGCGCGCCGATTAATTATCCGTTCTTTAACATCCTGGTGGAAAATATCCCATGCATCCGATGCTGACCATCGCCATACGCGCCGCGCGTAAGGCCGGCAACTTGATTGCCAAGAATTATGAAACTCCTGATGCGGTTGAAGCGAGTCAAAAAGGCAATAATGACTTTGTGACCAACGTTGACAAAGCTGCTGAAACGTTAATTATCGACGTTATTCGCAAATCTTATCCTAAGCACACGATTATTACTGAAGAAAGTGGAGAACTGGCAGGCGAAGACGATGATATTCAATGGGTAATTGATCCACTGGATGGCACTACTAACTTTATCAGGCGTCTCCCCCACTTCGCGGTTTCTATTGCAGTGCGCATTAAAGGTCGCACTGAAGTTGCTGTTGTTTATGATCCAATGCGTAATGAGCTGTTCACCGCCACCCGTGGTCAAGGCGCTCAGTTGAATGGTTACCGTCTGCGTGGTACCAATGCCCGCGATTTAGATGGCACTATTTTGGCAACAGGTTTTCCATTCAAAACAAAACAGCATTCCACTGTTTTCATTAATACTTTGGGCAAATTATTTATTCGTTGCGCCGATTTCCGCCGTACAGGTTCAGCCGCGCTGGATCTGGCTTACGTTGCGGCTGGCCGGGTTGATGGTTACTTTGAAATTGGCCTGAAGCCGTGGGATTTTATGGGTGGTGAACTGTTAGTTCGTGAATCTGGCGGTATCATTACTGATTTCGTTGGCGGCCATAATTACATTCATTCCGGTAATCTTGTTGCGGGTAATCCACGCGTTGTCAAAGATATTTTGGCCGAAATGCGTGATGAATTATCAGAAGCATTGAAACGTTAATTCAAAGCCAATATTTAAAGCAGGAATTGCAGGCGATATCCTTTGAGCCTGCAATTCCATTTGACAACAAAAAAGTCATCAATGAACTTTTTTGTTGTCGTTTTAAACCTAAATTACTCCGCTAACCAATAAACGGCTTCATAAGGCTGTAGCTGTCTGTTTTTTGCAGGTAGCTGGTGTTCAGGATAATTCCCCATTAACTTAACCCATGAGCAATGGGATAAAGAAGCATCCAGTGACCACTCCTGCCCCTCCGCGCTGAGATTGGCGATAACCAGCAACGTTTGATTTTCCCAACGACGAATATAACACCAAAGAGAAGGATGAGATGGCAATAAGTCTTCATAGCTGCCATAAGTCAGTACAGGATATTCCTTACGCAACTTTATTAAGCGTGCATAACAATGAAAAACTGAATCATCATCCTGCATAGCGTTTTCAGCATTTACTTCCTGGTAATCACTATTTAGCGCGAGCCACGGTTCCCCCTGAGTAAATCCTGCATTATGAGTTGCATTCCACTGCATCGGCGTTCGCCCATTATCACGAGATTTCTTCGCTAAGACCGATAAGATTTTTTCTTTATCATCGCCCAGCTCAATCTTCTCCTGATAAATATTTAAACTTTCTATATCCCGATAATCTTCAATTTGAGAAAAATTAGGGTTAGTCATCCCCAATTCTTCCCCTTGATAGATGTAAGGAGTTCCTTGCATACCATGCAACACCATTGCCAACATTTTAGCAGATGGAACCCGTAATGCCCCTTCACCACCAAAACGTGAAACAATACGCGGCTGATCGTGATTACACCAGAACAATGCATTCCACGCCCGTTCATACATCCCTTGCTGCCATTTAGCAAAAATTTTCTTCAGCTCAATAAAATCAGGTGGTGCTGTCACCCATTTTTCACCATTGGGGTAATCGACTTTCAGGTGATGAAAAGCAAAAACCATCGATAATTCTTCACCACCTAACGAGGAATAACGCTGACAATTTTCCAGGGAAGTAGAAGACATTTCCCCAACAGTCATCACCCCCGCAGGTTGGAATGCTTCTCTATTTATTTCCTGCAAAAATTCATGAATACGCGGACCATCAGTATAGAATTGGCGCCCATCTCCTTCAGTTGCCTCAGGAAAGTCCTGCTGCTTAGAGACCAAATTGATCACATCCAGACGGAATCCATCAACGCCCAAATCAGCCCAAAATTCACAAATCTTTTTAAGTTCAGCTCGTACTGGTTCATGCTCCCAATTTAGATCCGCCTGCTCAGTGGCAAACAGGTGTAAATAATACTGTTTGCTTTCCGCGTGCCATTCCCAGGCATTCCCTCCAAATTTTGACACCCAATTATTAGGCGGTGTCCCCGGCACCCCATCCCGCCAGATGTAATATTGCCGGTAAGGGCTATTAATATCTTGTGCTTGTTTGAACCAAGGGTGTTGAGTCGATGTATGGTTGAAAACAATATCCACGATAATACGAATATCACGTTGATGTGCTTCATCGACCAAACGCTTAAAATCATCCATTGATCCATAAGCTGGATCAATCGAATAATAATCAGCGACATCATAACCATTATCTACCTGTGGTGAGAGGTAAAAAGGAGTCACCCAAATAGCGTCTACTCCCAGTTTTTTCAAATAATCAAGCCGGTAAGTGATGCCGTTAAGATCGCCAGTTCCACTACCAGTAGTATCCTGGAAACTTTTAGGATATATCTGATAGATGACACCTTGTAACCACCATGGAATTATTTTGTCCATCAAAAACACCTTATCAATATATTTCCTGAATTAAAGTTACTTTTATACCCTTCATCCTTCAAGTTGCCTCTTTGTTGGCTGCACTCACTCACCCCGGTCATAGAGTTATCTATACCCTTCATCTTTCAAGCTGCTGCTTTGTTAGCTGCGTTCACTTACCCCAGTCACATCGTTATCTATGCTCCTGGGGATGCGTTCTCTTGCCGCCGCGGTCCATCTTGAAATCTATTGGGTATATATCTGTTAATCAGGTGAAGATTTAACAGAATTATTCAACAGCTAACACATTACTCATATTCTTCTTCCGATAAACAATCGTCGTCAATACCAGCGGAATAATGACAGCCACGAGTATAGCTAATGCGTAAATTGCCCAGAATTGCGGTTTAATCGAAAGAATACCTGGCAGACCACCGACACCAATACCATTTGCTAATACACCACTCAATCCACAAATTAATCCAGCGAAACCAGAACCAATCATGGCACAAAGCATAGGAAATCGGTATTTGATATTAATACCATACATAGCAGGCTCAGTGACGCCCAAATATGCTGAGATCGCTGCCGGTACAGATAACTCACGTTCATGATGCTTTTTACTGACCAAAATAATGCCAACAACCGCTGAACCTTGAGCAATATTAGATAATGCAATAATAGGCCAAATCGGCGTTCCACCTATACTTTGCACCATCTGCATATCTATCGCTAATGTGGTTTGATGAATACCCGTGATAACCAACGGCGCATAAAAAAATCCGAATAAAGCCGCGCCTATAGGAGCAAAACTTCCTGTCATCAACGTCTTAACAACCCAAGCGACACCGTCTCCAAGTAACCGACCAAACGGCCCAATAAGGCTATGCGCTAAAAAGGTTGCTAAGATCAACGAAACAACAGGAACAATCACCAAATAGAGATAACTAGGAACCACCCGTTTTAACTGAATTTCAATCCACCCTAAAGTAATACCTGCCAATAGTGACGGAATAACTTGTGCTTGATAACCAACTTTATCAATCGTAAACAAGCCAAAATTCCATATATCAGGAATATGTTGCCCTAATTGATAAGCATTCATTAGTTGAGGAGACACCAATGTTATTCCTAATATAATTCCTAATATCGGTGTCCCACCCATTGTCCTGACGGCTGACCAACAAATACCTACTGGCAAATAGAAGAAAATAGCCTCACCTAACAGCCATAAAAAATCATATATTGTTTTCCAGATAGGATATATTTGGGCTAAAGATTTACCTTCACTGAAAGGAATATCACCAATAATATTACGGAAGCCCAAAATAAGCCCACCGCTAATTAATGCCGGTAGCAAAGGAAAAAATATTTCTGCAAACTGAGAAATAATACGCTCTTGCCATTTCATATTTTTTTTCTTAGCCTGCTTTTTCTCAACCTGCTGTATATCTTTTTGACTTAATTCAGATTGACCAAGATAGCTGTTTAAAACCTGATAATAATCACCAACATTAGTACCTATCACTACCTGAAACTGCCCTGCATTGGTAAAACACCCTTTAACCATCGGCAGATTTTTTATTTTATCTGTCATCGCCTTATCGGGTTCAACCAATACAAACCTCAATCGAGTAATACAATGAGTCACATTGGCTATATTTTCACAACCACCGATTAATGTAATTAGTTTTTCTATATCTTTAGAATTTATTTTATTTTTCATCATAGCCAATCATTATAAGTTAGTATCAATCACTAATTAGCATGCTTAGTAAAGTAATTTCATCCTAATATCATTCAGTAATGCTTGTCATGGGAACGTTCCCAAAAATGCGCTAAAGATCACACTGAAACTACAATATTCTTACTTTTAAGCCAATTTACTGGGAATGATTACCTGCTGTTTTGGGTATTGTTGATTTATCTGAGCCATCAATTGATTAGCCGCATACTTACCGGCTTCACTATAGCCCAAATCCACAGAAAGCGTGTTAGGGTATAAAAAATTCAGCAAAGGTGTACTGCCAATACTACCTATCTGTATATCTTCCCGGTTATTTTGCTGCAAATACTTATATGCTCCTAACGCCAGGCTGTCTGTTGCACAGATTAAAGCCGTCGTTTCCTTTATTAGTACTTTGTCTACATGCTGAAATCCACTCTGATAACTTAAATCACATTGAACTGACAGTGGGCGTAACTCTTTCTGTTCACAGCAACTTAAATAGGATTGATGACGACGAAACCCTGTCGTGGTATCACAATCACGTACCCCAAGAAAACTAATATCTCTGTGACCACGCTGGTAAAGCTCATTCATTAGTAAGCGAACAGCACCTGCATCGTCATAACATATGGAAGAAAAATCAGCATATTCACGTGCAAATACCACTATTCTGTCACGCCAGGGAAACAAGAATTCTTCTGATAATCCTGTAAAACCAAACAAAATAACACCATCCGCATTACGTAACGCCAGCTGACGTAGATGTTCCTGTAAAAGCTGCGGATTAAAATTACTTTCCATAATAATAGGATCATAACCATGCTGATAAAATAGGGGTAACATCGTACTTATAGACAGATTTTCCGAAAATGATCCTAACCGTGACACAATTAAGGCGATAATTTTGTCACTTTTCACCCGCATCGCTCTCGCAGATTTAGAGGGAATAAAGTTATTTTGGTGAATAATCGCTTCGACTCTTTCACGTACCTGTGAACTTACGCTATTTTCATTGTTTAATACACGCGATACAGTTGATTTACTCACATTAGCCAGACGTGCGATATCTTTTATTGTTAACTTGTTCGACATGATATCTCATAAAAATATTATTAAAGCTATGCCAGTTTCTTACAAAAAATCCCATAAGAAACTGAACCTATGTTGTTAATAATTATGAGCTTTAACCTGTGGCCGCAAGAAGATGGCAGGAAAAGCAACTAAAGCCATTACCCAGAAAATTCCACTGTGCAGATAATCATACATAAATCCTGCAATTACCGTCATGACAGCAATACCGCCTCCCATTGCTAACGCAGAATAAGTCGCCTGCAATCGAACGATTTCCCCTTCCTTTCTGGCACCGATAAAACGCATTGCCGCCAGATGGCAAACCGTGAATGTGCCACAATGCAGGATTTGCACAACAATCAACACTGGCAATGTAGTGAATGTTCCCATTAATCCCCAGCGAACAACTCCACATATACCGGAAAGCAGCAAAAGGCTACGAGCATTCCAACGGCGAAATAACTTATTACTCAGTGTAAAAATAACAACTTCAGCTATTACTCCTAACGACCAAAGATAACCGACTGTCGAGGCAGAATAACCCGCTTTCTCCCAATAAATTGCACTAAAACTGTAATATCCTGCGTGAGCGCCTTGCAACAAAGCCACACAGAGCAGGAATTGGCGTATCGATTTTTCAGACAACAGCTGTTTAAATGACACCATATCAACTTTGGTTGATTTTATGTTACTAGCAGGCATGATGGAGGGTTTCAGCAATGTTGCCAGTAGCGTTGATGAGGCACTGAACAGAATAGTGATAAGAATAACTTGATGTCCCCATACAGAGATAAATTCTCCGGTCAACGCAGAACTGATAATAAAAGCAATTGAACCCCAAACCCGTATTTTACCGTAATCAAAGGGAAATTGTTTTTGCCAGGTTCCTGCCAGCGCGTCACTTAATGGCATCATTGGCGAAAAAAACAGGTTGAAGCCAATCATGATAAATAAGAGCCATGCCCAGTGATTTCCCAATGTAAAACCGATAAGGAAAACCAAGGTCAATAGTGCCAATATACGCAGTGCAAGAATAAGAGCTGCCGGATTCTTCACCGTAGGGGCGATCAGTAAACTACCCACAAAACGAGAAACTAAACCCGTGCCCAATAAAATCCCTATCATATCAGGTGTTATGCCTTCCCCCTGAAGCCAAACTGCCCAGAAAGGCAAAAATATCCCATAAGAAAAGAAGTACGTGAAATAGTCTAACGCCAACCAACGTGTTGACTGAATAACCATTAATCCTCCTGGTTAATAATGCAAAAAACCTGCTCGACACTAACTTAAGCAAACAAGGTTAGCTGGAGCAGGTTTTAATAATTATTTATTAAAAAATCATAACTTACGCGTAAACCGGATATTTCGCGCAAATAGCCAGAACTTTTTGCTTAGTCGTTTCAATGATCGCTTCATCATTGATGTTGTCTAATACATCGCACATCCAACCTGCTAATTCCTGAGCTTCTACTTGTTTGAAACCACGGCGGGTAATTGCAGGAGTACCAATACGTACACCAGAAGTCACAAACGGACTCTTCGGATCATTGGGTACACTATTTTTGTTTACGGTAATGTTTGCACGACCCAACGCAGCATCAGCGTCTTTACCAGTGATATCTTTATCAACCAGATCCAGCAGGAATAAATGGTTCTCTGTACCACCGGAAACGACTTTATAGCCACGCGCCAGGAAGACCTCAACCATTGCTTTAGCATTATCAGCAACCTGGTGTTGATATGCTTTGAATTCTGGCTCCATAGCTTCTTTCAATGCAACTGCCTTACCGGCAATAACATGCATCAAAGGTCCACCCTGGCAACCAGGGAACACAGAAGAATTCAATTTCTTATACAGTTCTTCGTCGCCACCTTTTGCCAGGATCAAGCCACCGCGTGGACCCGCCAATGTTTTATGCGTCGTGGTAGTCACAATGTGAGCATGAGGAACTGGGTTAGGATAAACGCCTGCGGCAATTAGACCAGCAACATGAGCCATATCAACGAACAAATAAGCGCCGATACTGTCTGCAATTTCACGCATTCTTGCCCAGTCAACCACACCGGAGTAAGCAGAAAAACCGCCAATAATCATTTTTGGCTGATGTTTTTGAGCTTGTGCAGCGATATCGTCGTAATCAATCTTACCGCTTTCATCAATACCGTAAGGCACGATGTTATATAACTTACCAGAGAAGTTAACTGGGGAGCCATGAGTCAAATGACCACCATGTGCCAAATTCATCCCCAACACCGTATCACCGGGTTGCAGCAAAGCCATATAAACTGCCGCATTCGCTTGAGAGCCAGAGTGAGGCTGAACGTTGGCATAATCAGCACCAAACAGCGCCTTAGCACGATCAATAGCCAATTGTTCAACAACATCTACATATTCACAACCGCCGTAATAACGTTTACCCGGGTAACCTTCGGCATATTTGTTAGTGAGCTGAGAGCCCTGTGCCTGCATAACTCTTGGGCTGGTATAGTTTTCAGAAGCAATTAACTCGATATGTTCTTCCTGACGAACAACTTCTTGCTCCATCGCCTGCCATAGTTCGGGATCATAATTAGCAATATTCATTTCACGCTTTAACATTGGATTCTCCTGACTCAGCTAACTTCTCTTCAAACAACACCCCAAAGGGCAGAATGGCACACAGTGTAAACTCTTTTCATAGAATGAGATAGTCTTGACAAAATATTTTACGCAAACGATTGCATATCAATTGCAACAAGGTATTAGTTTTCCCAGATATAACAAAAATTCCCTGTATTTCTGGACATTGTCGGGATTTGTGACCTAAGGCAGCCTCAGTCTTAGTATAAATATCTGCTACGAATATTTTTTTATCATAAAGACCACATTTTATATTTACAAAATCGCCAAAAAATTATAAGTTGCATTTAATTTACATGTTATAGTTTTCATGATCACTTGAAAAAAATTCAGGAGTTTCAATCATGCTGGATAGTCAAACCATTGCAACTGTCAAATCTACTATTCCACTGCTCGCTGCTACTGGCCCGAAACTGACAGCCCATTTTTATGAACGGATGTTCAAACATAATCCTGAGCTGAAAAATATTTTTAATATGAGCCATCAACTTAATGGCGATCAGCGTGAAGCCCTATTCAATGCCATCTGCGCCTACGCGGCCAATCTTGACAATCTGACAGCCCTCTTGCCAGCCGTTGAAAAAATTGCTCATAAACACGCCAGTCTGAACATTCAACCAGAACATTATCAAATTGTCGGCACTCACCTGCTGGCAACATTGGATGAAATGTTCCAACCGGGAAATGAAATTCTGGACGCTTGGAGAAAAGCTTACGGTGTGCTGGCTGATGTTTTTATCAATCGTGAAGAGCAGATCTATCATAGTGGCGAATCGACAGATGGCGGCTGGCGTGGCTTGCGCCCATTCCGTATCAGTCAGAAACAAGTAAAAAGTGATGTCATTTGCAGCTTTGAGTTTGTGCCACAGGATGGCGGAAAAGTGATGGACTACAAACCCGGCCAGTATTTAAGCATTTATTTGGAAGATGATAGTTTTGATAACCGTGAAATCCGCCAGTACTCATTGACAACAGCACCAAATGGCTCCAGCTATCGCATTGCGATCAAACGAGAGCCACAAGGAACAGTTTCTAACCATATGCACGATAAGATACAAGAAGGCGACACCGTTTGGCTGGCCGCTCCACGCGGAGATTTTTTCCTTGATATTAAGCCAGAAACACCTGTTACTCTGATTTCTGCGGGGGTTGGCCTGACACCGATGATGAGTATGTTGCATCAACTGCACCAGCAAAATCACGACAGTCAGGTTAACTGGTTACATGCAACAGAACACGGTGGTCATCACGCATTTATCAATGAAGTCACAAACATCGCGCAAGCAATGCCGAATCTTAACAGCACAATTTGGTACCGCGAACCAAGAGATGAAGATCAACAAGGTATTCATTATCAACACAAAGGTTTTATGGATCTGGCAGTGCTGAATGAGACACTTAAAACCGAAGGAATGCATTTTTATTTCTGTGGTCCCGTTCCTTTTATGCAATATGTGGCGAAACAGTTATTGGATATGGGAATTGATCAACAATTTATTCACTATGAATGCTTTGGTCCGCATAAAGTGATTTAAATTTTCAGTTTAGTATTAAAAAAGTTATACGGTGAAAATAGCTAATAAAGTGAACTGAAGCTATCTTCAATTTATTGACTCTGATGCTCAATATTTATGTGCATTGAATGTGCTTAATATGACCGAAAAAACCAATTCATCACTATTTTAGAGACTTTAATGGAGTTTGTTTATCATGGAGCCTGTCCCGCAAGGCGTCAGCTCCATTGATTTCAAAAATCACAGGTAAACTTACTTTGAATGGCAATTAATTTTGCCCCACAAGCGGTTTGCATTCCTTCAAGCACAATCGGTTTCCCTTTATATTTTAAAGAGTCAGCACCCTGAATAATAGGAAATACACCTTGGCATTGAGGGCACTCTACCAAATCACCTTTACCCGCGATAGGAATGCCCTTGTGAGTATAGTCATCAATAGCGGTAATCACCTTACCGCCATGATCTGTCGTATCACCCAGCAGAATAACTGCTTTTACCATTAACGTTCTCCACCGTTTTTCAATTGGTAAATAACACCATCTCCATCACACTTCGGTAATTAATGGTAATAATCCTAAGATTTGCTGTGTGACACAGAATAAATCCATTAATACCGAATCTACAGTAATAACTTCCTGCTGTTCATAACGTACATTAATTTTTAAACGAATAATTGCCATTTAAACCTCTAATTAAGCTGTCGCCGCCAAATTGGCGCAGGGTGTATAGTGAACACTGATATTTTCATATTCACTAAACAATATTTTAAAATAGCCAGAACTGACAGGCTGTAAAAAATGCCATTCCACATGAGGAGTCCCCTCCAGTACATCACAGACCGTTTGATGCCTTTTTGCTTGATTTCGCGCAGAAATCTGGCCTTTCCACCAAATTTTTGGTTCACCTTCAATATCAAAAAACTG
>NZ_KL543989.1:0-23810 GCF_000711895.1 Photorhabdus australis DSM 17609
CGTGAGTAAAATGCGTGTATTGTTTAAGCCACTCGCTCTGTAACTCACCAAATTCCTGAATCGATTTCCAGCCAGAAGCGCCGCATAATACAGCGGAGAAGGCTAAAAAAATCACATCCATTAATTCATGTTTTTTATTGATGTCAGAGCGAGGGTCTTCTATCTTGCTGATAAAATTAAAAATACTCATTATTAGGATCGCTTTTTTATGGAAGAGAGAGATCTTAACGTTTTAATGAGAGAAATGCCTATAAAAAGTCATATTCTGATTTTTATTTAACCAAAATAACCTTATTAAAAATGTGAGATCTCACCCTGACTGGCTGGTCACGATATCGAGAAATTCGGTTGCAGTGGGTAAGCCCAACTCGTTTATGGCAACGAGTAATTTCCTGGCCAGGGTAATACCTTGATTTATCTGACAGGAACCGTCGAGCTCTGGATCTGGAATAAGACCTTTCCAGCCTAAGACTGTACGCGGTTTTTCAAAATAAGTGCGCATAATAATTTCCAGTCTATGCTGGTATTTTCTGCGTAATGTATTCAGTTGATAGGCATAATCTAAAGCAGCATCAACATCATGAATAGAGCAAGGACCGACGATAACCATAAGTCGTGGGTCATTCCCAGATAAAATGGCTTCAATACGTGTTCGTGACGCTGTCACATTGTTGGCGATTTTTTCGGATATAGGAAATTGATTTGTAAGAGCCTGATGTGTTATCAGACTATCGACGCGGTGAGTCCTTAAACCATCTGTTCTGGGCATATATTTTCTCAAAGTTCGTTCCATACTCGTGTTTATATAGATAATTAAAATTACAATAAACGAGAATAGTTAAATTAAACAAACAATATAGCTATTCATATGATAAATTTTTTTCAATTGTTCATGTTAATATATTCTTAAAACATCCGGCGTTTTAACTTCATCGTATCGATTATTTTGGTTGATATTTCCTCAACAGAATAATTGGTGGTATTAAGATAATTAATCTTATTCTTACGAAATAAAGCTTCTACTTCAGAAATTTCTATTCTGCATTGCCTTAATGATGCATAACGGCTATTTTCTCGGCGTTCTTCCCTAATAGCGGCCAATCGTTCGGGGTTTATAGTTAAACCGAATAACTTATGCTGAAATTGTTTTAATGTTGCAGGTAATTGCAAATTATCCATATCGTCCGCAGTAAAAGGATAATTTGCAGCTTGTATACCAAATTGCATAGCTAAGTAGAGACTGGTAGGGGTTTTTCCACAACGAGATACCCCCAATAGAATAACCTGTGCTTGGTCAAGGTTACGTAACGAGATACCATCATCATGCGCCAGAGCATAATCAATAGCGGCTATGCGAGCATCATACTGGCTGAGATTTTTTTCTGTCAGGCCATGGGTACGGTTAAGCTCAGGTTTGGGTTCCAGCCCGGTTTCTTTCTGTAATGGAGCTACTAGCGTTTGGACAATATCCTGACAAAATCCTTCGCTGCTGGTAATAATATTTTTCACTCCAGAAGAGATAATGGAATAGAAAACTAAAGGTCTTATACGCGTATCCTGATATATTTTGTTTATTTGTTGCTTTATTTCTTTTGCACGATTTTCACTTGCAACAAAGGGAAGAGTATGCGAAGTCACTTTAATGGGGAATTGTGATAATACTGCATGACCTAATACTTCAGCGGTAATGGCTGTTCCATCGGAAATAAAGAAAACAGTACGTTCAACATTGTTATTTTCTTCTGATATTTCTAGTCTGGCTTTTGTCATAATATTTATAATGGCCTTTTATCTTTGTGAATCGTTCAGTTCAGTGAAGTAGGATATCGATTTTTCACAGATTATACTCGTAAAAAAATAATATTGTTTGGTTGATCGATTCACCTTTCTATGTGTGTCAAAACATTGTGTTAGTCTATTTACGACTGCTAAGTGCAGTGCCAATTTTCCGACTTGTCCCTCATGAATGTTAAAAGGATTGTTTTAATGCCCAACAGTGACCTCACCCCGTGTAATGTGCTTTGGTATAACCAATTAGGTATGCATGATGTTGACCGGGTGGGTGGTAAAAACGCCTCCCTGGGAGAAATGCTCACCAACCTGTCAGAATTGGGGATTTCTGTTCCGAATGGCTTCGCTACGACAGCACAGGCATTTAATGATTTTCTGGAACAAAGCGGTGTCAATCAGCGTATTTATAATTTACTGGATGAAACCGATGTTGATGATGTAAACCAGCTGGCTAAAACGGGCGCACAAATTCGCCAATGGGTGATAGATACGCCATTTACGCCGCAATTGGAAAAAGATATCCGGGAAGCTTATCAACAATTGTCTGAAGGGGAATCAGAAGCCTCTTTTGCAGTGCGTTCTTCTGCAACTGCCGAGGATATGCCTGACGCTTCTTTTGCCGGGCAGCAGGAAACTTTTCTGAATGTACAGGGTATTGATGCTGTGATGATTGCCATCAAGCATGTGTTTGCTTCATTGTTTAATGATAGGGCTATTTCCTATCGTGTCCATCAGGGTTATGACCATCGAGGGGTTGCACTATCAGCGGGCGTACAGCGTATGGTTCGTTCTGATCTTGCCTGTTCTGGGGTGATGTTCACTATTGATACTGAATCAGGATTTGATCAGATTGTATTTATTACATCGGCTTATGGGCTGGGTGAAATGGTTGTTCAGGGGGCAGTGAATCCTGATGAATTCTATGTACATAAACCAACCCTGAATAAAGGTTATCCTGCAATTGTTCGTCGTAATCTTGGTTCTAAAAAGCTGCATATGATCTACGCTGATAATAAAGATCATGGTAAGCAGGTACGTATTGAAGATGTGGCAGAATCACAACGCAATCGTTTCTCTTTAGCTGATGAGGAAGTTGAGGCGTTGTCGCGTCAAGCGTTGTTGATTGAAAAACATTATGGCCGGCCAATGGATATTGAATGGGCCAAAGATGGCCATAATGGCAAGTTATACATTGTTCAGGCACGCCCTGAGACGGTCCGCTCAAATCAAAAGGTTATGGAACGCTATCAACTGAATGAACGAGGTCGGATATTAGTAGAAGGGCGAGCTATAGGTCATCGTATTGGTTCAGGCATAGTAAAAGTTATCCATAACTTAAATGAAATGGAACGCATCCAACCGGGTGATGTTTTGGTCACTGATATGACTGATCCAGATTGGGAGCCTATTATGAAAAAAGCTGCCGCGATTGTAACTAACCGCGGTGGTCGCACTTGCCACGCAGCAATTATTGCTCGCGAGTTGGGAATTCCAGCTGTTGTTGGATGTGGTGATGCAACTGAGCGGCTGGAAGAAAATCAGCAAGTGACGGTTTCCTGTGCGGAAGGTGATACCGGTTTTGTTTATCAGGATCAGCTGAATTTTACAGTGCAAAGTTCCCAGGTCGATCAATTACCAGAGCTTGATGTGAAAATTATGTTGAATGTTGGCAACCCAGATCGTGCATTTGATTTTGCCCGTTTGCCCAATGAAGGTGTAGGTCTTGCTCGTTTGGAATTTATTATCAACCGGATGATAGGGGTCCATCCTCGCGCATTATTAGAGTTTGAGCAGCAAACCCCGGAATTGCAGCAAGAGATAAAATCTTTGATGGCGGGTTATGATGATCCGGTTGAATTCTATGTTGGACGCCTGACTGAAGGGATCGCGACTCTGGCGGCTGCATTTTGGCCGAAACGGGTTATTGTGCGTCTGTCTGACTTTAAATCCAATGAATATGCTAACTTGGTTGGCGGCAATATTTATGAACCCGATGAAGAGAACCCTATGCTGGGTTTCCGTGGTGCGGGACGTTATGTTTCTGACAGCTTCCGTGACTGTTTTGCATTAGAGTGTGAAGCGGTTAAACGTGTACGTAATGATATGGGGCTGACAAACGTTGAGATTATGATCCCATTTGTGCGTACCGTTGCTCAGGCTGAAGCGGTTGTTGCTGAGCTGGCATTGCAAGGATTGAAACGTGGCCAGAATGGATTGAAAGTCATTATGATGTGCGAGATTCCGTCCAACGCAATTCTGGCAGAACAGTTCCTTGAATACTTTGATGGTTTCTCTATTGGTTCTAACGATATGACTCAACTTACTCTTGGCTTGGACCGGGATTCGGGTGTGGTATCTGAACTATTTGATGAACGTAATGATGCGGTCAAGGCTATGCTTTCATTAGCTATCCAGGCAGCTAAACGTCAAAATAAATATGTGGGAATTTGTGGTCAAGGGCCTTCAGACCATCAAGATTTTGCTCACTGGTTGATGAAAGAAGGAATTGACAGCCTGTCATTAAATCCAGATACCGTTGTGAAAACCTGGTTAGAGTTAGCGAAAGAGAGTTAACTGCGAATAATACTCAATTGAAACTTGCAGCCCGTCAAAATGGCGGGTTTTTTTAATGATGCGAGCAACGGAGACATTATTCTGGGGAAGTACGAAAATGATAAAAAAAAGCCTATCGTGGGCTCGATAGGCAAAGACTACACACAGCAATATACGCGTTTCTAATTACTAGAACCATCAAAAGGAGAAATAAACGTCTCGTTCATAGCCCGTTCATATTAATTTAGTTGAATAGTTTATTCATTAAGAATAGTCCTAATTTACGTATTATTTATGGGCAAAAATGGCGATATTTAACCTTTTTTTAACAATTATTTGACAATATTTATATTTAATAAACTTGCATTTCAGATGAATGATTAGATTTATCTATATAAAGCCATAACTTAGCGAAAGAGTTAATCCTCTTTCGCTATATGTGGCAAAATTAATTGTCGGAAAAACTATTCTGAGAATTTCTTTTCCAGATATTTTTCAGTTTCTGTCAAATCATTTTTAGGTTCTGGGATTTCATTCATCCATGCAATTAATAAACGATAAGCAACGGCTAGCACGACTGGTCCGATAAATAGACCGATCATACCGAATGAGAGTATCCCGCCAATAACACCGGTTAATATCAGGGCCATAGGCAAGTCTGCGCCCAGGCGGATTAAAAATGGGCGAAGAAATCCATCCATTGTTGTGACTACACAGCTCCAGACCAATAGTGCGGTACCCCAGGTTGTATCACCTGTCCAGTAAAGCCAGGCGACAGCAGGGACTAAAATCAGCAATGGACCGATCTGGGCAACACAACAGACAAACATGAGTACGGTTAGCAAAGTAGCATAAGGAATACCTGAAACAGCCAAGCCAATACCACCGATAATCGCTTGAACCAGAGCAGTGACGACCACTCCGAGCGCCACAGCTCGGATAGATTGTGCTGCCAGCAGGATGGCGGCATCTCCACGTTTATCTGCAAGACGAACGGCAAAATGACGAATACTCATTGTCACTTGTTCACCTTTCAGATATAGCAACACACTGAATAGCACCATCAAAGCGAGATGGAAAACAAAACGTCCGGCATTTGCCGCTTGAGTAAAGAACCAGGTTGTAGCTTCTCCGATATAGGGTTGGACTTTGGCAATCAGAACATTCCCACCATCAGTAATCAGTGAGTTCCAACCGCTGTAAAGTTTATCACCAACGAGAGGAATGCTGCTCAGCCAGGTCATGGCTGGCATTTGAAAATTAGTAGGGGATTTAGCCCACGCAATTAATGGTGCGCTGTTTTCCAACAAACTACTGACCAGCAATGCAATGGGAATCACAAATAACAAGATTAGCAATAATGTCATAATAGTAACTGCAAGCCAGCGTTTACCCCATAAGCTGTTTTGTAGTTTTTCCAGTAAAGGCCAGGTGGCGATAACAACCATTCCGGCCCAGACAAAACCAAGGATAAAGGGTTTCATTACCCAGAAGCTGGTAACGATTAAGAGTGAAAGAAAAATTAAGGTAAACAATAACTTTGGTAGATCATAATGTGGTTGTGATTTGTCCATGAGTGAATTTCTCTAAGTAATTCAGTGGTGTCAATAAATAAGATGTTATCTATACCTGTTATCTTTCAAGTTGCCTCTTTGTTGGCTGCACTCTCTCACCCCGGTCACATAGTTATCTATGCTCCCGGGGATTCGCTCTCTTGCCGTCGCGATGCATCTTGAAATCTATTGGGTATATAGGTTACTCAAAATAGGTGAATATTATGATAAGGTAAACGCTTGCCTTCTTAGGTAGTAAGTTAGCAGGGATTAATTGTTACGGCTGACTAAAGTATCAAACTCAAAGAGTATTATAAATAAAGCAATGTGGACACTCATTTTACAAGGGTCAAAACGATAATGATCCCACGCATATCACAAGCACCTCACGTCAGTGAGTTGGCACAGGAATTCTTGGATACACTGAAAGAGCAAGGATTTACCGGAGATACTACAAGCAGCTATGCAGATCGTCTGACAATGGCGACAGATAACAGTATTTATCAGTTATTACCGCAGGCTGTTGTTTTCCCCCGATCCGGAGCAGATGTGGTTTTGCTGGCCCGTATCGCAGATGAAAAGAAATACCAGAATTTAACATTTACTCCGCGCGGTGGGGGAACAGGCACAAACGGCCAGGCTCTTAATAGTGGTATCGTGGTGGATATGTCCCGTTATATGAATCGCATCCTTGAAATTAACCCAGAGCAGGGCTGGGTGAGAGTAGAAGCGGGTGTGATTAAAGATCAACTAAACCAATATTTGCGTCCGTATGGTTATTTCTTTTCACCAGAACTTTCAACCAGTAACCGTGCGACACTGGGTGGCATGATTAATACTGATGCTTCCGGTCAAGGTTCGCTGGTATATGGTAAAACTTCCGATCATGTTCTTGGCTTACGGGCCGTGTTGTTAGGTGGAGAATTACTTGATACTCGGGCTATGGACGTAGCGCTGGCGGAATCGATTGCGCAAGAAGATTCTGTGACGGGTCGTATTTATAACACGGTACTTAACCGTTGCCGTGAACAACGTGAACTTATCGTTGAAAAATTTCCTAAACTTAATCGTTTTCTGACAGGTTATGATTTGCGCCATGTTTTCAGTGACGATATGCAGAAGTTTGATTTAGGCCGTATCTTGACCGGTTCAGAAGGAACTCTGGCTTTTATTACGGAAGCTGTTCTGGATATTACACTGTTGCCAAAAGTCAGGCGGTTGGTGAACGTAAAATATGATTCATTTGATTCTGCACTGCGTAATGCGCCTTTTATGGTAAATGCAAAGGCTTTATCGGTTGAAACTGTGGATTCCAAAGTGCTGAATTTAGCGCGTGAGGATATTGTCTGGCATTCAGTTAAGGAGTTGATTACTGATGTGCCTGGTAAGGACATGCAGGGGTTGAATATTGTTGAATTCAGTGGCGATGACCAACAATTAATAGATCAGCAAGTCACAACCCTCTGTCAGTGTCTTGATGAACTTATGAGTGACAAGCAGGCGGGTGTCATTGGTTATCAAGTTTGTCGGGAGTTGGATGATATTGAGCGTATTTATGCGATGCGCAAGAAATCCGTTGGTTTACTAGGTAACAGTAAAGGTGCTGCGAAACCGATCCCGTTTGTGGAAGATACATGTGTACCGCCACAGCATCTCGCTGATTATATTGCAGAATTTCGACAGTTGTTGGATAGCCATCATCTTAATTATGGTATGTTTGGTCATGTAGATGCTGGTGTGTTGCATGTCCGGCCAGCATTGGATATGTGTGATCCCCAGCAAGAAATATTGATGAAACAGATTTCTGATGAAATTGTCAGTCTTACTGCGCGTTATGGTGGTTTGTTGTGGGGTGAACACGGTAAAGGGTTTCGTGCTGAATACAGCCCTGAGTTTTTCGGTAGCACCCTGTATGAAGAATTGCGTCGGATTAAGGCGGCCTTTGACCCAGATAACCGTTTGAATCCGGGTAAAATTTGTTCACCGATTGGTGTTGATGCGCCGATGATGAAAGTCGACGCGGTCAAGCGAGGAAATTATGACCGGGAAATTCCGATCAATATAAGAAATAGATTCCGTGGCGCTATGGAATGTAATGGTAATGGTCTCTGTTTTAATTTCGATGTGAAAAGCCCGATGTGTCCATCCATGAAAATTAGCCAACAGCGTATCCACTCGCCGAAAGGACGGGCAACATTAGTGCGTGAATGGCTTCGTCTTTTAACGGAACAGGGCATGGACCTGAAATTGCTACAACAAGGATTGGAACAAAAACGACCAAGCCTGCGCGGGCTGATTGAGAAGACGCGTAATAGTTGGCAAGCATGGCGTGGAGAGTATGATTTTTCTCATGAAGTAAAAGATGCAATGTCTGGTTGTCTGGCATGTAAAGCGTGTTCAACACAGTGTCCGATTAAAATTGATGTGCCGTCATTCCGGGCACGTTTTCTTGAGCTATATCATGGCCGCTATTTCCGCCCCTTGCGTGATTATATTGTGGCAAGTGCGGAAAGTAGTACGCCATTAATGGCTAAGGCACCGCGGGTATTTAATTTCTTCTTGAAACAACCGTGGGTGCAGGAATTGAGCCGCCGTACTATCGGGATGGTAGATTTACCTTTATTATCCAGTCCGACACTGCATCAACAGCTTGCTGGTCATTATGCGCTTTCTACCACTTTAGAACAGCTTGAAAAAATGGATCAAGTTCACCGAGATAAACATGTATTGATCGTTCAGGACCCGTTCACTAGTTATTACGATGCTAAAGTTGTGGCTGACTTTGCCTGTTTGGTAGAAAAATTGGGATATAAACCGATATTGTTGCCATTTTCCCCTAATGGTAAGGCTCAACATGTCAAAGGATTTTTATCCCATTTTGCTAAAACGGCCAGAAAAACGTCAGATTTCCTTAATAGGGTATCTGATTTGGCAATTCCTATGGTTGGTGTTGATCCAGCATTGGTATTGTGTTACCGGGATGAATACAACGAAATTCTTGGTGAACAGCGAGGTAAGTTTGAGGTTCAGCTTGTACATGAATGGCTGATCAATGTTTTGCCAGAGAAAATAGATAATGAAGAAGAGTCCCGTGATAAATGGTATCTGTTAGGACATTGTACAGAAGTGACTATGCTGCCGGGCAGTAGTAAACAGTGGGAAAAAATTTTCCATCGGCTGGGTAGCAAGCTGGATAATATCAGTGTAGGCTGCTGTGGAATGGCTGGAACATATGGTCATGAAAATAAAAATATAAAACACTCTATTGGTATCTATAAATTATCCTGGCAACCCGCCTTGCAAAAATTACCATTGGAGCGTTGCCTGAGTTCTGGTTATTCCTGTCGTAGTCAGGTTAAGCGGATAGAAGGGCAAGTACTTAAGCATCCGTTGCAAGCTTTATTGGAGATAATCCCATGATTTGGAAACGTGATATTGGACTGGAGAGCCTGAATAAAGTAAGTAGCCAATGTATGATGGGTCATCTGGGCATAAAAATCACGCATATCGGTGATAACTTTATCGAAGGTACAATGCCTGTTGATTATCGTACCCAACAACCATTTGGTTTATTACATGGTGGGGCATCTGTTGTATTGGCAGAATCACTTGGTTCTTTGGCTGGGTATCTCTGTTCTGAAGGTGAGAAAAAAGTTGTTGGGTTGGAAATAAATGCTAACCATATCCGTTCTGTTCGTAGTGGTGAGGTAAAAGGGGTGTGTAAACCTCTCCATCTTGGGCGTAATCATCAGGTATGGAGAATCGATATTTTTGATGATCGGCAACATTTATGTTGCACCTCCCGATTAACTACGTCAGTTTTACCTGGATAAAATATAAAACAAAAGTAAAAGTAGGTTATTGTATGGATGATAACCTACTATTTAACTGAAAAAGTTATCCTTCACGGTAATTAAATTTAATTGTGATAGCCATCCAGGAAATATATATATTCCCTGGATCTTGTTGATATTTTTATAATGTTATGGATTATTTGATTTTCTTATATATATCCGATGAATTTAAATGTTGAATTATATTAAGTAAATTAATGCTGGAATAGATAAAAACCTAATTGCAAATTTTTATTTAAGTCTGTAAACGCCGATATATCAATTAATGCTAAAATTTCACCGGTTTTAATTTATGTTTAATTCCACTTAAATATGAAGGGTGCCTGAGATACAAGCCATAACAACATCTAAAAGGGCGGGAGTAAAAACCTTCCGCCAAGGCTGCCTTACCTGTTGCTGGATTCGTAAGCCATGATTGCCGCAACCTCTGTATTACCTTGTTTGATATGGAGCTTACAGAGTGAATCTCTTGTTATCCATGTGAATAAGAGTAACGTCACACAAATAACGATCAAACTAAATATTACGATTTTTTGTGGCTTCATAGCCTTCTCTCCTTGCTTTTTATCAGGTAAGAGGCTAGCCTTATGTTGTTTAGCATTAGGAGTAGCCTCATTTCGATTTATAGTCGGATGGGGCTTTTCTCTTTCTGCCTAGAACGTAATTTTTCCTGGAACATAATGCTCAAGACAGAAAGTCTCAAGCACCCGGGGGCAGTATACGTTTATTCGCATGAGATGCAAGGTCTTGCAAATATTTATTATGGTCACGTAATACGTTTGAATTAAATTAGTGGCTAATAAAGTTATTAATAGAATAAAGGAAGGCATATTAAGAGCGTAATATATAGATAAGATTATTTCTAAATACGTTTAATTGAGTTAATTAAATAGAAACTTTATTTGTATATATTATGATCATAATGGCAACTTTTGCTCTGCATTTCCGGTATATCTGAAAGTTCACCTCAAATAGTATCCCTAATGAACCTTTTGTGCTTTTGCCTTACGCCAATAAGTAAAAAATAGCACCATCGATCAAACTAATAATTTATAGATAAAACAGTAAATTAAAGAGATACCTTTCGTATGGAATGAACATAACTCACTGTATTTGAATAAAATTTAATCTATTTAAAGTATATCCTCTTAAAACAAATGGTTGAAGTGATAAGGGTTATCATTACCATTATGCGGTAAGGAGAATACTCCGATAACAGCGGCAAAAAATTGCTAAAGAAAAATATGAGGTCAACTATGACAAATAGTGTTGAAACCTTCTCTCTGAGTGAAACCGCATGGCAAGGAATCACCATCACAGAGAGAGCCGCAGCACAGATCCTGAAATTGATGCAGCAGAACCCACAAAGTAAAGGGTTATATCTAGGGGTTAAGCAGTCAGGATGCGCCGGCTTTGGCTATGTGTTTGAGATGGTTAACGATCCTGCACCTGACGATCTAAGGTATGAAAACGAGGGAGCATGTTTGTATGTCCCTCTGAAAGCCATGCCATTTATTGATGGTACTGAAGTTGATTTTGTACGTGAAGGTTTAAATCAGATGTTTAAATTCAATAATCCAAAAGCTCAGCATGCCTGTGGGTGTGGTGAAAGCTTTGGTATATAAGTGTACCAATCTATGTCTATGTCTCAGAGCAATGTAGAAATCAGTGATGATGTGCAGACTTGGCTTAGCGATCATCGTTATAAAGAAGGTTTTTTCACTCAGGTAGCGACTGATGAGTTAGCTAAGGGCTTGCACGAAGAAGTTGTGCGGGCAATTTCCGCAAAACGTAATGAACCTGAATGGATGCTTGAATTTCGGTTGAAGGCTTACCGCCATTGGCAGGGAATGGAAGAACCACATTGGTTAAAAGCGAATTACCCTAACCTTGATTATCAAGATTACAGTTACTATTCAGCACCTTCATGTGGTGCTTGTGATGATAGTTGTAGTTCGCAGTCTGGCGCTGAGCAAACCAATAATTACCTGACAGCAGAAATTGAAGAGGCATTTGATAAGCTAGGTGTTCCTGTACGGGAAGGAGAAGCTGTAGCGGTAGATGCTATTTTTGACTCTGTGTCTGTTTCAACAACGTATCGGGATAAGCTAGCGAAAGAAGGCATTATTTTTTGCTCATTCAGTGAAGCGATACAGGAATATCCTGAATTAGTTCAGAAATACCTCGGTAGTGTGGTTGCAAGCCATGATAATTTCTTTGCCGCGCTGAACTCAGCCGTTGCTTCTGATGGTACTTTTGTTTATGTACCCAAAGGGGTTCGTTGTCCAATGGAATTATCCACCTACTTTCGTATTAACGCCGCTAAAACGGGTCAATTTGAGCGGACGATTCTCATCGCTGATGAAGGTAGTTATGTCAGCTATATAGAAGGATGCTCGGCACCTGTACGTGACAGTTATCAACTTCATGCCGCTGTTGTGGAAGTGATTATCCATAAAGATGCAGAAGTGAAATATTCCACAGTACAGAACTGGTTTTCAGGTGGTGATAGTGCAGGAGGAATTCTCAACTTTGTAACTAAAAGAGCGTTATGTGAAGGTGAAAATGCCAAGATGTCCTGGACCCAATCTGAAACGGGTTCAGCAATTACCTGGAAATATCCGAGCGTGATCCTGAAAGGGGATAACTCGATTGGGGAATTTTTCTCTGTTGCCCTGACTAATGGTACTCAACAGGCAGATACGGGCACCAAGATGATCCATATTGGCTGTAACACTAAATCGACCATCATTTCAAAAGGCATTTCTGCTGGACGTAGCCAGAACAGTTATCGTGGGCTGGTAAAGATATTGCCGGGAGCAGAAAACGCGCGTAACTATACCCAATGTGATTCCATGCTGATTGGAACCGAATGTGGCGCGCATACTTTCCCTTATGTAGAAGTGCAGAACAATACCGCGCAACTTGAGCATGAAGCGACAACTTCCCGCATTGGTGAAGATCAATTGTTCTATTGTTTGCAACGCGGTATCAGTGAAGATGATGCGATTTCTATGATTGTTAATGGTTTCTGTAAGGACGTGTTCTCTGAACTTCCCCTTGAGTTTGCCGTTGAAGCGCAAAAATTGTTGGCGATTAGTCTTGAGCACAGCGTTGGATAAGTTCTCCCGGTTTCCCTTTTTTATGACAGAACGTTAAGTCGTTCGAAGGCATGTAATATGTTAAGTGTTAAAAACTTACGAGTCAGTGTTGAAGGTAATGAAATCCTAAAAGGATTAAATCTTGAAGTTAAACCTGGTGAAGTCCATGCCATTATGGGGCCAAATGGGTCTGGTAAAAGTACATTATCAGCAACATTAGCAGGTCGTGAAGAATATGAAATTGATGATGGTAACATCACCTTTAAAGGAAAAGACTTACTGGAACTTGAGCCGGAAGAACGGGCCGGTGAGGGAGTTTTTCTTGCTTTTCAATATCCGGTAGAAATTCCCGGTGTCAGCAATCAATTCTTCCTGCAAACAGCAGTAAACGCTGTGCGTGAATATCGCCATCAGGAGCCTCTGGATCGTTTTGATTTTGCTGATTTTATTGAAGAAAAAATTGAATTATTGGATATGCCAAAAGACTTGCTAACACGCTCAGTCAATGTTGGTTTTTCCGGGGGTGAGAAAAAGCGCAACGATATTTTGCAAATGGCTGCACTGGAGCCGACGCTTTGTATTCTGGATGAAACAGACTCAGGGTTGGATATTGATGCGTTGAAAATTGTCTCTAATGGAGTGAATTCTCTGCGTGATCCAAACCGTTCATTCATTATCGTCACCCATTACCAGCGTATTTTAGATTATGTGAAACCTGACTTTGTTCATGTGCTTTATCAGGGGCGGATTATTAAATCCGGTGATTTCAGTCTGGCGAAAAAGTTAGAGGAACAAGGTTATGGCTGGCTTATTGACCAACAGTGAAAGGACTGAGAAAAACCGCCAGGTTGCAGAACGTAATCAGAAAGCACTAGAACGTTTTGCGGGTTTATATCATTCTCGCCGTGGTGATGATTCATTGCATGCCAGTATGCATTGGGAGAAAGCAACTAAAGCCCATTTTCCTCAATTCAGACACGAAGACTGGTGCTATACGCCGCTGGAACGACTGCTAAGTCAGCAATACAGTATCAAAGCTGGGGAATTAACAGCAGCACAGTGCGAACAATTGGCTATTTCAATGGACTGTTGGCGAGTTGTTCTGGTGGATGGTTGTTTTTCCCCTTTATTGAGTTCCCGTGAATTTGGGCCTTATCAACTCAGCTTATTGGATAACAAAAGTAAACTTCCGGCACCGATACAGAGTGAAATTTTTCTGCATTTAACAGAAAGTCTGGCCCAACAGCCTTTAATCATCACATTGAAAGCTGGACAAATCGCAGAAAAGCCGCTGTATCTGCTAAATATGACAAGTGGCTATTCTGATGAAATATTGAATTCTAGCCATTACCGCTACCACATTTCTGTGGGGGCTAATGCCAATGCCAAAGTGATTGAACATTTTGTTAGTATTGATGAGCAGCAACCCCATATGACTGGAAGCAGACTGACCGCAGAGGTGGGTGATAATGCCAGCTTAACTCATATAAAACTGGGCATTGAAAACAACAAAAGCTACCACTTTGCGCATAACGACATTGTGATTGGTCGTGATGCCAGGGTAAAAAGCACCAGTTTTTTGTTAGGGGCGGCGCTTAGCCGGCACAATACCAGCGTTCAGCTTAATAGTGAGGGGGCTAATTTATCATTGAATAGCCTGTTGTTGCCGCAAGGCAAAGAGGTTGCAGATACTCGTACTTATCTGGAACACAACAAAGGCCATTGCGAAAGTCGCCAGTTGCATAAAACAATTGTGATGGATCAGAGCAAAGCTGTGTTCAACGGCATGATCAAAGTGGCGCCTCATGCACTGAAAGCCGATGGGAAAATGACCAATAACAATCTGCTGTTAGGCAAACAGGCAGAAGTAGATACCAAGCCACAATTAGAGATTTATGCTGATGATGTGAAATGCAGTCATGGTGCAACCGTTGGTCGGATAGATGAAGAACAATTATTCTATCTGCAATCACGAGGTATCAACCAGCGTGAAGCACAACATATGATTGTATTTGCTTTTGCTGCCGAGCTTACTGAATTTATTGAAGATGAAGTACTGAAAGCTGTTGTCATGAAACACATTAAACACCGTCTGGCGGGAGTGGAAAAATGACTTTTTCGGTAAAAAAGGTGCGACAGAATTTCCCGGTATTAACTCAGCAGATCAATGGACATCCACTGGTTTATCTCGATAGTGCCGCCAGTGCTCAGAAACCTGTTCAGGTCATTGAGCGGGAAAGCGAATTTTGTTTGCATCAGTATGCGGCAGTTCACCGCGGAATTCATACTCTGAGTTCTGTGGCTACTCGTATGGTTGAAAACGTGCGCCACCAGATAGCGCAATTTATTCATGCTCAAAGTGATGAAGAGATTGTTTTCGTTAAAGGTACGACGGAAGGGATTAATCTGGTTGCTAATAGTTATGGCCGAAAATTTATCAATAACGGCGATAATATTGTTATTACTGAGATGGAACATCATGCCAATATCGTTCCGTGGTATATGCTGGCAGAACATATTGGATGTGAAATCAGAATATGGCCGTTGGATGAAAACGGTGAATTGGATCAATCGGTTTTATCATCCTTGATTGATTCACGGACTAAATTACTCTCTTTTACTCACTTATCTAATGTGCTTGGCACAGTAAATCCTGTACGTGAAATTATAAAGCAGGCCAGAAAATTGGCTGATGAGCAGGGCGCTCAATTACATATACTGGTTGATGGCGCTCAGGCCATCATGCATAAAAAAGTTGATGTTCAGAAGCTGGGGTGTGATTTTTATGTTTTTTCCGGCCATAAATTATACGGACCAACAGGAATTGGTGTGCTTTATGGGCGAAAATCCCTTCTGGATGCAATGCCACCTTGGGAAGGGGGCGGGGCGATGATAAAACACGTTAGCCTGCAAACAGGGATAACCTATACAGAATCACCATGGCGGTTTGAAGCGGGAACACCGAATACTGCGGGGATTATTGGACTTGGTGCTGCTGTTGATTATGTCTCTTCAATTGGGTTGGATGAAATTAAGCAATATGAACAGGAGTTGATGGATTATGCAATTACAGGGTTGAAAGAAATTAACTCATTGAAATTGTATGGCCCTGAGCAACGTCAGGGAGTTATTGCTTTCAACCTTGGTCGCCATCATGCCTATGATGTAGGAAGTTTCCTTGATCAATATGGAATAGCTATTCGTACGGGGCATCATTGCGCACTTCCTTTAATGGAGCATTATCAGGTTCCCAGTATGTGCAGAGCATCGTTGGCAATTTATACGACGAAAGAAGATATTGATGTGCTTGTTGCTGCATTGCAGAGAATAGAAAAATTGCTTGGTTGAGCCAGTTACAGATCGAAAGAATAATAAGGAAAAAATCATGGCAAGTTTGCCCGACCAAAATAAATTATTGCGTAATTTTTCCCGTTGTCAAAACTGGGAAGAAAGATATCTCTATCTGATTGAGCTGGGAGAGAGATTGCCTTCTCTTACTGACGAGCAGCGCCAACCGGAGTATTTAATCTCAGGTTGTCAGAGTCAGGTATGGATATTGCTGAGAAAAAATGACCAAAACAAAGTAGAGTTTGTTGGTGATAGTGATGCTGCGATTGTTAAAGGGCTAGTTGCGATTGTCTTTATTCTTTTTCAAGATAAGGTGCCGCGGGAGATTCTGGATATGGATGTGACTGAATATTTTGAAAAACTTTCTTTGCAGCAACATCTGACACCATCACGAACACAGGGGCTACACGCAATGATATGTGCTATCAGGAATATGGCAAGTAAAATGGTTTAAATACCAGTCTTACACGTTTCTTTAGCTACTGATAATATATAACCGTGACAAAGGAATAAGATCTCAATCTTTTACGCTTAATTTATCTGATAACATTCAGAAGTCATTCCAGGAAGCAAGCATGAAACGAGTTTTAACGTTTATCGGCATGTTATTATTGAGTGGGTTGATTAATACAGTCAGCGCTACAGAATATACCTTGCCACCTGCCAATAGTCGTTTAATTGGCGAAAATACGATATTTGTTGTACCAGATGACGGACGTTCTCTGGAGGCTATTGCTGCTGAATATAAAATTGGTTTACTAGCAATGTTGGAAGCTAACCCAGGGACCGATCCTTATCTGCCTGCTTCGGGTTCTGAATTAATAATTCCATCACAAATGTTGCTGCCTGACACACCAAGGCAGGGAATGGTGATTAACCTTGCAGAATTGAGACTCTACTATTTTCCTAAAGGAAAAAATAAAGTCATTGTTTATCCGATTGGCATTGGACAGCTTGGCCGTAATACACCGGTGATGACAACGTCTGTCAGCCAATTAATCAAGGATCCAACCTGGACGCCGACTAAAAATATCCGCAAACATTATGCTGAGCAGGGGATTACCCTACCGGCAGTTATTCCTGCTGGCCCGGAAAACCCAATGGGATTGTTTGCGTTGCGCTTAGCTGCCGGGCGTGGAGAATACCTGATCCACGGCACTAATGCTGATTTTGGTATCGGTATGCGTGTGAGTTCTGGTTGTATCCGTTTGCGTCCTGATGATATTGAAGCGTTATTTAACAGCGTTCCTCGTGGAACGAGAGTACAGATTATTAATGAAGCTGTTAAATATTCGGTAGAACCAAATGGTAAGCGTTATGTGGAAGTACATCAGCCGCTGTCTAAAAAAGAGGATGATGACCCACAGACATTACAAATTATCCGGTCAGCAGCTCTGAACAAGTTCATTAATAATAGCGAAACGGATAAAAATATTGTTGAACAAGCTCTTGTTCGCCGTTCTGGTATACCTGTGCTGGTAAGTAAAGGTACACCACTAGAAACGCAACAGAATCAGAATCTGCGAGAAGAGAATTTAACGCCAGTGGAAGACGATATTAAAGATGTGGGGCAGGAAGTGAATGTGAATGAAAAAGCATCTGAACCGTTTAAGTTACCACCATTATATCAGCCTGGGCCAATCTATCAGAAAGATTAATGCTTTTTTATGGGCAGGAGGCGGAGAATATTTATCTGACAGAATCTTGCAATAAAAAAATGGCGTACTGATGTACGCCATTTTTATACTTAATTACAAAAAATTATTTTTTGTAGGAACGAACTTGGTTATCCAGACGCTGATTTGCACGAGCGGCTTCATCTTTAGCTGCTTGAATATCAGTACGTACTGAGTTCACGTCGTTGCTCAGTTGATCAACTTTTGCATTCAGAGTCTGAATATCGGAAGACAGCTGATCAACCTTAGCAGTACTTGAACAACCAGCTAACATAGTAGAAGCCAGAACTACTGCGCCCAGTACAATTTTAGTACGATTCATTATAATACCCTCTAGATTTAAGTTAATCTCCAAGTAGCCATATAAGTATTACACAAAGTTTTTTAGAAAGAGAATAAATTTTTATCATGAAAACCAATTATTTCAATTTTTCTCTTTAGAAAGCGGATAATTTCCATCTGAATGTAAAGAAACAAAACCATTGAGTAACATTCTAATCAACAAAATCCTATTCTATAGGGGATGATATTCTCTGAAATAATTTTAGTTAAAAATTCTTATAAATAAAAAATACCACATCCCAGTCACCTTACACCTATTGAACCATCGGAATATGTCTCAATGGAGATGTTCTGCATACATAAATTGGGGAGTGGGCTTAAAACAAATTTGTTAAATGAAACTTATTATAGGAGAGCAACTTGACAATACAAAGGTTGAATTCTAGTCTCATATTTAAACTGGTAGGAGGAGTATCTTATGATAACCAATCAATCCAATGAGCATTTTATCATCACGGTTGATAATGGAGTGGCTCATTTGCAACTAAGTCGTCCTGACAAAGCAAACAGTTTGGCACTTGGATTTTGGAAACTGTTTCCAGAAGCAATAGATCAACTCAGTCGTTCAGGTCAAGTGCGGGTAATGGTGATCTCTGCACAAGGGCGCGTATTTTGTGGGGGGCTTGACCTGCAAATTTTTGCCTCTAGTAAGGCTGTCCATACAGATAATCCCCATAAGCGGGAAGTTATGCAGTTTAGTTTATTGCAAATGCAGGAAGCAATAAATGTATTGGAACGTGCACGCTTTCCTGTTATTGCTGCGGTACAGGGAGCTTGTCTTGGGGCTGGATTTGACTTAATTACTGCGTGCGACTTTTGTTTTGCTTCTGATGATGCGAAATTTCGTATAGAGGAAACCAATATCGGCATGATGGCTGACTTGGGAATTCTTCAGCGGTTGCAACATCTTATTCCTGGCGGCATGGCCCGCTATCTTGCACTTACAGGAGACACACTGAGCGCTATTCAGGCTCATGATTTAGGTCTAGTGGTGAGGATTTTCCCTTCTACAGAAACATTAATAGAAGGGGCTTTAGCGACTGCTCGGCGTATTGCTGATCGGTCTCCAGTTGCTATTAATGGGATTAAACGAGCGATGCTTTACAGCCGTGATCATGGCGTCTACGAATCATTGCAACAAACTGCGCTTTTGCAAGCTTCAATTTTTAGTCAACAGGATATCCTGAATTCAATTCAAGCTAAAGCAAGTGGTGTAGCAAGTGAATTCCAGAACTTAAGCGAAGTAGGTAACACTTTCGATGGGCCGTGATTGAGGCAAAGACGTTAATAACAGGCAAGTTAGGTTTTCCGCATATTGATGTGGTTCAATGATTTTGGTCACCGTCATAGAGGTGATATTCTTACTTCGACAATTCAACAGGTGACATAATGAAAAGAAGTTTCAGCCCCGAGTTTAAATTGGAGTCAGCGCAGTTAGTGCTTGACCAAAACGACAATATTGCCGAAGCGGCCACATTACACGTTCATTTTGGTACGATTGACGCCGTGCGGGGCGTCAATCTCATCAAATTTAGTTTGAACTACTACAACAGAGATGATAATCCTTGAGCTTGTTCCCAAGTCTCAGAATCTCCTATACGTTGCTTATACGATAAACCAATAAGTGGAACGTTTTTCATCACCTTATTACCAGGAGTACCAGTATTGATTGCTTGTATTTCCAGATTTCCACTATGGAGAAGTAATTGCTGTAATAGCTTCTGATCTGTTTTTTTCAGTTGGCTGCCAGGCACATTTAAGCCCCGACCTTGATGGATTGCCACAGCTTCTCGTTTTAACTCGACATCCAGCATTCCGGTTCTGTCCTTACCACTTTTGCAGTTCCAACAGGGTATTGCACCTATCTCATAGGCCAGCATTGCTACGCGCTGTGGGGCTTTGTATGGTTCACCACCATCGTAATGATGTGCTTTATCAGCCCAAATTTCTTTCAATTGTTGGCTTAATAGGCGCACACGTGAAGCATTTTTGGGATTATTGGCCAAGTATTCTCCTACCCAACCACCGGGTTCGGCCATAGGATGCAAGTTATTTCCTAAGAGTTGATGTAATGCTGTCACATTACACTTATCAGCTTGATTGTGGCCTAAAGGAAGTTTCAGAGCGAGTTCGTTGACACCAAAATTAAATGCAGCGACGTCTAGTTTTACCTTGACGTTTTGCATATGGCCATCTTCGGTACGTATAGATAACGTAAGTGGTTTCTCAGTACACAGTGCTTTCCATGCCTCTATTTGATCGTGCAACATATCACTTTCTTGTTGAAATGCGGTAAGTAGTGATGTCGAGACTAACTGTAACTCAACGGTTTCTCCTTTTAATGCTCGTTGTAGTAGATCTGTTTTCGTAAATAGTGCGGCGGTGACAACTTCACGTGCTCGTGCTTTTGCGCCGTCTAAACGTTCTATTGTTCCTTTTTCTAATGTGAAAGGCGATAAGACGCCGTGACGTAATCCTTTAAATAGTGTCTGTTCTTGTCCATTTTCATTTTTGACACGTATATCTGATACCCACATATTAACGGAGTGGATGGTTTCTTGTGTGGATTTACTGCACACACCGTAATCCTGGTAGGAAGTTGGAAAAATATCATCTGTACCTAATTTCATCTGTGCTGCCGGTGTGGATGTGCAATGATACATTCTACCACCATGCTCAAATTGAGTTTCCAGTGTAGCCCATTTCTTATGATTAAGATGTTGTTTACTCGCTTCACTGAAAGCAAGTTTTGCTTCTTTCATAGCTTCTTTGTGTGAGATGCCTATTTTTCTTAGCTGGTTGGCTATTAAATTAATAAGATTTTTGCTAAGAGATTTTGTTGCTTTTAATTCATCAGGGGTAGCTGGTCTATCCGCTTTGAAATGAGCCGCTTCTAACTGGCGAGATAAATGCTTTAGTGTTGTGGGATCGCCACCAAGGTTCCTTAGTGCTAAGGCAGCAGAATCGATCATATTTTGTTGTAGATTAAAAACAGTATGAATGGAACGAGTAGAAGGTAATGATGGTTGATTGAATTCGGATAGAAGTTTCGTTTCGCCTCTATGTAATGATATCAAATTGATTTTCACAGGGATTTTTATAGAAGAAGATTGCGTTGTTTTTAGCTGCTGTGATGAGGTGCTAACCTTCAATATACGACTCAAAGTTGCGCTATTTGCCGATATTTTTGAGGCTATACGCTTGATATTTTGGATAAGGAAAGTAGGAAGTTTAGCGACTTGTGTATGCTTGATATTCTGGATAATGGGAGTGGGAAATTTAGCGACTTGTATATGCATGATTTCTCCTTTCATGTTGAAATAATAAGTATTGAATAGATATTGAACCACAAAATGTAAATTTTCGATATAAAAAAAGTTTTTCATATGAACATTGGAAAAACATGCCGGATTTATCCGGTACGTCGTAAAACTCCGTTCTTTGTTCTTCAGGACGGGATATAAATTGCCGCAAGATATCTTTGAGATTGTTCCGGGTAAGGCGACGCAAGTAGTGACGACCGATGAGGATTGGAAGGGGGAATAATCAGGTGTTATATCAAATAAGCAAAGAAAGCCAGATCTGAAATAGAAACACCGCAAACATGCGGCGTTTCAGAAATAAAGTTAAATGCAGAATTAAAGAATGTGGACAGAAGAGGTGTTGGTTGTACCGCTTGGAACCAGAGTGCCAGATACCATAACCACGACTTCACCTTTCTTTGCCAAACCGCTAGCCAATGCTGCTTCTTTACCAATACGGTAGAAGTCATCAGTTGATGCGATTTCTTTGACGATTTGAGTGGAAACACCTTTAACCAGAAGCAATTGGCGTGCCGTTACTTCATTAGTGGTTAACGCCAGAATAGGGGCTCCTGGGAAGTATTTACGGATAGATTTGGCAGATTTACCACCATATGTTGCAACCACAATCAGAGGGGCTTCCAGTTTTTCTGAGGTTTCAACTGCACCACGACATACCGCTTCGGTTACACGTAGTTTACGGCAATTAACGGCATCAATGCGGCTTGGCATTACGCGGTCTGTACGTTCACAAATTGTTGCCATGATCGTTACCGCTTCTATGGGATATTTGCCTTTTGCACTTTCTCCGGAAAGCATGACTGCATCAGTACCATCCAGAATGGCGTTAGCAACGTCTCCCGCTTCTGCGCGAGTAGGGCGTGGATTTTTAATCATAGAATCCAGCATTTGAGTTGCAGTAATCACAACTTTGCGAGCCATGTTACATTTTTCAATCATCATTTTTTGGGCGAAGATGACTTCTTCCACCGGAATTTCAACACCCAGGTCACCACGGGCAACCATGATCCCGTCAGAAGCTTCAAGGATCTCATCAAAGTTGTTCATACCTTCCTGGTTTTCAATCTTAGAGATGATTTGAATATTTTCACCGCCGTGTGCTTTCAGATGTTCACGGATTTCCAGAACATCAGAGCGTTTACGGATAAAAGAAGCGGCGACGAAATCAACACCTTGTTGGCAACCGAAGATCAAATCTTGTTTATCTTTCTCTGCCAAGGCAGGCAGGCTGATAGAAATACCCGGCAGGTTAACACCTTTGTTTTCACCCAAGTCACCATTGTTTAGAACTTGGCAAATAACTTCTGACTCAGTGACTTCTTTAACTGTCATGCCGATTAAGCCATCATCAACCAAAACAGTATTACCTGGAGCCAGATCAGCAGGAAAACCGCTGTAAGTGACAGCAACACGGTCTTTATTACCAATAACAGAAGTGTCAGTGGTAAAAGTGAAAGTCTGTCCCGCGATCAGGGAAACATCATTGCCGCTTTCCAGCTTCATAGTGCGGATTTCAGGCCCTTTAGTATCCAGCAAAATGGCTGCTTGCTTACCTGTTTTAGTCATAACTGAACGGATATTTTGAATACGCTGGCCGTGCTCTTCGTAGTCTCCGTGTGAAAAGTTGAGGCGCATAACATTCATGCCTGCATTCAACAATTCTGTCAGTCTTTCTTCGGATTCTGTTTTTGGTCCGATCGTGCAAACAATTTTGGTTTTCTTCATGACAATCTATCTACAGGTTTTAATGGATGAAAATAGTGAACCGTCAACTTTATGATTTGCGAAGTTATCATCTGGTGTTGAAAGTTGCGCAATATCATTGAGGACTAGTGACGGGGAAGACATGCAGTATTTTTTTGTGAGTTTAAACACATGTAACTAATACGAGCATATACGTACTATCTCAATTACGTACTATCAATCTGTGGTTCTCCCAGCATTCGGTAAATTGATGTGCTGAAACCATTCAACTATAAATTGTGCCGTATTATAAAGAGTAATTTCTGTGAAATGAATTAAAAAATGATTATGTAGATTAATTATAACAGTAAAATGAAAAAACGACCAAGCTTGTAGCAGAAGACCATGGTTTATTGTGAAATTTTCATATAAAAAACAGTGATTTAGTTTGAAATGCTGGATGAATTTTTTGTAATCAGGAGATACAACAGGATCAGCCTTAAGAATTTGGTGCGTCCGAGTGGACTCGAACCACCGACCCCCACCATGTCAAGGTGGTGCTCTAACCAACTGAGCTACGGACGCA
>NZ_KL543989.1:23835-90362 GCF_000711895.1 Photorhabdus australis DSM 17609
AATTTGGTGCGTCCGAGTGGACTCGAACCACCGACCCCCACCATGTCAAGGTGGTGCTCTAACCAACTGAGCTACGGACGCAATCTAAATTGCATTGGTGACAGCGGGGACGAATATTAGCGGCCAGTTAGTCTTCTTGCAAGAGGAATAATACAAATTAAGGTTTAACTGTTCGTATTTGCATCTTTCGCAATGAGCGTGCCGTTTATTTATACAATAAGTATATTCGTCCCCAGTTTTAGAGACAACAAATTAGCGGGTTGAGCGTTGTAAAACCACCTCATCTGATTGTTTATGTATCCGTAAAATACGGAAGGAGATCAGTATTGCTGATGTGGTCAGGCCAATAATAAAGCCAATCCAAAATCCTGTTGGCCCCATGGCGGGTACAATATAGTTGGTTAATCCTAGAATATAACCACTGGGTAACCCCAGAATCCAATAGGAGGTGAAAGTGATATAGAAGATAGATCGCGTATCTTTATATCCACGCAAAACACCAGTACCAACAACTTGTATGGCATCAGATAGTTGGTAAAAAGCAGCAAATAGCATAAGTTGTGACGCCATGGTGACAACTTCAGGGCTGTCGTTATACATCAAGGCTATCGGTTCTCGTAGCATGATAGTAAAGATTGCAGTTAAACAGGAAAATATCAAACCTACGGCAATGCTGGTATAAGCTGATATACGGGTATTCTCAATAGATTTTTGTCCCAGGTTATATCCCACTCGAATAGTGGCTGCAACGCCTAAAGATATTGGAAACATGAACATCAATGAACTGAAATTCAGTGCGATCTGATGCCCTGCCACAGCAGTAACACCTAAAGGGGAAATTAATAATGCAACTATCGCAAATAGAGTAACCTCAAAAAACATTGCCATAGCAATAGGCAAGCCCAGAGAGGAGATACGTTTCAGGATATGCCATTCTGGTGCTGCAAAACGACGTACAGGGCGAATATCCTTTTGTGAGGATGAATGTTTCACATACCAACGTAATAACAGAAACATAACCCAGTAAACGCTAGCAGTAGCAACACCACAGCCAACGCCACCCAGAGCGGGTGCGCCAAATTTACCGTAAATGAGTATGTAGTTAATCGGAATGTTAATTAACAATCCTAAGAATCCAATAACCATTCCTGGCTTAGTTTTTGATAAACCTTCACATTGATTACGAAGTACCTGATAAAACAGGTAACCTGGTGCACCCCACATTATTGCGTGGATAAATCCAACCGCTTTTTCTGCCAAAAGCGGGTCTATATTGTGTTGTTTATCAATGAGAAATTTACAGTTATATAAAATAGCAATAATGATAATTGACAGGAAGGTTGCCAACCAAAACCCTTGCTGTGTTTGGCTGGCAATCATATGCCTGCGACCTGAACCATTCATCTGCGCAATAATTGGTGTCAAAGCCATTAGCAGACCATAGCCAAATAAGATAACTGGTAGCCAGATAGAGGTACCAACAGCAACCGCGGACATATCTGTTGCACTGACACCACCCGCCATAACCGTATCCACAACCCCCATTGCAGTTTGTGAGAATTGGGCAATGATGACGGGAATTCCCAGAGCAAGCAGACTACGCGCTTCTTTTAAATACTTCTGCACGTATACACCTTTTTATAAGTAGAAAATATTAAGTAAAACTTCAGTATATGAGAAATGATTTTCGAAAAATCAATTGCTTAACTAACCATGATATTGTATCCGTTTGATATTATTTAGCAAGAAACGTCTTAACACCTCTTTTGGGCCAGGGAGTTACCACTCAATAGAAATAGGAAATCTACATTCATAAGGCTCGTATAGTATTTATAAATGGTAACTTGATATAAACTAATTAGTAATTTTACATGGTATTAAGAGGTTCTCTTATGTTCACTGGTATAGTTCAAGGAAAAGCACCATTGGTTGCTATTGATGAAAAAAATAATTTCCGGACTTATGTAATTAAATTTCCGGCTGAGTTATTGCCAGGCATTGAAACGGGAGCGTCAGTTGCCAATAACGGTTGTTGTCTGACAGTGACCAAAGTGGAAGGTGATAAGATCAGTTTCGATTTAATGAAAGAGACTCTGCGCTTGACTAACCTTGGTGATTTACAGGTAGGAGATTATGTAAACCTGGAGCGGGCGATTAAATTTGGCGATGAAATTGGTGGACATTTGATGTCCGGTCATATCATCACTGTCGCTGAAATATCTAAAATTTTTACGTCAGAAAATAATCATCAAATATGGTTCCGTATCCACGATAAGCAATTGATGAAATATATCATGCATAAAGGATTTATTGGCATTGATGGCATCAGCTTGACGGTTGGTGATGTGGTGAATAATCGTTTTTGTGTTCACCTTATTCCTGAAACACTAGAACGCACAACATTGGGTAAAAAACGCCTTGGTCAAAAAGTGAATATTGAGATTGATCCACAGACTCAGGCGATTGTTGATACGGTAGAACGGGTTCTTGCTCAGAAAGAGCAGGAAAAAATTATCGCTCAACATCCAGTGATTATTCTTGATGAATAGTTGGTAAACGAAAAGCTACAGGGTGTTCTGTAGCTTTTGGCTTTAAGCTGACAGTGAAGCCATTGAGTCAGTATTATTATGGCGCAAGCCAATAGTTTTGTTTTCATAATCAATCTAATCACATAGCAAAAAGAGTCGTTGAGCTTATCGATGATGGAAAAATGAAGCTTTTGTGATTTCCATTGCAGTATTTTGTGTATTATGTTAGTTAATATAATTTCTGACGTTGCTATATTGTTAAGATACTATCTTGCAAAGTGCAAGTCAGCCACTGTATTACTGTATTTTTAGAGGCTATTTTATGGAAAACACGCTTGAGTTAGATGAATGGCTTGAAGAACCTACCCACGATGATGCTGTTGAAATGATGAATGCACAAGCTGTCGTCCCTTTCGGCACAGCGCTCTGGCCTTAACAGCCCTTCATAAAGAAAAAGTAAGGGGAATATCCCCTTACTTAAAAAAAGACAGGATTGTTCTTATGGATAAAAGTCTTAGAAATATGTATCGATGTTTATCGTATCATCCTGCAATTTCGGATAAAGTAAGAAATAATGAATGTATAAAATTGTTTATTGGAGCTGACATTGAACATGGTGATATTGTACAAAAGATGCATGTGTACGAAAAGAATTTTAAGGTAAAATCAGATCTCATTTTCTTAGAAGAAGCATCAGTTGACGATGTAAAACAGAAAATATCTGATTGCGATTTGTTTATTTTTCTTTATGCATCATCAACATTGAAAAATGCATCTCCACAAGGTCCGGAATATTTAATTAAACTAAAGCGCTTTATTACTGAATCATGGAAAAAGTCAGTACTGTTTAAAGATTACGGTTATCATTTTATTGAAGCATTTAGTGAGTCGCAAGAATCAATAGCAGAAAGAAATAAAAAACTTATTGAGCTATTAAAACGATCACAAAAAATCCAATATACAGATAATAAAGGTAATTCAATTATAGGTTATTTAGATAAAGATCATAAATGGACTTCTGTTGATGGAAGTGGAAATCTTGATGTTATCCCTGGAGAAATAGCAAGCCACATAAAGAACCTTAACGGCAGCATTAGTTTCAGTGGTACCTTTTTGAGCACTGCGCCATTTGCCATAAAATATGGTGTTGTGAATGATATGATGATTATAAATATACAGGACGGTGAGATTATTGGGTTTGATTGTGATAATGCTGAATTTAGTCGGGATTTTGATTTATATTTGAATCATAATCGCGGTAATAGCATTGTCGAAGAATTTGGTATTGGTACCAACACGGGAGTGAAAGCACTCTACGGCAGAAATGCAGGTTTTGAAGAAAGGCACCCAGGTTTGCATCTAGGTTTGGGTGGTGGAATAAAGGGAAGTCATCATTTGGATTTGATATTTTCTGGTGGAAAAATAGAGTTTGATCAAACACTTGTTTTTGATAATGGCTATATTGGTTATTTTAGTTAGCGAGGGGTGTTTATATTTTTAATGTTAAAGACATCTCTTGCATAAATATTTAAATAGTAAAGTTATATTAAAATTCTTCTTTTAATGTTTAAAGATCTGAAATCGATTTCTTATATCGTTTAAATTTAGTTAAGTCCTAGGTTGAGGCTACAGTGGTATTCCGCTGTAGCCTTTGATTAATTAGCGGGTTACTCGCAATCCACCTTCAATACCTTTGGGGCTGAACATTATTTGCCATAATTGAATATCGCGGGCACGAAATGCACCTGCACTGGCATTTAGGTAATAGCTGAACATACGTTTAAATATTGGGCCATAGTTATCTTTTATTTCAGGCCAACTGGCAATAAACCGCTCATACCAGGCCATCAATGTGCGGTCATAGTCTGCTCCAAAATTATGCCAATCTTCCATAATAAGACGGTTTTTACTAGTGTGAGCTACTTGTTCAATAGAAGGTATACAGCCATTAGGAAAAATATATTTACTAATCCACGGATCAGCACTGGCTTTATCTTTGTTAGAACCGATGGTGTGTAGTAAGAATAATCCGTCAGGTTTCAGGTTTCTTTTGACAACCTCGAAGTAAGTTGAATAATTCTTAGGCCCGACGTGTTCAAACATACCTACAGAAACAATCCTGTCGAACTGTTGATGTAAATCTCGGTAATCTGTCAGAAGAATGTTTACGTCCAGATTAATACATCTTTCCTGTGCATATTTTTGTTGTTCCGTAGATATGGTTACTCCTGTTACGGAAACGCCATAATTTTTGGCAGCATAAGCCGATAATCCCCCCCAGCCACAACCAATATCTAGCAGAGTCATACCTGGAGAGAGCTCTAATTTCTCGCAAATGAGTTTCAATTTATCAAGTTGAGCTTGTTCTAATGTTGCAGCTTGTTTCCAGTATCCGCAGGAATATTGCATATGAGAGTCAAGCATACGGATGAAAAGGTCATTGCCTAAATCGTAATGTTTATGGCCTACAATCCATGCCCGTTTTGGGGTTTGCAGATTACGCAAACGAGTTATTGCGATTTTCAGCGTATCTTTGAGGCTATGAGGTATTTTATTTTCTAGTCCAGCTCGTAAAACGCGATAAAAGAAAATATCTAACCGTTCGCAATCCCACCAGCCATCCATATAACTTTCACCTAATCCCATTGAGCCATGCTGTAAAACTCTTTTATAGAAGTCAGGATTTTTTACCTGAATATCATAAGAATTGTGACCGTTAATCTGTATACCCGCTTCTTGTAACATTTCATTGGCAATTTGCTGCCAGGAGTTAGTGACGACTTTCTGGTTTTCGATATAGGATGAACTCATACTACTCTCCAACGTTAAGGTGATGGGATAATTGAGGAGCTTGTTTTAGCTAATAAAGTAGAATGTGAGAACGCAAAATGCGAAAAGTTAAAGCGAAAAACCTTAAAGGTGGCTAATCCATTAGTTTAATAAGAGCAACCATTGCTCCTGAAAACCTCAAATTCCAGATTATTAGAATAAGGAATTGATATGAGTATAAAAGCGTAAAATTGTTTCATCAATTAATAAATAAAGACTGTGATTAATTGAACATTAACAGTCTTTATTTAATTAACACTTTGATTAATATTAAGAATTCTGCTCGGCGGCTTGTTTATAACTGTCAGGTTTTTTTTTCCATTGTATAAAATATCCTAATGACATTAGCACAATGGTAGAAGCCATGACGGCTGTTGTTGATACCAGTGGGTTGCCAATAAGTGGATTGTCGATAAATGCTGAAACAATCAGACTGGCAATAAAACAAAGTCCTAATTGAAGTGTATTTTGCAATGCGGCTGCTTTTCCACTGTCTTGTGGGTAAGCGGATAAAGCGTTTGCTACTGCTATTGGATATGAAGCACCATTCATTACCGCCATAAAACAGAAAGGTATCAGAATTGTGAGCAGAGAGGGGGCACTGAATTTGGCGATTAAATACAGTGAAATCATACTGGCAGCATAACCAGCTAATAGATAAGGGAAAATAATCTCACTTTTTATTTTAGTTAAAATGCTGCGGCACCCGTAACCTCCTATCATAAAGGCCAATGTTTGTGGTACATAACTTAGACCTATGTCATTCGGGTTATATCCCATTTCACTAAGAATAACAGGCGAGCCTGTTAACCAGGCAAAAAAGCCAGCGCTGCATGATGCATATATTAAAACATTGCCACTGAATATCGGTGCTCTGAGTAACGTAAAGAAAGATACATTACTCGTTTGTGTTTGAGCCTGATCCTTTCTACGATTTTCTTGCAGGAATAGAGTTGGTAACAGCAGCAGGAGTGCGGTTGCCATTAATACCAGAAAAATTATGCGCCAGCCGCCATGTTGTAACAGCCAGGCTCCCATCAAAGGCGCCAAAGCAGGGGAAAGGGCAACCAGAGGCATAATCGTTGCAAAAACGCGTTTAGTACGATTGCTATCATAACGATCAATAACGAGAGCTTGCCATGAGACTGCTGCTGAACAAACACCTACAGCCTGGACAAAACGCAACACCAAAAGTTGAGAGGCGTCTGTTACCCAAATCATGCCCAGGCAGCCAATAGAAAACATGGATAATCCTATGATAATAATCGGTTTTCTTCCGAAGCGATCAGAAAGAGGCCCCCATAAAAGCTGAGCAACGGCAAAACCGGCAAGAAAGATGCTTAGGCTGGCACTGATTGCTCCAGCCGATGTGTTTAGCTCTTGTTGCATCGAGCTGAAAGCCGGCAAATACATATCGATAGCCAGATAACCTAGCATACTCAAGCCTGCAAGGTAGAACATGAACTGACTTGAGTTTTTCATTTGATTACTCTCTTTAGGTGTCATGATTGAAATAACTTGCTGTGATAGGTAGATAAAAACACTTGTACCTATTCTATATGCCGTGATTTTTACTTGTGAAACGGTAATATTTGCATAATGCTGTGAAAAAAATTGAAAGGTAAAATTATGTGGTCAGAATATTCACTTGAAGTCGTGGATGCTGTCGCCAGAACAGGAAGTTTTAGTGCTGCTGCGTCGGAACTTCATCGTGTTCCTTCTGCTGTCAGTTATACCGTAAGACAACTAGAAGAGTGGCTTGCTGTTCCGCTATTTGAGCGTCGCCATCGGGATGTGGAATTAACGGAGGCTGGTAGTATTTTCATTAAAGAGGCTCGTTCTGTTATCAAAAAGATGATTGACACTCGCCATCAATGTCAACAGGTTGCAAATGGTTGGAGAGGGCAATTCCATATTGCTATTGACAGAGTAGTAAAACCAGAACGTAGTCGTCAGCTTATTCTTGATTTTTATCACCATTTTCCTGATGTAGAACTGTTTATTCATCAGGAAGTGTTTAATGGCGTGTGGGATGCGTTGGTAGATGGCCGGGTTGATGTTGCAATTGGTGCAACCCGGGTCGCGCCAGTAGGAGCAAGATTCAGTTTCAGAGATATGGGATTTATGCCCTGGTTATGTGTGGTCAGTGCGGGTCATGCTCTTACTCAGTTGACTGCTCCACTGTCTGATAATCAAATGCGACCTTATCCAAGTTTGTGTCTTGAGGATACTTCCCGCAATTTACCGAAGCGTGACACTTGGACGCTGGATAATCAGCGCAGATTGGTCGTTCCTGATTGGGAATCTGGCCTGGATTGTTTGAATGAAGGGTTATGTGTGGGAATGGTACCAAAACATAGGGCAATGCCGCTTATCCGGCAGAAAAAGCTGGAGGCGTTGGAATTGGTTCAGCCTTTGCCAGATAGCCCGTGCTGCCTGACATGGGCACAAAATAGCCATTCTCCAGCATTAAGTTGGTTGCTCGACTATCTTGGCGATAGTGAAACACTTAATGCTGAATGGCTTCAGGAGGAGTGAGGAATAAGCAAAATTAACGACGATAGTCGATAAATGGGCCATCTGCGACGGAACGACGTTCAACCAGGCGTGGATGTACTTCAATGGTTTGTGCATCTTCACGTTTATTGATTATTCTGTCTAGTAACATGGAAAATGCCATCTGTCCCAGGCGTTCTTTGGGTTGATGAATGGTTGTCAATGCAGGCGAAAAATAACGGGCGTTGCGTACATTATCGTAACCAATCACTGAAATATCCTGGGGGACTCGTAACCCTAATTCATCAGCAGCACAAATAGCGCCCATTGCCATAACATCACCACCACAGAAAACCGCGGTTGGACGTTGTTTTTGATTTAGAATTTGATGCATGGCTTTATAACCCGATTCAGGCTCAAAATCTCCTTGAACAATCCATTCGTCTCTGATTGGGATGCTGGCTTCTTTTAATGCTTTCAAGAATCCTTGATGGCGGCCACCACCGGTATTTCGTGCCAGGGGACCAGGGATTGCACCAATATCCCGATGGCCTCGTTCAATAAGATAACGGCCAGCTAAATAACCGCCGTGGAATGCATTATCGATAATAGTATCAGTGAAATCACTTCTGGCTTGTCCCCAATCCATGACGACCATCGGAATATTGCGATAATCTTCCAGCATTCCTAGCAGCTGTTCCGGATATTCTGAACACATAATCAGTAAACCATCCACACGCTTTTGTGCCAGCATGGCTAAATAGGCTTTCTGCTTATCAATATTGTTGTGTGAGTTACATAAAATCAACGTATAGCCTTTGCTGTAACAACTGTTTTCAACGGCTTCAATGACCTCAGCAAAATAGGGGGCCTCACTGGACGTTGCCAGTAATCCGATCGATTTGGTGTGGTTAACCTTCAGACTGCGAGCAACGGCGCTGGGTGAATAATTCAGTTCTTTAATCGCAGCCCAAACCGCAGCCTTAGTATCTTCAGCGACAAAGCGGGTTTTATTAATAACATGGGATACGGTAGTGGTTGAAACGCTAGCATGTTTAGCCACATCTTTGATCGTTGCCATGAGATGAAAGACTCCTGACCTTTTGGTCTAAATTTATAAATCTTTGTGAATCGTTTGCCAATATCTTTGATACATAGGGAACGTGGCAATTATTTATCGATAAACTTCGAATTTTGTCTGATCTGGCTCAAAAGTGAAAGCAATAATCGATGTTATAAAATGAGTGGTAATCGCTATTTTATGCTTTTTCCTTTCTATTAAGGATGATTAGCCATATCAAATCAAGGGTTTTTGTGGCTATAAACTTTTATTTTGAGGAGGCTCTATGGATACCGATTTAAAACTTGGTTTATTGACAGCTGTGAGTACGTTAGTGATGATTGCCATTTTAGCTGCTCTTTGCTTGATTTTTGCGTGATGTTTTTAACTGATTAAATGGTATGGAATATTGAGTTTTATATTAACAGAAAACAGGGCAGATGGCTTGGATGGAGCATCCGCCCTGAATGTTAGAATGGATGGTAATTAGTTGAATGAATAGCTATTAAGCCAGGTTTTCTTCAACGAATTTCCAGTTAACCAATGCCCAGAAACTTTCCAAATATTTAGGGCGTGCATTACGATAATCGATGTAATATGCGTGTTCCCAAACATCCACGGTCAATATTGGTTTATTAGAAGAAGTCAGGGGAGATGCTGCATTAGACGTATTCACGATAGCCAGGCTACCATCAGTTTTCTTAACCAACCAAGTCCAGCCGGAACCAAAATTTTTCATAGCTGAATCGGTAAATTGCTGTTTGAATTCAGCAAAAGAACCGAATGATTTATTAATAGCCTCAGCGATTTTACCTGTTGGTTCTCCACCACTATTGGGAGACAAGCAATGCCAGTAAAAAGTGTGATTCCAGACTTGAGCTGCGTTGTTGAGAATGCCACCTTCAGAAGTTCTTATAATTTCTTCCAGAGACTTCTCGGCAAATTCGGTGTCTTTAATCAGATTATTCAGATTTATGACATAAGTATTGTGGTGTTTACCATAATGGTATTCCAGTGTTTCTGCGGAAATATGGGGCTCTAATGCATCTTTAGCATAAGGCAGAGGTGGTAATTCAAAAGACATTGCGTACTCCTTTTCATTTCGGGTTTTAGCTCTGTAAATCATGCATTCAGTAGGACAAAGCATGGTAAAGAGCAAATGTAAGCTAATTATTGTATGGCTATTTTTGTTAATTATCTTAACAACTTCTACGATAAATAACAGAAAAAAAGATGTCATTTGCGCTTGGATAAGAAAATATCAGGATGCATCTTGGTGAAAGAAAATGGTATTCTCCGCCAATATATTGTGACGATGTTGGCTATCAGCATACTGTTGGTTTAAAGGAAATAAAAATGACGACTATTGAGAAGATTGAGCGCCAAATTAACGAGAACCCAATTTTGTTGTATATGAAAGGTTCTCCTAAATTACCAAGTTGTGGTTTTTCTGCGCAGGCGGTTCAGGCTTTATCTGCATGTGGTGAACGTTTTGCTTATGTTGATATTTTGCAAAATCCAGATATTCGCGCAGAATTGCCAAAATATGCTAACTGGCCAACTTTTCCTCAACTTTGGGTAGAGGGCGAGTTGGTAGGTGGATGCGATATTATAATTGAAATGTTTCAGCGCGGTGAGTTACAAACATTAATTAAAGAAGCGGCTGATAAATACCGCTCTCAGGACGAAAACATCGTAGAGTAATTATTCAATTAACTACAGACTATACCCTATGGATTTCAAGATGCCTCGCGACGGCAAGGGAGCGAATCCTCGGGAACATAGATAACGATGTGACTGGGGTAAGTGAACGCAGCAAACAAAGCAGTAGCTTGAAAGATGACGGGTATATATATGTTATCTCCCCATATTCTGATATATGGGGAGATTATTATCTTATTAAATTACATTTAATTATATTAATCATATAGTTAACTGTAATTCTGTGGTTTATAATTAGCTTATTACGGTAAGAGCATGAGTGATATTCACGATGCACATAAACTTAAATAAGTTTGGTCCATTGGCACTTAATCAGGCATTTTCCTCTACTACTGTTGTTAATGGCCAGCCACCAAGCCGTTTCCAGCGGTTAACCATTTCACAGAATAATTCGGCAGTACGATTAGTATCGTATAAGGCGCTGTGAGCCTGATTATTGTCGAAAGAAACTCCCGCTGTGATGCAGGCTTTTGCCAGAATCGTTTGCCCTAAAACCAAACCACTTAAAGCAGCTGTATCAAAAGTCGCAAATGGATGAAATGGATTCCGTTTTAGCCTCGTGCGTTCCGCTGCGGCCATAACAAAACCGTGATCAAAGTTAGCATTGTGAGCCACTATAATTGCCCGATTACAGTGGCTGTTTTTTATCCCTTTACGAACCATTTTAAAAATAGCATGCAAAGCTTCGTATTCACTCACTGCTCCACGTAGCGGATTTGATGGATCAATTCCGGTAAATTCCAGAGCGGCTGGTTCAAGATTAGCCCCTTCAAATGGTTCAATATGGAAATGAAGTGATTCGTCAGGCGCTATCCAGCCGTCATCATCCATCTTCAGTGTTATCGCAGCAATTTCAAGTAATGCATCTGTTTTGGCGTTAAAGCCGCCAGTTTCAACATCAATGACTACAGGATAATAACCTCGAAAACGTCCACTAAGGACGTTTGGCTCTTTTTTATCAGACATCAGATTGAGTTACCCAGAGCATTGCTGGCATTTTTGTTTTCAATAAGCTCAATTTTGTAGCCATCGGGATCTTCAACGAAAGCGATGATAGTTGTTCCGCCTTTTACCGGGCCAGCCTCACGGGTAATATTTCCGCCAGCTTTGCGAATACGCTCGCAAGTTATTGCGACATCATCAACACCTAATGCTACATGACCAAATGCATTTCCCATCTCATAACTGTCAACTCCCCAGTTATAAGTTAACTCAATCACTGCTCCCTCACTTTCATCAGCATAGCCAACGAAGGCGAGTGAGTACTTATATTCTGTATTTTCACTGACGCGCAGTAGGCGCATTCCTAAAACCTCAGTATAGAAATCAATGGAACGTTGTAAATCACCAACGCGGATCATAGTATGGAGTAAACGCATAATTACCTCTAATTTAATGGTTTTTATTTTATTTTTGTGCAGTACCCCGCACAAAAAACACTAACTATAACTTGTCTTACGGTTACAGTTCAATTTATCCATAATTATAATTTATTCTTATTTAGGTTTATAATTAAACATAGTATATGAAATGTATAGGTAAGGGGATGTGATGGTTGAGCAACTAGAGTTTTTTGCTATTCCTAGCCCTTGCCGAGGAATTTGTCAGGCTAATGAACGGGGCTTCTGCTTGGGGTGCTATCGTAGCCGGGAAGAAAGGTTTAATTGGATGAGAATGACGGATGAGCAAAAGCGCCAAGTATTGAGACTTTGTCGGCAAAGATATTTACGTACATTGAGAGTTCCCAATCAACCAGATGAAGAAAGACCTGAACAGCCATCACTATTTTAATTAACGATTCTTTGAGGTTATTGGGATTAACAATTCAATGATTTACTTATATGGAGTTATATTTTTGGCGAAGTCATAAATGTTCTACTATAATTTAGCGTATTTTGTTTGTTATTTTCTTATTTATTGTTTAGTGGAAAAGTTCATTGTTCTTATTTTGATTGTCTGTATAACATTATGTTTCAAATGAAATTTTTAGCTTGGTTGTGTGACAAATGTAAAATAAAAACAATATTAATGCAAAAATAGATAGATTAGCATTTGGATGACAGCTATCCTTATAGTACTTGGAATAAAGTATTGAATGGTATTTATTGATTCCTATTTGTTTGCATTCATAGTTATGATGGTTTTTATGGTTAAGATATTGTATGTTGATTGTTTTACTTTGGATTTAATTTAAGTTTTGTTGTTCTTGGTTATAGTTACCTGAATTAGTTAGTTATTACGAATTTGCTGTGATTACATAGAAGTTATATATACTTTTTAAGGCTAGTTAGCCTAATTTAGAAAAATTTGGCTGTTATGTTTAGTAGGCTGGTTATTTAAGGAGGGACAATTGGAATCGACATTGGGATCAGATCTGGCACGGTTAGTCCGTATTTGGCGTGCTTTAATTGACTATCGTTTAAAACCATTGGAATTAACTCAGACTCATTGGGTAACGTTATACAATATTAGCCGGTTACCACAGGAGCAATCTCAGATACAGTTGGCGAAAGCTATCGGTATTGAGCAACCATCTTTGGTAAGGACATTAGATCAGCTTGAGGAGAAAAGGCTCATCACCAGGCACACTTGTGCTAATGATCGTCGAGCTAAAAGAATCAAGCTAACTGAAGACTCTGAGTCTGTTATTAGGGAGCTAGATGGTGTTATTGAATCCACAAGAAATGAGATCCTGGATGGTATTACACGAGAGGAACTTGATTTTCTTTCCACTTTAGTTCAGAGACTAGAGCAAAATATTATCCAATTACAGAGTAGATAGTAATTATGGTATTTATGAAGTGCTAACAAAATGAAAGAAGACCGCGACTTGAAAACTAAGTCACGGTTTTCTTATTGATTTCTGATTTATTGTCGAGGAGAAACGGTAATATTGCTGCCTTGGCCTGCAATTCTTACACGTTGACCTTTACTGAAGACTGTTTTGCCTTGTTTTTGAACGACAATAATACTTTCACCGCTATCCCGACGAATTTCTAATTCTACACCTTTAGTTGTGTTGAGTGCGCCTTGAACATTTTGACCTGCAACACCACCAGCAATCGCACCAGCGGCTGTTGCCAATGTGTTACCACTCCCCCCCCCAATAGTATTACCAACCAAACCACCAAGAACGGCTCCACCAATCGCACCTAATACGTTCTCATCACTGCCTGCCTGAATGTTGACAGGGCGAACGGAGACAATAGTACCGTAAGAAACAGTTTGAACCTGTTTAGCTTGCCCGGCAGTATATGTATCTCCAGAAAGGGAATCGGTATTGACACAGCCTGATAATGAAACGACTGCGACCGCGCTAACTAAGAAATGCTTCAACATAGTAACTCCTAATTTCGATGCCTGACTGCGGAAATCTGATAGCTGATGGGCAACCAGGCTAACAACCGGCATTGGCAACAAGTAGTAAAAAGTTTATTTGAATAGAATATCAGTACATTAGCAATCTAGTACTCAATGTATATTAAACGTCAATAGAGATTTTTCAAAGAAATAGCTATTAATGAAAAATTCAGCATTTTTTGTGAGGTTGTTTCCAAAACTCAGGTTTTATTCCTTTGTTTGTCTGTTAGCCATATACAGCTAAAACCACTGCGCTTTATAGTTATTAACTGACATGGTTTCTGATTTTATCAAGACAGATTATAAGCAGGAAGGCAAAATAATGGTTATGAAGTCGGGTCGCTATATTGGTGTAATGTCTGGTACAAGTCTGGATGGGGTTGATGTAGTACTTGCAGCAATTAACGATAAAGTTGTTGCTCAGCAAGCCAGTTATTCGCATTTGTTCCCATATGAATTGAAGCAAAAAATTCTCGCAGTTTGCCAGGGGCAGCAAACGACATTATCTGCAATAGGCCGGTTAGATTATGAACTTGGCTCTTTATTCGCTGAAGCGGTACAAGGTTTACTAGATAAAACAGGATTAACTGCTAGCGATATTACCGCGGTGGGGTGTCATGGTCAGACTGTTTGGCATGAACCAGATAGTCATACTCCGTTCACCATGCAACTCGGTGATAATAACCGTATTGCAGCTTTAACCGGAATTACGACTATTGGTGATTTTCGGCGGCGGGATATGGCGTATGGTGGGCAGGGAGCACCATTAGTCCCGGCGTTTCATTTTGCTGTATTGGGTCATCCGACAGAACGAAGGATAATTCTCAATATTGGTGGCATTGCTAACATAACGACTTTATTGCCAGGTTCATTGGTCAAAGGGTATGACACCGGTCCGGGGAATATGTTGATGGATAGCTGGGTATGGCGCCATCAGAAAAAACCTTATGATAAAGATTCTCAATGGGCACGAGAAGGTGTCGTTAATAGCAGCTTACTCAAACAAATGCTTTCTGATAATTACTTCTCACGACCGGCTCCTAAGAGTACAGGTCGCGAGTATTTCAATATGAGTTGGTTGGAAACACAATTAACGAGCTTTCCGGATATATCGCCTGTTGATGTTCAGGCAACACTGGCTGAGCTGACGGCGGTGTCTGTGTCACAGCAAATCATGTTGAGTGGTGGGTGTGAACGTCTGCTGGTTTGTGGTGGTGGTGCTCATAATTTGCTGATAATGGGTCGACTTTCTGCATTATTGCCGGGAACAGAGGTGTGTCCGACAGATAAATATGGCCTTAGTGGTGATGATATGGAAGCACTGGCATTTGCCTGGTTGGCATTCCGTACAATGTCAGGGGCTCCAGGGAATTTACCTTCTGTTACTGGTGCTAATGCTGAAACTATTTTAGGTGCAATTTATCCTGTTACTAATCAGTAACAATGATAAGCTGTCGTCGGTATTTAATGGGTGATAAGCAGAGTTACATAATGTCAGAGCATAATGAATTTGATGTTGCAAAATTACGCCGAGAATATATTCGTGGTGGGTTAAGACGCAAGGATTTGACCAAAGAACCTATTGAACTTTTTGAGCGTTGGCTTAAGCAAGCATGTGAAGCCAAACTCAGTGATCCAACCGCAATGTGTATAGCAACCGTGGATGAGCATGGTCAACCATATCAACGTATTGTTTTATTGAAGCATTTTGATGCGAATGGATTAGTTTTTTATACAAATTTAGGCAGCCGGAAAGCAAAACATTTGGCTCAGAATAACAAAATTAGCCTTCATTTCCCTTGGTATCCTTTGGAAAGGCAAGTTTCTTTCCTTGGTAAAGCTGAACGCCTTTCTTCTGTTGAAGTGGTGAAGTATTTCCATAGCCGCCCTAAAAATAGCCAGATTGCTGCATGGGCTTCGCAACAATCTTCTCGTATTTCCACGCGAGGTATTTTAGAAGGAAAATTTCTTGAACTGAAACAGAAATTCCTAAATGGTGAGGTGCCTTTGCCGAGTTTCTGGGGGGGATTCAGAGTGACTTTTGATTTTGTTGAGTTCTGGCAAGGTGGGGCAAATCGGTTGCATGATCGGTTTATTTATCAACGAGAAGATGATGGTTGGCGGATTGACAGGCTTGCACCATAAATCGTGGATTATCATTTTTAATACTGGTACTTATAGTAGTGGCGTTTTATGCTATGCCACTCTTTTTTAAGCTGCGACTTATACCCTATGGATTTCAAGATGCATCGCGACGGCAAAGGAGCGAATCCCCGGGAGCATAGTGAACTATGTGACCGGGGTGAGTGAGTGCAGCTAACAAAGAGGCAACTTGAAAGATAACGGGTATATACAACAGATAAATACACAAACCGATGGAGTCATTAATGTCTAGCAATAACCTGATAAAACAACTGCAAGAGCGGGGCCTCATTGCCCAGGTGACGGATGAGGATGCGTTAGTAGAGAGACTGGCGCAAGGCCCTGTTTCTCTCTATTGCGGTTTCGATCCGACCGCCGATAGCTTGCATTTGGGGCATCTGGTTCCTTTGCTGTGTTTAAAACGATTCCAGCTAGCTGGGCATAAACCTGTGGCATTGGTCGGGGGAGCCACGGGTTTGATTGGTGATCCAAGTTTTAAAGCCACTGAGCGCAAATTAAATACTGCGGATACTGTTAAAGAGTGGGTAGAAAAGATCCGCAGACAAGTTTCACCTTTCTTGGATTTTGATTGTGGTGAAAATAGCGCCAAAACAGCTAATAATTATGACTGGTTTGGCGGCATGGACGTTTTGACTTTTTTGCGTGATATTGGCAAGCATTTCTCGGTTAACCAGATGATTAACAAAGAAGCGGTTAAACAGCGTTTGAACCGTGATGATGTTGGTATTTCTTTCACTGAGTTTTCTTATAACCTGCTGCAATCATATGACTTTGTTCGTTTGAATGAAGAACATGATGTTGAGTTGCAGATTGGTGGTTCTGACCAGTGGGGAAATATTACTTCTGGTATTGATTTAACCCGTCGTATCAACCAGAAACAAGTGTTTGGTATGACCGTACCGCTGATCACTAAATCTGATGGTACTAAATTTGGCAAAACCGAAGGTGGCGCTGTTTGGCTGGACCCGAAGAAAACCAGCCCATATAAGTTCTATCAATTCTGGATCAACACTGCGGATGCGGATGTTTATCGTTTCCTGAAATTCTTTACCTTTATGAATCTTGAAGATATTAACGCTCTGGAAGAAGAAGATAAAAATAGTGGTAAAGCTCCTCGTGCCCAGTATGTATTGGCAGAACAAGTCACCGGGATGGTGCATGGTGAAGGAGGGTTGGCAGCGGCTAAACGTATTACAGAAAGCCTGTTCTCCGGTGCTGTTGCTGATTTGACTGAAGCTGATTTTGCTCAACTGGCACAGGATGGTATGCCGGTAATTGAGTTGGAAAAAGGAGCAGATTTACAACAGGCTCTGGTTAATGCTGGGTTAGTGCCTTCCCGTGGGCAGGCTCGTACTATGATTAGTTCCAATGCGGTAGCCGTTAACGGTGAAAAACAATCTGAACCTGAATATGTATTTACTGACAATAATTGCCTGTTTGGTCGCTACACATTATTGCGTCGTGGTAAAAAACACGATTGTTTAATTTGCTGGAAATAACCGATATTGCATAGCATAACGGGCAACGGTAACTAACGTTGCCCTTTCTTACTTATGATTCTTATTTTACAAATAGAAGCCAGAATAAAAAACATAGGCCACCATTGTGAAAAATATCCTTTCAATTCAATCTCATGTTGTTTTTGGGCACGCTGGTAACAGCGCTGCGGAATTTCCTATGCGTCGGATGGGAGTAAATGTCTGGCCGTTGAATACAGTACAGTTTTCAAATCACACTCAATATGCACAATGGAAGGGGTGTGTTATGCCTGCGGGTCATCTTACAGAAGTCGTTCAGGGCATTGAAGAAATTGGACAGCTGAAATCCTGTCATGCTGTGTTGAGTGGGTACATTGGTTCACCGGAGCAGGGAAGTCATATCATTGATATCGTGAAACGGGTAAAAGCTGCGAATCCTGATGCCTGGTATTTCTGTGATCCCGTTATGGGACATCCAGAGAAAGGTTGTATCGTTGCTCCTGGGGTTACTGAGTTTTTGTGTGAAAAGGCGCTTCCTGCGAGTGATGTCATTGCGCCGAATTTACTGGAGCTTGAAACGCTCAGTATGCAGAAAGTGACTAATGTAGAGCAGGCGGTTACAGCTGCTCGCACTCTGTGCGAAAAAGGGCCGGGTATTGTACTGGTTAAGCACCTTAGTCGTGCTGGTTACCAGACTGATTGCTTTGAAATGTTATTGGTGACGCAAAAACATAGCTGGCATGTTAGTCGGCCTTTGGTGGATTTTGGTGGGTGTCAGCCAGTTGGGGTTGGTGACTTAACCAGTGGTTTGTTATTAGTTAATCTATTAAAAGGTGAGTCTTTACAGACGGCTCTTGAGCATGTTGCTGCTGCGGTTTATGAAGTTATGGTAACAACTAAAGATATGGATGAATATGAGTTACAGATTGTAGCTGCTCAAGACAGAATGGTAGCCCCTGACCATAAATTCTGTGCAACACAACTGGATTAATCTCATTAACCGTTCCACGAGTATCGTATGTGGAACGGTTTGTATTATCTGTAAATCAAATTAATCCTTCAGCTTTTAATGCATCACGAACATTCGGACGTTCCGCAATTCTTTCACGATAGTCTTTAAGATGTAACAGATTGGATAGATCTACTTTAACCAAAGGAGCCCAGTTACTGACAGTAAATAAATAGGCGTCAGCAACAGTAAAATGATTTCCGGCAATATAGGGTTGTTTTGCTAATACTTTATCTACGTAAGTGAATTTTTTCAGTAAGTTATTAATAACAATTGGGAAATAATTTTCTGGTGTTCCTGGTAAAAACAGTGGTGAGAATCCTTTGTGAATTTCACTGGAAATATAGCTAAGCCATTCAAGTTGATGATATCGTTCCATGGTTCCGGCTGGTGCAATCAATTGTCTGTCCGGTTTCTGGTCTGCAATATATTGAACAATAACAGTCCCTTCAGTAAGGAGTTCATTGTTGTCTAGCAGGAGAGTTGGTACCTGGCCTTTGGGATTAACTGCGAGAAAATCGTCGCCGTTCTCCATTTTTTTGGTTTTCAAATCAACTTTAATGATGCTGAAATCAAATCCAGCTTCGCGAAGTATGATGTGAGGAGATAAGGAACAAGCTCCGGGTTGGTAATACAGTTTCATGTGTCGCTCCTTAAAAATTTCCGATACGATAATAGATATAATAGGACAAAGGAACTTAGTAAGGCATTTGTCATGGCCTTAATATATATTACCACGACATAGGAGAATATGTTATATCAAACTAATAATTAAACTGAGATAAGATTGTGGAGTTGTATCATGGCGTGCTTTATTTTATCTTTTTCCTTGGCTTATTTGATGTGTTATCTGGGCTTTTATACCCTATGGATTTCAAGATGTATCGCGACGGTAAGGGAGCGAATCCCCGGGAGCATAGATAACGATGTGACCGGGGTGAGTGAGTGCAGCCAACAAATAGGCAACTTGAAAGATAACGAGTATATAACATTTCTGGCAAAATTGTGGTGTAAATAGGAAAAATTAAGGGCAGTTTTGGATGAAATTGTTTATCCAAAACTACCAAATACTTTGTTTCATATCACATATCTTACAATTATTTATGTTATCCTGAATGAATAATAGAGATTGTTGATAATTTCAGAAATTAATCTTCTATTGGCTATAGAATAATTAATATGTTATTTTTGCTGAATGATTTATAATCATAGTAAAATAAATTGAATTTGTTTGTAAAATCATTAAAAATAACCATGCATTTTTTATAGTCTCTTGTAAAAATATCCTTTTTATTTTCTTTTTGAAAACTCTCAATTAATTTAATATAAGCGTCATTAATTATTTTAATTTGCTTATTAAGTCTATTTATTGAATTGTTTATGTTTTCAAAACTGAATGAAACATCAGGTATATTTAAAGTGATTTCCTCTATCAATGAAGAAAATTTATGTATTTGTTTTTTATCCTCTCCATTAGGCATATTCTTTAATAATTGTTGTATTTTTATGTGAGTTTTTATTGCGAAACTTTTCATTTGGTCAAATTCATCTTTAGTTATTTCAAAGAATTGTGGTAACTTTAGGATAAAATCATTCACCTTGTTGAAATCTGACTTGATTTCTTTCAATATGTGATTTACCTTGGCAATATAACCATGACCTAAATACCCACAGCTAAGTGATCCTAGATAATTTGTGGTTTTGTGTATATTTTGAATAATTCTATCAATATCTTGTTCATCAAAATTATATGCGTATTCATAGTTTTCCAGAGCTGACGGCCAGCCAGATAATGATTTGCTAAATTCATGCCAAAAGGCTGTAATCTCTTGCGAAGGATCATGATTTCTCAGACATTCTGGCAATTTTATATTGGTAATTGATTTAAACATATTGGATATAATTAAAAAGTCATTTTTCATTTTATGTACCTTGCTAGAATAATAAAAGTCATTAAATTGTAAAAATTATGGAATATAATGTTTTAGTAAAAAGATTAAAACTATTATAAATATAAGATATTCTATTGTTCTTTCGTTGATTTTATACAAATTAAGTTTTTGGTTATATTAAAGGACAGATTGCTGATTAGCGCAAGGAATAGAGATGATATTTTTTATTTCAGTAAAAACAATTATGAGGTTATATCATTTAACTATTTAATTACAAAGGATTTAATTATTTTTCTTAAATAGTTTCTAATATCTTAATTTAAAATTAAATTTTACCTATTCGAGAATATTTAATTAAGTGATTAATTTATCTTTTTATTATAGATAAAAAGGCCCGAGAAATAGTTTTTTCGGGCCTTATAAATTAAAAATCCATGATCATTAATTAGATTGTTGTAATTCCAGTTCATTCATTGTTGAAATGCTGAAACCACCGTCAACATGCAGAATTTCACCGGTAATACCACCGGACAGATCTGAGCATAGGAATGCCGCCGCGTTACCAACATCTTCAGTTGTTACAGTGCGGCGAATTGGGTTGACGGATTCACAATGAGCCAGCATCTTACGGAAATCTTTGATGCCGGAAGCGGCTAAAGTACGGATAGGGCCAGCGGAGATACCGTTGACACGAATACCTTCAGTACCCATAGCGTTAGCCATATAACGAACATTAGCTTCCAGGGAAGCTTTTGCCAGGCCCATAACGTTATAGTTAGGGATTGAACGTTCTGCTCCCAGATAGGAGAGTGTCAGTAAAGCAGAATTTGGGTTCAGCATTTCACGGCAAGCCTTTGCCAAAGCAACAAAGCTGTAAGAGCTGATATCATGCGCGATTTGAAAGCCTTCGCGGGTAACTGTATCCACATAATTACCATCCAGTTGATCAGCAGGTGCAAAGCCAATGGAGTGAACAAAACCATCGAATTTTGGCCAGACTTTGCCTAACTCAATGAACAGGGCTTCAATGCTTTCATCTTCAGTTACATCGCAAGGCAAAGCAATAGTAGAATTTAGAGATTCAGCGAATTCTTCTACACGAGGTTTCAACTTATCATTTTGATAAGTGAAAGCCAGCTCAGCGCCTTGGTCATGCATTGTTTTTGCAATACCATAAGCGATGGAGAGTTTACTGGCGACGCCAGTGATCAGAATGCGCTTACCGGTCATAAAGCCCATAACAGTATCCTTAGTGTGATAACGTCAAATGATATTAATGAATTAAAATTGCTTACAGAAACAATATCAATATGACGTTTTATTGTTAACAAACCTAGTGATTCTATCACGCTGGAGAGAAATATGCTGTATTTTGCTTTCTGCTCCGAGCAGTGATTATTGTTTTGTATATCCTAAGGCTATCCTAAGGCATATTCTGTCGCCAAGCATCAGCGGTGAGGGGTTCACCGAAATGGCTGGCGATCAGGCGGCGGGTTATATCATGTAGAGGAGAAGCTAACACTTCTGCTGTATTTCCCCGCTCAACAACTTCTCCCTGATGCATTACCAATACTTGGTCGCTGATATGTTTCATCATTCCAAGGTGCTGGGTAACATAGAGATAAGAGATGCCTTGTTTCTCCTGTAGTTCCAACATTAAATTAATTATTTGGGAACGCATAGACATATCGAGTGATGCGAGTGCTTCATCCGCGATAATAATCTGAGGTTGTAAGATCAAGGCACGTGCTAGTGCTACCCGCTGTTTCTGGCCTGAGGCTAGCATATGTGGATAATAGTTGGCGTGGTCCGGTAACAAGCCAACTTGCCGTAATGTTTGGTTAATTCGTTTTTCTCGTTCTGCGGTATTTAGTTCTGTATTAAGTAGAAGAGGGATATCAAGAATTTGCCCAATACGTTGACGAGGGTTTAATGATGTACTTGGGTCTTGAAATATCATGCGAATGCGTTGACTGCGATAACTGTAATCGCCGTAAGTAAGTTTATGACCTTCGATTATAATTTCTCCGGAGGTGGGTTCCATGACACCTGAAAGCATTTTTGCCAGCGTTGATTTCCCTGAGCCATTTTCACCAATAATCGCTAGTGTCTGTTTTGTCTTTAAGGTAAAGCTGACAGGTTTCACTGCATCAAGATGTTGACGATGAAAAAATCCGGTCCGATAACGGAAAGTTTTAGCTAAGTTCCTGACTTCCAATAGAGCATCCGCCATTATTATTCCTCCAAATTCAATGGAAAATGGCAGGCAAAAGCGTGGTTTTTAATTACCCGTAATCGAGGGGTTTCAATACAGGTTTTTTGTGCGTAAGGGCAACGTGGGCCTAGACGGCAGCCGACTGGCAGATGCTCAAGGGATGGAATAGCGCCTGGCAAGGTATTTAGTCTGCTTTTATGAGGTAAGGAGCTACCAAAATCAGGAATAGCGCGGTTCAACGCTTGTGTATAGGGATGGTGTGGTGTCACTAATAATTCATCGGGAGCGGCGCTTTCGACAGTTTGGCCGCAATATAAAACATTAATACGATCCACCAGTTTGCTCATGATTTGTAAATCATGGCTTATTAATAGAATGGTGGTGTTATTGTTTTGGTTCAATTTTGCTAACAGACGGAAAATCTGAGCTTGAGTGGTCGGTTCCATCGCATTCGTTGGTTCATCTGCAATCAGTAGGCGTGGCTGGTTAGCTAATGCAATAGCAATCATGACTTTCTGGCATTCCCCTTCGGTTAATTCATAAGGGAAACTACTCATAATATCTTTGTGATCTTTAATTCCCACGCGATGAAGTAACTCAATAGCTCGGCGTTTACGCCAGTTGAAACATTGCCACCAGCGGCCTTTATAAGTCCAGCGAGGGATTGCCTGAATGAGTTGTTGACCAATATTTTCAGAAGGATCAAGACAAGATTGTGGTTCCTGAAAAATCATTGAGATGTTGTGACCGATAACTTTTCGACGTTGTCGTGGAGTCAGGCGAAGCAAATCAATATCGTTGAAGCGGAAGCGGTCAGCCGTCACTTTGAGATTGTCTTTAGTGACCCCGCTTATTGCTTTGGCAATCAGGCTCTTGCCGGAGCCTGATTCGCCAACCAAGCCACGTATTTCACCTTCTATCAGTGAAATACTAACGCGATCAACGGCTTTTACTGGCCCTTTAGCAGTCATAAATTCAATCGTGAGGTTGCGAATATCAAGTAATGGCATTTATTCCACCCCGGAATTAATTGCACGGTGTAATCCATCACCTAGCAAGTTTATTAACAATACACTTATCATTATTGCTGCGCCGGGTAGCATAACGGTCCAGGGAGCAACATAGATGAGTTCCAGTGAATCTCCCAACATAGCACCCCATTCAGGTGAAGGTAGCTGAGCACCAAGATCGAGAAAACCAAGTGAAGCAATATCGAGTATGGCAATAGAAAGGGCGCGTGTCAGCTCGTTGACCAGTATAGCGGTAATATTCGGTAATACGGCATACCATAGGATGTGGTAATTGGATGCGCCATCTAGACGTGCCGCAATGACATATTCTTTATCCAACTCATCATGAACCGCACTGTAAACAGAGCGCACTATACGCGGTAATAGTGCCAGCCAAATAGCGATTATTGCATGTTGTAAACTGGCACCAACAAAAGCGACAACAATAATTGCTAGCAATAATGATGGGATAGAAAGTAACGTGTCAAGGATATGATTGAGCACGGCGGATTTCAATCCTCGTGTCATACCTGCCAGGCAACCTATGATGAGGCCACATAAAGCTGCCGCCACAGTTACCAACAGCGCTGAACCGAATGTAGATGCAGTACCTATCAATAATCGACTGAGAATGTCGCGCCCAAGATCATCGGTACCCAAAAAGAACGCGATATTACCGTGATGTGACCACGAAGGTGGCAGTAGTTGGTGACCGAGAAATTGTTGATCAAGCTCATAGGGAGCCAAATACTTACCAAGTAGGCTTAAGGTAATAAGAATAAGTACGCCATAAAAACCTGTCATTGCCAGCATATCAGAATAGAAAAAACGCCAGATGACCTTTATCGGAGACGGCATTTTCTTTTCACGATAAAAGTTATCTAAGGGCATACCATTCCTTATGCTTCAAAGGGGTGGTTATTGCGCCAATAATATCAGACAGCACATTGACAGAAATAACCAGTGTACCAACAACCATAACACCGGCAGAGATGGCTGAATAATCCTGCTGACGAATTGCGCTGACCAACCAGTGGCCAAGCCCTGGCCAGTTAAATACTAATTCTGTCATCATAGCTAATGTCAGCATGGTAGAAAATTGTAATCCTAATTTCGGGATGATGGGAGGCAATGCATTATGTAGTACATGACGACGGATAATGGTCAGTCTTGATAAGCCACGGGTTGCGGCAGCTTTAATATAATTTTCCCCAAAAACTTCTTCTGTACTGTTTCTCATTAGCCGGATGACTTCTGTTGTTGGTGCAACCGCGAGGGTAATGACTGGCAAGAGTAGATGTTGAATGGCATTAATAATCATCTCATTGCGATAGGGTGATTTTGATAACCAGGCATCAATTAATGAGAAGCCTGTCACAGGATCAATCTGATATAGCAAATTAAAGCGACCGGAAACCGGTAGCCAGCCAAGATAAAGAGAAAAAAATAAGGTCAGCAATAGTGCCAGCCAAAAGATTGGTATAGAAAATCCGATTAAAGCAATGGAGATGATAACAGTATCGGCTGTTTTATTACGCCACACTCCGGCAATAATACCTAGCGGGATGCCGGCCAGTAAAGCGGCAGAGAAAGCCAGAATGCAAAGCTCCATCGTAGCAGGAAATACTTCCCATAGTTGCTCGCTGATGAGTTCGCCATTGATGCTAGATACACCAAAATCCCATAGTAATAAGCTGTGGAAATAGAAGGTATAAGCATCAAACAGGGATGCACCGCTAAGTGGTGCATTGGGGGTAAAGTAACTGAGGCTAAAGCTAATCAGCGATAGGAAAAATAGTGTAATAATCAGTAGCAACAGACGACGGAGAGTGTAAATAATCATTTGCCGTCCTTTTGAGCAATATGATCGGTTTCTTTTTCTCGGTAAACACCGGCGAAAGAAGTATTACCAAATGGACTAAGTATTAGCCCCTTAATATCATGGCGATAAGCTTGTAAGCGTAGGGAATAAGCTAGTGGTAAAACAGGTAATTGTTGTTCGAGAATTTTTTGCGCGTCATGATAATACTTAATCCGGGATAATAATTGTTGGTTAATCAAAGCTTGCCGCAAAATCTTATCAAATGCTGGGTTACACCAATGGCTGAAATTTGTCTGTGAGGCGATAGCAGCACAGCTTAATAATGGTCGGAAAAAGCTGTCTGGGTCATTACTGTCAGTTGACCAGCCTGACAATGTCATATCATGAGATTTATCCATCAGTTTGGTTTCCTGAAAGCGACCCTCAACAGGTTTGATGCTCATTATAATACCAACCTGTGCTAAATCAGCCTGAATCAGTTCTGCCATTTTTAATGGGCTTGGATTATAAGACTGAGAAGCAGTGGGTACCCATAAGCTAAGTTTCATTCCATTCAACCCAAGATCATTAAGCATCTTACGAGATTTTTCCGGATTGTATTCTGTAATCTCAGCTTGATTATCATAAGCCCATGATGCTCTCGGTAAAATTGATGCAGCTGTTTCTGCTGTTCCATAATAGATGGATTGCATTAACCGTTGGTTATTAATTGCGTAAGCAATAGCTTGTCTAACTTGCAATTGATCAAGTGGCGGCTTACTGGTATTAAAAGCAAGATAGGCGATATTCATTCCTGGACGTAAGGTTAGACGCAAACGAGGATCATCCCGTAAAATCTTGAGTTGGCTGGCTGCGGGATAAGCCAAAACATCACATTCACCAGTCAAAAGCTTAGACATCCGGCCGGTACCGCCAGCACCGACATCAATAACTATTTGTTGCATTTGGGGCTTGCCTTTCCAGTAGTTATCATGACGAACCAGGCGGATAAATTGCTTGGTTTGATAGTTTTTTAGCATAAACGGGCCTGTGCCAACAGGCTTCCAGTCAATTTGTTCATGACGGTTCATCTCATGTAATTGCTGCCCATATTCTTGTGAAAGTACAGGCGCATAATGGGTTGCTAAATGCCAAAGAAAAGAGGCGTCTGGCTCATGCAGGCGAAATTCCACCGTATATTCATTAATTTTACGGATGCTTTGAATGGAATCAGCAAGCTGGAGACTGTCAAAATAGGGATAATTTCCACCATTGACATAGTGGTAATAGTGCTGCTTATCAAACAGACGTTTAAAGCTGAAGATAACATCGTCAGCATTCATTTGACGGGTTGGAGTGAACCAATCTGTTGACTGAAATGAAACGTTATGGCGCAAATGAAAACGGTAGGTGGCGCCATTATCAAGAGTTTCCCAACGGGAAGCTAATTCAGGGAGTAGGCGGTAAGTATAAGGATCGACATCCAGTAGACGCTCATAAAGTTGTGCAGCCAGGGTATCGACCGTTAAACCGCTACTCGTCAGTTGAGGATTAAAAGTATTTAGGTTGCCATTAACGCAATAAACAACCCCCTGTTGCCGAATATCAGCTGGAACGCGAGGCTTTTTTTCAGGCGTAGTCATTGTTGCTGCAATAGTTGGAGTTGAAAGGACTAATATGATCCAATAAATCAAATTGCGCATATAAAGTATCTATTATTATTTAGAATTGACATATTGTATCTCAATTAGCGATTGAGCCAAGAAAAACGCTGAGATGGAGATTAATGAGAAAAATTCTCAACAAAGTGCTTTACAAAACGTATTGAGAAACATTATCATCTGGATCGCATTTCCGGCGTAATAATTTTTGTTATTCCAGGAAAGGCACGACATTGCTCACATTGCTTCCAGTGTTTTTTTAGCCAGCTCGGGTGCTGGCTTTTTTTTATTTACATTCGGATCATTTATTACCTGTATTAATATCGTGTTTCTTGATTAAGCCTCGTAACTGATTGTAGGTCAACCCCAGTTTTTCCGATGCTTTTCTCTGATTGAATTTACTCTCTTTTAATGATAGTTCGATCAATTGCCGTTCACTATCATGTTGCCATTGCTTCAGATTGACAGGTAGAGCAGGCAGAGGCTGTGAAGATGAACTATTATGATCACTAGTATTAGCCAAAAGGGACTGTGCAGAAACGAACGGGTTGATAATGATATTGTCGAGCTGATTGGGATTTTCGCCATGACGATAAACCGAACGTTCCACAACATTTTTCAGTTCACGAATATTACCGGGCCAGTTGTAATTTTGTAGCTGGTGTTTTGCTTGTGCGGTGAAACCGGTAAATAAGGGCAAATTAAGTTCGCGGCACATTTGAATAGCGAAATGTTGTGCCAGCAACATGATGTCTTGCTGTCTTTGTCGCAATGGTGGTATCTGAACCACATCAAAAGCTAACCTATCGAGTAAATCAGCGCGAAATCTACCCTGGATTGCCATTGCAGGTAAATCATCATTCGTTGCGCATATTAATCGAACATCGACTTGTAATGATTGACTGCCGCCAACACGTTCAAGATAGCCATATTCAATGACGCGTAGTAATTTTTCCTGGACTTGTATTGGTGCGGTTGCTAGTTCATCAAGAAATAGGGTTCCCCCATCAGCACGTTCAAATCTTCCTTGATGCCTTTTTTGTGCGCTGGTAAATGCGCCAGCTTCATGACCAAATAGTTCTGAATCTAATAAATTCTCGTTTAAAGCAGCGCAGTTTAGGGAAATAAAGGGGCCTTGCCAACGAGGAGATAGATAATGTAGACGGCGGGCAATCAATTCTTTACCCGTTCCGCGTTCACCAATAACAAGTACTGGTTTATTTAATTTTGCCAGAGCTGATACTTGCTCCAGAATTTCAATAAAACTGTTTGCTTCACCTAATAGATTTTCTGTGATTTCACTCATGGTTATTTTAACCAATAGTTAGTTATTATGACCACTTTATTTTGTTGGCGTAGAAAGTCAAAGAAAAAATATCTCTTTATATTTCATGTAAATAAAATGAATAAAAAAGTTGGCATGATTCTTGATGTATAATCTTCACAGTATTAATAAGTCTTAGTTAAAGAGGATAATTTACTATGGGTATTTTCTCTCGTTTTGCCGATATCGTGAATGCCAACATCTCTTCATTACTGGATAAAGCAGAAGATCCGCAGAAAATGATTCGTTTGATGATTCAGGAAATGGAAGATACTTTAGTTGAAATTCGCTCAACCTCAGCACGCACTTTGGCAGAGAAAAAACAGTTGTCTCGTCGCATTGAGGCAGGTGAACAGCAAGTATCTGATTGGCAAGAAAAAGCTGAGCTGGCATTAAGTAAAGATAGAGAAGATTTAGCTCGGGCAGCATTAATCGAAAAACAGAAAGTTTCTGCTTTACTGGATACATTGAAACACGAACTGGCCATACTGGAAGAAACACTTGAGCGTATGAAAGGAGAAGTTGTCGAGCTTGAAAATAAGCTCAGTGAAACTCGTGCCAGACAGCAATCGTTGGCTCTGCGCCATCAGGCAGCGGCATCTTCCCGACAAGTTCGTCGTCAGTTAGACAGTGGTAAGATTGATGAGGCCATGGCTCGCTTCGAGCAATTTGAACGTCGTATCGATCATATGACAGCCGAAGCGGAAACTGTGGGTATGGGAAAACAAAAATCGCTAGAACAGCAGTTTGCTGAATTAAAAGCAGATGATGAAATCAACGCGCAGTTGGCAGCAATGAAGGCTAAAATAAATGCTAAAGAACAACATTAATCATGGTGTACTCAACTAACCATTAAGGAATAGTAATGGGCTTTATATTTCTTGGCATTCCATTGATGATCTTTGTGCTTTTTGTTTTACCCATCTGGCTGTGGTTGCACTACAACAACCGGAATTCAAACCAAAGTCGGTTGGAGCAACATGAAATTCAGCTTCTGGCAGAGCGTGTACAACATATGCAGGCACGAATCAAAATACTGGAAGATATTCTGGATGCGGAACACCCTGGTTGGAGGCAATATGGCAAATTATAACCACCGGAGATTGTACAGAATACCTGAAAATGGCAGGATTAAAGGTGTTTGTGCTGGGTTAGCTCATTATTTTGGCGTACCAGTAAGCTTAATTCGAGCAATGGCTGTATTGTCGTTGTTTTTGGGCTTGCTTGGTTTAGTCGTTATTGCTTATATCATACTGGCTTTTGTCTTGGATCCAGCCCCGATGGATTATACCGAAGAGGCCGGTCCTTCAGTGCACAAGTTATTGAATGAGGTGGATTATCAGTTGAAAACGGGTGAACTTCGTCTACAGCAAATGGAGCGTTATGTTACCTCAGAAACGTTCAGTGTTCGCAGTCGCTTCAGTCAGCTTTAACAGTAAGGCTTGTGTATTGCTCGGCTATTAAGATTAAAATGAAAAATCGTTATCTGTCAGGCTGGTATAATAAAATTTTTGTGATATTTACCATAGGAGAGACATGAAACGGTTGCAAAATGAATTAACGGCGCTTATTAACCGTGGGATGGATCGTTATTTACGGTTAGCGGTTACAGGGTTAAGCCAAAGTGGTAAAACAGCTTTTATTACATCTTTGGTTAATCAACTACTTCATGCTCACAGCGGTGCACGGTTGCCGCTGTTTTCTGTTGTACGTGACGGGCGCTTACTGGGAGTAAAACGGGTTCCTCAGCGCGATTTGGGGATTCCTCGTTTTGCATATGACGAAGGATTAGCTGCGCTTTACAGTACACCTCCCTCCTGGCCGATACCTACACGGGGTGTCAGTGAAATCTGTCTGGCACTTCGTTACCGTTCTAACGACGCTTTCCTGCGTCATTTTAAAGAAATCTCCACGTTATATCTGGAAATTGTGGATTATCCTGGCGAATGGCTACTGGATTTGCCCATGCTGGCTCAAAGTTATTTGGCATGGTCACGCCAGATGAGTAGTTTACTACAGGGGCAAAGGGCCAAATGGGCAAAATCTTGGCTGGAACTTTGCAAACAGTGTGATCCACTGGCGCCGGTAGATGAAAATCTATTGGCTAATATTGCTCAGGCATATACGGAATATTTGATTAAATGCAAAGAGCAAGGTTTGCATTTTATTCAGCCGGGACGATTTGTTTTACCGGGTGAAATGATGGGCGCTCCGGCCTTACAATTTTTTCCGTGGCCGGATATTGACTATATTGTTGAATCACAATTTGCTCAGGCAGCTCCACACACGAATATTGGTATGTTGCGTAAGCGTTTTGAATATTATTGTCAGTCGATAGTGAAAGGATTTTATAAAGAGCATTTTTTGCGTTTTGATCGACAGATTGTGTTGATTGATTGTTTACAGCCATTAAACGGTGGACCACAAGCCTTTAATGATATGCGTTTGGCACTGACACAATTAATGCAGAGTTTTCATTATGGTAAACGAACACTCTTCCGCCGCCTGTTTTCTCCTTGTATTGACAGGTTGATATTTGCAGCCAGTAAAGCTGATCATGTTACCTCTGATCAGCATGTCAATCTGGTTTCCTTATTACAACAGTTGGTCCAGGAGGCCAGACAAAACGCTGCTTTTGAAGGCATCAGCATGGATTGTGTTGGCCTGGCATCAGTGCAGGCGACAGAGAATGGAGTGATTGAACATAATGGCGAAAAAGTTCCAGCTCTGAGAGGACACCGGCTGGCAGATGGCAAGTTACTGACATTTTTCCCCGGTGAGGTGCCGCTGTGTTTACCAGGAGATGATTTTTGGCAAAAACAGGGTTTTTGCTTCGAGGAATTCAATCCTCGCCAGGTGAATGCTGATACGCCATTACCTCATGTTCGGTTGGATACTGTGCTTGAGTTTTTATTGGGAGATAAAGTGAAATGACAGATCCTCTGAGGCCAAGAATTGACTTTGAAGATCCCTCACTGGCGTCATCAGAGCTGGTTTTAAAGCCAGCGCAGGTCTTTGATGGGAAAAGTAGAGAAAATTTCTCTCCTTTTTCACCAGAACTTGAGGCGGAAGAACGCGAAGGTCAGGTAGAAGGAATCGTCAATGCAGCATTGAAACCTAAGCGCAGCTTCTGGCGTAAAATAGTGTATAGTGCTTTGATTTTACTGGCGGTGAGTATTGTTGTGCAGTCTGTACAGTGGATTTATCAATCATGGCAGCAACAGGATTGGAGCGCATTAGGTGCAGCAGTGGCGGGAGGAATGATTGTATTTGCTGGTGTGGGTTCTATTATCAGTGAATGGCGTCGTCTTTACCGGCTAAGAATGCGAGCTGAAGAACGCGATACAGCAAGAGAACTATTGCAACATCATGGTGTAGGTAAAGGCCGTGAGTTTTGTGAGAAGCTGGCAAGTCAGGCAGGTATTGAACAACACCATCCCGCATTACAACGCTGGCAGGCTGCTTTGCATGATACACATAACGATCGTGAAGTGGTGGTGTTATACGGTAAATTGGTTCAGCCTGTTCTGGATTCTCAAGCAAGGACTGAAATCAGCCGCTATGCTGCGGAATCAGCATTAATGATAGCAGTGAGCCCGCTGGCAATTATTGATATGGCATTCATTGCCTGGCGTAATATCCGGTTGATTAACCGCATTGCTGGTCTGTATGGGATTGAATTAGGGTATTTCAGTCGTATCCGGCTTTTTCGTCTTGTTTTGATTAATATTGTTTTTTCTGGTGTCTCAGAGATGGTGCGAGAAGTGGGTATGGACTGGTTATCGCAGGATATTGCTGCACGTCTTTCTGCCAGAGCAGCACAAGGGATTGGTGTAGGTTTACTGACTGCTCGGCTTGGGATTAAAGCAATGGAATTATGTCGGCCATTGCCCTGGATGGAAGGTGATAAACCTAAATTGGGAGATTTTCGTCGGCAGTTAATCACTCAACTTAAGAATATCGTTCCAAATAAATCTAAGAACATAGTTGATTAAGTGATATATACTTTAAATTTGTATAAAGCACAAAATATCCAGATAACGGTAACATCTTACGTTATTTTATCCATCTGTCTTATAGTCAATCTTGGAATTTATTTATTTTAGTGAAGGTTTCAATTTATTACATAAAAAACCGGGGACCGGTCAATTTTTACTGACAGAATGCTTCATATGGATAATAGTGTAGAGTAATATTAAAAAAAAATTATAGATATTAGTGTAAATAAGGTCAAAACAGATGCGCTTAGAAGTTATTTGCCATGATCGAATCGGGTTAACTCGTGAATTGCTTGATTTGTTGGTATTACAGGACATTGATTTAAAAGGGATAGAAATATCCCAAACTGGCCGGATTTACCTTAATTTTTCACAAGTTGATTTCAATACATTCCGTCGGCTGATGGCAGAAATTCGTCGCATTAACGGGGTTATTGATGTTCGTACCGTCTCTTTTATGCCTTCGGAAAGAGAGCATAAAGCGATGTGTGCACTGTTGGAGTCTTTGCCTGAGCCTGTTTTTTCAGTTGATCTAAAAGGAAATATTGAGTTAGCTAACTCAGCTGCGTTTAATTTATTTGGCGCCAGTGAGGAACAAGCTTATCAAAAACCTATTAGCCAGTTTATCAGCGGTTATAACTTTTCGCGTTGGTTTGAAAATAAAAACGCTCAGCAGCGTGTAGAAAGGATAACTCTTAAAGGTCAGGACTATCTGATGGATATTATTCCAATTCAACTGACTGATGAAAAGCAGCAAATGCAGAGTGTGGGTACAGTGATTATGCTCAAATCTGCCGCCCGAATAGGTCATCAACTGAAAAAATTGGCAGTTAATGATAACAGTGAATTTGAAAAAATTATCGCAGTTAGCCCGAAAATGATTCAGGTTGTCGAGCAGGCTCGCAAAATGGCGATATTGGATGCGCCACTGTTGCTAATTGGAGAGACAGGAACGGGTAAAGATGTTTTGGCAAAAGCTTGCCATTTACACAGTTTACGTGGGAAACAACCGTTTCTGGGATTGAATTGTGCATCTATGCCGGATGATGTGGTGGAAAGTGAGCTGTTTGGCTATGCGGCTGGTGCTTACCCTAATGCCATTGAAGGGAAAAAAGGTTTCTTCGAGCAGGCTAATGGTGGAACCGTTTTATTGGATGAAATTGGTGAAATGTCACCACAGATGCAAATTAAGCTGTTGCGTTTTCTTAATGATGGTACTTTCCGCAGAGTAGGGGAAGAAAACGAAGTTAAAGTGAATGTCAGAGTTATCTGTGCTACACAGAAAAATCTGGTTGAATTAGTACAACGAGGGGAATTTCGTGAAGACCTCTATTATCGCCTTAATGTGTTGGCTATTACGCTCCCGCCGCTACGTGAGCGTAAAGCGGATATTATGCCGCTGGTTGAATACTTTATTGATCGCTTTTCTGAAGAACAAGGGATACCAAAACCTAAACTATCTCCTGAGATTGCTCACTTCCTGACTGGCTACAGTTGGCCCGGTAATGTAAGACAGTTACAGAATGCTATTTATCGGGCATTGACTCAGCTTGAAGATATGGAGCTGAAGCCACGGGATATATTACTGCCAGAATTTGAAACCGAGGTTTCTTTTAGTGAGGATGTGTTTGATGGCTCTTTAGACGAAATCAGTAAACGTTTCGAACGCTCAGTATTGACCCGTCTTTATCGTCATTATCCAAGTACCCGTAAATTGGCTAAACGTCTTGGTGTATCACATACCGCGATTGCTAATAAATTGAGAGAATACGGCTTGAGTAGCAGGAAACATCCTGCCAGGTATGATTTGGATGATGATGAGTAAAAAATAATGCCCATTTTGGTGGGCATTATACGAAAAATGGATTTACTTCAGTACAGCTAGCGCGTTGTCGTAATCTGGCTCATTAGTAATTTCATCGACCAATTGGCTGTAAATCACTTTATCGCTTTCATCAAGTACAACTACCGCACGAGCTGTAAGACCTTTTAGAGGGCTGTCGCTGATAGCCACGCCATAATCTTCACTGAAGGTATCGCCACGCAGAGTAGAAAGAGTGATAACATTTGATAACCCTTCCGCACCGCAGAAACGAGACTGTGCAAAAGGCAGGTCAGCAGAAATGCATAGGACAACAGTATTCTCCAGGTCATTTGCTACCTGATTAAATTTGCGTACTGATGTAGCACAAACGCCGGTATCAATGCTTGGAAAAATATTCAATACCTTACGTTTTCCAGCATAGTGGCTGAGGGAAATATCGGAGAGATCTTTGGCTGTTAGAGTAAAATCTTTCGCTTGTTCCCCCGATTTTGGGAATTGGCCACTGACGGAAATATCATTGCCCTGAAATTTTACTGTTTGTGTCATAGTCTTCTTCCTCTGATAAAATGAACTATAGCTTCTCAGTGTAGAAGAATATTCGGTTCTTGCCCACAAAAATAGCGCCTATAGAGTAAAATTGCGTGATTGTGTCATTTTGACAATGGCTTATAATTCGGCACTGGAATATTTCTTTATACTACATATATACAAGGTAGATTACCTTATGCGTTATTTCAGGCTGACTTCATGTGCATTGCTTATTAGTAGTTCTTTTATCACCGTTTCTGCTTTTGCGGCAGAAGTTCCTCCTGGCACTCAGCTAAATGACAGACAAGAGCTAGTGCGTCATCTTAAAGACGAACCAGCATCTTTAGATCCGATTAATGCTGTAGGTCTGACAGAAGCTCAGATTCAGCGTGATTTGTTTGAAGGGCTGGCAAATCAGGATGCATATGGCAATGCAATCCCTGGGGTAGCGACAGGATGGAAAACAGTAGATAATAGAATCTGGTTTTTTACATTGCGTTCTGATGCCCGTTGGTCAAATGGGGAGCCGGTCACTGCTACAGATTTTGCTTATAGTTGGCAGCGGTTGGTTAATCCGGCTAATACTTCGCCTTTTGCTTGGTTTACGGCACTGGCAGGTATTGAAAATGCACAAGAGATTATTGATGGTAAATTGCCACCAGAAAAACTGGGTGTTAAGGCCATTGATAAACATACATTACAGGTTAAACTGGACCGACCCGTTCCTTATTTTCCTAATTTGACGGCAAATTTCAGTCTCTATCCAGTTAATAAGAACGTAGTAGAAAAATATGGAAAAGATTGGATAAAGGTTGGCAATTTAGTAGGAAATGGTGCTTTCAAATTACATGAGCGAGTTGTTAATGAAAAAATTGTTCTGACACCAAATCCTTATTACTGGGATCATAAAAAAACAGTTCTAACCAAAGTTACATTTGTGCCGATTAATCAGGAATCACATGCAACTAAGCGTTATCTGGCAGGTGATCTGGATATCACTGAATCCTTCCCTAAAAACATGTACAAAAAGTTGCAACATGAATTACCTGGGCAGGTATATACGCCTGATCAGTTGGGGACTTATTATTACGCTTTTAACACACAGCGCGCACCAACTAATGATGCCAGAGTGCGTAAAGCGCTTTCCATGACGATTGATCGTAAAATCATTGCGGAAAAAGTACTGGGGACAGGAGAAAAACCAGCTTGGCATTTTACGCCGGACGTGACAGCAAATTTCCATCCTACAATCAGTGAAATGGAACGGCGCACACAGGCGGAACTGGATCAGCAAGCTAGAGCTCTGTTGCAGATTGCAGGTTATGGTCCGAATAATCCGTTGAAACTTTCCCTGCTCTATAATAGCTCGGAGAATCATCAAAAGATTGCTATTGCTGTTGCTTCCATGTGGAAGAAAAAACTGGGGGTGCAGGTGAATCTGGTTAATCAGGAATGGAAGACATATATTGATAACCGTAATACTGGTAATTTTGATGTTATTCGAGCATCTTGGATTGGCGATTACAATGAGCCATCCACATTTCTAAGCCTGCTGACTTCAACACATAGCGGCAATATTGCTAAATTCCATCAGGCTAATTATGACAGACTTTTACGGGCAGCTAGCGTACAAACAGATGATGCTCTGAGAAATGATGACTATAACAAAGCGGAGCAGATGATTGCTGAACAGGCACCGATTGCACCGATTTATCAGTACACTAACGGCAGGTTGATAAAGCCCTGGTTAAAAGGATACCCAATTACCAATCCAGAAGATGTTGCATACAGTCATACTATGTACATTATTAGGCATTGATTATCCATAAGAGCCTATAGGTGTTTTTCCGGCAGCTAAAAAAAGAATTGTAGCGAAGGGCAACACGGAAGTTGAAAAAAGGGTCGCGATTATTCACAGCTTTTTTCTTTTTTCATACCCTTCATCCTTCAAGTTGCCTCTTTGTTGGCTATACTCTCTCTCCCCGGTCACATCGTTCTCTATGCTCCCGGGGATTCGCGCCCTTGCCGTCGCGAGGCATCTTGAAATCTATTGGGTATAGCTAATTAACCCGGTAGTTGAACAAGATTATTTCAATCTCCGAAGAATGATTGTTGAGAATGATAGGCAACGTGAAAGATAACAGGTATATCTAGTTTATGCCCAACATTGGTATTATGAAAATCATTATCAGGTTGTGGCTATAGTGATACCAGATGCACACTCGTACATTGGAGCTGGATGTGGAAACAATTTATGGTTCATTGTTGAAAGATGCTGATGCTGTCTATGCCTGTCAGTTTGACGGTAAGGGCGGTATTACACCAATTGATATCAATGTATCAGCTACACCAGCTCAACCTTTCTGGCAGCATTTGGATTACCATAATACTAAGAGTTATCAATGGATTATGGATACGAATTTGTTACCAGAACCTATCAAGGCAGGGTTAGCAGGCGAAAGTTTGAGGCCGAAAGTGATCCGTACTGGTAACGGTACGATGATCACTCTCCGAACAATTAATAACAATGAAAGTGAACGTCCAGATCAATTGGTAACGTTCCGTATTTATATCAATGCTAAAATCATTATTTCTAGCCGCCATCGTAAAGTTCATTCACTTGAACAGGTGTTAAGCGATTTACAAAATGGTATAGGAGCGAAAACAACTGGGCACTGGTTGGTCGAAATGATTGATGCCATAACCGATGAAGTGGGTAATTTTATTGAAGATCTGCATGACAACCTTATTGAGCTTGAGAATATGACTCTGGAGCAACAAATGCCCGGGCGGGGTGAATTAGCTTTGCTGCGTAAGCAACTGATTATTCTACGTCGTTATATGGCTCCCCAGAGAGATGTATTTTCCCGTCTTGCTAGTGAAAAATTCCCTTGGATGAGTGATGAGGATCGCCGCCGAATGCAAGAAATTTCCGACCGTTTGGGGAGAGAGTTGGATGACTTGGATGGCTGCATTGCTCGCACGGCGATTATTGCTGATGAAATTGCTTCAATGCTGGCGGATGCCATGAATCGTCGTACTTATACCATGTCATTACTTGCTATGATCTTTTTACCAACAACATTCTTGACTGGATTATTTGGCGTCAACCTTGGTGGTATTCCTGGCAATGAATATTATTTGGGTTTCAGTATCTTTTGTTTATTGCTATTGGGATTGATTTTATTTGTTGCGTGGTGGTTAAGACGAAGTAAATGGTTATAAAAGTCAAACAGTTATTTGGAGAAATAAAACATCATTATCGGAATGTTTTGCTAAAACTAGTTTTTAATTTGAGATATATCAATGTTCCTCAAGAATACTTCAGGCATTATGGCTCCTGCAGGTGAAAGCAACGTTAAGCGATGAACGTTGTGCTCCATAATTGTAGTTTTTCTCACATTGAATCTTTATATAAATTGCCCATTCCTGTGCCGATGTTATTTTTTAATGTCGGCTTTTTTTATTTTTCATTATTATCCAAATTAGAACAAGAAACTCATAAATGGAAACTAGGGTTAAAAATAAAAAGAAATTACTGCTCTGAAATATGTCTAAAGCGGTACTTATACGGAAAAAACCATTATTCATTCGGATCAGGGTCGTTAGTACGGAAATGGCGATAGTTGGCTGTAGTGTAGTTGCTCGACTTTAGTGAAAATCGCCGTAAATCCTCGATTGAGTGGGGAGTCGTCACCTACAGATATGTTTCAAACAAAAAGAAAAATCCGTATAATCCCCCCACTGCAAAAATCTATATAGGAAATCCATAGTCGATACAATCGACAATGTGGGAAGTCGTGATGAATCAGAAAGATACGAGAAAAGAGACACTTGAATTCAATAAGCTCCAGAAACGCTTAAGGCGGAATGTTGGCAATGCTATTATTGATTACAGTATGATTGAAGAAAATGATGTTGTAATGGCATGTATTAGCGGTGGCAAAGATTCATTTGCGATGTTAGATATCCTATTGAATCTGCAAAAGGCTGCACCAATAAAATTTCAAGTAGTTGCGGTGAACCTTGATCAGAAACAACCTGGCTTTCCTGAACACATTCTACCTCAATATTTTGAGAGTCTGAATATTCCATATTATATCGTAGACAAAGACACATATTCAGTTGTTAAAGAGAAGATACCGGAAGGTAAAACCACATGTGGATTATGTTCAAGGCTTCGCCGTGGAACGCTCTACTCTTTTGCTGAAAAAATTGGGGCAACAAAAGTTGCACTTGGACATCATTTAGACGACATTGTTGAAACGCTGTTTCTTAATATGTTTCATGGTTCACGTATGAAAGCAATGCCCCCAAAGTTACGATCTGATGATGGACGTAACGTAGTCATAAGGCCACTAACATATTGCCGAGAGAAAGACCTTATTAAGTATGCGGAGTATAAAGATTTTCCAATTATTCCTTGTAATCTATGTGGTTCTCAAGAAAACCTACAGCGGCAGGCGATTAAAGCTATGTTGATAGATTGGGATAAGAAAACACCAGGCAGGGTGGAGAGTATTTTCAAATCCATTCAAAATGTTAATCCAAGCCAATTAGCAGATAAAGCGCTTTTCGACTTTGTCAATTTACCGTTGTATCGTGAAGGTAAAAGAGAAGAATACGCATTTAGCGAAGCAATAATATCGTCGACTAACATTGATGAATCTATGTTTATTAATGTGTGAGATGTCCAGTAATTTGGTTATCACAATCACACTACAATTTACGGACTTGCTCTTAAGCAAGTCCGTATAGAATTGTTTAATCAATTACTAACACCTATCTGTTTCATAAGCTCAGCATCGTCCCAGAACAGATACTCTTCATCCATAACCCCTCTTTTATTCCAATGTCCGAGTGTCGCCATGGGGAGGTGGTACGCCTTACCTGTAGGTTGAATAACCTTACCATCCGAGAGAATCATGGGTTTCGTAAATGTTCCATCAGTAAATCCCGTTACAGCGGTCCATTCCGCATCAGCGGTACCAAACCGTACCGGATGCTCCGTGATTCGGTTATCAGGGGCAAATGTCCACATATACTTCAGATCTTCAATATGTTTTCGAATACCCTTGGTAGTATGACCATCGGGGTAGTGAACAATAATGTCCATGGCATGGCTCTTATGTAGATCCCACCATCTTTGGTGTGTATAGACACGGAAATCAAGATCATCAAAGTTAGCCAAATTTTTTGCCAGAGCTTCGGGCATCCCTTTGATTTTAGGTGTTGGTTGATTTACTCTCGTGCCGGGCCAATTGTTCTGCACCGCAAATGCTACTGGACTGGCAATAAACAGTAAAAGCGTGAATAATGATAACCTCTTGTGACTTTTCATGGTCTTTCCTCTTTGTTAGTGCTAAAGGAACTAACAGATTGTTTTTACGACTTAAGTATTGCTGGACTCCTTCATTAGATAAATTAAAAACGATTGTTCATCGGCCCGCTTGACTTTGACTTGATAGAGAAGAACCACCCAGAACAACACAATTGAATCAAAGAGTTAGTGACTAAACCGACTCATACACTGGATAACTATCGTATAAAAAGTTATCAGGTTACCCCGATACTACGCCTAATAGAAAACCCTGTAAATAGTCACATACAGTAATTATAACTATAAAAAATCAACTGGCTTGGATTGACCGTTTCTACATCAAAACCGGTTTCCATTAGTTTCATTTATACCCAATAGATTTCAAGATGGATTGCGACGGCAAGGGAGCGAATCCCCGGGAGCATAGATAACGATGTGACCAGGGTGAGTGAGTGCAGCTAACAAAGAGGCAACTTGAAGGATGAAGAGTATATCTCTATGCTGCAAAAACCAGGTAAATAGTTAAATGAATTTTATTTTATGCCCTGTTAAAAATGTAGAATTGTCCTGATAAATTAATGCCTTTATTTAATAATTCGTAATTGGAGAATATAGTTTCGAATTGTTTCTGTGATACCTTTGAATATTAAAATTATGGCATTTATTAAATATTTTCTTTTAATATTTAGAAGTCTAATTACATTTGGCTTAATTATGATGATTTTTTAAAATAACAGTATTCATAAAGCTAATAATACTATAAATATGGAATGAATTTTGCGCCTATTACTCTGTATGTCAAATCAATTGAGTGAGGAGAAAGATATGGCAACGCAAAAAACTGTTTATTTCCATATTATTTTCTCCGAAATTCTTTTAATATGATTGTTTGTTTTAGATAAAATAAATTCTTTATGATTTCGAATTCATTGCTTTGTCGGACAATAGGATTATTTTTAACATATAAATACTCTGATTTGCAATTCTACAGTGCTATATTTTTATTAGATAATTCTCAAGATTATCGTGTTAAAGAATTCTGGCCTGAATCTCAAAATTGGAACCTGTCATTAGCTCTTTCTTCCGTTTCTGGTAGAATCTCTTTAATACTTTTTATCCATCGGGAATCCTTCCGTAGGCCCATTGTAAATAATATGTAAATGGGGTTTAGAAAGTGAAATATATCATTTTTGTTACGTTACACCTTAAAGAGTTTGTGATAGATTCAGCCCGTTTTTATCTATTAGTGTTGAACAATAGGTTTTTTTTCTGCTATAGAGAGTAAAGATATGAATGGATTTTTATATTTAGCAATGGCAATTGTGGCTGAAGTCGTAGCAACGGCTTCATTAAAAGCTTCCGATGGATTCAGTAAATTATTTCCGTCTATACTGGTCATCGTTGGGTACGGTATCGCTTTCTGGGGATTATCTCAGGTAGTTAAAGTTGTTCCATTAGGAATTGCTTATGCGATATGGTCCGGCCTTGGTATTGTGTTGGTTTCCATTGCGGCGATATTTTTATATCAGCAGAAGTTGGATTGGGCGGCTATTTTAGGTATGGGGCTCATCATTGCTGGTGTGATGGTAATAAATTTGCTTTCTAACAGCGGTGCACATTAATTAACGATGTTACTTGATTTTTCCTGAATCGTTTTTTGGAGAAGAGATATGCTAAATTTCGGCGATAAGAAAGGATTCAAAGCAGCCTTATTAGGGGGAGTATTCTTTAATTTTTCTTTATTGTTTGGCTGTAGTAGTCAGGCAGGGAAAGCATTTATCCAAGATCAGGTAATACAATATTCTCAGCCAGAAATGAGCCTTGGAAATGATGCCAAAACGACGTGTATTTATGCAGGTGGTACGCCTGCATTAGCAATACAATTGAATGGTACGCAAGTACCTGTTTGTCAATTAGCGAATGGTAAACGTTGTGATGAAAGGGCATTGTTGCAGGGTTTTTGTGCTTAAATTTAATGTAGCAATCAAGCAACTAAAATGTTTGTTATCAGCAGGAACATGCCGTTGGTAGCTCTGGTGATGGAGTTACTTTTGGCATGATTCTGCGGGTATATTTGATTCATCAGACAAACATTTTCAGTAGTCTGAGTTGGAAATTATTTACGGCCAAAAAATTGGCTGATTAACACTAATACCGCAACCACCAGATAGGCGGCAAAAATACCGACTAGCCATTGTGGCATCTCTAATGACAGGAATTGCCATTGCTTTACTGAACAGTCACCATAGGCTTCAAATACAGAAGGAGCCCATTGATTTAATGCCAGCCATGAAGGAAAGTTTACGAAGAAATCACAGATATTAAATGGAGAAGGATACAATTGAATTATGGTATGTTCCCATGCCAGTTTCAGACCACTCCAGGCACTGTAGATCCACAAAATGATAGCCAGCCAGCGTAATGGCGTTTTTGGTGCTATTGCGCCCAGTAATCCAGCACCTAATACACCAAACAGAGCAACTCGCTCATAAATACACATCACACAGGGCTGTAGTTTCATCACATGTTGAAAATATAGTGCTGAGCCTTCCAGTATTAGGGCAGTAAGTGTCATTAACAACCATGCGTTTCGTCCCTGAGAACAGCGGGTTAAAAATCGTATCATTTCCTTTTTTCCATGTAGATAAGGTAAGCAATTGAATGCCTATTCTGCCGACTTACCTGAAACAAAAAAAGTCAATTAAGGTAAATTTGGTTTTTTCAGGTAAAGAAATGAAGCCGTATTGAGCTATCCCGTGCTCGATACGGCATGAGTTGCTTATTCGTTATGGTAAAACGATTAATCCCCACTGAACCATCATGTCAGTGACCGGAATTAACAGAAATTCCACGCACAGCAAACCAACCAGTGTCATCACAATGGTATAGGGTAATGCCATCATGACCATACGACCATAAGAAAGGCGAATTAATGGGGATAATGCTGAGGTCAATAGGAACAAAAATGCGGCTTGCCCGTTAGGGGTTGCAACAGAAGGCAGATTAGTGCCGGTATTAATAGCAACTGCCAGATATTCATATTGTTTATGTGAGATCAGGCCATCTCGCATAGCAGCCATCGCTTCATTAATATAAACCGTGCCAACAAATACATTATCTGATACTGCGGAGAGCAAGCCGTTAAATAGGTAAAACAGAGAAAGCTGTGAAGCTTCTGAAGCTTGTAAAACGAACTGAATAAATGGAGTAAACAGTTGTTGATCAACTATCACTGCAACAATACAGAAGAATACCGTTAGTAATGCAGTGAATGGTAATGCTTCTTCAAACGCTTTACCCAAAGCATGCTCTTCCGTAATGCCACAGAATGAAGTAGTGAGAATAATAACAGAAAGGCCGATCAGACCAACTTCTGCCAGATGAAATGCCAAAGCAATAACTAACCATATACCGATTAATGCTTGAGCAATAAGCTGTGTTTTTTCCTGTCGGGTTCGTTTTGCACTGGTTTTTTTATCATAATCTTCCAGTACCTGTCGGACGCGTTCCGGTAATTCTGCACCATAACCGAATAGCTTAAAGCGTTCGACCAGGAAACACACTAATAGTCCGCAGATAAAAACAGGTAGAGTGACTGGAGCCATGCGAATAAAGAACGTGACAAAATCCCAGTCAACGTGTTTGGCGATAATCAGATTTTGTGGCTCTCCTACCATCGTCATCACACCACCGAGTGCAGTACCTAGACCTGCGTGCATCATCAGGCTGCGCAGAAAGGCACGAAACTGTTCGAGAGTCTGTTTCTTTTCTGCGGTATTAATGTGACTATTATCATTAATTACGTCATGTTGATTAGATATAAAATTGTTATAGATAGAATAGAAGCCAAGGGAAACACTGATAACTACCGCGATAACTGTCAAAGCATCAAGGAATGCAGAGAGGAATGCGCTGGCCAGGCAGAACGCTAAAGCAAGCATTCGCTTAGATTTTATGGAAAGAAGTAGTTTAGTGAAAGCGAACAATAATAACTGCTTCATGAAGTAAATCCCTGCAACCATAAATATCAGTAATAGGATCACTTCCAGATTATTAGCAATTTCATGACCGATTTGTTGGGGCGATGTCATGCCGATGATAACGGCTTCAATGGCCAACAAGCCACCCGGTTGTAATGGATAACATTTAAGTGCCATTGCCAAAGTAAAGATAAATTCGGCAACAAGTAACCATCCTGCAACAAATGGATTGATGAAAAAAAATACAATTGGGTTGATGATAAGAAAGCTGAAGATAGCTAGCTTATACCAATCTGGCGAGTTGCCGAGAAAGTTTTTTGTCACTGCTTGTCTGATACTGGTTTTCATTGTGATTAAAATTCATCCAAGTATGTAAGGTTGTATTCATTAAACAATAGTACGCTTTAATACAAAATATTTTAAGAGAGATTAGGGGTAATTAAGTTGTTAACATGTCTTTTTTATGGTCATTTTTCTGGTTTCTAGACTAGATCGCTATATTGGGGTTGCGGATTCTGATATAATTTCATCTATTATTAGTTGAAATAATCGCGTTGGAATAACAAAAATATGGTCATTAAGGCTCAAAGTCCTGCAGGTTTTGCGGAAGAATATATCATTGAGAGTATATGGAACGGACGTTTTCCTCCTGGCTCCATTCTACCAGCAGAGCGTGAATTATCTGAGTTGATTGGTGTAACAAGGACTACCCTACGTGAGGTATTGCAACGTTTGGCACGTGATGGCTGGTTAACTATTCAACATGGCAAGCCAACAAAAGTGAATAACTTTTGGGAAACATCGGGCCTTAATATTTTAGAAACTCTGGCCCGTCTTGATCACGATCGTGTTCCTGAGTTGATTGATAACCTATTGGCAGTAAGAACGAATATTGCAGCAATATTTATCCGTACTGCTTTCAGGCACAATCCTGCTCAGTCATTGGAAGTGTTAGCAGAAAAAGAGAATGTAGAAGATAGCTCAGAGTCATTCAGTACTTTGGATTATGACATTTTCCGCGGGCTGGCTTTTGCTTCAGGAAATCCAATTTATGGGCTGATTATCAATGGGTTGAAAGGGCTTTACACGCGTGTAGGGCGCTATTATTTTTCTAATCCTGAAGCACGCAAATTAGCGATGAACTTTTATCAGCAATTGGTGATGTTATGCCGTGATAAATCTTACGATAAGGTCATGGAGTGTGTGCGTAACTATGGTAAAGAGAGCGGTGTAATTTGGCATAGTATGCAAAGTACGATGCCAAGTGATTTATCTGACGTTTATCGTTGATATCACATTAGTATTTTTGCTTAACTTCACGTCTGATCTTGATCTATTAATTTCAAATCAAAATTATTTTGAATTGGCCCGAGGTAGAGTACTCTGTCTCGGGAATTTTATTTTTTCGTTCTTCTTAGTTCCAGGTTAATTATCAGAATGCTTGTTTTAGCATATTATTCCTAATTTTTGGTTTTTGTCTGAGTTTTTATTTCGATTAATTGATAGTTATTGGTATCTTGTGGGTGTTTGATTGATTCACTCTATTTTAGACAAAAAGCTAAGAATAACTACTGGTATGAAATAATTAGTATGCAATCCACAACACGATTTTTATTTTAATTATATGATTTTAATGTCATTTTTTATAAGTTGTCTGGACGTAAATAACAAATGAAATTGTTGCGTAATTGTAACTTCATTGTGACCTAAATCATAAATATAGATTATTGACGTTACCGATGATTGTTCTATATTGGTTTTTTATAAACAGCATATTATGCTTGCCTAAATTTTTTATCATCAGGGGACCATGATGAAAATCCTTGTCTTAGGTAGTGGTGTTATAGGTGTAACCAGTGCCTGGTATTTAGCGCAGCAAGGTCATGAAGTAACTGTTATTGATCGCCAGGGAAGTGCTGCAGAGGAAACCAGTGCTGCTAATGCCGGGCAGATTTCTCCTGGATATGCGACCCCATGGGGGGCACCGGGTATTCCGCTGAAAGCGATTAAATGGATGTTTCAACGCCATGCTCCATTAGCTATTCGACCTGATGGTTCGTTGTTTCAGTTGCGCTGGATGTGGCAGATGTTACGTAATTGCGATGCAAGTCACTATGCGATAAATAAAAGCCGGATGGTACGACTAGCAGAGTATAGTCGTGACTGTATCAAACAGCTGAGAGTAGATACTGGTATTCAGTACGAAGGTCGTCAGGGAGGGACTCTTCAGTTATTTCGTACCAATAAGCAGTTTGATAATGCGGTGAATGATATAACTGTTCTTGAACAGGAAGGTGTTCCTTACAATTTATTAACTGCGGATAAACTGGCAACAGTAGAGCCGGCATTGGCGCATGTTGCTCACAAACTGACAGGCGGCTTGCAATTACCTAATGATGAAACAGGAGATTGCCAGCTTTTTACCAAAGAGCTGGCAAAAATGGCAAAAACGGCTGGTGTAACGTTTTTATTTAATAAACAAGTCAAACGGTTGTTGGTAGAAGGGCACTGTATTATTGGTGTACAGTGCGAAGATGGTGTCATGACAGCAGATCGCTATGTTGTGGCGATGGGGTCATATTCCACTGAACTGTTGAAAGATCTTGTCAAAATTCCGGTATACCCACTGAAAGGTTATTCATTAACTATGCCTATTGTGGATGCGGAACGGGCTCCGATATCTACTGTATTGGATGAAACATATAAAATTGCTATGACCCGGTTTGATAACCGTATTCGTGTTGGCGGAATGGCGGAGGTTGTGGGCTTCAATTTAAATATTCTTAAAGCCCGTTGTGAAACACTGAAAATGGTGGTGCAGGATCTCTATCCGGGAGGAGGGGATATTGCTCAAGCTGATTTCTGGACAGGTTTACGTCCAATGACACCAGATGGAACCCCAATTGTTGGACCAACGGAATATAACAATCTCTATTTAAATACAGGGCATGGTACGTTAGGATGGACGATGGCATGTGGTTCCAGCCAGTTACTGGCTGATCTTATTTCAGGCAGGAGACCCGCCATTGCATCTGATGATCTGTCAGTATTTCGTTATATTAATGGTTGCAATACAAAACCTGGGTTATTCAGCCACCAATTACACACTGAACTGAGGGGCTAATATGCCACGTCCGATTTCGGCAACTATACATCTTGATGCATTGGAGAATAACCTGGCTGTTATTCGTAATAAGGTTGGTAATAGTAAGATTTGGGCTGTAGTTAAAGCAAATGCTTATGGTCATGGTTTACGTTGTATATGGCCGCATCTTGATCAAGCAGATGGATTTGCCTTACTTGATTTTAATGAGGCTATTTTATTGCGGAAGCAGGGTTGGCAGAGGCCAATATTACTGTTGGAAGGTTTTTTCCAACCGGAAGATTTGCGAATAATTGATGAATATCAATTGACGACAGTAGTACATAGTCATTGGCAGCTTAAAGCAATAGAAGCGGCTAATTTTAGTAACCCAATCAATATTTATCTTAAACTTAATAGTGGTATGAATCGGTTGGGATTTCCTGCCGATCGATATAGAGATGTTTTATCGTTGGCAAGGAATATTCGACAAATTGGGCAAATAACGTTGATGTCACATTTTGCGAATGCAGATAAAAAGATTGGCGTTACTGAACAACTTAACGTTATCGATTCGGTTAGTCAGAGCTTGAATATTTCTCAATGTTTGGCTAATTCGGGTGCTTGTCTATGGTATCCGCAAACTCATAGAGATTGGGTACGTACCGGTATTGCCCTTTATGGTGCTTCACCCAGTGGAAAGTGGGAAGATATTGCAGATGTTGGATTGAAAGCAGTAATGAGTTTGAAAAGTGAGATTATTGCGGTTCAGAATCTCAAGGCAGGGGACAAAATTGGTTATGGCAGTAAATATACAGCATTATGCCCTATGAGAGTCGGTACAGTTGCTTGCGGTTATGCTGATGGTTATCCTCGTAGTGCAATGACCGGAACGCCGGTTATTGTAAATGGCGTCAGAACTCAAATGTTAGGTGCGATATCAATGGACATGATGACAGTGGATTTAACGCCTTGCCCGCAAGCACAAATTGGCAGCCCTGTCGAATTATGGGGGCAAAATCTGCCAGTGGATGATGTGGCTGGCGTTCCTGGAACTATTGGATATGAATTGCTGTGTGCATTAGCAGATCGGGTTCCGGTATCCGTATGTCGTTAGATATTGGATGGGGCAGTTTGCCCGGAAAGATGGAATGGTAAATAACGGTTTATTGCTGATATTATTGAAAGAAAAGTGTTATTGTTTTTACTAAATTAATATATTGTTGTTTCATATATACCGAATGAACTTCAAGATGCTTGAGCCGTCAGACATAAAAACATTTAAATTCAACAGCATAATCGTTTTTCAAACATGCACTTTGAGGTATCTTGAGTATATATAATTTGTATATTTTTGCTAATAAGAGTAATTAGCGTTTAGGCATATGATGCGCTTTGAGCAAAATTAGAACTTTATTACTTGGAAATGAGGAGAATGACTTTTACACTTGAAACCGGATAACTGCATACATATATTGTTTATAGGAAATCGTTAACAATGGCCAATAAAGTTAAAATTCTAGCCGCAGTAGCAGCTTTTTGTCTTTCTTCATCTGTAGCCTATGCAGGGCAGTGGTCAATTGGCGCATCTGTTCTGGCTGAGGCATCACCTTATAAGGGGGTGAAGAATAAAGATAAAGTATTGCCTGTTCCAATGGTAAATTATGAAAGTGAAGATTTCTACTTTCATACTTTAGCCGCTGGGTATTATTTGTGGAATCAACCGAAAGATCAATTGTCTTTAGACGTTTATTATTATCCTCAAAATTTCCGTCCAAAAGATAACAAAGATGAACAGATGAAAAAACTGGATCGTCGCCGTGATACCATTATGGGTGGTTTCAGTTATCGTCATATTGAAGACTGGGGGACGTTACGTAGTTCTTTTGCTGCGGATACTTTGGGTAAAAGTAAAGGTGTGACGGTTGACCTTGCTTATCTGTATAGTTTTGAAAATGATGATTGGTCATTACAGCCGGGATTAGGTGTGGTCTGGAGTAGTAAGAAACAAAACCGCTACGAATATGGAATTAAAGGTAGTGAATCACGTCGTAGTGGACTAGAAAAATATACGCCAGGTGATAGCTGGACTCCTTATTTGGAATTATCTGCCAGTTATAAATTTAATCAGAAATGGTCTGCATTTGTGATGGGGCGTATCGAACGTTTACCCGATGAAATTAAAGACAGCCCGATGGTTAATAAATCATATTCAAGTATCGCCTGGGCTGGTATTACGTATAGTTTCTAATTGCTATCGGCGATAATACCAGAGAAAAACTGGGTCCAGCACTGTTGATTTATGGGTTCAGTTTTTCTGTTGGAAAGTAATTTAAGATATTTACCAGTTGTCTTTTCGGCAACGGATTGTAACCGAAATGTGAGCTGGGCTATCATCTTGGGTCATTAATGGTTTATTTATACGTGCTGTTTCTACGCAAACCATATTTTTGTAACCTTTATCGCATATATCTTGCATATTATCCGATAGAGCGGCCCCAGGGTTCCAGCATACAACATCACTGTGATGATAATGGTAAATTTCAATCGTTCGTTTTAGTGATTTATCTCTTATCAGACTAAAATCTTCTGGTTCTGTATAAACGCGGTCAATACGATCATTGAAAATAAGATATTCTTCTGTTGTGTATTGCTTTTTGCCAGTAATCACATCAATAAAGCGTTTACCCAAGCCGCTGACAGAAATTTGATTAACATCGCCGACATTCAGATACGTATGTAGGGCACCTGTTGCTTGATAATTACCATAAGTTTCCAATTCTACTTCACAGGTTTCACACAGTTTGAAGCGTGCAATTAGGGTGAAATCATGAGGCCACAATTTATGAGTATATTCACTGTCTCTCAGGGTGAAAGTTAATGTTACTCCATTTTCATGTTCATTATGTGCACTAAACTCCCAGAGTAAAACTCTGGCAAAACCGTGACTTGGTGTTCCAGCTGAGCCAAACCAAGGCCAGCAAATAGGAATCCCGCCGCGGATAGCTGTGCCTGCTTTAAATACTGCTTTCTTGCTTAGCCATAATCCCGGCTCCTGACCTCTGGGTTGCCAGGCGACGAGATGTGCCCCTTGCAGGCTGATTGCACCACGAACTTTTGGATGAGATATGACAATCAATGGAAGTTCATCCATATTTCGTTGACTGATAGAAGGGGATATCTGTTTTGCAACAGGTAATGCAAAAATTTTATCGTTCATCCATATAACCTTGTGAAACCAAAGCAGGGGATTGCATTACCTAAGAATAACGCATGTTGTATACAGATTAAAACAAAAGAGCTGCCGGGAAAGGCAGCTCTTTTAGACCAGGCGATGACTCAGTTACTTAGAGATGTGAGTGATCAGATCCAGAACTTTATTAGAGTAACCTGTTTCGTTGTCATACCAGGAAACCAATTTCACAAAGTTACCGCTCAGGGCGATACCTGCTTTTGCATCAAATACGGAAGTCAGTTGTTCGCCATTGAAATCGTTAGATACTACATCGTCTTCGGTGTAGCCCAAAACGCCTTTCAGTTCACCTTCGGCTGCATCTTTAATTGCATCACAAATTTGCTGATAAGTGGCTGATTTTTCCAGACGTACAGTCAGGTCAACAACAGATACGTTAGGGGTTGGAACACGGAAAGCCATGCCGGTCAGTTTACCGTTCAATTCAGGGATCACTTTACCGACTGCTTTAGCTGCGCCAGTAGAAGATGGGATGATATTTTGAGCAGCACCACGACCGCCGCGCCAATCTTTTGCAGAAGGGCCATCAACGGTTTTTTGAGTTGCAGTGGTTGCATGAACGGTGGTCATCAGACCTTCAACAATGCCAAATTTATCATTGATAACTTTAGCCAGTGGTGCCAGGCAGTTAGTGGTACAGGAAGCATTGGAAACGATATCCTGACCTGCATAAGATTTATGGTTAACACCCATAACAAACATAGGCGTGTCATCTTTGGACGGGCCGGTCAGAACAACTTTTTTTGCACCAGCGATAATGTGCTTACGTGCTGTTTCGTCAGTCAGGAAGATACCTGTTGCTTCGGCAACAACATCAACGCCCACATCATTCCATTTCAGGTTAGCCGGGTCCCTTTCTGCTGTAACACGGATAGTTTTACCGTTAACAATCAGGTGGCCCTCTTTGACTTCAACAGTACCGTTGAAGCGACCATGAGTTGAATCGTATTTCAGCATGTAAGCCATATATTCGGCATCTAGCAAGTCGTTGATTGCAACGATTTCGATGTCTGAACGTTCTTGTGCAGCACGGAAAACAATACGGCCGATACGACCAAAACCGTTGATACCTACTTTGATAGTCATAGTATTCCACCAGCTATTTTTTAGTGAATAAAAAGTTGTTACTAAAGTTACCAAAACCTTACCAGCCGTCAAGCGGAATCGTGTCAATAATCGAAAAACCTCAACTTTGAGTCCACCATTTAGACGTTTGCTCTTAGAGTACTGGCAATCGATCCGGCCATCATTATCGGGGCATCGACAGATATTTAAAGTTAATCGGTTAGATATGAGAGTCTCATCACAAATAGTAGGATATACCTGTTATCTTTCAAGTTGCCTCTTTGTTGGCTGTTAGCCACTTAAAATAAATTCCGCTGATGTGATGTTAATTTTTTGTTATTATTAATTTTATTGAAAATGTTAGTCTTATTAAGGTGGTTGTTATGGCTAAGAATCCTGATGTTTCCCTTTATACAGAACTGACTGATATTCAGCGTCATGTTACCCAGAATGCTGGGACAGAGCCTCCATTCTCAGGGAAATTGCTACATAATAAAAAAAGTGGCGTGTATCATTGCTTGTGCTGCGAACAGCCGTTATTTGTGTCTGATACTAAATTTGATTCTGGCTGTGGCTGGCCAAGTTTTTATCAGCCTATCAATGATAAAGCAGTACTGTATATTGATGATAACTCTCATAATATGCATCGTATTGAAGTTCGTTGCAGTCATTGTAACGCACATCTGGGACATGTATTCCCTGATGGACCGAAACCGACAGGAGAGCGTTTTTGTATTAACTCTGCTGCATTAAGTTTCACTGATGAAAATACAGGTGAAAAAACAGTAGGTTAGTTATTTTTATCATTTTGTCGGTATCACTGTTAATTCACGAAATTAAATCGTTTCAGCTAATTCTGGAAAGTAATGAGGAAATACAATGGAACTGGATGATCTTTTATCTGTAATGACACCAGAAATATATCAAAACTTGGTTCGGGCAGTCGAACTGGGTAAATGGCAGGATGGTGTGCCTCTGACCGCAGAGCAGAAGGAATATAGCCTACAAATGGTTATGTTATGGCAGGCAAGACATAACCATGATCCGGATCATATGACAATTGGCACCGATGGTCGGTTGGTGATGAAGAGTAAACAAGAGCTAAAGGCGGTTTTTCAGTCTGAAATGGTTGCAACATTAAAACCATAACCTTTGAAAGACCAGGTCATGGCAAGGGCTGAGTTTGTTAAACTCAGCCTGACCCTGCTGACATCAGAAAAGGACGTTTTCCAATTGGTCAATCTTTATTAGCATAGCGCCTTGCTCTTTTATCTCTTGAAAAGCTGACTTACTGTCATCTGGATTGAGATTCACTCCCCGGCAGCCATCGGTAATTACCCAGGTTTCATAACCTAATGCCAGCGCATCCAGAGCAGTAAACTTCACACAATAGTCAGTGGCGATGCCAATAATAAACAGGCGTTCAATTTGCTGTGTTTGCAACCAGTCATCAAGCTGGGTTTTACTTTGATGGCCATTGTCAAAGAAAGCGCTGTAGCTATCGATCTGTGGATTTTCACCTTTATGGAAAATCTCGATAATTGCCTGTTTGTTTAGTTGTGGATGAAAGTCAGCACCATGTTGTCCTTGAACACAATGTTCTGGCCACCATATTTGAGGAATGCCATTCAATATACCAACATCACCGATCTTCTGACCAGAGTTCACTGCGAAGCTCATATGCTCAGCAGGGTGCCAGTCTTGGCTGGCAATAATGCTGATATTGTGTTTTAGGCAAATATCAATAGCCTGATTGGCAACATCAATGACTTGTTCACTCTCTTTTACGGCTAAAGCGCCGCCAGTACAGAAATCATTCTGTAGGTCTATAAGTAATAGCGCAGTCTTCATTTTTTTCCTGGATTATTTGTCGGCATAACTTAATTCACCACGTAAATTTTGTTGCATAAGATATCGAATTTCTTCGTGGCTATATGGTTGACTGAGTAAATAGTGCAATTTGGTTAAAGTTGCTTCGAAAGTCATATCATAGCCACTTATCACACCCGCTTCAGCCAGAGCATGGCCTGTGGCGTATCCCTCCATATTTACCCTACCAGAAATGCATTGCGTTAGATTGATAACCACAATCCCTCTTTTTGTTGCCTGTTTTAGCTCTTTCAGTAATTCAGGATGCTGTGGTGCATTTCCAACACCATATGATCTCAGGATCAGTGCCTTAACCGGCTGCATTAAAATGTTATTCACAACTTGACTGGAAAGACCGGGGTAAATGGTGACGACTCCGATTGGTTGAGGGGTAATCTGGTGAGTGATAAATTCACCGTGGCTAACCGGTGCCGGGCATGTATTGAAGGCTTTGATATTAATACCTGCTTCCATTAATGGAGAGCAGTTTGGTGAAGCAAAAGCATCGAAACCATCTGCATGTGCTTTAACTGTCCGGTTCCCACGGAACAGTTTATTATTGAAAAACAGGCTGACTTCATTGACTGGATAGTTAGCGGCAAGATAAAGCGCGTTCAGCAAGTTTGTCTGCCCGTCGGAACGCAGTGCTTCCAAAGGGATTTGTGACCCTGTAACAATAACGGGCTTACCGAGATTCTCAAACATAAAAGAGAGGGCTGATGCAGTAAATGCCATTGTATCTGTGCCATGCAGAATGACGAAACCATCATAATCATCGTAATTCTGCTGGATATCGTCAGCGATAAATTGCCAGTCTTCTGGCGTCATATCAGAAGAGTCAATTAGTGGCTGATGCTCACGGATAGTAAATATTGGCATTTCAGCGCGGTGGAATTCAGGCATCTTTGTTAATTGGTGCTGCAAATGCCCCGAAACGGGGATGTATCCTTGAGATGAATGTTGCATCCCAATTGTTCCGCCAGTATAGACGACATAAATAGATTTCTTCTGCATGGCTTATGCCTCGTAAAAAGATCAACTGGATTATAGGGATATTACCAAATAAAAAAAGCCTGACAGGGGATCTGTCAGGCTAAATACCGTCAGAACTATGCATGGTTATGGCTTTTTTAGCGGATGTCCTCGCAATTTAAACAAAATGCATAACGATTTTGTGGATCATTCAAATGGAGATAGAACTCTGCCTGTTGTTTTACTTGTTGAGCGACTTGAACCAGTGGAGCTGGCAGCCATGCCTGAATAGCTTCTGGCATTATGGCTTGAGCGGTTGTTGTTAATTGATTTATCAATAATTCACTAAACGACATCTCAGGTTGCATCCAGTCAAGTTCTGGCTTATCCAATTTTGCCAATTCAGTTGCTTTAGCAACAGCATCATCGAAATCACCTAATTGGTCGACCAATCCATTGGTTTTAGCGTCATTACCAATCCACACGTGCCCCTGAGCAATCTTATCAACTTCTTCCGGTGTCTTATTGCGAGCATCAGCAACCAAGCCAATAAAGTTCTTGTAGCCATTCTCAATATTGAGCTGCATGAGTTCTGAGAACTCTTTACTCAGCCCTTTGGTGAAGGATATATCAGCTAATGGCGTTGTGGAGACGCCATCAGTGTGGATACCAATATGATCCAAACTGTTTTCATAAGTTGTGATTACACCGAAGATGCCGATAGAACCCGTCAATGTACTTTGGTTTGCGATAATGTAATTGGCAGGTGTAGAGATCCAGTAACCGCCGGATGCAGCCATCCCTCCCATAGAAACGACAACGGGTTTATTTGCTGCACGTAGGGCGGCCAGTTCGGTACGGATAACATCAGAAGCGCTCACGCTGCCACCAGGGCTGTTGACTCGAAGAATAACTGCTTTGATATTATCGTCCAGACGAGCCTGACGAATTTGCGCTGCAGTTGTATCACCACCCACCATCCCCGACGCTTGTTGTCCATCAATGATCGCACCTTGTGCTACGATAACGGCAATATTGCCCTTAGATGATGATCTATTTTGGGGTGCATAATCATAAATACTGATGGCATTGAAATGCTGGTTTTTCTCATCCCAACCAAAGGTTTTAGTCATTTCACTTTCAATGATATTGCGTGGAGCAACATAGTCGACCAGCTTGCGTTTAAGTGCGTATTGGGCGTTATCACCACCGGCAGCACGCAGATCTGCAATCATCTCGTCAGCACCAGGAAATACCTGGCGAACAGAAAGCTTGCGGTTAGTGGCGATAGTATTGAGGTAGTTGTGCCAAAGGCCGTTAACCCAACGGCTATCAGCTTCGCGGGCTGCTGGGGACATATCATCGCGCATAACGGGTTCAACAGCTGATTTATACGTTCCGACTCGGAAAATATGTGTGGTTACTTTCAGTGAATCTAGCAAGGATTTGTAATAGAGATTATTGGTTGAGTAGCCGTAAAGACCAACAGTTCCTTGTGGTGACAGATAAATTTTATCGGCATAGGTGGCTAGATAGTATTGCGACTGATTGTAACTATCACTGATAGAGTAAACTGGTTTGCCAGAGGTTTTAAACTCATTAATCGCTTTACCGATATACTGCATAGATGGCTGGTCAGCACCAATGAAATCATCTAGTTTCAGTATCAGACCTGTGATTTTGTCATCAGTTTTTGCCCGGCGAATATTATCAACAATATCAAACAGGGAATTTTCCTGTAATTTATTGCTGGATGCGCCAAACAACTCGCGCCCCAACTGATTCAATGGGTTACGACTGGAAACTTGATCCACAACAACGCCAGTGAGATTGACATACAAGGCTCCCTGATAACTATCTACCGTTTTGTTTGGTTGTTGATAAATCAGAAATCCCCCAATAACAGCCAGGATAAGTGCAATAAAAATCAGGTTTGAAACGACTTCCCGAATAAAATTAAGGAGTCGCCAACTCCATTTAAATAATCTTGCGATCGACTTCCATAAAATACGCATATTATCTCCAAATGTGGGATCAAATGAGGCTATCCTAATGACCAGACATGTAAATGTCAGCTTCAAATAGTGGCATATTGCCTGGAAAGACAACTTTTGGGCTTTTATTCATTAACTAATAAATAGAAAATGTTAGCTTATAATAAAATATCTTAATCTAGGAGGAAAAATATGGACGCATTGGAACTATTGTTGAATCGCCGTTCAGCATCACGTTTAACAACACCTGCACCTCAAGGTGAAGCATTACAGAATATTCTGGCTGCGGGTATGAGAGCACCTGATCATGGTGCATTACGCCCATGGCATTTTATTGTCATGCAAAATGAAGGTATTGAGAGATTTAGCCAATTACTCCATCAGGCTGCTGTTAACAGCAATCAGGGAATTGAAGCGGAAGAAAAGGCAAAAAATGCGCCTTACCGTGCACCATTAATCATCTCTGTTATTGCAAAAGTGACTGAGAATTCAAAAATACCGGAATGGGAACAAGTGGTTGCGGCTAGTTGTGCTGTACATGCAATGCAAATGGCTGCAGTGGCCCAAGGGTTTGGTGGTATCTGGCGTTCCGGCGCATGGACTGATAATGATACAGTGCGAGCCGGTCTGGGGTGTAATGAGCATGACAAAATAGTGGGTTTTCTCTACCTTGGAACACCTGCCCTGAAAGCATCGGGCAAAGTTGCCATGCCGGACATGACCAATTTTGTCAGCTACTTCTAACCGGAGTCTGTTATGTCAGCAGAAATTCGCCTTACCCAATACAGTCATGGTGCTGGGTGTGGCTGTAAAATTTCACCGAAAGTTCTGGAAACTATTCTGCACAGTGAGCAGGAAAAATTTCTTGACCCTCATTTATTGGTTGGTAATGAAACGCGTGACGATGCTGCGGTTTATGATATTGGAAATGGTATCGGCATCATCAGCACGACAGATTTCTTTATGCCGATTGTTGATGATCCGTTTGATTTCGGGCGCATTGCTGCAACAAACGCTATCAGTGATATTTATGCAATGGGCGGTAAGCCCATTATGGCGATAGCTATTCTGGGATGGCCGATTGAGAAGTTGTTACCAGAAATTGCCCGCAAAGTAATTGAAGGTGGTCGGGCTGTTTGTAAAGATGCAGGGATTGTACTGGCCGGAGGACATTCTATTGATGCGCCTGAACCTATTTTCGGCTTGGCTGTAACTGGTATTGTTAATATTGATCGGGTGAAACAAAACAGTGCAGCGAAAGCAGGTAGTCAGCTATTTCTGACAAAACCGCTTGGCATTGGCGTATTAACCACGGCTGAGAAAAAAAGCCTATTGTTACCTGAGCATCAAGGTATAGCGACAGAAATAATGTGCCGATTGAATAAACCGGGGATTGATTTTGCTGAAGTTGCTGGTGTTACGGCAATGACCGATGTGACTGGGTTTGGTCTTTTAGGTCATTTGAGTGAAATTTGTCAAGGTTCGGATGTTCAGGCAACTCTCTATTTTTCAAAAATTCCTAAATTGCCGGAAGTGGAGTCCTATATTGAAAAAGGTTGTGTTCCGGGGGGAACAGGGCGTAATTTTGACAGCTACGGTCATCTTATTGGCGAAATGACAGAACTTCAGTGCAAGCTACTATGTGATCCCCAGACATCCGGTGGTCTGCTGCTGGCAGTTCTGCCAGCGGCGGTGAATGAAGTAAAATCTATTGCACAATGTCATGGCATTGAACTGACAGCAATTGGTGAATTGTCTGAACGACAGTCAGGCAGAGTGCTAATTGAGGTTAATGAATAATATCCATGCGGCTTTTTATTGCAGAAAAACCAAGTTTGGCCAGGGCGATTGCAGATGTTTTACCTAAACCGCATCGCCGTGGTGATGGCTTTATTGCTTGTGGAGATAACCAATTTGTTACCTGGTGCATTGGGCATTTACTGGAGCAGGCAGAACCTGATGCCTATGACAGTCGCTTTGCTCGTTGGTCATTGGTTGATCTTCCTATTGTTCCTGAAAAATGGCAGTTAAAACCGCGCCCTTCTGTGGCTAAGCAACTGAATATCATTCAGGAATTACTGAAAAAAGCAGATGAAGTGGTACATGCTGGTGACCCGGATCGTGAAGGGCAACTATTGGTGGATGAAGTGCTGGATTTTTTGAATCTGGACGGAGAGAAGCGGAAAAATGTTCGCCGCTGTCTGGTAAATGATCTAAATCCACAAGCCGTTACTAAAGCGGTTGACCGGTTGAGAGATAACCGGGATTTTATTCCGTTATGCGTTTCAGCTCTCGCCAGAGCCAGAGCTGATTGGCTGTATGGTATAAACATGACTCGAGCTTACACCTTACTTGGACGTAACGCAGGATATCAGGGCGTATTATCTGTTGGGCGGGTTCAGACACCTGTTTTGGGATTAGTTGTTCGCCGGGATGAAGAAATTGAGCATTTCGTACCGAAAGACTTCTTTGAGGTGAAGGCTCATATTGTTACGCCGAAAGATGAACGTTTTACTGCGATTTGGCAGCCAAGTGAATCTTGTATCGATTTTCAGGATGAAGAAGGTCGATTGATACATCGGCCTCTGGCTGAACATGTCGTTGCCAGAATAACTGGCCAACCAGCCTATGTGACGTCGTATCAGGATAAACGAGAATCTGAAGTTGCTCCTTTGCCGTTTTCATTATCCTCATTGCAGATTGAAGCAGCTAAACGCTTTGGTTTGAATGCGCAACAAGTATTAGATATTTGTCAGCGGTTATATGAAACGCATAAATTGATTACTTATCCCCGTTCTGATTGCCGTTATTTGCCTGAAGAGCATTTTACCGGGCGTCATGCAGTGCTTAATGCGATATCTGTTCACACAATAAATCTGTTACCTCAAGATCTACTGGAAATCGATAGAAAGAATCGCTGTTGGGATGATAAAAAGGTTGATGCTCATCATGCAATTATCCCTACTGCACGAAGTAGCCATATAAATCTGACAGACAATGAAGCTAATATTTATGGTTTGATCGCCAGACAATATTTGATGCAGTTTTTCCCAGATGCGGTATTCCGAAAATGTGTTATTGAGTTGGGAATCGCTGGTGGAAAATTTATAGCTAAAGCGCGTTTTCTTGCTGAGGCAGGTTGGAGAACATTGCTTGGTAATAAGGAACGTGATGAAGAAAACGACGGAACGCCATTACCCGTAGTTGCTAAAGGTGATGAGTTATTGTGTGAAAGAGGAGAGGTGGTAGATCGCCAGACGCAGCCGCCAAAGCCGTTTACTGATGCGACCCTTCTTTCTGCTATGACTGGCATCGCTCGTTTTGTGCAGGATAAAGAACTAAAAAAAGTTCTACGGGCAACAGATGGATTGGGGACTGAAGCAACGCGGGCTGGTATTATCGAATTATTGTTTAAACGGGAGTTTCTTTATAAAAAAGGCCGTCATATTCATGCAACGCCAGCGGGCAGGGCATTGATTCATGTATTGCCTGATATAGCTGCTTTACCGGATATGACTGCACATTGGGAATCCCGGTTGACGCAAATTAGTGAGAAACAGTTCCGCTATCAGGATTTCATGAAGCCGCTTGAGGAAACATTGCAGCAATTAATCTGGCAAGCTAAGCAGAGCCGCAATTTGCAAGCTTTCCGTGATTTACCTCCTGTTCCGGTTAAAGGTAAAAATGGGAAAAAATCAAAATCAGGGAAAAATACTAAAGCAATTGCGCCGTAGGGCGCAATTGTTGCGTTATTCTGAAAAAAGTCATTGATATTCAGTGCTAACTAGAACATCAAATTTCAAATTCTGCCCAGACAGGGGCATGATCTGAAGGTTTTTCCATCTCACGGATTTTGTAATCAATACCTGTAGCAATACAGCGCTCTACTAATGGCTTACTTGCGAGCAGCAAATCAATACGCAGCCCGCGGTTATCATCAAACCCTTTTGAACGATAATCAAACCAGGAAAATTGGTCGTTACATTCTGGATTTAGGCGCCGGAATGTATCAACCAAGCCCCAATTTTTCAGGCGATCCATCCAGTCTCGTTCTTCTGGCAGAAAAGAACATTTACCTGTTTTTAACCACCGCTTTTGGTTGTTATCACCAATCCCGATATCCAGATCTGTCGGACTGATATTCATATCACCCATGATAATTACTTGTGATTGGGGGGATAAATTCTGTTCCAGATAGCTTTGTAAGTCCTGATAAAACTTCTCTTTTGCGGGAAATTTCACTGGATGGTCACGGTTTTCCCCTTGTGGGAAGTAACCATTAATAACTGTTAATAACCCGTGAGGGGTTTCCAGGTCTGCCATGATAATGCGGCGTTGGGAATCTTCATCATCCCCTGGAAACCCACGGCGTACAGCGATAGGAGCCTGACGCGTTAGCAGCGCAACGCCGTAATGGGCTTTCTGACCGTAATAAAATACATGATAGCCAAGCTTGCTGACCTCTTCTAAAGGAAACATCTCATCATGAACTTTTGTTTCTTGTAAACCTATAACATCGGGTTGATGCAGCTCTACGATCGCAGCTAACTGATGGGGGCGGGCACGTAATCCGTTAATATTAAAAGAGATAAATTTCATCTTTTACAGCCATCCAGTAAAAAGACACAAGAACAATAGTAACAGATGGATTTTAAAAAGTAACTATTGACAATGCTCAGGACGAAATAGTAACGGAACCCTCAATATTATAACTCATTGTGAAAAATATAATAATTTATAGTGAGAAAACACCTCTGGTAGACCGTTTTTATCTCTAGTGTTACAAAAATTGATTACTGAAAAATGTAGAACCCTATCCTAATCTTTGATAGAAAATTGAGCTCGTTAGTAATGTTTATATTTTCTAATGGTTGATTGGTTAAGATTAATTTTTGAACCATGATAAACATGAATAATAGCGTTTATTGAGCCACCTATGTATTGAACATAAGCTTTTTTTATGTGGTATATGTTTGAGAAGTATTTGTTTTTTTGTACAAAATTTACGCCTTCACGTATCAAACTTGATTTAGCTGTCATTTGGTGAAGGCTATTTCAAAGAAATTATTTTAGCCACAGGTTATATAGGAACGGTGAATTATGTTTTTTTCTCGTAAATTAGAAGCATTCATGGCAGTGGTGGAAAATGGTTCTTTAAGTAAAGCGGCAAGAGTGATGAACCGTACAACTCCTCCAGTAGCTAAATCAATCAAAGACTTCGAGGCAACATTAGGGAAGCGCCTTTTCAAAAGGGAGAAATTTGGGATGAGTCTGACTAAAGATGGTTTAGAATTATATAACGATCTTAAAGATCTTTATTTACAAGAAAAAGAAATAACTAAAAAACATATCAGTGGTAGTATATGTAACATAGTTAATATTTATTACGATTGGGGGAAAAACAAACATCTAATTTATTTATATAAGGCAGCTGACAGAAATAGCTCTCAGGTAAATATATTCCGGTTTAGTTATGATAACATTGAAGAAATAGTGGATTATGACGGCAACACGCTCATTCTAAGCTCAGAAAAGATACTAAGCGACCGTTTCAGTCTTATTCGCAAAATAAAGGGACCTGAATTGGGGATTTGCTGCCGAAAAGAATTATTGGATATTGCTGGTGGTGATGTAATGCAATTGCTAAAAAATAATACTTGGTTATGCGATCCTGTACTTTATAAAAGCAGTTTCATTAAAAACCTGGAAGAAGAAGTTATTCAAAGTGGTGGAAAAGTGAATATGCGCCAAATGGATAATATGGGATGCTGCTTGAATTTTATTTATTCAAGAGATTATATTTTCATTACAGATTCTCATCCAGATGAATTAGAAGGAGGAGATGCTTTGAGTTTTGTTCCTATTGTAAAACCTGGTGCAACAAACCAATGTTATATTTATAAGTCTAAATCACATTCAAGTGTACTAAATCGTTTTATCGATTCAGTCAATGATATGAATTAAAATTTATTTTACGCGGAGTAGCTTATTGTAAGCTCCGCGTTGTTATTCCATGGGATAGTTATATAGAAAGTTTTCACTGTGGCTAAATAGGAAAGTTATACTTATTGTATTTTTATTTGAATATCCAAAAGAATGTTTGATTATGGTGAGGAAAGATGACTTATTTCTCGCCTTTCTGGCTAACGTATACCAAATTATGTTGTTGTTTTGCTCCGCTCAACCAAACCTTGTTCGGTGTGTAAAAGAACTTTGTAAGTACCATGCATTTTCTGAGGTTAACGATAGATTATTTTGTGCCGGTATTTTTCTGGCATCTGATTATTCAAGGCCGCTATTTATGGCCTTTTTTGTTGTATCTGGTTAAGCTGTCAGCCACAGTTCATTCTGTCATCATTCATAATATCTATCAGCCAGTATGGATTTTGGTTTACTGCTTTAGCCACGGTGTAGTGGTGCTCCAAAAAATGATACTAGCCCCCAGATAGTTTTCAACAAAATCGGAGAATTCCTCTTGGGTAAATGGTTTTTGGGTTTTCGGGTTGGTATAGGTCAGGGTGGGTTCCTGGACTGCCATTGCAACCAAATCCAGTTTACCTTTGTAACGATTGAAAAATGGGTAGGCGTTTTTCATCTGAGCAGGCTTATATGGCACGATATCTGGACTACCGAGACCAATCTTATTTTTCAACGCGAAATTAAACAGACGAGACATATACTGATGATCGTTATTCCACTCGCATGGCCAGAAATTAACATATTGCACCACATAGGATTTTTTGAATACTTGACGGGCAAATTTGATATTGTCAAGTTCGGCAGCAAAATAGTGGTTGCAGCTAAATCCAGTTTTGTCATGTTTTATGTCAATATCAATTGCGGTTTCTAGCAAGTTAATACCGGTAATACGACCATCAAACTCTTTTGCTAACGTAGAAAGCAAATTCTGGTAGCGTTTGCGCAACTCTGAATTCCACTGAATAGCGACCCAGCCATAACCTTGAGTTTTGTTTTCCCCGGGATTATCAAACTGTGAGACTAATCCGCTTTGATATTTTTTGTCTTTTTGAAGGTAAAATGGGATATAGCGGGCATTTTCCTCAAAAAAGCGATCTTGAATTTGGATAAACAGCTTTTTTGGATCTTGCTAAGTGACTTCAGATCTTTTTCGATCGCGGAGAAGTCATATTTTCCCGGCGCACTCTCCAGTTGCTTCCAGTTATAAATAATTTGCACACCATTAATATCCTGTCGCTCTAGCAGAGAACGTAACTGATTAAGGTTATCAGATGAAGTTGTATATACTTGTTATCTTTCAAGTTGCCTCTTTGTTGGCTGCGTTCACTTACCCCAGTCACATCGTTATCTATGCTCCTGGGGATGCGCTCCCTTGCCGCCGCGATGCATCTTGAAATCTATGGGGTATATAACAACCTAATTCAGGAGAATAGTGTAATTAACTTATTAATCTGTTTAACATTATAAAAGTACTCTATTCATTAATCGGTGATATCAGACTGGTAATTACTTCTTTCTAAATCATTTTCAGTACTTGTTTTTCTATCTGATTATAAGTCGATTTTTATTAGAATTTCATTAGGAATATTCCTAAAAAATGTCGTTTATTATGCATTTATTGGTGTTTTTGTTTAAGTAATTTTTAATTTTCTATGATGTCATTGAGGTTTATTTCTTTTACGTCAATGAAAATGATATTTCTGTTACTGGATGAATGAATAAGGATTTGGCAATGATAGGATAAATAAACTTACTACTTTGAATAACTTGTATTTTTATAAGTAGTTGAAAATAAATGATATTTTTAATTTCAAATGCTTTGTAAATAATGGAAATTCACCATCAAATTTGTGAGTTGTTAAAGCATTAAATAGATAAATAATTTTCAATTACTATGTCCATAATAAATGCAAGTTCTTTTTGATAAATCTTATTGTTGTTTTGTTTTTGTTGATAAATTGTATTTCTAATATTATTTTTCTCTGCCTAAGATTAAGCATATCGTGCTATATGGTAAAAAATATCTTGATTTTTATATTCACCCATTAGGAAGATGGGTTTATTCGGAGAAATTTTTCTATTAATGAAGAGAAAGGCGTAGAGAATGAGTGAGAACAGTGAAAATAAAATTTATATTCACCCGGAATATGATGAATGTGGTCGTCCGTACTACAACGTACCGAATGCCAGAACGGAAGAAAATCTGGTAGCAGTTTGTGTGAAATATGCGAGTAAGGTGATCCCGGTGATTTTCCTGCCGGGAGTAATGGGCAGCAATCTAAAATCGAGAGATCATGTTCCGGTCTGGTTGGTCAATTCTAAGCTTGGTGTTGCAAGCTGGATATTCAAGAATGCTTCTTACAGAAAAGAAACGTTAGATCCTCAAAACACTGATATTTACGATTCGGGGGCAATAAATAACTACATTGCTGAAGGGCGGAAATTCTCTGATCGCTATCAACGTGGTTGGGGATCGGTGGCATATATGAGCTATGGTCACTTTTTGCCCTGGCTCCAGCTCGTACTGGATGATGAGCGTCTGGCGTTTGAGTATCGTATGGAAGGCAAGGGAAAAGAGACCGTTCGTCAACAATTGATCGGTCAGAATTTGGGGGCTGAGTGGGGTGAAGAACCACTGACACCGGAAGAGGTTGCACATAGTTACCGTTTTATGTACCCAATTCATGTGATGGGTTATAACTGGCTGCAATCCAATGCGGTTTCCGCCAGGAAATTGGCAGAATATGTTGATGAAGTTTTAGCTTCCTATGGCAAACGCTGTGCAATAAAGAAGGTGATTTTAGTCACTCACTCAATGGGGGGATTAGTGGCGCGTCATTATTCAGAAAATTTGGGTGGGCGGGATAATATTTTAGGTATTGTACATGGCGTTATGCCTGATACCGGTTCACCAGTGACCTATAAACGGATGAAAACTGGAGAAGATGGTATAACTGGGTTAGTTATCGGCAGTAATGGCGCGGAGATGACCCCGGTGTTGGCACAATCTCCCGGTCCTTTACAGCTCCTGCCCGGAAAGGCATATGGTAAAGGTTGGTTACATATCGCTGATGGTAAAATTACACACAAGTTACCGGAATCCGACCCTTATCAGGAAATCTATCTGGAAAAAAATCGGTGGTGGGGATTATGTGAGACCCGGTTTTTAAACCCGGATGAAAAAGATAAATGGAAAGATGAGGAAAGTTGGGATAATTACTGGCAATTAATGAAAAAAACAGTCAGGCCATTTATTGAAGAGTTGAGTGGTAAATACCATCCTAATACTTATGCCTTTTATGGCGCCAGCGAGAAACATCTGTCATATGGGGTTATCTCCTGGAAAGAGGTTAGTAAAGATTATTACAATAAAACGCAAGATTATTCCGGCATGACATTTGATCGGCCAATATATGATCCTTATAACCTGGAAACTGGCACAACACGTATGGTTCAATTTTCTGTTGGGCCTTCTTTTCAGGATATTGCCGCGAAAACTTTTAAATTGGCACCGCCAAAGGAGAAAGGGGATGGCACTGTGCCGGAACAGGCTGGCCATATTCCAACCAGAGAATTACGTAGTCAGTTAGCAGTAGATGCCGACCATGAAGGGGCATATGACGAAGATAAAGCCCGGTTATTTACCCTACGCTCAATTGTGAAGATGGTTCAGGCGGTGAAGATTGAATAAGAAAAGTATCTTATTTGTTTTATTGTCGGTGTTGGCTATTTATGTTTTGTGGCGGTGGTATTTCCCTGACCCTTATCACCCCAATTTAACTGAGAAGGAAAAGAAAGTGACAACAGAAATGTTAGCTAATATGCAGACCCGTTGTGTGGGTCGTTATTTGATTGATATCCCTGCGGCATTTGGCAATATTATTCATGATGGGATATTTATTGGTAAGGCGGCAATACAAACTGAACGTTTGTATCCACCGGAGTTTAAATATCGGATAGAATCAAGGGAGCGGGAATTGAAGACGATGAAATATGTTAAACCAAAAGATATGCCTTTCTTAAAGAAAGTCTATCGCCTTCAGGATAATATGGAAGGTGTAATTTTCGACAGAAATGAAAGTCCTGGTACTCCCGGTTATGCCCGAGTATTAGA
>NZ_JONO01000023.1 GCF_000711895.1 Photorhabdus australis DSM 17609
CGACCTTCCTGCTTATACCTGTCGGCTTTACGTCACAGCGTTCCGTGTAAGTATTGGGCTTTGACGATACTAGCCGCCTCACCCCACTGTGCCGCCTAAACCGCTTCCTGTTCGTCAGGCCAGCATTTTGCTTTCGGTTTCCTTCAGATCCGCAGTCACCCACGGCACCCTTACCGTTCAGCTAACACTTCCCCTTACCGGGTGTGTAGAGGACTTTCACCTCCAAGTCACCGGTTTGGTCACCACAACCAACCCGGTTGCGCTCACGCGCAACGCGCCATGCCCAGCGCACTAGAAAAAAAAGAGGTCAGCAACCACGCTGACCTCTTTAACGATAACTTTCGGATGTAACGAAAGCGTATTATTTGCTGCTCAGACGCTCTTTAATACGAGCAGCCTTACCAGAACGCTCACGCAGATAGTACAATTTAGCTCTACGAACAGCACCACGACGTTTAACATTGATGCTGTCTACGACTGGGGAGTGAGTCTGGAATACACGCTCAACGCCTTCGCCGTTAGAAATCTTACGAACAGTGAATGCAGAGTGCAAACCGCGGTTACGGATAGCGATAACCACGCCCTCGAATGCCTGCAGACGTTTCTTAGAACCTTCTACGACCCATACCTTAACTTCCACGGTGTCACCTGGACGGAACGAAGGTACGTCTTGCTTCATCTGCTCTTGTTCAAGCTGTTTAATAATGTTGCTCATAATAACTCTCTTACCCTAGGTAAACTGATATATCAAAGACATTCCCTTCAGGGATATGTCTGGATTAACTTATTGCCTTAGTCAGATATTCCTGTTGGAACTCTACTAGCAATATCCTCTGCTCGTCAGTCAGAGCTAGGTTTTCTAGAAGTTCAGGTCTTCTAAGCCAAGTCCGGCCAAGCGATTGTTTCATACGCCAGCGATTAATCTCAGCATGGTTACCCGACAGTAGAACTGATGGAACCACCATACCATCTAATACCTCTGGGCGGGTATAGTGTGGACAATCCAGCAATCCATCAGCAAAAGAGTCTTCTTCTGCCGATGACTGATGCCCCAGAACTCCCGGGATAAACCGGGAAATGGAGTCAATCATAGCCATAGCAGGGATCTCACCGCCACTAAGCACGTAATCACCGATAGACCACTCTTCGTCAATCTCAGTTTGAATAACCCGCTCATCTATCCCCTCATAGCGACCACAAATCAGAATCAATTTCTCATTTGTTGCCAGCTCACAAACTCCTTGTTGAGTAAGTTTGCGCCCCTGAGGTGAAAGATAAATCACCTTCGCATCTTCGCCTGCCGCAGTTTTTGCTGTATGAATGGCTTCCCTTAAGGGCTGAACCATCATCAACATGCCTGGACCACCACCATAAGGCCGGTCGTCAACAGTACGATGCCGGTCATAGGTAAAATCCCTCGGATTCCAGCATTCAATACTTAACAAGCCATTTTTTACTGCTCGGCCAGTTACCCCATAATCGGTTATTGCGCGGAACATATCAGGAAACAGGCTAATAACCCCAATCCACATTACAGTGTCCCACTCATTTCAACCGTTTATAACCGGAGTTTAAAAACCAGGATCCCAGTCTACTTCAATAGTTTTAGTAGCGAGATCGACTTTCTTGATAACCTGCCCATCAAGAAACGGAATTAACCGCTCCTTGATACCGAATGCATCTTTCAGGTTTGCTTTAACTACCATTACGTCATTAGAGCCGGTTTCCATCATGTCACTAATAGTACCCAGGCTATAACCTGCTGTGTTCACTACTTGGCATCCTATAAGGTCCTTCCAGTAGTAATCACCAGCATCCAGCTCCGGCAGTTGCTCTGAATCCACGATAATTTCGCAATTAGTCAGCAAATTCGCAGCATCCCGATCATCAACACCTTTAATTTTGATGACCATATCCTGATTATGGTATTTCCATGCTTCCAATTCGATGTGCTGCCACCGGCCTGCACGTTGGATAAGCCATGGTTGATACTCAAAAATGCTTTCAGCATGCTCGGTGGAAGAAAAAACTCTGAGCCAACCACGAATACCATAAGCCGAACCTAGTTTTCCCAATACAATTGGTTCCACAGGAAGCTCAAAACTGGCTTGTTTGCTCATAGTTACCACCACGACAGATTAAGCTGCTTTTTTTGCGTCTTTGATCAGTGTAGAAACACGATCAGACACTGTTGCACCCAGACCAATCCAATGCTCAATACGGTCCAGATCTAAACGCAGTGCTTCTGCATTCCCTGTTGCAATAGGGTTGAAGAAACCAACGCGCTCAATAAAACGACCATCACGCGGGCTGCGGCTATCGGTCACTACTACTTGGTAAAACGGACGCTTTTTGGCGCCGCCACGAGCTAAACGAATTGTTACCATAACATCCTCATTAGTTAACAAAACAATCAGACTTCATCGAGGAATGAAGTCCGGTTGTCAGATAAAAAGCCCGAAAATTTTACTCACTTTGGCGCAAAAAGCAATCCAAAGTGGATATTCTTCGAGACTTTATCAATTAACGGCCCATAAATCCGGGTGGCATCATGCCTTTCATGCCACGCATCATTTTCGCCAGACCACCTTTTTTCATTTTCTTCATCATGCGCTGCATTTCATCGAATTGTTTAAGCAGGCGGTTAACATCTTGAACCTGGGTACCAGAACCATTAGCAATACGACGCTTACGGGAACCTTTGATAATTTCTGGTTTTTCCCGCTCCTTACGCGTCATCGAATTTATAATAGCTTCCATTTTTACCAGCACTTTATCATCCATCTGGGATTTCACTGCATCTGGCACTTGAGACATCCCCGGCATTTTACTTAACATGCTAGCCATGCCGCCCATATTGCGCATCTGCTTAAGTTGATCCAGAAAATCACTAAGATCGAATCCATCGCCTTTCTTCAGTTTGGAAGCCAGCTTTTCTGCCTGAGTGCGATCAACTTTACTTTCAATCTCTTCAATCAGGGAAAGAACATCACCCATTCCAAGAATACGAGATGCAATACGATCTGGATGGAAAGGCTCCAATGCATCAGTTTTTTCACCAACACCTAAGAATTTGATCGGCTTACCGGTAATATGACGAATAGACAACGCAGCACCGCCACGAGCATCACCATCGACTTTGGTCAACACAACACCTGTCAGAGGCAATGCTTCATTGAAAGCTTTTGCCGTATTAGCGGCATCCTGCCCAGTCATAGCATCAACAACGAATAAGGTTTCTACCGGATTGATGATTTCATGAACTTGTTTGATTTCATCCATCATGGCTTCGTCAACATGCAGACGACCAGCAGTATCTACTAAAAGCACGTCATAGAATTTCAACTTGGCGTGCTGTACAGCTTTCACCACGATATCAACTGGTTTCTCCTGAGCATCAGAAGGGAAGAAATCGATGCCGACCGTTTGTGCCAATGTTTCAAGCTGTTTAATAGCGGCTGGACGATAAACATCCGCAGATACAACTAAAACTTTTTTCTTCTGTCTTCCTTTCAGAAAATTACCCAGTTTAGCAACGCTAGTTGTTTTACCAGCACCTTGCAAACCTGCCATTAATACAACAGCTGGAGGCTGAGTAGAGAGATTCAGTTCACTGTTAACTTCTCCCATCGCCTTGACCAGCTCATTCTGAACAATTTTGACGAATTCCTGGCCAGGTGTAAGGCTCTTGTTAACTTCGTGGCCTACCGCACTCTCTTTAACGCACGAAATGAAGTCACGCACTACAGGCAATGCAACATCAGCCTCAAGTAAAGCCATGCGAACTTCGCGCAGTGTTTCTTTAATATTGTCTTCAGTCAGTCGCCCACGGCCACTGATATTGCGCAACGTGCGCGATAGTCTGTCGGTTAAATTATCAAACATTGTCTCTGCTCAATTTTTAAAAATGGGCTGCCTGTAAAGCGTATTTTGAAAATTATAACACGATGATAAAGGGATCTCTGCACAGAGATTTGCACTGATGAATGAACAACGGTTGGAGGCTATCCTTGCTGGCGTTATACTTAAGCTTGGTTCAACCTAAAACTATCGTTAAAACGACTAACGCTATGCCAGTATTCTTTATAATTGCTCTACTCGCTTATTTATTCAGCCTGGTACTGATTATTCCCGGCTTATTGCAGAAACCTAATGGATACCGCAGACTGGCATTGATTTCTGCGATTGTAGCCTTAATTTGTCATGCTATTGCGCTTAAATACCAAATCTTTCGCGTCGGCAGTGGGCAGAACCTCACACTACTGAACTTGGGTTCTATTGTTAGTTTGCTCATCTGTATCATAATGACAATTGTCGCTTCCCATGGTCGTGCCTGGTTTCTGCTGCCCATAGTATATAGTTTTGCCATAATAAATCTGGCATTAGCTAGCCTTATGCCAGGTGAATTTATTACCCATTTAGAAGCTAGCCTTGAATTATCCATTCATATTGGTCTAGCGCTTCTTGGTTATGCGACCTTACTCATTGCCGCGCTGTATGCTTTACAGCTTAGGTGGTTAGATCATAAGCTTAAAAATAAGAAACTGACTTTTATTCAAAATATGCCCCCATTGATGTTCATAGAACGCAAAATGTTTCATATCACTCAGGTTGGCGTAATATTGCTGACTCTGACACTCTGCACCGGTATTCTTTACATGGACAATATTTTCAGTAAGGAAAATATCCATAAAGCAGTTTTGTCTATCGTCGCTTGGTTTGTCTACATTGTTTTATTATGGGGTCATTACCATGATGGATGGCGCGGTAAACGAGTCATCTGGTTTAACCTAATTGGTGCATTTACCCTGACGCTCGCCTATTTTGGTAACCGATTGCTACAGGAAATTATGATTTATTAAGAATCATGATGGTCAATCAATAGTTAGAAGGAAACCTGCTTTGGAGCATGTCCCAACAAGCACATTAATTATTATTTTAATCATTATGCTTATTGTTTCTGCATACTTCTCCGCTTCAGAGACAGGTGTAATGACACTAAACTGCTACCGCTTACGTCATCTGGCAAAGCAAGGAAGCCGGACTGACTGTTGATGAATACGGAGATATTCAAGGGCTGGTAACTGTTGAAAATATCCTCAAAGAAATTGTTGGTGATTTTACAACATCAATGTCTCCTTCCCTGTCTGAAGAAGTTTCACAACAAAGCGGTGGAACTATTTTAGTTGACGGAACAACCAATATCCGCGAATTGAATAAAGCTTTTGACTGAGCATTACCTGTTGATGGATCACAAACTGTTAATAGTATGGTACTTGAAGAATTAGGAGACATACCTTCTCTAAATGTACAAGTACAAATCGGTAAATATAATTTTGAAGTACTTTCAATGAACGATAATGTTATTAAACAAGTTCGAGTAACACCTGATTAGCCAACTTTCTGAACAAGAAACACAGACAACCCAGACAATTTCTGATGAAAACCTCACACCGCCGGAAGTACGTAACCACAACCTCCAGCGGCATATTCCTGTTAATATCTTATCTCAGGAATTCGAAATATCATCACTACTGAACTATACGCGCAATTCTGTCAGTTTTTCTTCTGGCAATGCTAATTCATCATTCTTATTAACACGAACATCCGAATCAAGAATATGGTGTGCAATATCCTGAGCTTCTGCCAGTGAATGCATGTGATAAGTACCGCACTGATAAACATTCAGCTCTGGAATCTGACTCTGATCTTTCACTTTCAAGACATCAGCCATAGCCGCTTTCCATGCATCCGCAACGCGGGTTTCTGCTGGTGAGCCAATCAAGCTCATATAAAAACCTGTTCGACATCCCATTGGCGATATATCAATAATTTCAACACCTTCGCCATTGAGGTGATTGCGCATAAAACCAGCAAATAAATGTTCAAGTGTATGAATGCCCTTCTCAGGCATAACTTCTTCATTTGGTACACAGAAACGTAAGTCAAAAACTGTGATGGTATCGCCATGAGGAGTCTTCATGGTCTTAGCAACTCTTACAGCGGGTGCCGCCATACGAGTATGATCAACAGTAAAACTATCCAGTAAAGGCATTTCTTCATCTCCATAAAAAATTCAGATTTTTACAAGCAAATGAAACCTTTTCATCTGCCACCGGTTGTAAAGAATGAAAGACGCGTCATTATTATCCCTATTTCTAAAGAATTCATTTGGCCACTTTTACTTAGTGGCCATCTTCTTTCCTAACACCCTGTCTGTTGTTTCAGATACTCATCAAAACTAATGGTTTCTTCTTGTTCCAACGCGCCTTGTCGCTCCACGGAAGCTCTGCGTTCTATAGCGAACTGTTCGTCGCTAATAACCTCATATTCTTCATTAATCAATTGCTGATGATATTCATCTGCCAACTCTAGCCCAAAACTACCAATGCCTTGGATCTTCATTTTTTCCAACACACGAGCCGATAACGTTAGTGATGAATCATCAAACATAGCAATCAATTCTTCACAAACCTTCTGATATTGTGTGCCAGAACAACTATCCAATATTACAGCAACCCGTTTCAAGTCATTGAGTAATTCTTGGCCAACTTTTATTAACGGCTCTTCTACATTTCCACAACCAAAACCTATTACTTGCCCTGGTTTACGTCCTTCAAGGATTACCCTATCCCAGTTTTTGCGGCAACAATCCAACTCATCACTGCTCATTTCCGGCGCTTCAGCGAGCACACACCATATTAAAAATAGATCAAGAAAACGAATTTGTGTTTCATCGACACCAATCGCTGTAAATGGATTAATATCCAATGAACGGACTTCAATATATTCCACGCCCCCACGCAGTAAAGCATCAGAAGGCGATTCATTCTCTTTTATGACACGCTTAGGCCGGATTGGTGCATACAACTCATTTTCAATCTGTAAGACGTTTGTATTGAGCTGAATATGTTTATCACCTTGCTTAATTCCCAATCTAGCAAACTCTTCAGAGGGTTTGTGAATTGCTTTTTTCAGTTCCGCCACGTAGGTTCGTAAATTATTAAACGTAATATTCAGATCACTTTGTGATTTATTGGTATATCCTAAGTTACTCATCCTCAATGAAGTAGCATAAGGCAGATAACAAGTGCCCTCTTGTACTTGTTCAAAAGACAAAGAAGTCTCTCTACCACGCAAGAATGAAGAACAAATCGCAGGGGAGGCCCCAAACAGGTATGGGATCACCCATCCAAAGCGATAATAGTTACGGATCAGTCGGAAGTAACCATCAGAGATCTTATCCTTACCACTCTCCGCATCTTCAACTCCAGCCCATGCCTGCCAAAATTCAATTGGTAATGAAAAATTATAATGAACCCCCGAAATGGTCTGCATTAGAGCGCCATAACGATTCTTCAAACCTTCACGGTATAAGGTTTTATAACGACCAATATTCGATGTGCCATACTGAGCCAAAGTAATATTTTCTTCCGCATCAATAAAACATGGCATACTCAAAGGCCACATTTTTTCCTTACCCAACATACGCGCTGCATGACGATGAATATCTCTAAGAAACGAAATAGTATTTTTTATGTCATTATCAACTGGTGTTATGAATTCTAACAATGACTCTGCAAAGTCAGTAGTAATCCATTTATGCGTAAGCGCTACGCCAAGTGTTTCAGGGTGCTTCGTTACTGCCAAATGACCATCTGGAGTAATACGCAATGCTTCACGCTCAACACCACGACGAATTCCCTTTAAAATTGTCGGATGCGCCTCTAGCCATGACAGAGCTTTTGATACGTCCGGGATCAATTCGACCTCCCGTAGTGTTTTAGAAGAATTTTTATAAGCGTTTACTTTATATTAAACGAGGCGAATTGTCGCTGATTAGATATATAAGCCAAAACGTTTCAGTTCCATATGGAAGCTAATTATGGAAAGGAATAAAAACAAAAGCCCCGGCTATTTAGCCGGGGCTTAATATGGCGCATCCAGAAGGATTCGAACCTCCGACCGCTCGGTTCGTAGCCGAGTACTCTATCCAGCTGAGCTATGGATGCGTATTCTGTTTTTTATCCCGGTAAGAAGGCAACAGCTGCTTTGATTACCCGAATGACACCCTGAACAACTTCATCTCAAGGCTAAATATGGCGCATCCAGAAGGATTCGAACCTCCGACCGCTCGGTTCGTAGCCGAGTACTCTATCCAGCTGAGCTATGGATGCATATTCTGTTTTTTATCCCGGTAATAAGGCAGCAGCTGCTTTTATTACCCGAATGACACCCTGAACAATTTCATCTCAAGGTTAAATATGCGCATCCAGAAGGATTCGAACCTCCGACCGCTCGGTTCGTAGCCGAGTACTCTATCCAGCTGAGCTATGGATGCGTGATTTAAATGGCGGTGAGAGAGGGATTCGAACCCTCGATGCAGCTCTTAACCGCATACTCCCTTAGCAGGGGAGCGCCTTCAGCCTCTCGGCCATCTCACCTTACGCTTTCTTTCGAACTGTGGCTAAGAACTTTTGTTTAAGCTCCTCGTCACTGCGTGGCGCACATATTACTTTCCCAGACTTATAAGTCAAACAATTTTTCTAAACCCGTGTTTGTTTGAACATTTAGCACACAGAGCGGCCAGTTTAACATCGAAAAGTGTGCTTTATCAGCAGTAAATTATCTCAAAATTGAAATTTATGTAAGTCATTATTCACTACAATAATAACATCATAGGCATTGCCTTTTCTTACCAATAGAAAAACAAAAAAGAGGAAACAATAGGTAGGAATAAAGACCCATAGGATACTAACAGAGGGGGAAATACCTCAAAAATGGCGCCCGGTTCCGGTTCTGACAGAGATAGGACGCCAACTTAGAGTCAATAAGTTGTTGGCTGAGATTTTTCGGCCTGAATTCGCTGATAAATTTCTTCACGGTGAACAGAAACTTCTTTAGGGGCATTCACACCAATACGAACTTGGTTACCTTTAACCCCCAGTACTGTAACTGTTACCTCATCGCCTATCATGAGTGTTTCACCAACTCGACGAGTCAGAATAAGCATTCTTTGCTCCTTGAAAATTTAAAAGAGTCGGGTCATTAGGTTTCCCCGCTATTATCCATCAAACACCGTGAAAACGTAAAACAATGGTATATGCTTAAAGTATAAGCAATTTTGAGCGCATTTCCTACATATTATAGTTTAGCCAAAATAAATATGCACTCAACCTTTTAACAATTTCACAACAAGATTTCAAGGCACCATAAAATAACGATTATAGTGCCTTTAAAACTCAGGTAACTTAGGTAATACCGCTTATAAACGCGATGCTACCCAATCTTCCACGCTATCCAAAGCAGACGGTAATGCCTTAACATCAGTCCCCCCCGCTTGAGCCATATCAGGACGACCTCCACCCTTGCCACCGATTTGCTGAGCTATAGAAGAAATTAATTCACCTGCTTTTATTCTAGCAGTCAGATCCTTTGTGACACCAACAATTAAGCTGACTTTATCATCACTTATAGTAGAAAGCACAATAATTGCTGAACCTAGTTGATTTTTAAGATCATCGACCATAGTTCTCAACGTCTTAGGTTCTGTATTATTCAATTGGCTTACCAATAATTTCACACCCTTCACTTCTTTCGCTTTGCTTGCCAAAAAAGAGCTTTCCTGTGCTGCGTTTTGATCTTTAAGCTGTTGAAGCTCTTTTTCTAGTACCTTGGTTTTATCCAGTATTCCCCGTACTTTATCGTTCAGGTTATTGATATCACCTTTCACCAATTGAGCAATATCCTGAAGCAAATCATCCTGTTGATACACAGATTCTAGTGCTTTCTTGCCTGTAATTGCTTCTATTCTACGTATACCAGCAGCAGTACCAGACTCAGCAGTAATACGGAATAAACCAATATCACCAGTACGGCTTGCATGAGTTCCTCCACATAACTCAGTGGAAAAATTCCCCATTGAGAGTACACGGACTTTCTCTTCGTATTTTTCACCAAATAGTGCCATTGCCCCTTTAGCTTTCGCTGCTTCCAGATCCATTAATTCAGTAATGACAGGTGAATTCTTACGAATTTCAGCATTAACTAGATCTTCTACCTGACGGATCTGTTCCAGTTTCATCGCCTCAAAATGCGAGAAATCAAAACGAAGATATTTATCGTTAACCAAGGAGCCTTTCTGAGATACGTGTTCACCCAAAATCTGACGTAGTGCAGCATGTAACAAATGGGTTGCTGAATGATTTAAACGGATCGCATCACGGCGTTCTATATCAATAACAGCATTGATCTCATGGTTTACACTTAAGGTCCCCTTTTCAAGCATACCGATATGACCGATAGCTTGACCATATTTTTGTGTATCAATAACACAAAAAGCACAATCAGCATTACTCAGAATACCTGAGTCACCAACTTGTCCACCGGACTCAGCATAAAAAGCTGTTTTATCCAATATAACAATTGCTTCTTCACCTGCTTGAATTTGATTGACTGATTCACCATGACAGAAGATAGCGGTTACTTTTGTCTGCTGTTCGTTATGAACGTAACCAGAGAAATCACTGCGCTCATCAACCTTAATCAGTTCGTTATAATCCGCACCAAAACCACTTGATTCACGTGCGCGACGACGCTGATTTTCCATTGCTACTGCGAAACCGTCTTCATCAACCTTAATATTACGCTCACGACAGACATCAGCGGTTAAATCCACAGGGAAACCATAGGTATCGTACAGACGGAATGCAGTTTCACCATCCAGGATATCACCGGACAATTTTACTAGTTCATCGTCCAGCAACTGAAGCCCACGTTCCAGAGTACGGGCAAATTGCTCTTCTTCTGTCTTCAAGACCTGCTCAACAATGGCTTGCTGGCGTTTAAGCGCTTCTCCCGCAGCGCCCATCACTTCTATCAATGGTGCAACCAGTTTGTAGAAGAAGGTATCTTTAGCCCCCAACATGTTACCGTGACGGATAGCGCGGCGGATAATGCGGCGCAGCACATAACCACGATTTTCATTAGAAGGAATGACGCCATCACAAATCAAGAAAGCACATGAACGAATATGATCAGCAATAACCCGCAAAGATTTATTACTCAGATCATCTGTAGCACCAGTAACATTCGCTACAGCCGCAATCAAGTCACTAAACAGATCGATCTCATAATTGGAATTGACATGCTGTAGTACAGCCGCAATACGCTCTAACCCCATTCCAGTATCTACGGATGGTTTTGGCAATGGTTCCATCACGCCGTCAGCATGGCGGTTGAACTGCATAAAGACGATATTCCAGATTTCAATATATCTGTCACCATCTTCTTCCGTGCTTCCAGGCGGTCCACCCCAAATATGGTCACCATGATCATAGAAAATTTCAGTACAAGGGCCGCAAGGTCCAGTATCACCCATCTGCCAGAAGTTATCTGATGCATAAGGAGCGCCTTTATTATCACCAATGCGGATAATTCTTTCTGCGGGTATTCCAACCTCATTTTGCCAGATATCATAGGCTTCATTATCGGTATGATAGACAGTCACCCATAATTTTTCTTTAGGCAAATTGAACCAATCTTTGCCCGTCAGAAGTTCCCAAGCATAGTTAATAGCATCATGTTTGAAATAGTCACCAAAACTAAAATTACCCAACATCTCAAAGAAAGTATGATGACGCGCGGTGTAACCTACGTTTTCTAAATCATTATGCTTACCACCGGCACGAACACAGCGTTGAGCAGTTGTTGCTCGGGAATAAGATCTTTTGTCCAGTCCAAGAAATACATCCTTAAACTGATTCATTCCTGCGTTGGTAAACAGTAGAGTTGGGTCATTATTTGGAACCAAAGAACTACTTGGTACTACCTGATGCCCTTTAGTATGAAAAAAGTCGAGAAACGCTTGACGGATCTCAGCGGTGCTTTTGCTCATAATTGTCCCGAAATCAAGCTGGAAAAAACAGATTTATGAATTGGTCAGGTGGAATGTTCATCACCTATTTTCAACTCACGAATAAACAAAGTGGGGATAAGATAAAATTTCTTCTATTAGAAGTAAAATCCCAGATACATCCATTCGCCGACAGCATTGTAAATCGTCTGGGTATTTTCTGAAAGCATGATCGCATTATACGGATAACACTTGCTCTCTCAAGAAGGAACCGCACCATCATTAATGCGGTTAAAGTTTAATAGTAAACTAAGCTTAGTAATAAAATTTTACCGATGTAATACATCCTGTCTTTATTACAAGAAATTTACCATTTCATAGGCCATGACTGCTTGTTCAGAACTGATCTAATATAAGATTCCGCATAGACAAAAAAGCATATTTCACCACTTATTATCCAGAACACAACGCATTACTCTTGCTTTTATCCCTGTCCAATATTAGACAGGGGTTACGGAAATTCTTGCTAATACAGACTATCGATACAGTTAGACTAAAATTCTTCGTTATTAATCTCTTCGCTTCCGCTGTCTCCGTCTTCATAGTCAGAAGCGGCGCTGCTAAATTCTCCAGCATTATGTAACAACATTTCGCGTAATTTTTTATCCAACTCAGTAGCAGTTTCAGGATGTTCTTTCAGATAGGTAGTAGCATTCGCTTTTCCCTGACCAATTTTATCACCATTGTGGCTGTACCATGCACCTGCTTTTTCTATCAGTTTATGCTTCACACCTAAATCGATTAATTCCCCATAAGTGTTGATGCCTTCACCATACATAATCTGGAATTCTGCTTGCTTAAATGGCGCCGCCACTTTGTTTTTCACAACTTTAACGCGAGTTTCACTCCCAATAACCTCTTCACCATTTTTTACAGAACCAATGCGACGAATATCCAGACGGACAGAAGCATAGAATTTCAGTGCATTACCACCGGTTGTCGTTTCAGGGTTACCAAACATGACACCTATTTTCATACGGATCTGGTTAATAAAGATCAACAGTGTATTGGAGCTTTTCAGGTTACCCGCTAATTTGCGCATTGCCTGGCTCATCATACGCGCTGCCAACCCCATATGAGAATCGCCAATTTCCCCTTCTATCTCAGCTTTTGGTGTTAAGGCAGCAACGGAGTCCACAATAATGACATCAACCGCACCGGAACGCGTCAGCGCATCACATATCTCAAGAGCTTGTTCACCCGTATCTGGTTGAGAACACAATAGGTTATCAATATCAACACCGAGTTTCTTAGCATATACAGGATCAAGAGCATGTTCAGCATCAATAAACGCACAGGTTTTACCTTCGCGTTGTGCTGCGGCAATAACCTGTAATGTGAGCGTTGTCTTACCAGAAGATTCTGGCCCATAGATTTCAACAATACGCCCCATCGGCAAGCCACCAGCACCTAACGCAATATCCAGTGACAGTGAACCAGTGGAGATAGTTTCAACGTCCATTGAACGGTCTTCGCCCAGACGCATAATGGAACCTTTACCAAATTGTTTTTCAATTTGGCCTAGTGCCGCTGCCAGTGCTTTTTGTTTATTTTCATCAATAGCCATTTTTACTCCCTCGTAAGCAATGAAAGGTTACCTCACTGCCGATGAATAATTGTCTGATACTAAAATGTTACCTGCAATTATACTGTATAATCATACAGCATCAAGCTAATTTTTTATAATCACTAATAGCAATGTCTTTAGAGAATAGATTGCAGCTTGAAGGCGAACTTCATTTCGATCGCCGTTAAAACAGCAATGACGGGTGACAACTTCTATTCCATTTTCTGTACGGTGTGCAAACCCAAACCATACTGTACCAACAGGTTTTTTTTCGCTGCCTCCATCAGGACCAGCGATACCACTGACAGAAACGGCAAGATCTGCTTGCGCTGCTTTCAATGCCCCTATTGCCATTTCTTTCACAACCTGCTCACTGACAGCACCATATTGTTGTAAAACTGTTTCTGATACACCAAGCATCTGATGCTTGGCTTTATTGCTGTATGTCACAAAGCCCCGATCAAAATAAGCGGAACTACCAGCAATATCCGAGATTACTTTCGCTAGCCAACCACCTGTGCAGGATTCAGCAAAAGTTACCCACCGTTTTTGCTGTTTCAGTTTCTTTCCCAACTCAATACTAAGCTGAGTCAAAATTTTTTCATCCATAACACACCTTTTATTCAGCAAAAGATCAATTTTTTTGAAACCGATTCCAAATCCACAAACTAGTAATTGTCAGCGCAAACAATGCACCAAAACCTATTCCTGCAGTAACAACCGGGACACCTATTTTTACGGCCAGTGAATACAAACCAAGCATCAGCAACATGGCTGTATTTTCACCTAAATTCTGCACTGCAATTGCATTACCCGCTCCAACTGTTTGTCTTCCTCTTTCCTGCAATAATGCATTCAATGGAACAACAAACACTCCTCCTAAAATACCGAGAATAATTAATATGATATGAGAAGCCCAAATATTCTGCTGAACAGCAAAAATTGCCACCATCACACCAATTAGAATGCCAGCCGGCATACAACGGTACACTGTCTTCAAAGTAATAAGACGGGCAGCAACACCTGCACCAATAATAACCCCAATAGCAACCATGACGTTAAGTACTGTTGGTGTGCTGTTATCAGTAATTCCCAGAACGACAGGTACCCATAAGACCAACAGAAATCTCAATGTTACACCCGCTCCCCAAAACAAACTGGTGCCAACCAAAGAAAACCGTGCTCCTTTGTTATACCAAAGAATACAACATGCTGAAATAAAGTCTGTCAGCATCCTTTTCAAATTCCAATCCCTATCTTGATGGACTGCCGATAAGCGAGGAATGAAGAAATTAGCAATGGCAGCGATACCATATATTGATGCACAAGCAAATAACGCGACGGTCAAGTTCCAATCAGATAAAAAACCACCAGCAACAGAACCAATGAGAATAGCCATTATGGTTGAAGCCTCCATTAAACTATTAGCTTTCACCAAACGATCACCATCGGTTAGTTCAACCAAAATTCCGTATTTAGCCGGTGAATATGAAGCTGCACCAATCCCAACCAAAGCATAACCAAAAAATGGATCGTAACCCAGGCAAATACTAAGCGCGCCCAATAACTTGAAACTATTAGCAAATAACATCACTCTGCCTTTTGGGAAGCCATCTGCTATTTTCCCCACAAAAGGCGCTAATAAGATATACGCAACGACAAACATAATCTGCAATATCGGCTGGCTCCAGTCTGGGTAAAGCTGTACCTTCAACTGTGCCAGAATTGCAAAAAACAGAGCATTATCTGCAAAAGCCGAACAAAACTGCGATATTAATACTGCTTTCATACCGCGGGTTAATAGCGGTTGAGCCACAACAGAAGATTTATCCACAATTGCTATTCCTGTCCAGCTTCAGTTATTTTATGTTTCATTCTACCGAGAATAGTACAGAATCCCTGCTCATCAATTGAAACAATATCTCCGGTGTCGTACCAACCAGACTGGATATTCCCATACTCATCTTCCGCCGATGGTTGTTCCAAATGATTTGGATCTTCAACTCTCAGATACCCTTTCATCATATTCGGGCCTCGCAATTGCAAACATCCTCCTTCTTTGATACCTGCTACCGATATCAAACGGAATTCCATTTCCGGCAAAATTCGCCCGACAGTACCAACTTTAGCCATCATTGGCACATTTAATGCAACAACAGGCGCACACTCTGTCATTCCATATCCTTCCAAAATGCGAATACCGAATTTATCTTGCCAAATGCGCTTAGTATTTTCAGAAAGCTTTTCAACACCAGCCAAAACATTGCGAAGACGTGCAAAATCATATTGATGAGCAAAAGAGGCATAATTTTCCAGGCAAGTGGATGTGCCTAATAATACAGTGCAATTGCGTTCATATACCAATTCTGGCACCATCCGATAATGCAATGGATTTGGGTAGAGAAATATCCGGCAACCCGCCAACAGAGGAGTCAATAGGCCAACAGTCAATCCAAATGCATGAAACAATGGTAAAGAAGACATAAAACGATCAAGTGGATTGAAATCAGTAATAGTTTTTATCTGTTCCACATTGGCCAATAAACTGGAATGACTATGAACTACTCCCTTTGGTACTGCTTCTAAACCGGACGTAAATAACACCAAAGCGTCGTCATCGGGTTTTTGTTCCACCATCGCTTGCTTCGGAAGAAGGAGGTGCCACAAGATCCATAATTTATCCAGAAAAGTAACCGTACCTTCCAAATCCTCAAGATAAACCCAATTAACTTCGGTAACCTGTTCAGATAAATAAGTTAACTTCTCCTTTTTCAGAAACTGCCGAGAAGTCACAATAGTTTTAATACTAGCTGCTGTTACAGCATTTTTCAGCCCATTACTATCCACCGTATAGTTTAACAGAGCGGGTATTCTTCCCCTCAAAGATGCCCCGAATATCGCAGACACCATAATAGTAGAATTTGGTAAAAGAAAACCGACACGTTCCCCCTGACAGGTAAAACGCTGCAAAACACAGCTGATACCCAGTATTTTTTTGAGTAAACTGTTATAACTATCCTCTTTAAAAGAAATATCTTCAATACAGGGCTTAAAACGACCAAATCGTTTCTGTGCAGCTAATAAAGATTCAAATATTGTTTCTTGCGGACGAGCTGCCATTCGTGCACTCATCATTATTTGATGCAAGCGTTCTCCCGCTAAACGACGTTTCTGTTCCGCATTAGGTGCATCTGGCATCGGTAATTGTGTAGCTGGCAGGATTTTTATTGTCACCTTCGGAAAAAGATGCAATTTGAAAATACCTTTTAATCGACTGAATATCGTTTTTTCCAACCCTTCAATGCGTACAGGCACTACCACCGCTTCCGATATCGCTGCAATAAAAGCTGCCCCATCATAGGTTTTCATTAAAGAACCGGTAACAGTAATTCTCCCTTCAGGAAAAACAACTATTGGTCGTCCTTTTTCTATTTCTCTGACGAGTAACCTGACTGCCATGGGATTGATTGGATCTAAAGGAACTATTTCAACATAGCGCCTTACCAGTTTCATAAAACCACGGTTGGCAATGCTGGAATAGACAGCGAATACCGGCTTGGTTGGTAAGAAGAGTGTTAGTAAAACACCATCAAGAAAAGAGACATGATTAGGTGTAATAAGACATTTTGGGTAGGTAAATTGTTTAAGATCCCCTTCTATTGTTAAACGAAACATTAAACGAAAAACAAACTTTAGAAATTTAAACAACATATCGGTATCTCAGCTTATTTGAAAAATAAATAGAAAATACTATTTATTACTCAATACCATAATATTCTTATTTTTAAATAAAAAAAAATTCTCAAATAGCGTTAAGAGATTATTCTGGAAAGAATAATTTCCTTCACACAAGTTGTAATTTTTTCCGGTGAAAGTTGTGCATTAATAATATGATTTGCACATTCACAATAGAGTTTTTCCCTTGCTGCAAGCACTTCTTCCATTTCTTCAACAATAGATTTTCCTGTCAAACTGGGACGTTGAGTATTTTCCGGCTGCTGCATTAATCGTTCTGCTAATATGTCAGCTGAAGTCTGAAGATAAATCACCGTACCATTTTGCTGCATATATTGGCGATTTTCAGCTGAAAGAATGATTCCGCCACCCGTGGAAACAACCCGATTTTTTTGACTAACTTTTTGTAAAGCCTGACTTTCCAATTGCCGGAATTGTAGCCATCCTTGCTGATTAACAATATCAGCAATTGTCATATTACTGGTTTGTTGAATATGATGGTCGGTGTCAATAAATGTGTACGATAATTCATTCGCTAATAGTTTTCCAACCGTCGTTTTTCCTGCTCCACGTGCACCTACAATAAACAATATTTGGTTCATTGCCTGATATCCTTGGTAAATTTCATCATTAAAAATATATTAGCACCTATAGTAACCAGTACTTTACATCAACGTAAAATCAAAAGTTAATGATACATGGAAAAAACTACCCCAAGGCATGATTCTACTGATATCTCAATTAATCAAATACGCTTTTGGGGTAACAATAAAACAGATTATTTACGGATTAGATCATCGCCATAACCAACCCATTTATACGTAGTCAGCGCATCCAATCCCATTGGGCCACGGGAATGTAGTTTCTGAGTACTGACTGCAACTTCTGCTCCCAAACCAAATTGCCCACCATCAGTAAAGCGAGTACTGGCATTCACATAAACCGCTGCGGAATCCACCTGACGAACAAAATAGTCAGCATTGTGCAAAGATTGCGTCAAAATTGCATCAGAGTGGGATGTACCGTATGTACGGATATGGTTAATTGCCTGTTCAATATCACTGACAATTTCTACATTCATATCCAGAGATAGCCATTCATCGCTGTAATCTACTTCTGTTACCTCTACGACCTTAGCAGGACCCTCTTGCAAAAATTCCATTGCTGACTTACTTGCATGGAGAGTAACACCTTGTTCTTTCATGTCTTCGCTCAGCACAGGCAAAAAGTCTGCCGCGATTTTCTCATGCACCAGCAAAGTTTCCAAAGCATTACAGGCGCTTGGGCGTTGTACCTTAGCGTTAGTGATTACAGTCAATGCCTGATTAAAATCCACACTTTCATCAACAAAAATATGACAGACACCAATCCCCCCAGTGATAACCGGAATAGTTGATTGCTCGCGGCACAGTTTATGCAACCCAGCACCACCACGTGGAATCAACATATCCACATAACGGTCCATTTTCAGTAGCTGAGTGACTAATTCACGATCCGGTTTATCTATCGCCTGCACGGCAGCGGCAGGCAACCCACTCTGTTCAAGTGCGCGCTGAATCACTTTAACTGTTGCCTGATTGGTGTTGTGAGTTTCTTTACCACCACGCAAAATAACCGCATTACCGGTTTTCAAACACAGAGATGCAACATCAATAGTGACATTAGGGCGCGCTTCATAAATCACCCCAACCACCCCAAGGGGCACACGACGACGCTCCAACTTCAAACCACTGTCGAGCAAACTGCCATCAATGACTTGTCCAACCGGATCAGATAAACGGCATACTTGGCGAACATCATTCGATATCGCTGCCAAACGTTCAGATGTCAGTAACAGACGATCCAACAATGCTTCATTCATCCCCTGTTCACGGGCCTGAATCACATCAAACTGATTAGCGTCGAGAATGACAGCACTTTCCTGTTCCAGCAAATCTGCAATATGGATTAATGCCTGATTTTTCTGTTTTGTACTTAGCTGTGCCAGTTGCCATGAAGCCTCTCTGGCAGCCTTTCCCATTTGTTCTAACATTATGAATCCTTAACTCACGATCATGTCGTCACGATGAACCGCAACAGCACCATATTCATAACCGAGGATTTGGCTTATCTGTTGTGAATGATGGCCGGCAATCAAGCGCAAAGCATCACTATTATAGCGGCTAACACCACGTGCCAAATCCCTGCCAGACAGACTACGAATGCAGATAACCTCTCCTCGGGAGAAATTGCCTTTAATATTTTTAATCCCTTTCGGTAATAAAGAGCTGCCTTTTTCACAGATTGCAGTTCCAGCACCGTGATCAACAATAATTTCACCCGCAGGAGGTGCACCAAAAATCCAACGCTTACGGTTTTCCATCGGACTTGGCAACCCATGGAAGCGAGTACCAACTGGGTTACCTTCAATGACATCAGAGATGACATTAGGTTTACTGCCCGCTGCAATAATCACATCAATACCAGCGCGACCGGCAATCCCCGCAGCCTGAAGTTTAGTTGCCATTCCCCCCGTTCCTAAACCAGAAACGCTACCACCAGCAACCATACGTAATTCATCACTGATGTCATAAACTTCCGGGATAAGTTCTGCATTTGGATTGCTACGTGGATCAGCGGTATATAACCCTTCAATATCAGTCAACAATAACAACTTATCTGCTCCACCCAAAATTGCTGCCAATGCAGATAAATTATCATTATCACCAACTTTAATTTCGGCAGTAGCAACCGCATCATTCTCATTGATTACAGGAACAATACGATTATCAAGCAAAGCATGTAGAGTATCTCTGGCATTTAAAAAACGTTCACGATCTTCCAAATCTGCACGAGTCAATAGCATCTGTCCAACATGAATGCCATAAATAGAAAAAAGCTGCTCCCATAACTGAATCAACCGGCTTTGGCCTACCGCAGCCAATAATTGTTTAGAGGCAATAGTAGCAGGCAAATCAGGGTATCCCAGATGTTCCCGACCTGCTGCAATAGCACCGGAAGTCACAATTATAATGCGGTGGCCTTTTCCATGTTGCTGAGCGCATTGGCGTACAAGCTCCACAATATGGGCTCGATTGAGACGACGCGATCCACCCGTCAGTACACTTGTTCCCAGTTTCACAACCAATGTTTGGCTGCTATTCATCATATTTCTGCCGTTATATTTAATTAAAAAACAGTGTTCAGTTTTAACAGGAGAGAAGCATTATGCCAACAGGCATCACGCTAAATTGAAAAATTGTTAGTTTAAAACAAACTTATGCTATTAATTTCAACTGAAAATGCGCTAACTCTTCAGAACACACTGTTTTAATCTACAAGAGTCAATGGCTTCGATAAAGCATGTGAGAGAATCCTGTAAATTGGTTAGAAATCATAAAGTAAGAACAATTAATAACAGATCTTATTTTTCAACCATTGACTGGTCTCTTGTAGCGCCTTATTGAAACTGCTGTAAACAGGCGTTGTCGGAATAGCAAGTAATTTACTATCTATAGACGACATTGCTATCAGCTTCGACTCTTCTTTCGAGCTGAAAATATCATTCTGCCAGTAACCTGCCAACATAGGAACGGGGCAACGCCGGCCTAACAAACCTTGTTTTTTAAGAGAGTAACAGCTGAGTTCAAGACGAAACGCATTTTCATCCACATTATCAATACCCAACCTGCTGGCAAACATATCAAGATACATTGCTGGCGCATTTTGCTGGCGCTCAACACTATTGAGCCATTCATGAACAATAGCACCAAGAACAGCAATACCTTTAATACGTTTAGATTCCAAATAGGCTAACCGGACAGCAACATTAGCACCAAAACGGAAACCAAAGATGCCAACCCGGGTATGGTCAATCCAGGGGATTTCTCTCAATTGATGGATAACTTGCTGATGAAGAGTACAAGAATCTTGTGTCAACTTTAGACGTGAAGAATAACCTATTGAAGGCATATCCACCGTCAACATGGCAAACCCGAGAGGAGCCAAATAATCGCGGAATAGCCGATAATAATCACTTTGCAAATTATCCAGGCTGCCACAAACCAAAATGGTTGGAGACGGTCCCTGCGGTTGCTGAGGCAAGTGAAGGAAACCGGTCACACAACCGCCTTCTTTCAGTTTGAACTCTATTTTCCTCAACTGATAGTCAGAGTAATGAGCTGCATTTTCATAAGCTTTATTTGCCAAAATAACTGCCTGCTGAGACAACTCATCACCTTTAAGATGGGGATAACCGGCAATGCTATACAAATTGGCTGCTTTCAACCAGAAACTGCCAGCTTCTGGCGTTTGTCCCGTCTGCAATGCTTTCTGCTGCCAGAACATAGCCTGATGTGACCACTCAAAAACCCAGTTACCTTTACGATATCCAACTACAGTATCCAATAAACCATCATTACTACGTTGGGAACTTGTTATGGCAATCCGGCACAATACTTCTTCTATTTCAAATGGATCAACTCCCCGCCAAATCCACATCAACCGGTTAATCATACGATACCAGCGCCTGTGGCTATTACCGTCCAACGTATTGTAATTACCGGTAATCAATCGCGAATAGCGGCGCTTTACCAGCGTAGAGGTTTCCTGATGTTTTTGCCTTGGCTTAAAAAGTGATTCTGAAAGATTCTGTTTTGCCATAACAAATGCTGACTTTATTTGCCTTCACAAATTGGTGGAACGAACACTACACCCATATCCCAAGGTTGCTCAATCCAGGTATCTTGTGGAATATCAATAATATAATCATCAACCAAAGGACGACCTGCCGGCTTAGCAAAAATAGTCACAAAATGAGCTTTTGGGTACATTTCACGAATAGCCTGAGCGGTGCCACCAGTGTCAACTAAATCATCGACGACGATGAAACCTTCACCATCACCTTCTGCTTTCTTCAATATTTGCAGCTCACGTTGATTATTATGGTCATAGCTGGAAATACAAACTGTATCTACATGACGGATACCCAGTTCACGCGCAAGGAGCGCTCCAGGTACAAGGCCCCCACGACTGACAGCAATGATGCCTTTCCACTGTTCGACAGGAAGCAAACGTTGTGCCAATTTACGGGCATGTATTTGCAACATATCCCAGGTTACGACGTATTTTTCGCTCATAAGAATTGATCCCGGCAACTAAGAATATTTCAGAAAAGATTTTTTGCAGAAAAAAGTTGCGCGAGATTATAGTGATTTAAGTGAGCAAAAACCAGCGGAAACAGGGAATCGACGAATCATATTATTCTTACCAAAAGAAAATGGTATTCTGAGTTTAACAACATCATAGCGTTAAGCGCTCGTAATAATAAAACCTATATCTCGGGTAGAGATTAGTATTTTCATCTTATTGAAATGCAGTCACAGGAGATTCGTCGTGTCAGAACTATCACAATTATCCCCTCAACCTCTATGGGACATCTTTGCCAAAATCTGCTCTATTCCTCACCCTTCTTATCATGAAGAAGCGCTGGCAACTCACATTGTGCAATGGGCTCAAGAGAAACGCTTACATGTTGAACGAGATCAGGTTGGCAACATTCTGATCAGAAAGCCAGCCAGTAAAGGACTGGAAAATCGTAAGGCGGTTGTTCTACAAGCACACCTTGATATGGTGCCGCAGAAAAACAACGATACAGAGCACGATTTCACTAAAGATCCTATCCGCCCTTATATTGATGGGGAATGGGTTACGGCACAAGGTACAACACTCGGTGCCGATAACGGTATTGGTCTGGCGTCAGCATTAGCTGTATTGATTGATGACAATGTAAAACATGGCCCGCTGGAAGTTTTACTGACCATGACGGAAGAAACTGGAATGGATGGTGCTTTTGGCCTGCAACCGGGCTGGCTTAAAGCTGATATTTTAATCAATACCGATTCAGAAGAAGAAGGCGAAATCTATATGGGTTGTGCTGGCGGTATCGATTTCACGGCAACTTTAGCACTGACTCGTGAAGAAGTTCCGGCTAACTACAAAACATTAAAACTGATAATCAAAGGTCTCAAAGGCGGGCATTCCGGTTGTGATATTCATTTGGGGCTGGGTAATGCCAACAAACTTCTGGCACGATTCCTTGCCGCCCATACGGAGGAATTGGCGCTCAAACTGCTCGATTTCCAAGGCGGTACTCTGCGTAATGCTATTCCACGTGAAGGCCATGTCATTGTTGCCATCCCCGCAGATAGAGCAGCACAGCTTACCCAATTGAAAGATAAATACCTTGGCATACTGAAAAACGAATATGCCATAGTCGAGAAAAACCTGACTATATTGCTGGAAGAAGTTGAAACCAATATTCAGGCATTAACTGATGACTGCCAAAATCGTTTTATCTCATTGTTAAACAGCACTCCTAATGGTGTTATCCGTATGAGTGATGTCATCAAAGGTGTGGTAGAAACCTCGCTAAACGTGGGTGTTGTTGCTATGGAGCAAGGTAAGGTGAACGTTATTTACTTAATCCGTTCGCTTATCGACAGCGGCAAATCTTACGTCATCAGTATGCTCTCTTCTCTGGCTAAACTGTCGAATGCTGAAATTTCCGCTAAAGGTGATTATCCCGGCTGGCAACCAAATGCAAATTCCCCAGTCATGCATTTGGTACGTGAAACTTATCAACAACTATTCGATAAGACACCTAATATTATGGTGATTCATGCAGGACTAGAATGTGGATTATTCAAGAAACCTTATCCTGATATGGATATGGTATCCATCGGGCCAACTATCACAGGCGCTCACTCCCCTGACGAACAGGTTCACATTAAGAGTGTCGGGCAATATTGGCAACTGCTGACCGCAGTCCTGAAAGCCATTCCTGAAAAAGTTTAATCAGCTCTCCCCTGCCTCGATGTGATGGTAGGGGAATTACCATTCAAGCAAAAGCTGCCGCTCAATCTGCGGGTCCTGCAAAGTCACATGCAGACCGACTAAACGAACACCACGCCCTTCCCGCCGGGATACCCATGTTTTCTGAGCCAATTGCAGTAAATCCTGTTTATCCAATAGTGGATGAACATGCTCCTGAGTGGTTAGTTGAAAATCATCAAATTTCATTTTAACCCCTTGACGGGCAATTCTCAGATCAGGTTTAACGTGACTCAATCGTTTTTCTAATTCCAGATATAAACTTTCTATAAGTTCAATACACTGTTCCCATTGATGAATATCACTTACCAGTGTCCGCTCCACACCAACCGATTTTCGCAGACGATCTGGGTTCACCAATCGCTCATCAATACCGTGACAACGATCCCAAAGTACCTGACCAAATTTCCCCAACTGTTTCACCAAAACAATGACGTCATACTTTTGCACATCAGCGCAAATTTCTAATCCCATATCAGCCAGCCGTTGCACCGTGACTTTGCCAACACCTGGGATTTTTCGTAAAGGTAAAACCTTAACAAAATCAGCCAATTGATCAGGAGGAATGACATACTGCCCATTCGGTTTATTTATATCAGAAGCGATTTTTGCCAAAAATTTCACCGGTGCAATACCGGCTGATGCCGTCAATTGTAGTTCATCAAAAATAGATTGACGGATTTCTTGCGCTATAAGAGTGGCAGACCCATAACAATAATGACTATCAGTCACATCCAGATAAGCTTCGTCCAATGAAAGAGGCTCTATCCACTGTGTATAACGGGAAAATATCTGACGGATATGTAACGAAACCTCCTTATACAACGCCATACGCCCCGGAAGAACCTTAAGCTGAGGACAAAGTTTCAGCGCCATTGCAGTAGACATTGCACTACGTACCCCAAAACGACGGGCGGGATAATTAGCAGTACTAATCACACCCCGTTTGTCTGCACTGCCACCCACAGCGATTGGAACATGACGAAGTGACGGATTATCACGCATTTCAATAGCCGCGTAGAAGCAATCCATATCAATATGAATAATCTTTCGCATTCTGCTTTAGCCCGTCAACAACAACTGTATAAACATACATAAAAACAGACTTAATAACAACATAAAGAGAATGTCATCGCATTACTGTTAAAAATATTTTGTTAAGAAAAATAAATTAATTAATACCGTTATTAACTCTTTACTGACCAATTATTTTCGTTAAGTGACCTATCCTTTAAGTGCAACTTTATTTAGTGACACTTCAAGGATGCTTATGATAATGAAAAATAGCGGTAAACCACAAAAAACCCCAACGACAGCGACGATAAAACAAATTAATCGTACTCTTTATTATGCTTTATCAGGCATGATTATGCTGAGTACTGGCCTACCAGGCTATCTGGCTGCACAAGAAAATAGCGAACAAAAAGCAAGAGAAAAACTGGAAAAACCAGAGAAAGTCATCACACTTTCTACACTTTCTGTTATTGGCGAATTGAACAATAGCGTCAGTGCTGGTAGCTCAGTATTGAAAAAAGAGGATATCGAACGTACCCAGGCAGATAATATTGCCGAGCTACTCGATCAACTTCCCGGCGTCTCTATGTCAGGATCGCCTCGCCCAGGCGGCCAAACCCTTAACATCTGGGGAATGGGCGACACAGAAGACGTTAAAATCATCCTAGATGATGCACCAAAAGGATTTGAGAAATATCGCCAAGGCTCTATCTTTATTGAACCCGAATTAATCAAACGAGTCGATGTCGATAAAGGCCCACATAATCTACTGGATGGGAATGGCGGATTTGGCGGAACAGTTAAAGTGGTCACCAAAGATGCCAGTGATTTATTACGCCCGGGAGAAGATTTTGGTGGATTACTAAAATACAGTTATCACACTAATGATCGCCAAAATATTTATAGCAGCGCAGTCTATGGCCGGACAATAGAAGGCTTTGCTGACGGTCTGTTATATATGAGCAAACGAGATGGTGGCAATATTAAGAGACCAGATGGTACCCGTTTTGCTTTCTCTAAAAGTGATCAGGCATCCTACTTACTAAAAACTAACTTTTATTTAAACGATACTCACGCATTAACGCTTTCCGCTATGCGTTCTGAATCTAACGGCTGGCAACCATGGGCAGCAAAACGTGATGAAATAGCCGTTCCGTCAGAAGCCGAGATTGAAAAATATGGTTGGAATGAAGCCTGGCGCCGGAAATTGGTTTACCGTGATCAAACAGACCAAAATTACACAGCTAAATGGAATATTGCACCGGAAGATAATCCATTACTTAACCTAACAGCAACTTATGCTTATTCCAAAACCGAACAACATGATAAACGCTCTAAAAAAGCCCATAATAGTTTTATTGGTTCATTGGGAAATGAAAGCTGGATTGACTATGTGGATAACGTAGTAGATATAAATAACAAAAGTGATTTTATAACCGGACCAATAGAACATACATTATTAGCTGGAGTTCGTTGGCATAAAAATCAACGTAGTACCCTTATCCATGATAGAAGTAAAGACAAAAAACCTGAATATAATCATGGCTATTTTCAGCCAACCTATATGCCTTCAGGCGAGCAAAAAACGAATAGTTTCTATTTGCAGGATACAATGGTTATCGGCAGTGTTACTGTGACGCCCGGTGTTCGCTATGACCATATCACCAATATTGGCAAACCCAATATCGCGGCAATCTACAATGATAACTCACCAAATGTAGGTCATGATTATCGCAATGTCACCTATACTGGCTGGTCTCCTCATTTTGGCATCATGTGGAAAACAACACAAAACCTGTCACTATTTTCAGATATCAGCCGGACATGGCGCGCTCCGTTGGTGGATGAACAGTATGAAATGCAATATGCCAAGGCAAGTGTCACTGCCACCAGCCGTAACTTGGATGTAGAAAGAATAACTGGTTTACGCTTCGGTGCGATTCTGAATTTCAATAGCCTGCTGGCGGACCAAGATAGTTTGCAAATCCGTACGACTTTATTCCGTAATAGAGGCAAGGATGAAATATTTGCCCGTCGCGGAATAGTATGTAAATCACCGGATTGCGGAAAGCCTTTATCCAACTACCGTAATTTACCGGGATATACCATTCAAGGATTGGAAATCGAGACTTTCTACGACAGCAATTCCTTGTTCGGAAAACTTTCTTATTCGACTATCCGTGGTCAAAGAGATGCTTCACCACGCAATCCTTGGGGTAATAAAACCTGGATTGCGGAAATTCCACCCACTGCTGCTCGCACTATGTTAGGCATAAAAATCCCTCAATGCCAGATGGCAATAGGCTGGACCGGAGATTTTGTCCGTAAACAAGACAGATCGCCTAAAGATGGAGATCCAATGGCAACACTCTGGTCAATACCCAAAAGCAAAGGTTATGTACTGCATGGCTTATTCGCCAGTTGGCAACCTACTTTCTGGCAAGGTATTGAAGCGCGTGTCACGGTCAATAACCTGTTTAATCGTGATTATTACCCATATCTCAGTGAATCTGTTGCTGGGGTCGGGCGTAACGTTAAATTCAGCGTCTCACTGAAGTTCTAACATCCCACTAAAAAGTTCCCTCTATATACGAGGGAACTCACTTAAGGCCAACAGCTTGACAGATGATGACAATATGAAAATAGTTGGAAATCATAATAACAACACCAAAGACATGCCTAAAATTAATAATTCTGCGCAACAATTTTACTTTGAACATCATGACTGGTTATACAACTGGCTACGCTGTAAAGTCCCTTGCCCCTGCCATGCTGAGGATCTCACACAGGACACTTTCCTGAACGTTCTATCAAGTTCAAATTTGTCAGACATCCGCCAACCACGGCCTTTTCTGGCGACCGTAGCTCGCTGCCTGGTTGCCAACTATTACCGTCGAAGAAAGACCGAAGAGAACTATTTGGAATATATAAACTCGACACCAGAAATGACCATGCCCTCTGCTGAAAGCAGAATTTCCGCATTTGAACAGCTTGAAAAACTTGAGATCACTCTTGATAAATTGCCTGTCCAAGTAAAAAGCGCTTTTTTGCTGGCACAGCTACAGGGACTGCGTTGTAGCGAAATAGCGGATCAACTTGAGGTTTCTTCCCGTTCAGTAAAACAGTATTTGCAACGAGCACATAACAAATGTAAAAAAATTCAAATTTTTACTTAAAATTTAAAAACCATGTTACATTCAAGTTGATTTCATTTAGAAATTATTAATGAAGTTGATTATTCTATATTAACTATAATTGGCTATCACGGAGAAAATTATGCGACACGGAATTACCGCTATAATCCTGCTTTGCTGCTCTGTCAGCGCTTTCGCAACACCACCACAAATTATCGCCCATCGTGCTGGTACAGGTGATGCACCTGAAAATACCGAGTACGCAATTTCCAAATCCTTAGAGAATAAAGCAGATGCTATTTGGATCACTGTTCAGCTTTCAAAGGATGGTATTCCAGTACTCTATCGTCCATCCGATCTAAATAGCCTAACCAATAAAAGCGGACCGGTTTCTGCTTATAAAGCAAAACAATTGGCAAAATTCGATGCTGGTTACAAATTTGGCTCTGATAGTGACCATCCATTCCGTAATAAAGGATTAGGTATCCCAACTTTGGAGCAAATTTTAAAAAAATACCCAGATACTTTCTTCTATATTGATCTGAAATCACCGGATGCAGATCCAGCACAGCAAGCCAAATCACTGGAAAAAGTACTGACCAAACAGCAGGCTTTTACTCGTACCCGTTTCTATTCCACTGACGAAACCTACCTTAAGGCATTACCAAAAGAAATTCAGCGCTTTGAAAGCCGTGATGAAACCCGCACCATGCTGGCAAATATCACCATGGCTCATCAATGTGATATTCCTGCAAATACCGACACCGCTCGTTGGTATGGTTTAGAAATGCGCCGTAACGTAGAAGTTGTTGAGAAATATACGCTTGGTGAAGCGCGCTCCAAATCAGTATTAACATGGGATAACGAAGCAATGAAGTGTTTCCGTGCCAAGGGTGGAGCCAACATCATTTTATTTGGCATTAAAACTGAGGAAGATTTCAAACAAGCTAAAGAGCTTGGTGCCGATGGTGTGCTGGTGGATTCTCCCAAGCTGTTCAGTACCTTAAAAACAGAATAAGAATTTAGGATTCCCGGCAAGAAACTCTTCCAGTAATTATTTTGCAGGAACACTTTCCCCCATATATACCTGTTATCTTTCAAGTTGCCTCTTTGTTGGCTGCACTCACTCACCCCGGTCACATAGTTCTCTATGCTCCCGGGGATTCGCTCCCTTGCCGTCGCGATCCATCTTGAAATCTATTGGGACTAGGGTAAATAAGGTGCGAATACATATAAAACGCATTTTCCAAACTCAAGATAAGCTTTTTAATAATCAATCCCCAATTTCTTTAAGCGTGAGATCAATGTCGTTGGATTCATTCCCAACAATTTTGCTGCGCCGTCATCACCAAAAATTTTCCCCTTGCATTGTTTAACGGCAAGAGAGAAATTTTTAATTTCCAGGTCTTTCAGTTGTTGCATAGTCAGCACATCTTCGATTTGTTGAAACTCATTATAAATATTCTGATGCGTAGTTTCATTTTGTTGTTGATCTTGCTCCAGCAAATATTTAAAGGAAACAGCACCTTGTTTGGCTGTAATTAATGCGCGTTCAATGACATTTTGCAATTCACGAATATTACCCGGCCAGTCATATTGCTGTAGTTCTAAAACATGCTTTTGTGAAAATGGTAGATAATTAATTTTACGCTTGTCACAAATCAACTTAGTAAAGTGTGTAACCAAAAGAGGAATATCTTCTTTACGGTCACGTAAGGCTGGTGAAGAAATCGGGAATACATTTAAACGGAAATACAGGTCTTCACGAAAGCGTTTATGTTTAACTTCTTCTTTTAAATTACGGTTGGTGGCAGCAATAATCCTCACATTCACATGCCGCGTTTTTTCTTCGCCAACCCTCTCAAAAGTTCCTTCCTGTAACACACGCAGCAATTTACTTTGCAACTCGACAGGAATCTCGCCTATTTCATCTAAAAACAGTGTACCCTGGTCCGCTAGTTCAAAACGTCCAGCGCGATCACGCACCGCTCCAGTAAATGCCCCTTTGACATGTCCGAAAAATTCACTTTCAAACAGTTCAGAAGGAATGGCAGCACAGTTAACCCGAATAAGTGGTTGCTCTTGACGGTCACTGGATTGGTGAATGGCACGGGCAATCAGCTCCTTGCCTGTACCTGATTCACCATAAATCATCACGTTGGCATCGGTTGAAGCAACCACCTTGATTTTTTCAATAATCTGTAAAATGGATGCGCTACTGCCAATAATTTCATGATATTGATTTTCTTGTAAAATTTCTTCCTGCAGATATTCGTTTTGCTGTTCCAGTCGGCTTTTTAAATCTTGCAGTTCTTCAAGGGCATGGGTCAGTTGTTTTTCGGTATTCAGCCGATCGGTAATATTGCGGAACACCACTACCGCGCCAATAATTTCACCGCCACGCATCACTGGGGTACTGGTAAATTCCACGGGAAAACAACTGCCATCACGACGCCAAAAAATTTCCTGAATACCTTCATGCACAATACCGTCATGTACCGCCGCATAAATTGGGCACTCTTCTACAGGATAATCTTCACCATTTTCATGGGTATGGTGATGAATCTGATGGATATTGTTACTTAATACATCTTCAGGTTGCAGCCCCAACATTTTAGCCCCAGCAGGGTTAATAAAGGTACACAAGCCTTGTTTGTTAATACTGTAAATACCGTCACCAACTGAGCTCAGCAATAAATGTTTGCCTGTGTCAGAGTCAATAAATAGTTCTTGTAAGGCTTGCGATTCCTTTAAACCTGTGCAGACAGCTTCATCAGCATTTTTATTGGGTTGCCGCAGTTCTAACTCTTTGACATCCACCAGCGACCATATCAGCAAGGTTTTATTTTTATAGGGCAATGAAATAGAAGTAATATCCAACTGGATTTTTTCACCATTTTTATCCAAGGTATACAGCTCATTGTTCCAGGCCCGACCTTTTACTAACGCTTCTTCGGTAAATGCCACAAGGTACGGCAGCTGTCTGAAATGACCAAAAATGGAAGTTACCGTTTTTTGAATAATTTCATGACGTTCATATCGTAATAATTGGGTGGCGCTAATATTCACATCAATAAATTGATTTAGGTGTGGATCTAACACAATTAATGCCTGTGGCGCGTATTCAAACACCAACGGGCGAATCGAATTTTCAGAAACTACCCAGTCCGAGATAAAATCAGTCGTATTCATACTATGCCCGTCATCTTTCAAGTTGCCTCTTTGTTGGCTGCACTCACCCCGGTCACATCGTTCTCTATGCTCCCGGGGATTCGCTCCCTTGCCGTCGCGATGCAACTTGAAATCCATAGGGTATATGAAATTTCATAATTAAAGTTATGAAATTTCATAATACTACGAAAAATCCTAATTCCCTAGTAGTCCAATTTATCTCCATGAAAAATACTTTTATAGAAATTAAATGCTATTTTTCAATGTGATAAGCATTCACCTCCGTTCTAAAATATAACCTGGCACAGCTTTCGCAATAATACAAACAGACTACATGTTGGTTCATTCACAAATAACATTGAACTAGGAGCTGCTTATGCCAAAGATCGATATTGAACAATATAAAGACGGTGATTTTCTTGTTGATTATGAGGAAAAAGTGTTTGAGGACGTCAAAGCCCAGCCAGGTGAAAAGGCACTGGTGACTTTCCATACCGTTGCATTTGAAGGATCAATTGGCTTGGTCAATGTGTTACAGGCAAAACGTTTGTTGCGCAAAGGCTTTGAAACCAAAATTTTGCTTTACGGCCCAGGTGTACAACTGGGTGTACAACGTGGTTTTCCAACTTTAGGGGCGGAAGCCTTTCCGGGTCATCTAGCCGTCAACAATCAGTTGAAAGCCTTTATGGCAGAAGGTGGCGAAGTCTATGCCTGCCGTTTTGCGTTACAAGCGTTTTATGGTCAAACCGAAAAAGCGCTGATTCCGGGAATTCGTCCAATTAATCCATTGGATGTGATGGATTTAAAACTGCTGATGCGTCGCGATAATGCCTTGATCATTGATACCTGGACTGCATAAAAACATAAACTAGGGGATAAGGTTATGAACCGAATAATTAAAGCTGCCGCAGTACAATGTAGTCCTGTGCTTTATAGTCAAACCGCAACAGTAAAAAAAATCTGTGACATTATTTTAGAGCTTGGAAAACAGGGAGTGCAATTTGCAGTCTTTCCTGAAACCGTCGTGCCTTATTACCCTTATTTTTCCTTTGTACAACCGCCATTTGCCATGGGTAAAGAGCATTTAAAGCTGTTGAATGAATCGGTGGTTGTACCTTCCGAAGCAACCTTAACGATTGGTCAAGCCTGTCTTGAGGCCAACATGGTGGTGTCGATTGGCATTAATGAACGTGCAGGCAGTACGATTTATAACGCGCAACTGTTATTTGATGCTGATGGTTCAATCATTCAGCATCGCCGCAAAATTACCCCAACTTACCATGAACGAATGGTGTGGGGACAAGGTGATGGCAGCGGTTTACGTGCCATTAATTCTGCAGTGGGACGTATTGGTTCGCTGGCATGTTGGGAACATTACAACCCGTTGGCACGTTTTGCTTTAATGGCAGATGGTGAGCAAATTCATGCCGCTATGTTTCCGGGTTCGTTGGTAGGGCAAGTCTTTGCCGATCAAATCCGCGCCACCATTCAACACCATGCATTAGAGTCCGGCTGTTTTGTGATCAATTCCACCGCATGGCTGCATCCTGAACAGCAGCAGCAGATTATGCAGGATACTGGCTGTGATATCGGTCCAATTTCAGGGGGATGTTTTGCCGCCATTGTTTCTCCCGAAGGCAAGCTCCTGGCTGAACCGGTTACACAAGGGGAAGGTTATTGCATTGCCGATCTGAATTTCAGCCTGATTGATAAACGCAAGCGCATGATGGATTCGGTTGGACATTATAGCCGTCCTGAATTGCTCAGCTTATTGATTGATCGTCGTCCAACACAGGTATTACACGAACTGAAAGTTGAAACGTCAGATCAAAGTCATCCCGAAAAGCTCTCAAAACTCAATGAAAAACATGTCGAAACCGTATTGATGTAAACCTAATCGATAGGGGGTTAAAGATGTCTGCAGTACAACTATTAACCGATTTGCAATGTAATGGTCTGAAATGGGAAGGCAAGTTTGGCTTGTCCCGTAAAGGCGGCGCTGGACCAAGTGATCATAAAGCGCTGAGCCTTGACGGGCTGACCATGATGATTCCGGTGCTGAACCTTGCAGCACAAGATTCTCCCTATACCGCCAAACCTGAACCGCACTCTGACAAAGTGATTGTCTTTAAAAACCGGATTCCTGTGGCGACCTTAACTGCGACTGCACGGCCACGTTTTTACGATTTAAAAACCGCAGAAGGCATTGCCTACGAACAAATTGCCACCTTACATAGCCGTGATGTGCTGGCGACAACGGTGTTACAACATTGCATTCGAATGAAAGACAAAGCAACTGCCTGCCAATTTTGTTCGATTGATCAGTCTTTAAAAGAAGGTCGAACCTTGATCCGTAAGCGCCCGGAACAATTGGCGGAGGTCGCGAAAGCCGCCGTTGAACTGGATGGCGTCAAGCAAATGGTGATCACCACAGGCACGCCAAATACGGCAGATCGTGGGGCAAAGATTTTATATGACTCAGTTAAAGCGATTAAGGCTCAAGTCGAGTTGCCAATACAAGTACAGTGCGAGCCACCTGATGATTTTGCCTGGTTTCAACGTTTAAAAGATGCAGGAGCGGTGTCGATTGGGATGCACCTAGAGGCAGTGAGCGAGCGTGTACGGCAGAAAATTATGCCGGGCAAAGCCGAAGTATCGTTGGAAAAATATTTCGCGGCATTTGAAACAGCCGTCGCAGTGTTCGGTCGCGGACAGGTTAGTACCTACATTTTGGCCGGTTTGGGTGACACCGAATTGGAAATCGTCGAGATGACCGCCAAACTAACCGAAATTGGCGTGTATCCGTTTGTGGTCCCGTTTGTACCGATTCGAGGCACCCCCTTAGAACATCACCCTAAACCCGATCAAGCCTTTATGCAGTCGCTTTACTCGAAAATTGGACAGCAACTCAAACAACATGGTTTGAACTCGGAAAATACTCAAGCCGGCTGTGCCAAATGTGGCGCTTGCTCTGCTCTGAAAGCATATGAATAAGGAGAGTGTGATATGGAACTTTCTCACTCCCCTTATGAAGGTCTGAAACCATTTCTTAGCGATGACATTACCATCAAAATTGTGTCGGAAGATTGGGAATATCGCCAATATTATCGTTTGCGTGAAATGACCTTTCGCGATGAACAGAAAATCTTGCAAGAAGATCGTGACGAATATGATGTTAAAGCATTAGGTATCGTTGCCATCGGGAAAATATTCGGTGAGCATGACCAAGTAATTGGCGCCGTGCGGATTTTCCCTGATGGCGAACAGACATGGTATGGCGGGCGTTTATGTGTAGAGCCTTTATATCGACGTCGCCACATCATTGGTAAAGCCTTAATCAATACCGCGGTATCAACCGCCAAGAACCTGGGATGCCGTACTTTTTTAGCCACCGTGCAAAGTCAAAATGAACACTATTTCCAAAGGTTGTGTTGGGATAGTTTGCGTCGGTTGACCGTTGCTAACATTCCACATGTATTGATGCAGGCACAGATTGAAAACTATCCATTACCGCATGTCCCAATGCAAACCTATATGCAAAAGGAGACGCAATGATGGAGCTCAATCAATTACTCAAAATGTTAAAACAGACACCCGCTATGCTGTCCAAACAGGCAATAGCTAACCGTGTTTCAATCAATACAACTTGCCATGTGAATTCATTGGATAGCTTATATACCTATCCCGGAGATGACACGGCAGCAGTGTTGCTAAATGGTCAATATATATTGCACGCCTGTGAAGGCATGTTACCCAATTTTGTGGCTAATCATCCTTATTTTGCAGGATGGTCAGCGGTCATGGCGAATATAAGTGATATTGCTGCAATGGGTGGTCGGGCATTATCAGTAGTGAATAGTTTGTGGCATACCAGTAACGAACATGCCCTGTTGTTAATGCAAGGTATGCAGGATGCTTGTCGTGCTTATGGTGTGCTATTGGTTGGCGGGCATACCAATCTTGGAGTTGTTTATCAGCCCACTTTATCCGTTGCGATTCAAGGCATAGCGCAAAAACTGCTCTCAGTGTTGCATGTCAAACCACAACAAAAAATTCTGATTGCTTTAAATTTGCAAGGGCAATTCCACCCCGAGACCACTTATTGGAAATGCTTTGAGCATGTGCCTGACCACATTTTACAGTCACAAATTGCCTTGTTGCCGCAATTGGCAGAGGCAAATCTGGTTCATGCCGCCCGTGATATTAGCAATGCTGGCATCTTAGGCAGTTTATTGATGCTGCTCGAAGCCACGGCATCAGGGGCACATATTAACCTAGATGCCATGCCTAAACCTGATGATGTGGACTGGTTTAAATGGCTACAAATCTTCCCCAGTTTTGGTTTTCTACTGACCGCCGATGCAAATGAATGTGAAGAAATTATCGAGCTGTTTCATCGTCAAGGCATTACCAGCGCGGTGATTGGTGAAACCAATGTCAATGGTGTAGTTACCGTACAGCAACAGCAGCAATACGACATATTTTGGGATTTTAACCACCAGGTGTTTACCGGTTTTTGTTATGCCGATGCTTTAAAAAAGTTACCGGCTCAATCCGTACAGATTAAACCTCAAAGTCAGCAGGAGTCTATGTTATGCCCAGTGTGAATTTTACTGTGAAATGGCCTGATGGGAAGTTGACTCAATATTACTCACCCTCAACGGTGATTTATGAATATCTATCTATTGGACAACCTTATCCAAGTGCGCAGTTCTTGCATCAAGTTGAAAATGGTCTGCATGCCGCATCGAAAAGGGTACGGGCACGTTATGGCTTTTTCTGTAGTTCGGCCATGGACAATCTGGCGCTGATCAAACGCCAGGCCAAACTCTTCGGGCTAAATCCAGAAGATCAAATTGAAGTGATTGAAATGACGAATCAATGAGAGGGATATTCCATGTTAAGTATCCAAAATCAAATGTTACAGCCCAATTATGATGTGGTGATTGTTGGTGGTGGTCAGGCTGGTTTATGTATCAGTCATTATTTACAAACAGCAGGCATTGACCATGTGATATTGGAAAAAGAATCCAAGTTAACTCATAGCTGGCGTCGTAAACGTTGGGATAATTTTACCTTAGTAACACCGAACTGGCAGTGTTTATTGCCTGAACATCCTTATCAAGGGAACGACCCCGACGGTTTTATGACAAAGCCTGAGATTGTGGCCTATCTTGACGAATTTATTGAAAAAACCCATCCTCCTGCCATTTTAAATATTCAGGTAGAACACGTGGAAAAAGTGGCCGCACATCAGTTTGTCATTAAAACCAATCACGGAACAACCACAGCCAAACAGCTTGTCGTTGCAGCAGGTGGGTATCACACCCCGATTTATCCAAAACTCAGTGATGCCTTGCCAGAGCATGTGAAAGTGATGCATTCGGAAGAATATTTAAATGTAGATCAACTGCCTAAAGGTGCGGTGTTGGTGGTCGGGTCAGGGCAATCCGGTGCACAAATTGCCGAAGATTTACATCTGGCAGGCAAAAAAGTCTATTTATCGACAGGCAATGCCCCACGTTGTGCTCGCTTTTATCGCGGCAAAGATGTAGTGAAATGGCTGTTTGATATGGGTTATTACGAAACGACTGTCAAAAATCATCGTTACAGTGAAGAAGTACGTAACAGTACCAACCACTATGTTACAGGGAGAGACGGTGGGCGTGATATTGACCTGCGTAAATTTGCCTTAGAAGGAATGCAATTGTTCGGACATTTTGATGACTTTAAAGAGGGTCAATTCTGGTTTAAACCTAATTTATCAGAAAACCTAGACAGTGCTGATGACACTTATAATCGCATTAATGCCTCGATTGATGAGTATTTAGAGAAAAACAATATTGCAACCGATGAACCTGCATCGATGTATCAACCTGTTTGGCGGCCTGAACAGGAAATCACCCACATTGATTTAGCAAAAGAAAATATTACTTCTGTGATTTGGTGTATTGGTTTTAGACCAGATTATTCATGGCTTGATTTAGATATTTTTCAAGCCAATGGTTATCCAAAACATGACCGTGGTATTACTGTCGATCCGGATGTCACGTTTATTGGTTTGCCGTGGTTATATACATGGGGCTCCGGGCGTTTTATGGGGATTGATCAGGATGCCGCCTATGTGGTGCAGCATATTGAGCAACAAATAAGTCAGCAAAATATAGATATGTTATATACTTTAATTAAAGGTGCTAAATCTGAAATCAAAGATAAAAGAATATCTCAAATGTGAAATTCCTCACTTCACCTGACAGAAGATTTTTAAACTCTCCAGGTGATATAGAACGGTCAGATCACTGGCTGTTCTATATCACCCTGGACCCTATCAAGAGCCTGTCTCGCCCTGAGGCTGAAAAATCCGGCACGAAAGAAAAACATGATGGTGCGAATACATTAATTAAAGGACAAGGCATAACGACGGGTTATTGGCATCTCTCTATTGTTTAACGCTGAGAATATCGCTCATTTCAACAATTAATAATATGACATCATTATTATAAGAATAATAACTTCAAAAAAAATATCATAAGTATTTTATATTTACCTCCTGATATTTATCCGAAAATTAACCGATATAAAAAATCATATCTAATTCATCACCAACGTATTAATATATAATAATAGAAAGCCTTGCAGTAATTATTAAATTCATACTAAATAATACATCTCTTCAATAAATAAAGTACTTTGGCCTTTAACTAAGGATAAAAAACATGAAAGACGACGCTTTATATGACCCTATTGCACATCTTTACGAGAGCTTTTCAGATACTGCTGCCCATGTCAAAGTAGAAATCAGAACTATCTTCGATCTGGCAGGAGATATACACGGGAAATCAGTGTTAGATTTAGCCTGTGGCTATGGTCTCTTTAGTCGAGAATACAAGAATCGTGGCGCGTCAAAAGTCATCGGAGTCGATATATCAGAGAACATGATAGCCATTGCGAAAAGCAAATCACAACAATACGGTGACGATATCGAATTTCACGTAAGAAATGTCTGCAAAATGGAATCATTTGGCAAATTTGATATAGTCAATGCAGCCTGGTTATTCTGCCATGCAGAATCTATTGAAGACCTTGAAACTATGTTCCGTGTCATTGCCGCTCATCTCAAGCCTTCTGGTAAATTAATTGCATATACCGTTGAACCTGATTGTCAATTAGAAAAAGTTAATTATGAGAATTATGGTATAAAAATTCTGAGTAAAGAGCCCGTGAAAGACACAATTTTCGTGAGAGCTGAATTTCTTACCACACCACCCAGCCCTTTCACTATGTATCATTGGAGTCGTGAACAACATCAAACAGCGATTCAAAAGGCGGGGTTCAAACAATTTAGATGGCAAAAACCCATGCTGTTAGAAAGCGATATTGCGGAATATCCCCCAGGTTTTTGGGATGATTATCAACGAAATTGCCTTGATACAGCTCTTATTTGTCAATTTTAACCAGATAATGCCCTGATCCGCAGTCTTTCCTACACAAATCCCCCGATTGAAAATCGAGGGATTTTTTTGAATTTCCCTCGTCCCGCCAGACAACGCTTCCAGACCTCCAACCTGACCATTTAAAAGCGTGAATATAAAGAGATTAAAACTTTCATATAAACAGGCTAATTTAATTCAAAAAATGAAATTTTCAAACAAATAGTAAATTATGTTTAATATAAATTTATTAAACATTAAAAAAGAATTGAAAATAAATCAGCTCTTTCCGAAAAAAGGATAAATAAGTAGATGAATGGCTTTAATACCGGGGTTCCTTTCTAAAACACAGGGGCTTTTATTTACTTGTTCGAGTTAATCGTTTTATTTGTCGGAAAGGGTTGGGAAAACAGAATTTAAAGCATTTTATCTAATCATTTTCATACTTATAAATTCATTCTCACCTCATCAGGTTAAATCAGATTTAGATGTGAGGCTTTGCTCTGTTACTCAGTTTTAAGCATGATAAAAGCCTAAGCCTGTAAAGGGTTTAAGTTATTATATAATCAATGTGGATTTTTTTTACACAATGATGTTATACTCAAATTGGAAACTCCATCCGTTAAATACCGATGTGACAATTTTTGATTTTAAGAATATTAAAGGAAGTTTCGCGATGACATATATACCCAATAGATTTCAAGATGCATCGCGACGGCAAGGGAGCGAATCCCCGGGAGCATAGATAACTATGTGACCGGGGTGAGTGAGTGCAGCCAACAAAGAGGCAACTTGAAAGATAACAGGTATAAAAGATATAGGCCCTCTTGGGAAGGTTATATGGGAGATTTTCTAACAGGTAATGTTGGAATTAATCAATTCAGGAATCAATATCAGTCCTTTAATGCGATTGATCTTGAGAAACAGTTAAATGAGAATACAACGTATATTGCACTGCTATCCTTAGAAGAAGCGAAAAATGTTTTAGAGGATATTGATTCTCCAAAACCCAAAAGCCCATTTATGAAGAAAGTGTTTTCGGTTGCCGATCCCATATCACCCTATGCAAGTAATATACGCGATGCTTTTGACTTTACAAATGTAGTAAGAGAATTTAAAAGATTAGGAATTAAAGCCACAGAGTATGTTGGTAAACATGGGCAAAAATATATTAAAATTTCAGGTCATGCGGGGCTTAGAAAAATCATCACGGCTTCAAGATACAGCGCTTCTAATATGAAGATAATATCTATGGGGATAGGGCAACAAGGGATAAACAGTGGCATAGTTAAAGGAGTTAAATTCAGTATATTATTTGCCGCAGCTTATCGAACGGTTGAATATATCTTTAAGGATGAATATACACTGGCTGATTTCTTAGACAATATTTCAATAGATCTGGCTAAAGCGGCAGTAGCAGCTTTTGCTTCTTGGGTTACAGGTGCTTTTCTTTCATTTTTATTTGTGACAGGTGGTAGTGTAATTGTTGTGGCCGGAGCAATGCTTATTGCAGGTGTTTTAACGACATATATACTTGATACTGTAGATAAAAAATTCAAAATTAGTGAAACTGTGGTTAATTTGATCAAAAAAGAAATGGAGAGAAAACCAAGAACGCCAGAAGCTAATTTCAATCAATTTCTTTATAACTGGGTAAATTATGGTAAATAAAAAAAAGATTATGCATATCATCGGCGCTTTTACTATTTTTATTTTAGCGCTATCAGGTTTCTTTTTGACTGGGGAAAATTTAATTTCCTTAGTTAAAATGGAAGATAAAATAACATTCTCAGGGCCTGTTTTTATAATATTTTTTTCTTTTCCTTTTCTTTCATACCTTATAGTTTCTGTTATTTTCCTTAATATAACAAATCGCTATCCAAAACATTACGATAGTTTCATTAACTGTTTTTTAGTGATATCTATTGTTTCATTTATTTTAAGTTTCCCCCTATCTTTTTATGTGGATTATAAATTAAAAAGTGAGAATTATTTAATATGTAAAAAAATATCCTGGAGGTCGCCTAATACCTATGTAAAAAACATTAAGCTATGTGATTAACATTATTGTGTTTAATTTCTTCCTAGCTGTGGTGATTATGAAAAACAAGAAAAATATCTTACCAATAATCTGTGCTCTTGCTATTTTTATTTTATCGTCATGCACTTTCTTTTTGACAGGAGAGAATTTAATTTCTTTAATTAAAATGGAAGATAAAATAACATTCTCAGGTCATATTTTTATAATATTTTTCTCTTTTCCTTTGATTTCATATCATATGATTTTAGTTATTATTGTTTATATAACTGGTAGTTATCCTAAACATCATGATACCTATGTTAAATACTCAGCCGTAATAGCTTTTTCTTCATTTATTTTAAGTTTTCCTCTATCTTTTTATGTGGATTATAAATTAAAAAGTGAGAATTATTTGGTATGTAAAAGAATATCCTGGGCGTCACCTAATACCTTGTAAAAAATATTAAGCTATGTGATTAACATTATTGTGTTTAATTTCTTCATAACTGAGTGAATTATGGTAAATAAAAAAAAGATTTTGCATATTATAGGAGCTTTTTCCTTTATTATTCTAACGTTATTTACTTTTTTTTCTAGCGGAGAAAATTTAATTTCCTTAATTAAAATGGAAGATAAAATAATATTCTCAGGCCCTGTTTTTATGCTATTTTTTGCTTTCCCTTTCCTTTCATACTTTATAGTTTCTGTTATTTTCCTTAATATAAAAAATCGCTGGCCAAAACATCACGATAGTTTTATTAACTGTTTTGGGGTGATAGCCATTGTTTCATTCTTTTTAAGTTTCCCCCTATCTTTTTATGTGGATTATAAATTAAAAAGTGAGAATTATTTAATATGTGAAAAAATATCCTGGAGGTCGCCTAATACCTATGTGAAAAACATTAAGCTATGTGATTAATATTATTGTGTTTAATTTCTTAATAACTTGGTTTATGGTAAATAGAAAAGAGCTTGTACATACCCGATTAAACTCACTTTACACTGTTTTAATCGGTCGCATTTAATCTGACATCCATTCAGCTCAGCTAAACGTGGTTTCGTATACGCTTTAATAACTCTGCATACCCGGACTTACTTGCCCAAATCTTGATGATTTTTGCTCTACTTGGTATATCTTGTTCCCCCTCACAAAATGACGTCATTTTGTCACACATATTGACTTTTGTTAAAACAGTGTTAGATTAATCAATGAAGGAAACTTAGCATTTCACCAAATAATATGTTCCGCTAGCTCCAAATAAATAGTGTAAGAGAGTAGTGGATATCTATAATGAACTAATAATTAAGAACTAACAACCGCAATGCAGTAGGAGTAAAGCTTATGGCCACATTAGCAAATGAAAGAATCACTACAAGGGTGAGTTCAGAGACTAAAGAGTTACTCGAAAGAGCGTTATCATTATCAGGGTATGCAAGCTTGAATAGCTTTATTGCAAATGCTGCTGTAGCAGAGGCAAAAAGACTTATTGAACAAAATATGCGTATTCGATTGTGTCAAGAAGATGCATTGGCGTTTGTTCATGCATTGGAAAAACCAATCAAGGTAAATGAACGTTTCCTTCGTGCTGCTCGTAGACATAAAGAAACAATAACAAATGAAGATTGAACGTTTAGATAAAAACAAACACAACAGAAATAATTTTGACTGTGGTGAACCCGCGCTAAACAACTATTTGAAAGCAGTATCGGGACAACATGATAAAAAGGACTTATCAAGAACATTCGTCCTGACAAGTAGTCAAAATGGAACTCAAATAAAGGGATACTATTCCCTAGCACTATGCACGGTAGAACTAGACGAACTACCAGAAAAAATATCGAAAAAATACCATTCAACACTACATTGCGCACTTATTGGTCGCCTGGCTATAAGTAAGTCATTTCAACGCCAAGGATTTGGTGAAATCTTACTTATAGATGCAATTCGAAAAGCTATGGAGTCGTCAAAATCTATTCCCACCCCAATGATTATCGTCGATGCTAAAAACGACATAGCCCAAAAACTGTATATGAACGTAGGGTTTGAGGAATTTCCTCAGACAAAGAGTAAACTGTTCATGCCTATGACTGTTGCAATAGAAATGATAAAAAGGGTAGATCTGATGTAACATATCAAAAGCAGGCAAATACACAATTCAGTCTCGGTTCAAATTATTTTCTCGCCCTATTAACGCTTAAATACCCATTCAACCCACTTTTTATACCCATCTCCCCCCTAATACTAAAAACTCGCGTTGCTCTCAATTATACCCGTCATCTTTCAAGTTGCCTCTTTGTTGGCTGCACTCACGCATCCCGGTCACATCGTTATCTATACCCTTCATCTTTCAAGCTGCTGCTTTGTTGGCTGCGTTCACTTACCCCAGTCACATAGTTATCTATGCTCCTGGGGATGCGTTCTCTTGCCGCCGCTCTGCAACTTGAAATCTATTGGGTATATGCTCCCGGGGATTCGCTCCCTTGCCGTCGCGATCCATCTTGAAATCCATTGGGTATAGCATTCAGGAAAGAGAATTCCGCAAATTCGTTAAACTCAGATAATCCGATGTTTCTCTAATTGAACCTGCCGAGCCGCTTCACGCGCCATTCGCTTTTTACGGACATCACAAGGTTCTGGACAATCACAGACTTTTTCTACACCAATGCTGCCTAAACCACCACAGCTCCCTTGTATACTTTTACGTTTAATCATATAGCCCAACGACATTCCCGCAAAAGCCAGCAGGAAAAAGACAAAAGCTGCAATAAATACTTTCAGCACTTATTTCCCCTCCTCATTGATTTTTCTGTAGATATGGCTCAAAGGCTTTACTGTAACGCTCTTCAAAACCTTTTTCCGTTTTTACAATCATAAAAACCGGGATATTAAGTTTTTCTGCAACTTCCATCCCTTTTTCCGGCCCTAAAACATTCAGTCCGGTAGAAAGCCCATCAGCACTCATACAAACCGGAGCAATCACTGTAATAGAGACTAAATTATGAGAAATAGGGTTTCCTGTTTTTGGGTCAATCGTATGTGAATAACGCACACCATCTTGCTCAAAGTAATTACGGTAATCACCAGAAGTCGCTATCGACATATTCCCAGGCATTATCACTTCCTGAGCATTTTGTGCTATACCAGTGTCAGATGGCTTTTCAATTGCAATCCGCCACGGTAGATCTTTTCCACTATGGCCTGATGTGCGAACTTCACCGCCAATATCAACCATATAATCCTGAATATTCTGCGATTCCAAATATTCAGCAACAACATCTACGCCATAACCCTTAGCGATAGATGATAAATCAACATACAACTCTGGAACGGTTTTAATCAGGTTATTACCTTCTACCGCCAATTTTTCAATCCCAATCCATTTACGGCGTTTTTCCAGTTCACTCGCAGAAGGTGCTTTCGTCACACGGCCTTCAGGGCCAAACCCCCATAAATTAACCAATGGGCCAACCGTCACATCTAAAGCACCATCGGTTAATTTATTAATGTAGATCGCTTCTTTAACCACTCTAGCTGTCGCTGGCGATACCGGGAATGGCTGATTAATTTCACGACTTTGATTAAAACGACTCAATTCAGAATCAGGACGATATGTCGACATCTGATCGTTAACTTCCTCCAGCAAACGATCAATCTCTTTTTGCAGAGTTTCTAGCGAAGGCGCCGACGAACCCGTGACAAATTTAATGGAATAGTAAGTCCCCATTGTTTGCCCATGAATATTTTTCTGCTCCAGACCATCACATGCCGCCAATAGCAACACTGCAAACATTAACGCTATCCAGCTATTTATCTTTTTACGCACAGTTAATTACTCTTTCCGAATTGTTAGCGCCCACAAAATTGTGGGCGCCCGTCATTAAAATCAAATCACTTATGGCTTATCAGCCACCGAAATCATCCAACATGATGTTTTCATCTTCGACACCGAGATCTTTCAACATCTTGATCACCGCGGCATTCATGACCGGAGGCCCACACATGTAAAATTCACAATCTTCAGGCGCCGGATGATCCTTCAAATAATTCTCATACAGAACATTATGGATAAAACCGGTGTAGCCATCCCAGTTGTCTTCAGGCAACGCATCGGATAGGGCCACATTCCAGGTAAAGTTTTCATTTTCCGCTGCTAGCTGATCAAAATCCTCTGTATAGAACATTTCACGTTTAGAACGGGCACCATACCAGAAACTAATCTTACGTTTGGAATTCAATCGGTTAAGCTGATCAAAGATATGAGAACGCATTGGTGCCATACCTGCACCACCACCGATGAAGATCATTTCCGCATCAGTATCTTTTGCAAAAAATTCACCAAACGGGCCAGAAATAGTCACTTTATCACCGGGTTTCAGTGACCAAATATAAGAAGACATGATTCCCGGAGGAGCTTCTGAATTCTTTGGCGGCGGCGTCGCAATACGAACATTAAGCATGATAATACCGTGTTCTTCTGGGTAATTCGCCATTGAATAAGCACGAACTGTCGGCTCTTTCACCTCAGAAACGAAACGGAACAAATTAAATTTATCCCAGTCTTCACGGTATTCTTCCGGTACATCATAATCCGCGTAATGCGCAATATGTGGTTCAGCCTCAATCTGAATATAACCACCTGCACGGAAAGGCACAACTTCCCCATCAGGGATCTTTAATTTCAGCTCCTTAATGAAAGTTGCCTTGTTATCATTGGAGATAACTTCACATTCCCATTTCTTAACACCAAATATCTCTTCTGGCAGGTCGATTTTCAGGTTCTGTTTTACATTGACCTGACAAGCCAAACGGCAGCCCTCTTTTGCTTCACGCTTATTAATATGAGAAAGCTCCGTCGGCAAAATATCGCCACCACCATCTTTAATTTTTACGCGGCATTGACCACAAGAACCACCACCACCACAAGCAGAGGATACAAAAATACCCTGGCTTGATAACATATTTAGCAATTTATCACCGGCTGGAGCCGTAAAGCTCTTTTCCGGATCACCATTAACTTCAACTTTAATATCCCCAGTGTTAACTAACTTTGATTTTGCGAACAAAATTAGGGCCGTTAGTACCAACACGATTAGGGTAAACATCACTACGCCTAAAATTATTATATCCATGAACTCTTCTCGCCCTTATAGCTGCACACCGGAGAAGGACATAAAGCCCAATGCCATTAAACCCGTGGTGATAAAGGTGATCCCCAACCCTTTCAAACCAGCCGGAACATCAGCGTATTTCATCTTTTCACGGATAGAAGCCAACAGAACAATTGCCAGCATCCAACCTATACCTGAACCAAAGCCATACACGATGGATTCAGAAAAGTTATAGTCACGCTGCGCCATGAAAGAGACACCACCGAAAATCGCACAGTTAACGGTAATAAGTGGCAAGAAAATGCCAAGAGCGTTATAGAGCGACGGAAAATAGCGATCAAGGATCATTTCCAGAATCTGTACCAACGCCGCAATCACTCCGATAAAGGTGATAAAGTTCAGGAAGCTGAGATCAACCCCTTCAACCAATGCGCCATCACGTAAGACCAGGTTATACACCAAATTATTGGCAGGAACAGAGATCCCCAGCACCACTGTTACCGCAATCCCCAGACCAAACGCCGTAGCTACATTTTTCGATACCGCCAGGAAAGTACACATTCCGAGGAAGAAAGCCAACGCCATATTCTCAATAAAGACCGCGCGGACAAACAGGCTAATATAATGTTCCATGTTGTCAGTTATTCCTTCTCAACCTGCGCCGGTTTCAAAGTCCGCAGACCCCAAATCAGCATACCAATAATGAAAAACGCACTAGGTGCTAACAGGAACAATCCGTTAGGTTGATACCAGCCACCATTCTGTGCCGATTCCATAATGGTAATACCGAACAGTTTGCCGGAACCAAATAGCTCACGCAGGAAGCCAACCAGTACCAAAATAACACCGTAACCCAAGCCATTACCGATACCATCCATAAAGCTTTCAATAGGTGGAGATTTCATCGCATAGGCTTCTGCTCGCCCCATCACGATACAGTTAGTAATGATAAGACCAACAAATACAGATAATTGCTTGGAAATTTCATAAGCATATGCCTGCAAAATCTGATCTACGACGATAACCAGCGATGCAATAATTGCCATTTGTACAATGATTCGCACACTGCCAGGGATGTAATGACGGATCAACGAGATAAAAAAGCTGGAAAAGGCAGTAACCAATGTTACCGCTATTGTCATTACCAATGCGGTTTCCAGTTTGGTTGTTACAGCCAGCGCTGAACAGATCCCCAAAACCTGCAATGCAATCGGGTTATTATCCAATAGTGGCCCAAGAAGGACGCGTTTTATTTCTTTGCTATCAGCCATCTTTCAACGCTCCTTCGCGTACTTTTTTCAGGAACGGACCAAAGCCGTTATCCCCTAACCAGAAATTAAACATATTCTGCACACCATTAGAGGTCAGAGTCGCACCAGACAAGCCATCAACACCATAAGAGTCATCAGTAGCCGCGCCGCCACGGACAATTTTGATCGCCGGATTACCTTCATCGTTATACAGTTTTTTACCTACCCACTGCTTACGCCATTGTGGATTATCAACTTCGCCACCCAGCCCCGGTGTCTCACCGTGTGAATAATAAGTGATACCACGAGCCGTCTTACCGTCCACATCAACGGAGATAAAGGCATACATGACAGACCACAGACCAGAACCATAAACAGGCAGAACAATTTCTCGAGTTTTACCCTGCTCATTCTTTATCAAATAGACTTCGGCCATATTGGCACGACGGCGTATTTTTGCCAGATCCTTCTCCGGTGGTAATGCGATACTGGTATCATCACTGCGCAACGCATCGTTCAGGTTAAACTTGCCCTGACTGCTTTCAAGCGTTGCCGTCTCCAGATTTAATAACTCAGTTTTAATACGGCTTTTGAATGTTTCTTTAACTTCATCAGCGCTCATTTGAGGTTTCAATAAGCCAGCAACATCGAGAATATTACGTTGTTTATCCAGCAGTTTTTGTTCCTGTTGCTGAGATTTTAATCCCACCGCCGAACCTGCCACAACAATCGAACAAACGAGACATAGCACAAAAACAACAATAAACGTTCTGCCGATGCTGTCATTATTTTTTGGTTTATCATTAGCCACGGGCTTTTCTCCGCTTAACATTGGCTTGCACTACCAGATAATCAAACAATGGCGCAAACAAGTTTGCGAACAGAATCGCCAACATCATACCTTCTGGGTATGCTGGATTAACGACCCTAATAAGAACGCACATCACACCAATCAGAATGCCGTACCACCATTTACCTTTATCGGTAAATGAAGCGGATACCGGATCTGTCGCCATAAAAATCATACCAAAAGCGAAACCACCCAAAACCATATGCCAATACCACTGCATAGCAAACAACGGGTTAGTATCTGAACCAATAGCATTCAACAGGTAAGAAGTTGCAACCATACCCAGCATGACACCAGCAACAATGCGCCATGAAGCAATACGGGTAAACAGAATGATTGCGCCACCAATGAGAATCATCAAAGTGGACACTTCACCAATAGAGCCAGGAATATTGCCAATGAAAGCATCCATCCAGGTAATAGGCTGACCAGTAACCGTATTCACCAATCCATGACTACCACCAGCCGCCCACTGAGACAGAGGAGTTGCACCAGAAAAACCATCAGCCGCAGTCCATACCAAGTCACCTGAAATCTGTGCCGGATAAGCAAAGAACAGGAAAGCACGGCCAGCCAGCGCCGGGTTTAAGAAGTTACGACCGGTACCACCGAAGACCTCTTTCGCAATGACAACACCGAATGTAATACCCAGCGCCGCCTGCCACAAAGGAATTGTTGGTGGAACAATCAACGCAAACAGAATAGAGGTAACGAAAAATCCCTCGTTAATTTCATGTTTACGGATAATGGCAAACAGCACTTCCCAGAAGCCACCGACTAAAAATACAACGATGTAAACGGGCAGAAAGTAAGTTGCACCAAGCAACATTTTACTGCCCCAGCCAGCATCCAGTGTCAGTGATGCACCCAAAAACTGAGCAACACGATAGTGCCAGTCAGATGCCAGAAGTTGTTGTAACTCTGCGCCACTGTATAAGTGATACAGTGCAGGAATCGCCTGCTGACCAACGTTATACATTCCCCAAAACATTGCCGGGAATACCGCCAGCCATACCGTGATCATCATACGCTTTAGATCGATAGCATCGCGGACATGAGCACGACCAGAAGTTACTGTACCTGGTGTATAAAAAATCGTCGTTACCGCTTCATACAACGGATAATATTTTGCTAACTTGCCCCCGGGCTCAAAGTGATGCTCAATTTTTTCAAAAAAGTTTTTCAGGCCCATGGATCATCCTTCCTGCTCAATCTTAGTCAGCACTTCACGCAGCACCGGACCATATTCATATTTGCCCGGGCAGACGTAGGTACAAAGTGCCAAATCTTCCTCATCTAACTCCAGGCAACCCAGCGCCTGAGCACTGTCAGTATCGCCTGCCAGCAAATCCCGCAGTAAATGCGTTGCCATAATATCCAAAGGCATAACACGCTCATAGTTGCCGATTGGTACCATAGAACGTTCACCGCCATTGGTTGTGGTTGAAAAAGCAAAACGCTTATTCTTCAGGAAATGACCAATAGTAGTACGAGTAATGGAAAATTTATCAGAACCCGGCATGATCCAACCGAACAGCTCTTTTTCACGGCCTTCACGCAAAACAGAAACCAGAGTGTGGAAACGACCAAGATAGTGATGAACTTCATCTGACTGAGTACCGCACAATACGGAGCCCGAAATAATACGATTTTCACCCTCTTTAAGCTGATCCTGAGTTAACTCAAGCAGATCAGCCCCTAAACAAGTACGTACAAGACGCGGTTTCTCAACCTGTGGACCTGCTAGCGCAATAACACGGTCAGTATAAAGTGTACCGGTAGTGAATAATTTACCGATAGCAATCACATCCTGATACCCTAGGTGCCACACCGTTTTAGTCGCACTGGTGGGTTCAATAAAGTGAATGTGAGTTCCAACTAATCCCGCAGGATGTGGGCCAGAGAACTGATTATAAGTGATTTGTGCATTACTACTGGCATTTGGCAAATTTCCTACACCATGGCAAACATGGACTTTACCTTCTGTCAGTTTAGTCAGCACATTCATGCCATCAATGAAAGCCTCTTCTTCGGTAGCAATAATAACCTGTGGATTTGCAGCCAGAGGCTGAGTATCCATAGCAGTTACAAAAATTGCTTTTGGCGTGGAACCTGGAACAGGACTTCGACTGTAAGGACGGGTACGCAGAGCAGTCCATAACCCGGAATCGATGAGATTCTTTTCTACTTGTTGACGGGATAACTGAGAAAGTTGGATTCGATCATAACGGTCAAAATTAACCTGTTCGTCTCCCGTTATCTCAATCACGATTGACTGTAAAACACGTTGCTCCCCGCGATTAATCGCCACAACCTGCCCACAGGCCGGACTGGTAAAAACCACACCTGGATTCTTTTTATCTTCAAAAAGAATCTGCCCTTTTTTAACATGCTCACCTTCCTTAACCAACATAGAAGGACGCATTCCAACATACTCTTCACCTAACAGTGCTACATGGCGAATCGTCGGACCGTCTTCTATTACTTGAGCAGGCGCTCCTGCTATCGGGAGGTCGAGTCCTTTTTTAATTTTAATCATAAGATTTGCACAAGTTTATCAATTAAATCATATGCTACAAATTACCTGGTGGTAACATAGCCACTCTATAAAAAACCCTTTAAGCCACGAATCGCACCCGGGTTATTATTCTCCGATAATTATTACGATTTTCTTAATCTCCGGGCGGCAATTTTAACATCTCCCCCCTTAGGCTGTCTGACTAATCAAGTGATTTACTTCAAGCAAACAGGAATAATTTTGGCACTGAACCGTCAATAAATCGTAAAAAACGAATAATTATATCACCTTTATCGACAGTTGATTATTTTTTAATCTTAAAGTCACTTTGTAGAAAAAAGCCACGGTTATTATTCTTTATTCACAAAGTTGATAATTCATGGCAATCTTAAGCTAAATTTTTAATGAATTCCCTACGTTTCTATACGGTAGTCACATGAAAAAAACAGCTGCTTTTGCTGCAATAATATTGATGCTTTTTAGTTCACTCCTGCCTATCTATGCCCGGGATACTCCCTTTGATTTAAAGTCAAATCCATCTGAACAACCTGGTTATCCTGTATTTATCCAGATATTCAAAGAAGAGCGGATACTAGAGCTTTATACTAAAGACAATCATGGAAGCTACCAACTAGCTAAAAGTTATCCCATCTGTAATTACTCTGGCGGCCTTGGCCCCAAAACCATGGAAGGGGATCTGAAAAGCCCGGAAGGATTTTATCGTATAAAAACCAATCAATTAAATCCGAATAGTCGGTATTACCGATCTATTAATCTGGGTTTTCCAAATGAATACGATAAATCCAGAGGTTATTCCGGTAACTATTTAATGATCCATGGAGAATGTAAATCTGTCGGTTGTTACGCTATGACTAACAATTACATGGATGAAATCTACCATTATGTAGAAAGTGCATTACTAAATGGACAATATGAAATTAATATCAATATTTATCCATTCAGAATGACACCGCAAAATATGTTACGTCACCGGGCATCTTCCCATTATATATTTTGGCTACAATTACAACCGGCCTATGAGTATTTTGTAAAAAACCGCCGACCGGCAGCTATCAGCGTCATCAATGGTCAATATGCCGTTAATGCTATACCTCTTAAATCGCCACTTTTGCAAAATCAATCACAATATGCGTTCACCAAGGTGAAATAATGCATAGCAACCCGGCTCGATCCGATTCCAGGATTCATTGCCAGTTAAAGGCTGGGTAACAATGACGGAAACGACATCATCCGGCTGAGTGTGCTGCTGAAAATCAATTTCAACATCCTGATCCAAAAGTTTTGCTTTCCCAAACGGCGCACGGCGGGTAATCCAGTGAAGATGCGTTGAACAATATGCCATTACAAAACATCCATCTGACAATAGCATATTAAATACCCCTTTTTTTCTCAGTTCATCCGCTAATGACGCGATGAAACGAAATACTGCCGGCCAGTTAGAGGGCGTCCTTGGATATTTTTGTGAGAGTCGATGCAAAATCCAGCAGAAAGCATGTTCACTGTCAGTTTGCCCGACAGGACGATATTGGCCTGTTTCAAGCTGACGATAGCCTTGAAGCTGCCCATTATGGGCATAAGTCCAATTACGTCCCCACATCTGACGAATAAAAGGATGTGTGTTTTCCAACGCAACATTACCGCGGTTAGCCTGTCGGATATGAGAAATTACCACTCTGGATTTAATCGGGTATTCCTGCACGAAGCGGGCAACAGGTGAATAACAACCTGGTTGATGATCTTTAAATGTGCGACAACCCCGCCCTTCATAAAAAGTGATCCCCCAACCATCTTTGTGGGGTCCAGTATGACCACCACGCTGAATCAGACCACGCAAACTAAAGCAGATATCTGTTGGCACATTTGCACTCATGCCAAGTAACTCACACATTTCCCACCTCTGTAACCTGTAAAATCAGGCTTTAACCATCTCTTTTTCAATCAGTTGAATCAGGATATGAATAACTTTGATATGAATTTCCTGAATACGATCTGCATAACCAAAATGCGGGACACGAATTTCCACATCAGCGGTTCCTGCCATTTTGCCACCATCTTTGCCTGTCAGCGTAATTACTTTCATGCCTTTCAAATGAGCAGCTTCAATTGCTTTAATAATATTACCGGAATTACCAGAAGTAGAGATACCCAGTAATATATCTCCCTCTTTCCCTACAGCTTCCACATAACGGGAGAAAACAAATTCATAACCAAAATCATTACTAACGCAGGAAAAGTGACTGACATCAGAAATCGCAATCGCCGGATAGCCAGGGCGATTTTCACGGTAACGGCCTGTCAATTCTTCAGCAAAATGCATCGCATCACAATGCGAGCCCCCATTACCGCAGGACAATACCTTGCCACCCGCTTTAAATGAATTAGCCAGTAATACTGCTGCTTTTTGAATTGCTTCAATATTTGCATCGTCACTTAAAAACTTTGCCAGCGTATCCGCGGCCTCGTTCAATTCACTACGGATCAGGTTTTGATACATAGGCTCCTCACTTCGGTCAGGTAATTTAATGTTGTGCCGAACGGCAGTTTACCGGATCAAGAGAATTGAAAGAAGACAGCATCACGTTTCTGGAGAATTAATCCGTAGCCAATCACCATGAGTTTGTGAGCTACATTGTAATTAAGATGTAAAGATATTGATAAAAACAATTTCCTGGTCTAAAAAGAAAAGAACAACACAACAGGTCCGACCTCTGACAACTTACCTGACCCTGAGATTAACCAGGAGCTTTTATTATGACCACATTGAGCATTGTTCTATTCTTAGTATTGATTGGGATACTTTGCTATCACAAAGTCACTCTCAGTCTTAGCAGCCTACTACTCCTTGTCTATACCGTCTTGATGGGCGCTATCGATGCATGGAGCTACTGGATGCTGTTACCCATGGCCATTATTCTGTTCCCGCTGAATTTTGCGCCAATGCGTCACTCCTTACTTACTGTTCCGGCCTTAAACGCCTTCCGTAAAGTGATGCCAAGTCTGTCCCGCACAGAAAAAGAAGCGCTTGACGCCGGTACTACCTGGTGGGAAGGAGACCTGTTCCGCGGTAAACCTGACTGGAAAAAATTACATGACTATCCAAAACCTCAACTGACCGCTGAAGAGCAAGCATTTCTCGATGGACCTGTAGAAGAAGCTTGCCGTATGACCAATGATTTCCAAATAAGCCACGAACTGGCTGATTTACCACCTGAGTTATGGCGTTACCTGAAAGAACATCGTTTCTTTGCCATGATTATCAAAAAAGAATATGGTGGTCTGGAATTCTCAGCTTATGCACAAGCACGAGTGTTGCAAAAACTGGCAGGAACTTCCGGCATTCTGGCCATCACTGTCGGCGTACCTAATTCCCTCGGCCCCGGTGAATTGTTGCAGCATTATGGCACCGAAGAGCAGAAAAACCGCTATCTACCTGGGCTTGCCCGTGGTGAAGAGATCCCATGCTTTGCACTGACTAGCCCGGAAGCTGGCTCTGATGCCGGAGCTATCCCAGATACTGGCGTCGTTTGCATGGGAGAATGGCAAGGTAAACAAATTCTAGGTATGCGTTTAACCTGGAACAAACGCTATATCACACTTGCCCCTATTTCTACTGTGCTTGGTCTGGCTTTCAAACTGTCTGACCCAGACCATTTACTGGGTGATACAAAAGAATTGGGCATTACCTGTGCACTGATTCCAACCAATGTACCGGGAGTAGAAATTGGTCATCGTCATTTCCCACTAAATATCCCATTCCAAAATGGCCCAACTCGCGGTAAAGATGTTTTCGTGCCAATCGACTATATCATTGGTGGACCGAAAATGGCCGGACAAGGCTGGCGTATGCTGGTTGAGTGTCTGTCTGTTGGCCGTGGTATCACTTTACCTTCAAATGCAACAGGGGGATTGAAAAGCGTTGCTATGGCAATTGGCGCATACTCTTATATCCGCCGTCAGTTCAAAATGCCAATTGGTAAAATGGAAGGAATTGAAGAGCCACTGGCACGCATTGCGGGTAACGCCTACCTGATGGACGCAGCTTCAACGCTTGCTACAACAGGTATTATGCTGGGCGAGAAACCTTCGGTATTATCCGCTATCGTCAAATATCACTGTACCCACAGAGGCCAGAAATCTGTTATTGATGCGATGGATATTGCTGGTGGTAAAGGTATTTGCCTTGGTCCATCTAACTTCCTTGCCCGTTCTTATCAAGGTGCACCTATCGCTATTACCGTTGAGGGTGCCAATATTTTGACCCGCAACATGATTATCTACGGTCAAGGCGCTATCCGCTGCCATCCTTATGTTCTTGATGAAATGGCCGCAGCTGAAAATAACCGTATTAAAGATTTTGATAAGGCATTGTTTAGTCACCTTGGTCACGTTGCCCGTAATATGTTACGCAGCTTCTGGCTTGGCCTGACTAATGGCCGTACCAGCAGCACACCCGTCAATGACGCAACACGCCGTTACTATCAGCAATTAAATCGCCAATGTGCCAACCTTGCTCTGTTATCAGATGTGGCAATGGGTGTATTAGGTGGCAGTCTGAAACGCCGTGAACGTGTTTCCGCCCGCCTTGGAGATATTCTAAGTCAAGCTTATCTGGCTTCAGCAACGTTGAAACGCTATGAGGATGAAGGTCGTCAGAAAGAAGATTTACCGCTAGTACAGTGGGCTGTTCAGGATAGCCTGTACCAGGCTGAGCAAGCGATAGATAACCTACTACGTAACTTCCCAAACCGACTGGTTGCTGGCCTGATGCGCATTATTGTCTTCCCATTAGGACGCGTACATTCAGCACCATCTGACCATCTGGATCACAAATTAGCACAGCTCTTACAACAGCCTTCAGCTACCCGTGATCGCATTGGTCGTGGTCAATTCCTGACACCAAGCGAGCATAATCCTCACGGATTATTGGAAGAAGCTCTGCAAGATATTATTGCCGCAGAGCCGATCCATGCCCGTCTGAGCCGCGAAGCGGGTAAACGTCTCGGCTTTACCCGCCTGGATAAACTGGCAGAACAAGCACTCGCAGAACGTAAGATTACTCAAGAAGAGGCTGAAATTCTAAGACGTGCTGAAGCAAGCCGTTTGCGCTCTATTAATGTTGATGAGTTTGAACCGGAAGCACTGGCTGTTCCTGCTTCAGTTAAAAAGCCAAAAACAAAAGCGGCCTGATACTGACGACTGAAAAAGAGTGAACATTCATCACGGGGCGATAATTGATAATATCGCCCCGTATTTTATACCCAATAGATTTCAAGTTGCAGTGCGGCGGCAAGAGAACGCATCCCCAGGAGCATAGATAACTATGTGACTGGGGTAAGTGAATGCAGCCAACAAAGAGGCAACTTGAAAGATAGCAGGTATATACTCATGTAAAGGATATTTCTTCCAATACTAATAACTCTTCAATCGTTTGACGACGACGAATCAATTGAAACTTACCATTAATAAACAGCACTTCGGGGATAAGCGGACGGCTATTGTAATTAGAAGACATTGACGCACCATAAGCACCAGTATCATGGAAAACCAAATAATCGCCAACCTGAACAGGTGGCAATATTCTTGGCGCAACACCCCCTCCCTCAACCTGGGTAAAAACATCGCCGGATTCACATAGCGGACCTGCAACTAACGTTTCCCGCAATGGAAATTGCTCGATCTTACGTCCATCAGCAGGCAACACTGAGATATGGTGATAACTGCCATACATGACTGGACGCATTAAATCATTGAACCCCGCATCCACCAGAACATAATTACGGCTACCCATCTGCTTAACCGCCCGAACCTCTGTCATCAGAACGCCAGATTCCGCAACCAAAAAACGTCCCGGTTCAATTTCTAGTTCAACTTTATGACCTAAATGCTGCTCAATTCTTTTACGAGCATCATCCCACAATCCAAAATAATGAGCGATATTAATCCGCTCATCTCCCTGCTGATAAGGAGTTGATAAACCACCACCCGCTGAAATTGCCTGAATATCTTCACCACAGAGAATAACCTGCTCAACCATTGCATCGCACACACTGGCAAGGTGCTGATAATCAACACCAGAACCGATATGCATATGTAAACCAAGCAACTTCAATTCATAGTGACGTATTTTCTCAATTGCCTGTGGCAGATCCTGATACCAAATACCATGTTTGCTGTTTTCACCACCCGTATTGGTTTTCTGGCTATGACCATGACCAAATCCCGGGTTAATCCGTAACCATACCGGATGCCCTTTTCTATATTGACCAATATGCTCCAACATATCGATAGAACCTGCATTTACTGGGATATCCAATTCAGTTACTTGTTGCAACGTCGACACATCGATTAAATCAGCAGTAAAAACAATGTCTGATTCTGCTTGCCCTGGACAAAACCCGGCCAGTAAAGCGCGCTCAATTTCCCCTGGCGAAACAGCATCAACTTTCACACCATACTCACGCATCAAGCGTAAAATATGAGTATTAGAACACGCCTTCTGAGCAAACCTAACTACATCAAACTGACATAACAATTTAATTTTTTGAATAATGGTTTCACTATCGTAAACCCATAACGGGGTACCATACGTTTCTGGCAGACAACTCAAACTCTCCGGCATCCGACCAAGACAACTATTGCGGGTAAAAAGACTCATCAAGGTTTCTCTCACAAAGTCAGCAGATAACCCATTATTGGCAGTAAAAAACAGGAATAAAAATATCCATTTCGTTATAGTCTATTCATCTGTGATATAGAATTATTATCTGGAGGAATAATTTATGTCTTCTTGTTCATGGCGCCATATTGAAATTTTCCATGCGGTAATGACGACAAAAAACCTGACAGAAGCGGCTATTTTATTACAAACATCACAACCAACAGTCAGTCGTGAATTAGCACGATTCGAGCATCTAATACAATTCAAACTATTTGACAGAGTAAAAGGCCGCCTGCGTCCGACAGCACAAGGATTGCGCCTTTTTGAAGAAGTTCAGCGTTCTTATTATGGACTTGAAAGAATAATGAATGCGGCTGAAAGTATCCGCAAATTTCAGCATGCCCGGCTTTCTATTGCTTGCTTACCAGTATTCTGTCAATCATTGTTACCAAAAGTTTGCCACAATTTCACTCGCCAATATCCTGATACCAATTTGACAATCATTCCGCAAGAATCCCCTCTGCTAGAAGAATGGTTGTCAGCTCAACGCTATGACCTTGGTTTGACTGAACATTTGCAAACACCACCAGGTACTCAGAGAGAAACCCTGGTAACGATGAATGAGATTTGCATACTGCCCGTCGCCCATCCACTCAGTCATAAATCATTACTTACTCCGGAAGATTTCAGAGAGCAAAACTTTATCAGCCTGTCGATAACAGACAGCTACCGCCAACTCATTGATGGAATATTTACCGAACATCATGTTAACCGCCGGATGATTATGGAAACTCACAGCGCTGCGTCAGTATGTGCCATGGTACGTGAAGGTATCGGTGTTTCTATTGTTAATCCGTTGACCGTACTTGATTATCTAGACAGCCAAGGCAAATCTGAAATATGCGCTCGCCCATTTAGTATTAACATTCCTTTTACTACCAGTCTGATAAAGCCCATTCATCGCCCTTCTTCTGCGCCAGTCGATACTTTTATTGAACACCTAAAAGCACAAATTGCCCTGTTTCCTCAAAAACTAAAATCAGCTTTTCAGCATTAGTGCTTGCCAGTATGGGGAAGAAGCAAACCATTGAACCAGAAAATCCAGTAATGCTCTCAACGTCGCTGGCATATTTTGACGACTAGCATAAATACCATAAATTCCCATAGACTGAGGTTGATATTCTGGCAACAATTGAATCAATTTTCCTGATGCCAAATGCGAAGCAACAGAATAATAAGGTTGCATGGCGATTCCCGCCCCTTGCAACGTTGCCTCCATTAATACAACCGATTCATTAGCACTTAAAGTACCGCTAACAGGAACAGAATACTTTTCCCCTCGGCGTTCAAATAACCAAAGACTTTTACCAAAGAAGTTATAAGTCATACAGTTATGCAAAGCTAAATCAGCAGGCTTTTGCGGGAGCATTTTTCCTGCCAGATAAGAAGGAGCAGCACAAACTACAGAATGGCATGTTGATAACGGTCTGGCGATCAAATTCGGTTCCAGATTATTCGTGATACGTAACGCTAAATCTATCCGCTCTTCAACCAAATTTATTGCCTTATTGCTCATCTGCATATCAATGGCTATCTGAGGGTAAATTTGCATAAACTCAGGGATAGCGACAGACAGTGCACTCATTGCCAGAGACTGAGAGCTGCTTATCCGCACAAGACCACTAAGTTCCTGTGCCTCCACTGGCTGGTGAACTGGTATTTCCTCTGATAATTGCAATAGTTTACGGCTGCGCTGATAGACAATCTCTCCTGCTGATGTCAGGCTGATCTTTCGCGTTGTGCGATGTAACAGACGTACTCCCGCCCATTTTTCCATTTCAGCCAGATAACGGGATACCATTGCCCGTGACATATCCAACCGTTCCGATGCAGCAATCATGCTGCCTTGTTCTACAATTATAGTGAACACTTGCGCAGCAGTGACTCTATCCATCAATTAGCTCGATTTATGCAACAAATAATTGCCAATTATGTGGTTTTTCCACCGAAAAACGCAACTTATTATAAACCTCGTTCATACAACATCAGGAATTCAATCATGACTCGCAAAACAAAATTAAACATCGCGCTGGCTGGTATCCTTTCTATGGGTACAGTTTCTCTGGCACAAGCCACTGATCTGAAGCTGGACGTTTACAATCCAGGTGAAAAAAGCATCTTTCCTGTCTCTTCTGAAATCATCAGTGGTGATAAAGAAGTTGTATTGATCGATGCCCAATTTCAAAAAAATGATGCTGAAGCACTAGTCAAAAGAATTAAGGATACCGGTAAAAAACTGACCACCATTTACATCAGTCAGTCCGATCCTGATTTCTACTTCGGCCTTGAAGTACTGACCAAAGCGTTTCCTGATGCAAAAGTCGTTGCATCACCAGAAACCATTAAAGAAATCAACCAGACCAAAGATGGCAAACTGGCTTATTGGGGAGGTGTCCTGAAAGAACAGGCACCCAAAAAGGTTATCGTGCCGAAGCCGCTGGAAGGTAACACTTTTACAGTTGATGGTGAAAAGCTGATCGTCGAAGGTCTTGATGGCCCTGCGGCTGACCGTACTTTCGTTTGGATACCAAAACTAAAAGCGGTAGTAGGCGGTGTTACCGTTTCAAGCAACATTCATGTCTGGATGGCAGATACACAGACTAAAGATTCTCGTAAAAACTGGATGCAGACATTAGATCGTATAAAAGAGTTGAAACCGACAATTGTGGTTCCGGGACATTTCATTGGTAATACTCCAATGACGTTGGAATCCGTTCATTTCACGCAAAATTACCTGACTGTTTTTGAGAAAGAATTGTCAAAAACGAAGGATTCTAAAGCACTGATTGCAGCAATGGAAAAGCACTATCCAAAACTTGGAGACAAATCCAGTCTCGAATTAAGTGCTAAAGTGCTGAAAGGTGAAATGAAGTGGCCCCAATAAGTGAATTAACTCTTTCTCAGGAATAAGTAATATGCCCGGAATGACTCTGCATTATATCTATGATCCACTATGTGGCTGGTGTTATGGCGTTTCCTCTCTGATACAAGCAGCACAAGAGGTCGCACATGTGAAAATTGAATTGCATGGCGGCGGCATGCTGACAGGTGATAACAGACGCCAAATAGACAACGCATGGCGTGATTATGTCCTTAGTCAGGATAAACGAATAGCAAGCCTTACCGGGCAAGTTTTCAGTGAACAATATGTCACACTGTTAAACGATAAATCGCTGATTATGGATTCATTACCACCAATATCAGCCATTCTTGCAGCAGAAAAGCTGGCTGGTAAAGGTGTTGAAATGTTACTGGCAGTACAAAAAGCGCATTATGTTCGTGGATTAAAAATCAGCGAAACTGAAACATTATTGAATTTAGCAAATGAATTACAGCTTAATTCACAACTGTTCCAGCAAGAGCTGACACTGAATAATGAATCAGAAAGTCTCCGACATATTAGTAAAAGCCGTGAGCTATTAGCACAAGTCGGTGGCTCAGGTTTCCCCACTTTTATTCTAGAAAATGACAGAAATGAGCTATCTGTTATTTCTCTTGATAAATATCTTGGGCAACCAGAGCGCTGGCAATATGCCCTGATTCACTCTCAATTTTAATACCACAGTTTTAAGACCACAATTTTAAACTCCTGGCGCCCATAACTTAAATCAGTTACCGGGCGCCATCCACGATAACCCATCAACTCCCTTTAAATTCAAGTAGATCATGATGATCGCAGAAATAGCTATATATGGGCCAAAGGCAACAGACTCCTGGTAATTTCCTCGTATTCTCCACATCCACAAACAGCCAATAACACCAAACAGTGAGGATAAAAACATTAATAAAGGAATTGCACCAATCCCCAACCAGGCACTAACCGCCGCCATTAACTTAAAATCACCATATCCTAACCCTTCTTTATGACAAATTATTCTGAATAACCAATAGAACAACCATAAAATCAAATAACCCGCAATCGCACCTGTCACAGCTTGTTCGATAGGCACAAAAGTTTGATTCAAATTTAATAATAATCCTAACCATAAAAGGGGATAAATTATTATATCTGGCAATAACTTAATTTTCATATCAATAAAAGAAAGTATAATTAGCATCCAAATAAACATTAAAACAATATATAAATAAAAATCCAATGGAAAATAAATCATAAAAAAAGCCGTTATAAACAGTGTCACCAATTCAACCTGGAAATAACCAAAAGCTATTTTTTCATATCCATAAATAATCTTAGGAAATAATGATATCATTTTATTCAGAGTTATTCCTGCTACTATTCCAGTAAAAACAGCCAGAATACAAACATTAATATTAAAATACACTTAATAAAACACCCCTAACTTTATTATATAATTAACGTTTTAATTAAATAACAAAACAAATATTCATTATATTTTTAGCATAAAAAGATAATAATAAACCTTTCTACTTTAAAACAACAAAATAAATATAAAACAATCAAATTAGATATAAATATGCGAGCGGACTCGCAATATCTATCCAGAGATAAAAATCAGTGTTAGAGATAACTTGATAGTTGGATTGGGCCTCCCTTATCATAGTCACCATTATTTATTGCCATGTGTACAGCTATACCCCGCAGATAAGGAAAGAAAAGCATGCGTATACCCCGCATTTATCATCCGGAATTACTCTCATCTAACACTGAAATTTATCTGAGTGATGAGGCAGCTAACCATGTCGGGCGGGTACTCAGAATGAGTCATGGTCAACAGCTACAATTATTTGATGGCAGTAATCAAATCTTCAATGCTGAAATTACAGAAGCCAATAAAAAATCGGTCAAAGTACATATCAGTAATAGCACATTTGCCGATAATGAATCACCGCTTAATCTCCATCTGGGGCAAGTCATATCCCGCGGTGAGAAAATGGAATTCACCATCCAAAAATCTGTAGAGTTAGGAGTAAATACCATCACACCGCTAATATCCGAGCGTTGCGGTGTAAAACTGGATGGAGACCGACTGGCTAAGAAACTTCAACAATGGCAAAAGATCGCTATTGCCGCTTGTGAGCAATGCTGTCGTAACCGTATACCTGAAATTCGTCCAGTTATGCAACTTGAACAATGGTGTGCGGAAAATGACGGTAGTTTAAAATTGAATTTACATCCACGAGCCAGCCAAAGCATCAACACACTGCCTTTACCTGTGGAAAAAGTACGTTTACTGATTGGCCCTGAAGGTGGTTTATCAACAGATGAAATTGCTATGACGGCTAACTACCAATTTACTGATATCCTGCTAGGACCACGCGTCCTGAGAACAGAAACCACAGCGCTCACCGCAATTACTGCATTACAAGTGCGTTTCGGCGATTTGGGTTAAGGAGAAAGAATGATCAAACTCGGAATAGTGATGGACCCAATTTCATCCATCAACATCAAGAAAGACACAAGTTTTGCTATGCTATTGGAAGCACAACGCCGTGGCTGGGAACTCCATTATATGGAGATGAGCGATCTCTATTTACACCAAGGAGAAGCTCACGCACGTACCCGCCTATTGCAGGTAGAAAACAACCCTCAGCAATGGTATCAACTTAATAAAGAACAGGATCTGGCATTAGAAACATTAGACGTTATCCTGATGCGTAAAGATCCCCCATTCGATACTGAATATATTTACACTACATATATTCTAGAGCGTGCTGAGGCGAAAGGTGCTCTTATTGTCAATAAACCCCAGAGTCTGCGCGATTGTAATGAAAAACTATTCACAGCCTGGTTCCCTGATTTAACGCCAGATACATTAGTTACCCGCAATGCTATTCGCCTGCGTGAATTCCATCAGAAACATGGTGATGTCATCTTTAAGCCTTTAGATGGCATGGGTGGTGCATCCATATTCCGCCTGAAAAAAGATGACCCAAACGTTGGTGTTATTATTGAAACCCTGACGGAACATGGCAGCCGCTTTTGCATGGCACAAAATTTCTTGCCTGCGATAAAAGAAGGCGATAAGCGGGTATTAATTGTCGATGGTGAACCTGTTCCTTATTGTCTGGCGCGCATTCCAGCGCAAGGTGAAACTCGTGGTAACCTTGCTGCAGGTGGCCGTGGTGAAGCACGCCCACTTTCAGAAAGTGACTGGGCTATAGCCAAAGCTGTTGCTCCTACTTTACAAGAAAAAGGGTTAATTTTTGTTGGACTGGATATTATTGGTGACAAACTAACCGAAATTAATGTCACCAGCCCAACCTGTGTACGCGAGATAGAAGCCGCTTTTCCTGACATTTCAATAACTGGCATGCTGATGAATGCTATTGAAAAACGATTAGAGAAATAAAAAACTCTTTTTGTTAATTTGCCTGTCAAGATTTGTCATTTACACTTTTAGCCCACATACTATGGGCTAAATAACTCTCACACAGCCAAGTTAATTACTAAAAATAAAATGAATCTACAGCACCATTTTCTTATCGCCATGCCCGCATTATCTGATCCTTACTTCAAACGCTCAGTTGTTTACATTTGTGAACACAATGAAAATGGGGCAATGGGATTGGTGATAAATAAACCTATTGAGCAAATCTCTGTTCGGAAAGTTCTACAAAAACTGAAAATATCACCAGAAGATCAGGATGAAAGTATCAATCTAAATAAACCTGTCATGACGGGAGGCCCCCTTGCTGAAGATCATGGTTTTATATTACACACGCCAAAACCAGGTTTTAGCTCAAGTATTAAAATCTCTGATGACACAATGATAACTACATCCAAAGATGTACTTGAAACCCTGGGTACGCCTCGTCAACCAAAACAGGTATTAGTCACGCTGGGATACGCAAGTTGGGAAAAGGGTCAACTCGAAAAAGAGATAATGGAGAATAGTTGGCTGACAGCAAACGCAGATCCACATATCATTTTCAACTCACCAATTGCGGACCGCTGGCGTGAAGCTGCATCTTTGCTCGGCATCAACATCTACAATATTGCTTTACAAGCAGGACATGCATAGATGAATAACCGCACAATAATGGCTTTCGATTTTGGCACCCGCAGCATCGGCGCAGCTATTGGGCAGGAAATTACGGGTACTGCCAGAGCATTAACCTCGTTTAAAGCCACGGATGGTATCCCTAACTGGCAACAAATCGAAAAATTACTCAAAGAATGGCAACCTGATCTGGTTATCGTTGGCCTGCCTCTCAACATGGATGGTACTGAGCAATTTGTAACAATACAGGCCCGTAAATTTGCAAACCGGCTGCATGGCCGGTTTGGTGTACAAGTTGAGCTACAGGATGAACGTCTGACAACTGTTGAAGCCCGTGCTCATCTATTTGACCGTGGTGGTTACAAAGCCTTAGATAAAGGAAAAGTAGATGCTGCATCTGCTGTCATTATTCTAGAAAGTTGGTTTGAGCAACATTATTAACAAAAGTCACTAATAGCACTTTCTTTAACTTTCACCCCTTCCTGTTCTGCGAGTAATCCCTGTAATTTACGCTGCTGCCAGCCTTGCTCATAGGTTTGCATCCCACTGGCAGCGCCTGTCTGCATAAGCGTTAATATCTGATGATTTTTCCCCTCCCGTATCAGATGACTAACCGCTTGATTAACTACCAATATTTCATACACAGCAATTCGCCCTCCTCCCCGCGCCGAAACTAATTGCTGTGCTATCACTGCCTTTAAACTCCCTGCCAATTGGCTACGTACCCATCCTTTTTCTTCAGCTGAAAAGATATCCACCAGCCGGTCGATTGTCTGTATAGCCCCTCTGGTATGTAAAGTTGAAAATACTAAATGCCCGGTTTCTGCCGCAGTTAACGCCAGGCGAATTGTCTCTTTATCCCGTAGTTCACCCAACAGTAGTACATCAGGATCTTGTCGGAGAGCCCCTTTCAATGCTTCTTGATAGCTGGACGAATCCAAACCAATTTGTCGTTGTTGTATCAGGCAATTGCGACTACGATGGACAAATTCCACAGGATCTTCCAATGTAATAATGTGCTGACAACAATAACTATTCAGCATATTCACAATGGCAGTTAACGTTGTTGACTTCCCACTACCTGTAGCCCCCGTTACCAGGATCAATCCACTTTTTTCTCGCAAAATCATTTCACCGATAATGTCAGGCGCTTTTAATTGCTCCAAAGTCAGGCACTGAGATGCAATTAAACGTAAAACTACTGACAACCCAGATTGCTGGCGAAAAAAGTTCCCTCTCAATCTTTGACCATTTTCCGTCTCCAGCACAAAATCCACATGTCCACTAATTAATAGCTGTTGCCGCTGATTTTCTGATAAAAATTGCCGTCGCCACTCTTCCAGCAATGCATTATTTACCGATGGCAGTTGAGTTTGTGGATAAAGCGCACCATCTATACGTAATACAGGAACCTGCCCAACACAAAGATGCAGATCTGAAGCATTATGCTTTACACTAAGGGCCACTAACTTATCCATATTCATTTTTTAATCTCCTGAGTCACCATGAACAATATTGAACAAAATTTACAAGATGTCAGGACCCACATAGCCATTGCCGCACAGAAATGCGAACGCGCTCCAGAAGAAATCACCCTACTTGCAGTAAGTAAAACTAAACCTGTGGAAGATATCGAAAAAGCCATCACTGCCGGACAACGCCAGTTTGGTGAAAATTATGTGCAGGAAGGGGTAGAAAAAATTGCTCATTTTGCAAATCGTGATGATCTGGTATGGCACTTTATCGGTCCATTGCAGTCCAATAAAAGCCGGTTGGTAGCAGAAAATTTTGACTGGTGCCACACCATTGACCGCCTAAAAATAGCACAACGACTGAACGAACAACGCCCAGAAGGAATGAAACCACTGAATATTCTTATTCAAATAAATATCAGTGATGAACAGAGCAAATCAGGTATTCAACTTGATGAATTATCAATGCTGGCAGCCGAAGTGAATAAACTTCCCAATGTGAAGCTACGCGGTTTAATGGCAATCCCGGCACCGGAGCCTGACCATGAACGTCAATTAGTGGTTTTCAGGAGAATGGAGCAAGCTTTCCTGAATCTGAAAACTAAATATTCTCAAATAGATACCCTTTCAATGGGGATGACTGACGATATGGCTGCTGCTATTCATTGTGGTTCCACATTAGTACGAATTGGAACAGCCATTTTCGGTGCACGTCAGTATCACAACTGACCATTTCAACGCTACGAGGTATTTAATGGAAAAACGTAAAATTACCTTTATTGGTGCAGGAAATATGGCTCACGCCATCATTGCTGGATTGGTAAAAGGAGGTTATCCCACTGAGTTAATTAATGTTTGTTCTCCAGGTAATACTCGCCGTGATGTACTGGCAAAAGAATATGGCGTCAACAGCAGCAGTGATAATATTCGCTACGCACAGGAAGCTGATGTTATTGTTCTGGCGGTAAAACCGCAAGTGATGGCAGATGTTTGCCAACCTCTAAAAGATCACGTGGATTTCAGTAACAAACTGGTTCTGTCTATCGCCTCAGGTATTTCCGTTGCACGCTTTAATGCTTTATTACAAGGCAAACTTAATATTGTTCGTATCATGCCAAACACGCCGGCATTAGTTGGTCAAGGATTAAGTGGATTATTCGCATCTGAACAAGTCAGCCGGTCTGACCGTGATTTCACTCAAGCATTAATGAACAGTGTCGGTAAAACCTATTGGGTAAAAGATGAAAACGGCATTAATGACATTATCGCCGTAGCAGGCAGTGCACCGGCTTATTTCTTCCTATTTATGGAATCAATGCAACAGGAAGCAGAACGTTTAGGTTTTGATAGCCAAACAGCTCGTGAAATTGTGTTGCAAACGGCAATAGGTTCTGCGGCACTGGCCGCATCAAATGTCGATCTCCCTTTTGCAACCCTGCGTGAACAGGTAACATCTAAAGGCGGTACTACTGCGGAAGCATTACGTATCTTTTACGAAGGCAAATTGCCGGAAACCGTATCCAACGCTATGCAGGCGGCTATTCGCCGGGCACAGGAAATGGAAAAACAATTTTAATTTTATCAAGGCTGCTAAATGCAATTTTTAACCTTTATTCTATCCACAGTTCTGGATTTATACATTGCTGTTTTATTACTTCGTGTATGGATGCAATGGGCGCGCTGTGACTTTTACAACCCATTTGCCCAATTTATCGTGAAAATGACTCAGCCGATCGTTCGGCCATTACGCCGAGTTATACCAGCTATTGGCTCGCTCGATACTGCCTCCATTGTTTTCGCTTACGTTCTGGTATTGTTTAAATTCATCATGCAACTTTGGTTCAGTTCCGGGACATTTACCTTTATCACGCTTTTCATCCCTATTGGGTTAATCGAATTGCTGACAGCAGCAGGTAAACTGGTATTTTGGCTGGTGTTGGCTCGTGCTCTACTAAGCTGGATCAGCCAAGGGCGCAATCCGATTGACTATGTTCTGATGCAATTGACAGAACCATTAATGGCACCTATCCGCCGTATTATCCCAACAATGGGCGGCCTTGATTTTTCAGCAATGATCGTCATTTTGATCCTCTACGCCCTGAACTATCTTCGTGCTGATGTTCTCTCATGGTTAATACAGTAAATAAAAATTAAATTGGATTCAAAATAATGCAAAAAGTCGTTCTGGCAACCGGCAACCCCGGAAAAGTTCGTGAACTGGCACAATTACTGGCTGATTTTGGTCTGGATATTGTCGCTCAAACTGAGCTAAACGTAGATTCAGCCGAAGAAACTGGGCTGACATTTATTGAAAATGCCATTCTTAAAGCTCGCCACGCTGCACAAGTTACTGGCCTACCGGCGATTGCGGATGACTCTGGTCTATCCGTAGACATCCTTGGCGGCTCTCCTGGTATCTATTCAGCCCGCTATGCAGGTGAAAATGCCACTGATCAGCAGAATATGGAAAAACTGCTAGATTCGATGAAAGATATTCCTGATGATCAACGTCAAGCTCAGTTTAACTGTGTGCTGGTTTATATGCGCCACGCGGAAGATCCAACGCCGCTGGTATTTCATGGCCGCTGGACGGGGATTATCACACGCCAACCTGCCGGTAATGGTGGGTTTGGTTATGATCCTATCTTCTACATACCGGAATTAGGTTGTACTGCGGCTGAATTAACTGGTGAACAAAAAAATGCCGTTTCACATCGTGGGCAAGCACTAAAGATGATGTTGGATACACTAAGTAATGCTTAAACTCCCACCACTTAGTCTTTATATCCATATTCCGTGGTGTGTACAAAAGTGCCCTTACTGTGATTTCAACTCTCATGCACTGAAAGGTGATGTTCCACATCAAGAATATGTTGACCATTTATTGGCAGATCTGAAAGCAAATCTGTCAATGATCAAAGGGCGGGAAGTTACCACTATCTTTATTGGTGGCGGAACCCCCAGCCTACTCAGTTCACAAGGGATGCAACAATTACTGGATGGTGTTCGTACTCTCTTACCCGTGTTGCCGCAAGCTGAGATTACCATGGAAGCCAATCCCGGTACTGTGGAAGCCGACCGTTTCAGCGGTTATCAACAAGCAGGTATTAACCGAATATCCATTGGCGTGCAGAGTTTCAGTCCAGATAAACTGGTACGCCTTGGCCGCATTCACGGGCCAAATGAAGCCAAACGAGCGGCACGTTTAGCCGCTAGTCTGGGGCTACGCAGTTTTAATCTGGATTTGATGCATGGTTTGCCAAATCAAAGCCTTAATGAGGCCCTCGATGATTTACGTCAGGCAATCGCATTATCACCACCGCATCTTTCATGGTATCAATTGACCATTGAACCCAATACCAGTTTTGGTTCCCGCCCTCCAGTGCTGCCTGATGATGATGCTTTGTGGGATATTTTTTCACAAGGTCACCAATTGCTGACAGCAGCGGGTTATCAACAATACGAAACTTCTGCTTATGCCAAACCAGGTTACCAATGTCAGCATAATCTCAACTACTGGCGTTTTGGAGATTACCTTGGTATTGGCTGTGGTGCTCATGGAAAAATCACATTTGAAGATGGTCGTATTCTGCGTACAGTAAAAACCAAACATCCTCGTGGATATATGCAGGGGCGCTATCTGGATAAACAAAATCAGGTAGAAAATGAAGATCGGCCATTTGAATTTTTTATGAACCGATTCCGTTTACTAGAAGCAATGCCAAAACAAGATTTCAGTGATTTCACTGGATTATCTGAAGCTTCAATCCGCAACCCAATAGATCAAGCCTTAGCCGCAGACTATCTTTCTGAAACAGCAACACATTGGCAAATTACACAGAAAGGTAAATTATTCCTGAATTCATTATTGGAGCTATTTCTTTAACACAAAATTATCTCCGCAAAATTCAGTTTCACAAAGATCATCTGGTACATGAAAGGGTTTCGAATCTATTCATAATACATTTATCCCCACTGGGCTTCAGTGGGGATTTCCAGACAGTAAAACTGATTGCTCAGTAGCAAATTACTCTTCAGCAAGGCTAATTGTCCCACTGAAAATCCTCACCTTCCTAATATCAGAAGAAGTATCCTTTTGGTGAATTGATAACGCCCCCGAGATTAAAATGCCCGATGTTTCAATGAATAAAGATAATAGGGTAATGCCCTAAATATTTAGTTAAAACAGATACATTTATATAGAAAGTCATTATATTTTATATGTCATTACTGCAATCAAAAATAATATATACCATTCATCCTTCAAGTTGCTACTTTGTTGGCTGCTTTCAATTACCCCAGTCACATAGTTATCCAGGCTCCTGGGGATGCGTTCTCTTGCCGCCGCGCTGCAAATTGAAATCTATTGGGTATATAAGTTACAATTCAATTACAAACAATAAAATGCCAATATATTTAAAAAATAATTATCCTAAAGCAACAACATCAATATTCCTTCAATTCTTCCTGAAAATATATTTATCCACGAGGACAATAGTTAAATAAGACTCCAAAATAGCGCTGCATCTTATGCCACTAATAATTCTATGTATAACAATGGGTTGAAAAAGGCCATGTGTAGCAGAATTATGAAATATTATTTAACAATGATCATCAATAAACGCATTAATCCCAATCAAATAAAATTAAAAAATATATTTACCACGATATTATAAAAATAAATTTTTAATATATGTGAATTGCGACACAATAATATCATTTAAATTATCTCAAATACGACTATATTTAATTTATGCTTGATTATATTTCTATTTATAAGCATGAACACTTTTAAAAACATCTTTAATTTCACTTTGCTTGGGGTAAAAAATGAATATTGAAAATAAAGAAATGTTATATACCTTGTCCAAAGAAGAGCTAGCCACAGAACTAACTCCATATTATCAAGATTTTTATGATCAACTTTCCGATCATCAAAAGGAAAATATTAGCTTTGACATGGTTGTAAATGATGCTTACAAGAGATTGCATTTTAATAATTCAACTCCAACTGACACTGATGTGGGATTAAAATTAATAGAGTACGCAGGTGAATCTCCATGCACTCATGCAATTGGTATAGTTGTCGCAGATGCTTTTAAACTTGCATTTAAATTCATGGGTATACATAAACCCGAAAGAGAATCAGCCACACTGATATTATTGAAAAAATTAGGTCATGAGGCTATACATGAGTTATTTACTATAGTTCATAACCTTAAGAATTCTAATTCTATTACTGATAAATCAAAACATACCTGGTCATTAATTTCCGCAGTGGAGGATATTTTAGGTATAACTGGAATAACTGATTGCTTAAAAGAAACAATGCATTGGTATAACTGGATGATTACTGGAATAACTGCAATAGCACAATTAACTATATGGTTTGCTACAGGTGGAACGGCATTTATTGCAGAAATAGCACTGGCTGGCCCTGCTATATCCAGAATGGTACTTGACTCTGGAAACGCAATTAATACTTGTTCATAAAACCTTTATCTTTAATCTCATTTAATTATCAAGGAACTTATTATTTATTTATAAGTTCCTTTCAATATAAATATCCCATTTCATATCACAAATGCAAACAGGTTAAATTATAACTATATAAAGTCAATAGTAATTACTGGCCACTCATTGAATATGAAAATTATGAAATTTCTCTTTGTTATATTTTTATATTTCACCAAGTGGAACAACCCAGTATTTTACAAAGACCTTCGTATTAATTTCAATTAATAAAAACAAGGAGGTAAATAAATATTCATAATAATATACTTACTTTATTTGAATACTCAATTCGGTTGTATATGAAGAACCATCCATAGCAGACTTATTATTTAAATTAACTCAATCCTTTATTTGGCAAATACTGAAATAAACCATGACCAAATGAAATACTTAAAAAAACCCATAAAGACTTATATACCCGTTATCTTTCAAGTTGCTTCTTTGTTGGCTGCACTCGCTCACCCCGGTCACATAGTTATCTATGCTCCCGGGGATTCACTCCCTTGCCGTCGCGATGCATCTTGAAATCCATAGGGTATATACCGAATGAACTTCAAGATGCTTGAGTTTTCAGACATAAAAACATTTAAATTCAATAACATAGTCATTTTTCAAACATGCACTTTTAAGTATCTTGAGTATATACTGATTTAAAAGAAAGAGAGCCTGATAATATCTGACAGTTACCAGTATAATAACCGATAACTGCCATCACAGATCTAAACCACTATATATATTGTAGAACTTTAATCACTACCACACATTTAACATGATCAAAGCCACCTGATTAAAGAGCATCCTCAACAGCATTAATTTGTGCCGTTAAGCTTTCTAAACCACCACCAGACAAGTACCACAGGTCAGATTTTAGATAAGTAATTTTGCCATTCTTATACGCTGAAGTGGATTTTACTTTATCATCTTCAAACTGTACTTTGTCCAGCTTACCTGCATGAATTGCTTCACTGCGATCAATAATTAAAATCACATCCGGATTAGCCTGAGCAATCATTTCAGAAGTGACTACACGGCGTTTAGTTTTATCTTCATCAGCAGTTGCGGGTAATTCCGCTCGGTGTGCCTTAACCACGTCATATACTACGCTCTGGTCACTCAGAATTAATTTACCTGCGTTATGCAGTAATACTAAGACCTTTGCACCAGAAGACTTAGCTTTATCCTGAGCTTTAGCAATTACTTTTTCCAACTCAGCAATTTGCTCTTTCACTTCACTCTGTTTGCCAAACAATTCACCTAATAACTTTAGGTTACTTTCAACTGAAACCAGGTAGTTTGTACTATCCGTTCCCAGATTAATTGTAGGTGCTATTTTTGACAGCTTTTCATAAGAAGGACCCTGGCGGGCAGTGATAACGATCAGATCCGGTTTAATTTGTGCCAATTTTTCCAAATTTGGCTCTTTTATACCACCTGCATTTTCTACCCCTTTAGGCAAATTATTGCGGAGATATTCAGGCGTATTACCAATAGGTAGTGCAACAACCCGATCTGACAATCCTAATTTAGCCAATGAATCATAAGTACCGAAATCAAATAAAACGACTTTCTGAGGATTCCTTTTAACCTCAGTTTCACCAGAGAGATGTTTAACTGTAACCTTATCATCAGCTTGAGCTGTAACGGCATTTGGAGTGAAGACAGCAGACGTCTGACTAACTGCGGAATGGCTTGCAACAACAAATAATGAAGCCAGAACAACAGGAATTATCTTTTTCATATATCGCGCTCCAAGAAAGAATAATAGTAATAACCTGCATTCTAGGTGGCGAGAAAAATATGTCAATCTAAATAAGAATCAATTTCAAATCGATTCTTATTTGTGATTATTGGGAATTACTTAATAGAATTCAGTAATTCAATTCGTTGTTGTTCAAGAGCACTTACTTTACCGCAAACCTTTTTGCCAAAACGCTGGAAATCTTCTTCTTGTACTTTCCATTCAGCTTTCAAATTATTCTGCAATCCACCTAAACTCCCCAGCAAAGATTGTAGTGCCTGATTATTATCACCGTTCAGACTGAACTGTTTATTACCAATCTCATTAATGCTGTCCTGCAAAACCCCACCAAGGCTTTGTTCAATTAAGCTGCGACTATCTTTTTCAACTTGTTTAATTGCCTGATGATGGAATGCCATACCATCCGAACGGATTTCAATAATCTGGTCTATCTGCTTATTCAGTCCTGATTCGAGTTCAGACAATCGGTTACGCACATTACTATCCTTACCCATAGTATCAACAACAACTTTATCCAAAGATTTACGGGCAGTTATCAAATGCTTACTCGTCTCTTGTTTTATCCAGGGTAAATCCTGCCGCAAAGCCTGCTGATAATGTCGTGCTTTCTGACGCTGTTCAGTATTTAAGTTCAGGCTCTTACCGTCACGGATAATCGAGCCATCAGGTGAAATCTGGAGATTGCCACTTGCTCCCACAACCTGAACTGATTTAGACGTGATAATAATGTCATTCTGTGGATTTACCTGACATTCATAACCTGCCTGGGCCTGAGTAACAAATAGCAAAGATATTGCAATAATCGTCTTGCGTAACATATTTTCTCCTAAGAAAACCACCTGAGAGTTAAAAAACTGATCGACCTATACGATCTGCTAATAACTCTAAGGCAGCACAACCGGCTAAAGAGTTCCCTGAACGATCTAACTCTGGTGACCAAACAGCAACAGTAAACTCTCCCGGCACTACACACACAATTCCACCACCAACACCCGATTTTCCCGGCATACCAATTCTGAATGCAAATTCACCTGAACCATCATACATACCACAGGTCATCATCAATGCATTAATCTGCCGGGTCTGGCGGGGGCTTAAAATCTGCTGTTCAGAACCAATCGTACTCCCCTGATTCGCCAAATAAACGAAACATCTGGCAAGTTCAATACAGTTCATTTTTAAAGCACAATAATGGAAATAAGTTTGCAACACAGCGAGCACATCATTATCGAAATTACCGAAAGATTTCATCAAATAGGCAATCGCCGCATTCCGGTGAGAATGTTCCATTTCAGAACGAGCAACTTTGTTGTCATAACAAATGTCAGAACAACCAGCAAGTTTGCGTACAACTTCCAGCATTCGTTGTTTAGGTGCACTCAACCGCGACTGCAACATGTCACATACAACCAATGCACCCGCATTAATAAAAGGGTTACGGGGTTTACCTTTTTCCAGTTCCAACTGAACTAATGAGTTAAACGGCTGACCGGAAGGTTCCTGCCCGACTCGCTGCCAAATTTCCTGTTCCTGATAACGCGTCATCGCTAAAGTCAGGCTAAATATCTTAGAAATAGATTGAATCGAAAAACGCTTCTCAGCATCCCCAGCATGAAATATCTGCCCATCAATAGTGCAGATAGCTATTGCCAGGTGATCAGCGGGAACTTCCGCCAGTGCAGGAATATAATTTGCCACTTTCCCTTGGCCAATCAGGGGGCGGACTTGTCGCAAAATATCCGACAATAACGTGTTAGAGAACGTTGTACTACTCACTGATTTTACTCCAGACAAGGGCACCCGATTAAAACTAATAGGTACCCCTGTTGTTATTCAGGCTATTTTACAGCGATATGTAATCAATCCCACCAAACGTCAAACAATTCTGAAGTCATGACATCTTCCATACCACGATCCTTCAGCCATTTCTCAACCAATTGGCGATGTTCTTCTGTACACATACCAATTTTTTGCAGGCAGATTAAACCTTCCCAATGCAAATAACCACTGGCATCTAATGCTAAGCCATTAGACTCAATTAACTCATCAATAAATGCATCAACAGTACTGTCGATAACATCAATAGGCGTGTTAGATGGAAAACTCCACTTAACAGAAAAGCCTAATTCTTTGAATTCATCAATATGCATCTTTTTACGCAAACGACGACTGCGGTTTTTAGCCATTATTTAATCCTCTTATACATGATATCCCACACGCCATGCCCCAACCGCTGACCGCGCAATTCAAATTTCGTTACCGGGCGTGAAGATGGGCGTGGTACATAATCACCATTTTCAGACAAATTAAGGTAATTATCCACGCTATTCATCACTTCCAACATATGTTCAGCATATGGCTGCCAGTCAGTCGCCATATGGAATATACCCCCCACCTTTAATTTACTTTTTATCAGTTCAGCAAATGGTGGCTGTACAATCCTGCGTTTATTATGACGTGCTTTATGCCAAGGATCTGGAAAGAAAAGCTGTACCATTTCCAGGCTATTATCTGGGATCATATTCTCCAGCACTTCAATAGCATCATGGCACATCACCCGCAAATTGCTGATTGCTTCATTTTCAGCAGAAGCCAGGCAAGCACCAACACCAGGCATATGTACTTCAATCCCGAGAAAGTTTTTTTCAGGATTTTGGTTTGCCATTGTGACAAGAGAGGCTCCCATACCAAAGCCAATTTCCAACACAATAGCGGCCTCACGTCCAAAAAGTGCCCCCATATCCAGCTTTTCTGCTTGATATTCAACGCCCATTTTTGGCCAAAGATTATCAAGCGCTTGTTGCTGACGATTAGTTAACCGACCCTGACGGCGAACAAAACTCCGGACACGACGCAGTGCCCTGCCATTCTCATCAAATTCCGGCGAAATTACGTTATTTATCATAGTATTTCTGTCAGTTTTAGCGACATTTATTCAGGAATTCATGGCTGCTTTACTGGCAAACCACCTAAAGAGAGCGCATTATCCAAAGATGGGCGATTTTAGCAAGCCCGGAAGTTACAAGTACAATTTTAATCCCAAATTGCGCAATGCCACGAAAACAAAGTTCCGGTTTACAGCGAGGTTACACTATGTTGCAATCCTGTTCACGAAACACTGATTTTCCCTAAAGATAATTATCCTAATGATAGAAGCAAAGCAATTCTCCCAAGTGGTATTGGATTGGTACCACCTTTACGGTCGTAAAACTCTGCCCTGGCAACTGGAAAAGACGTCTTATCACGTCTGGCTTTCAGAAGTGATGTTACAACAAACGCAAGTTGCAACAGTCATTCCCTATTTTCAGCGCTTTATTTCACGTTTTCCTAATGTGGCTTCACTTGCCGCAGCACCACTTGATGAAGTCCTTCATTTATGGACTGGCCTTGGTTATTACGCCCGTGCCCGCAACCTACATAAAGCAGCGCAACAGATTGCAGAACAATATTATGGAGAATTCCCGACAACATTTGATGATGTCGTCGCCCTACCTGGTGTCGGTCGTTCAACAGCGGGTGCAATCCTTTCGCTTTCTCAGGGGAAACATTTCCCTATCCTTGATGGCAATGTTAAACGAGTACTGGCTCGTTGTTACGCAGTGGAAGGCTGGCCGGGTAAAAAAGAGGTTGAAAACAGCCTTTGGCAAATCAGTACCAACGTAACACCGGCAGAAGAAGTGGAATACTTTAATCAAGCAATGATGGATTTAGGCGCAATGGTTTGTACTCGCAGTAAGCCAAAATGCGAAATTTGCCCGTTGAATCAAGGATGTATCGCTTATGCAAACCATAGCTGGACAAAATATCCGGGTAAAAAACCCAAACAGAGCATTCCTGAAAAAACAGCTTATTTCCTGTTGATGCAAAATAACGACTCTGTCTGGCTGGAGCAGCGCCCACCAACCGGGATCTGGGGGGGTTTATTTGCGTTTCCTCAATTTGAAAGTATAGATTCATTGAATGACTGGCTGGAACAATCCGGTATTTCTCACAGCAAACATGAGCAACTTACCGCATTCCGCCATACATTCAGCCATTTTCATCTGGATATTGTACCGATAAAAATAAATATTTTATCTTTTGCTGCCTGCATGGATGAAAATAAAGGACTTTGGTATAACTTACAGCAACCCGCAACTGTTGGGTTGGCAGCACCAGTTGAATATCTGTTACAACAGCTGAGCTGAATCCCACACCCGCTATATTTGAGGATTTATTATGAGCAGAACTGTTTTTTGTACTTTCTTACAACGCGAAGCCGAAGGACTGGATTTTCAGCTTTATCCGGGAGAGTTAGGCAAACGCATTTTCAATGACATTTCCAAAGAAGCTTGGGGTCAATGGATGAGCAAACAAACCATGCTAATCAATGAGAAAAAGCTTAATACCATGAACCCGGAAGATCGCAAATTGCTTGAACAGGAAATGACTAAATTTTTATTCGAAGGCCATGATATTCAAATTGATGGATATACTCCCCCGGAAAAATAATATATTAGCTTTCATCAGAGCCGCTGGCTCTGATGTTGTATTCAACACCAGATGGCAATGTAAGATGAAAAAATTGTTAGCTCTGTTTGTTATTGCCCCACTTCTCGTTTCCTGTACTAATACCAAAAATATCGAATACAACGAAAAATATATAAAAGATACCAATGGCTTTGATATTTTGATGGGCCAGTTCGCTCATAACATCGAGAACATTTGGGGATTGCACGAAGTATTAATTGCAGGCCCAAAAGATTACGTTAAATACACCGATCAATATCAGACCCGCAGCCATATCAATTTTGAGGCTGGGACGATCACGATTGAAACAATTTCTCCGACTGAGCCAACGGCACATTTGCGTCAAGCCATTATTTCTACTTTATTAATGGGTGATGATCCAGGTTCAGTTGACCTTTATTCTGATACTAACGATATTCAGATCAGTAAAGAACCATTCCTTTACGGGCAGGTTGTGGATAATAATGGCCAGCCAATCCGTTGGGAATGGAGAGCAACACATTTTGCAGATTACCTGATTACCAATAAATTACAGAAACGCCAGTCCGGTTTACATATCATCTGGTCTGTCACTATGCAATTAGTACCAAACCACCAGGATAAACGTGCACATAAATATCTGCCGTTGGTTCGTCAAGCTTCCATCAAATATGGTGTGGATGAATCCCTGATTTTGGCAATTATGCAAATAGAATCCAGTTTTAACCCGTATGCTGTCAGCCGTTCTGATGCACTTGGGCTAATGCAGGTTATGCAATATACCGCTGGTCGTGATGTCTTTAAGATGAAAGGCAAATCAGGACAACCAAGCCGCAGTTATCTGTTTGATCCAGAAAATAATATTGATGCCGGTACTGCATATTTATCGATATTACAAAACAGTTATCTGGGAGGCATCACTAACGCAACATCCCGCCGTTACGCAGTAATAACCGCTTATAATGGCGGTGCAGGCAGCGTATTACGGGTATTCTCCAGTGATAAGAAAAAAGCGGCTCAAATCATTAATAGCATGGCACCGGGTGATGTTTATGAAACTTTGACGACCAAACATCCATCAGCAGAATCACGCCGCTATCTGATGAAAGTCAATACTGCCCAGAAAAGTTACCATCACTAGAATATTAAAATGTTAAAACAATAAAGCAATAACGGAGAGCAGTTTTTCTACTCTCCGTTATTTTTTGCTTATATTTTTAGCCATCAGACGACGAATTTTGGAGCATAAATTACCATTTCAGAATAAATCTATTGACGAGTTCTACCAAATACGGTTTAATGCGCCCCGTTGCCCGGATAGCTCAGTCGGTAGAGCAGAGGATTGAAAATCCTCGTGTCGGTGGTTCGATTCCGCCTCCGGGCACCAATTCAAAGTGCGTTGGTTGAGAGATAAAAAAGCTCAACGGGCGTTCGATACTGGGACCTAAATGCATCGTTACAGTTGACTTAATCTTGCATCGCTTCGATATAGAGTATAAAGGTTCTAGATTCAGGATATCTGAGAAATCAGATGTCCCTTTCTGTTCGAGCGCAATACTTACAAGTTCTATTGCAACTGTCAAGCCATCCAAACTAAAATCAATGAATTAATTAACACGATGTTGTATATCGGTTGTCCGGACTTCCCAATTGATCAGAAAAAGGTCAGTGATGGGAGATTGCATCGATTCAAAAAAATTCCCTATCTTGCGACAAGGAATTTGTAATAGATTAAGACAAGTTCAATCAATAGCAGGCATATTCTGCTTTATCCGATTAACATTTCTCCTCTCTCTGGCTCAGCATCGATATATAGCATTAATTCACGCTCCAACGCACGCCCGGCAGTATCCAGATTGATATCAATATATTCCATCGTCGTAGTAATACTGCGGTGTCCCAATAATCCGCGTACCATTTGCAAATTACGATCAGGCGCTTTCATCAGTTCAGTTGCCAGAGTATGCCGGAAACGGTGTGGGCCCACATCAAAACCACACTCCTTTGACAAGCGCCGAAAGAATGATTTTATCGTCTGTAACTGGTCGGTTTCGTTTCCTCTGTCTGTTTTGGCGGTAAAATAGTCCACACAAAACAGGGGATCATTCAGTTTTGCCCCAGCGGCCTGAGCACGTTCCAGCAAAATTTCCAGTCGCGGATACAACCATTTCACCACCGGCACCTGGTGTTCATAATGGTTCTTACTCCCCTCGGAGCAAAGAATAATCCGACGTTCTTTCAGATCAACATCTCCAAGCCGAATATGTAATAGCTGATTTTGCCGCATCCCGGTATAACGCAACGTATCCAGTACCGTCAGCCAATACCAGGTCGGATATAATGCACAGCGGGCGTTAGCACTTCATTGATTCACAACTACTATCCAGATATCGCAGATGAAATCAGGAGGATAGCAGATAATGTTCCCCGACGTTCTCAGGCAACATTACGTGAAAAGTTAAACGATGCAAATGCCAAAAACAAAGTTTTACGGGATGAGATCCACCAACTTCAGCTTCGAATATCAAAGCTGGCAACCATCAATGAAATGCTGAATTACAATCTAAAAAACAAGCTTTCTCGAAATAAATAAAAAATAAACCAGCACTCAATTAGCCAACCACTTTCCATAGGCATCAATATCAATCATTGGCACAGTGCCACTAAATTGAAGCTGTGCGATAAGCCTGAAAAGAAAAGCGGTAGCAGGCTTATTTCCAGGTTCAAAATTGAACTTGCCATCAATATTATTGAAGTAAAAATGCCCATGTGATGCAACACAGCCAATATCAAGTCGTCCATCTGATAAATCCCCATTGAGAGCTTTGTCAAACGACGTCCCCAATGCAGGACTCCAGTCACTTTCAAAAGTAAGTAACCCTCCCAAAATTGGAATGAGTGGTTTTGCTGGATATGTCCCGCCAGCATGCGGAATTGGAAGGCTGGTACGATGAAGTCTGCGAACACTTGCAACTTTTCGTTGTGCATAAGCAACAAGATCTGCTGACGCTGATTGCTTTGCTTCGAAAACCGCATAGACACTTTCTGCTGGAACAATTATTTGTTCATTAAATTTGAAAATGAATGGTGAGTACTGCCTGTCAAAAACAACCACATCAATCTGATCACTAAAATTACCCAAACTATCAACTACAAAAGCATTAGCTGCCTGATAGCGTTTGGGAAGATATGTATCAAGCATTTCAATCCATACTCCTTCACTGGCATCTCCTTTAGCCCCTGGATGATGGAAAGCTTTACGTGCAGTTCCCAGTCGACGCTGAATGTCTTCATGTAACGATGCAAATAGTTGAGAAAGTGACCAATCTGACATAATAGATTCCTTTATTCAGTAATACTTATACGTTGCATAAGCATGTATGGCCCATAATACTATTTATGGGCATTTATCTGTTCTATATTACTAGTGGTCAATAAATGCGGGTGTTGGTGTCATTTTATTGACTACCTGTAGCGCAGAATGGACTGACACTGCGTTATATGGGTAGGCCGCAAGAATTATTGATGGAATTAGCCGCTGGGTAATATCTGAGAAAGTAAATCCAGGAGAATTAGTGTCTCTTGGACCGGTTAACCTGACTAATTCTTCTATCGCCGTAGAATTTAACCCCAATCCCGTAAGTTTTGAATGCAACAAATAGTGTCGTTGCTCATCATTTGGTCGGGAAAATGTTAAAACCTCAGCAGCACGACGCTGGACAGCCGGATCGAGAGCTTTCAACCGGTTAGTACACATAAGAACTGCCGCTGGTAGTTTCTGATTGGCGATCCGGTCTATTCCACGAATGAAAGCGTTAACACCAGCACGATCCTCATGGTGCATCTGAGCATTTTCCCGGGATTGAGCCAATGCATCAGCTTCATCAATCAATAGCAAAACCGCACCACGAGCTTTTCCATTCGTGTTTTTTAATTTATCTGCTGCCTCAATGGTGTAATCAAATGCAGCTGAAACCAGCTGAGTCATTTCGCCAACTCTACCCTGCCCTCGGGTAGCAAGGCTCAAAGGATACAACGTAATATCAATATTTTCCTGTCGGGCAACAGCATCACCAATGGTTTCCGCCAGCTCTGTTTTACCTGAGCCCACATCCCCAGCCAATACGACTAAAGGTGGTCGTCTGAGTACCGTATCAACAGCCGCACGAGCATCTGGATGATATTTGTTTGCCCATTCCTGAATCCCATAAGGATTTACAAGTAAGCCTAATATTTTTGATAATCGATCTTTATGCTCATCAAGACCAACTAAACGGGCCAGACGCTCCTGAGGCTCAAAGTCAGGGAAGTTAATGCGTCGCTCAAACAATTCATCAAGTGATGGTTTTACGTTCATACAAAATTCCTTACGCTAGTGCGAGTGAGGGAGCGACCACCGGCCGAATAAGTCTTATCATTTTCGAGGTAGCCATCAATGCCCGGAGACTGGGCACTAACCCGTTTAAATGGTAGATCTTTCAAAGCATTATCTTTTTCCGATTGGGTAGCATTGAGATATTTCGAGCTATAAGTCATAAAACTATAGAATGATGCCCCCGACACATCTTTTCCTGGACGAATTTTTCCGGGGTCATCATCTGTACCTGGACCAAGCAAGTCACCTGCGGTATATCGAAGAGTCGGCTCGATCCAGTTATTATTTTTCTGAAAACCGTAAGTCACCTCTCCCAAATATCCTGCCTTAAGAAACACAACCAATTCTTCTTCGTATTCTTCAATGTCGGCATCACTGGGGTAACCATAAAAACGCTGCATCCGCCGCAAGTCAGTTGCAACTTTAGCAGCCATGTGACGAGCGTGGGTTACGCTGAAAGTTTGTGTCTCTGCTACCGTATAACTATAAGAAGACATAGTGATTTCACCCCTGGAATGAAGAACCGAAAACTTTCTGCCAATAGGTTATGGTTAATTGCTTAGTTGGTGCATAGAGTGCAGCATCAATAGCGTCACCGGCATCCATTGCGGCCTCAATGATGGCGTCTACATTAGACTGTGTATATAAACGAGCGACATTATTATCAGGATTAACGGGATCGATAATCTTCACTAAGTCTGATAACTTGCCTATTTTTGACGCAGGATAATTATCCTCGAAGACAATACGCTCACGTAATTCAGTGCTCACCAGATAGGTAAAAAATGCTTGTAAAGCTTCCGGATAGTTCGATAAATCCACACCATTATCCAGTAATTTTGCAAGGATCAATTCAATCATGAACGATTTAAAGCGAAAATTTGGGCGCTCTTGCTTCATCAAACGTGCCCAATATTTAGCTAAACGAACGACCTGAGCAAAATGCTTCGGGGCAGCACGTTTGCGGGCTTTGATGAAATCAAGGTGCAGAGGAATGTTGGTTTCAAGGAACGAACCATCTTCCTGGCTTATCAAATGACCTCGCCAGTCAGGTAACCCCGAATACAATACAGGGACAATATCGACATCTAAGCCAGAGCCCCGGAAGGAAACCGTTACTGAGTATGTCTGGGGTTTAACCTGATCAGGACTAAAGTTAGGAAATGCTTTACGCAATCTATCAGCAAGATAGTCAAGTAACTCACGTAAATCCTGTGGTGCATCAGATCCACTGATATACACAGCCACATCAATATCGTTTAACGAACGAAGGGCAGTTCCTTTAGCCAGACTACCTGATGGAATCATTCGCTTTAATGAAAAGTCGGGATGATCGAAAAGATACCCTTCCAGTTTGTTCTGTAATCGCTTGGCCTGTTCCCTGAATTCATCAGCCTTTACTTTTGGAAGATTTACCTTATCTTCGGCAAATCGCGCTATAGTTTTATGGTCGACATGTTCTGTTGACATCTCATCCTCACTAGAAGCCTTCACTCTATCCAAGCCGGACGACATGTCATGTTCATTTTCGTCGGCCACAAAGTTCGGTATAGCGAACTTTTTATAAGAATGAGTGCATTTTTCATACTTGTCAAACTTTTTGTTCGGAATAGTGGTACAATGATGAAAGAGATAAATGAGGAGATGTAACAATGGCAACCCATCTTGGCGAAAAACTTCGCGATTTGCGTAAACAGCGTGGATTGACACTGGAAAAACTCGCTGACATGGCTGGACTCAGTAAAAGCTATCTATGGGAACTGGAAAATCGCGAGTCTCAACGTCCTTCGGCAGAAAAGCTTACCGCCCTGGCAGATGCACTGGGAGTTGGGACTAGTTTCTTTTTAGAAGATGACCTTCGCGAACCGGAAGAAAGGCATCTTGATGATGCTTTCTTTCGTAGCTATAAAAATCTTGAACCTGAAGCTAAAGCACAGTTAAGAAAAATATTGGACACCTTTAAAAAGGACTTCTAGTTATGCCAGAACAAGAGATATGGACGCCTCAAAAAGCAGCTATTCGGCTAACAAAAATTTGCGATACTTTCAGTGAGATTCACGGCACAGAACGATTTCCTGTTAACGTTGGTGAATTGTCTCTGGGGGCGGCAGAGTTATTCCAATGGGCTGACCCTATAGTAAAAATAGAACCCGTTGACATCAAAGGATTTGATGGTGCATTAATTGCCAATGAAGCCCGCAGCCGTTGGATGCTACTTTACAATAACGGTTTAACATCCCCTGGTAGAATTCGATTCACTCAGGCACATGAGCTGGGACATTACATACTTCATCGTCTAAATCGTGATGAGTTCAGATGTAGCAGTGATGATATGCTATCCTGGGAAGATAAAAATATTGAATCAGAAGCAGATTTATTTGCTTCTTACTTACTGATGCCATTCAATGACTTCCGAAAACAGTTGACGCCAGACGTTGATATTGAAGTATTACGTCAGTATGCGATTCGTTATGGAGTATCGCTGACAGCTGCTGCATTGAAATGGCTTGAATGTACTGAAGAAAATGCCGTATTCATTTTATCTCGTGACGGGTACATGAAATGGGCCTTTTCCAGCCCCGCAGCTCGCCGTAACGGAGCCTTCTTTCGCACACAACGCAATGTTGTAAGTATTCCAGAAGGATCGCTTGCTGCAAACCAGAACATTTCAATGGAAAGAGCAGGAATGAAGATCCCTGCATCAATTTGGTTCCCTCATGCAGATAAAGACGCTTCAGTACGTGAAATGAAAATACAATCAGAGCAGTATGAATATGTCATCACCCTTCTAATCCTTTCCCGAAAAACAACTGTATGGCCTCCTTTTCATGGGGAAGATGAGTAAAGTTCTTTTTCAAATAAAGTAGCATGTATGTTTAGCAAGCAAAAATAATTAGTTAAAAACATCAATACAACTCATTCATATTGTTAAACTTAACAAAACATAACAGTTAACATGGGTCCATAAGGGGTAAAATACTGGCCAGCCTGGTCATGACCTAATTCCAGCGCCATGAAAATAGACCCCAGAAAATCACCGACCTCATACTCCAGTCCCATAATAACTTCACTCAGCAAACGACTCAGCCGGAAGGCATCTTCACGGGAATAACGTTTAACCCGCTGCATATAGTCCGCTTCAAATTCCTCATTTTGCAACAGCGCGTTATACAATGAACAGGCTGCCATATGCACAAAATCACAGAACACCTGCCAGCGGTTTTCATGGGGCGCAATCTGGTTAAACAGTCTGATAAAAGCCTGTTTATGTGGATTCGGTTCCCGGTAAGTTGCCGCCAATGGCAGTTCCACAACGTTATCGTCAGTTGGATCATTATCTTCATCCGCATAACCACGGTCAGACGCCACCGGCGGTAACAACAACCATTCAGAATGTGATGATCTGTCCGGTTCGCCAGTATCAGCGGGTTCTGTCACCGGGATCCGAGCATAGTTCAGATACGATGGCTGGCTGGCGAATAACGCCAATGCCTCGCTGGCCTGCCCCAACTCTTCCGGAAACAACCTGCCTTCTGGCTGGTCATGCCGTTCCCAGTGATATATTCGGGCTAAAGCACTGACAGCCATCAGCGGCGTGATACACTGATCAATATGGCGCTGAACCACCTCATCATATTCCAGCATGGTGTCATTCAGCGGCAGACCATAGTGCTCACTGAGCAACACGGTAGCCATCTGCTGCCACAATTCCACCTGGGTCGGTAACTGCTGTCTGCAGTCTTGCAAATAATCCATAGCACGGCGGGCATCATTAGCCACCTGAAATAACCACCACGGATCTGAACCCAAAGTATGTTCCCAACGTACTGTATTATCAGGATATACCGGGTTACCCCGAATACCGGTTAATCCCGCCATAAACGCCACGCCCAATGCTGTCACCCATTGTTCCCGGGCTTCATCCAACTCACTTTGGGTTGTCAGGCCAAAGCGGTTTAACCGGGACGGATGGCCAGTGGCATAAACCAGTTGATGCAACAAGTCATGCCAGTATTGTGAATCTTCAACGTAGTCCCGCCGGACAGGCAGCTCAATACGATCATGCAATGGTCGGTAAACGGGCATAATGCCCGACCGATGAACCACCGGGATCCCACTGGCCGTCACCAGTTGCTGAACAGCGGTAAAACCGGGAGCCGGACGGGGAGGTAAAGGAAAAGCGGGTTGAAGTTCTGTCGGCAATCCTTCACATTGTTCCAGATTAATGACACGTATCAGCGACATTGAAGGCCGGTAACGGACGATGGTTGTCGGTTTTTCACCGTTGACCACCCATCCGCCTAACGCTCTTAAATCATCACCGGTTAACCAGCGGTTAGATATCAACTGCCGCTGCAACATAGTTTGCCAGAGCAACAGCACATTGATACCGCTAAACGGTTGTCTGGTCAGCGCATGCTGAGGCAAACCGTACTCACTGGCCGCTTGCCAGGGCGCCCATCCACTTTCCAGGCTGTCTGTAAGACGTCGGGTGATTAACCGGCAGATATCATCCGGTAGGTAAGAAAGGGTCATCATCTTTCCTGTCTAAAATTAAGGAAGAGACCCTTCCACAGGGAATCGTCTCTCCCTGGGGGATAAATAATTAGCGCATGAAATAATTAGCTATTTTGGCCGGTAACGCGGTCAGCCAGTGATACATTGCTGACAAGTCAACCTCGTAAGCGTGAAGCATCAAACACACGCCTGTCACCAGCGACGTTAATGCTATCCCGGTCAACAGCCAGCGACGACGCTGCCTGAGTTTTTTCTCCTTTAGCTGCGCCTGTTGATACAGGAACAGCCCCAGCGTCTGCAACTCACTGAACCGGTGAAATTCCTCACGCCGTAAGGCTTCACAAGCCTCATCGTAACGCTCAAGCTCGGTCGGATGATGACGAGCAAGAAAACAGCGATAACCATGATTTCTCAGCGTGTGATTGTCGAATTGCGCCTGCAGCCACTGATTAAACCGGCTACGGGTTTTTCTGAATATTTCCGGTTCAGCCAGCGCCTGCACTGACAGGGACTGGGACGGTTCCCGAATGTGTTCTTTCGTCGTCATGGTACTCATAGGGTTAACTCCTGTTGTAAAAAAATGACTGACGGCGTTAACCCTCACGGGTTTCCCCGTCAGGGTAATCAATAAATTAAGCGTCCAACGCAATCAGCAACCGATCAGATTCATGTTTAAGCCGCAGCGCTTGCCACAAAGGAGCCTTCATGTCGCCGTCGTGCGGCAAACAGAAAAAACCAAACGTCACCTCACATACTCCCGGCTTTGCTGCCGACCAGGCTTTGAATGCCTGGTAAATCAGTTGATGAAACCGTTCTGTTTCATATTCTGGCGCAGACGGATAACTTACCATTCGCCGCCAGACTGGCTCTTCAATCGCCACGGCCGGCATCACCGCCCGGGTAACGGCAGTCAACGTCTCATTGACCATTATGCGGCCTCATCATAAGCCTTCGACAAACTACGCTGTCTCAGCAGACGCGTGAGCATCTGTTGCGCCGAATCCACCGCTTCCGTTTCATCGATAAGGTACCGCTCGCCATAAAACGGCTCCGGACTCTCCTCACCGAAATACAGCAACTCCACACCCGGTTTGTAGCTGTGTCTATCTCTGACCACAACCGGTCTCCCGCACGACTTGGCGTCGTCAGAGAGTTGCCATTTACCGGCATACACCGTGTGTCTTCGCGCATGAGCTGCTGGTAGTCTCACCTGTCTTCGACGTAATAGCCGGGACATAACATGGTAAAATGACAGCGAAATCCAACGAATAACGCCCCAAAGTACTGTCACAAAGATCATTAACATCGTTCGTCTCCTTTATCCCCATAACAACTGGAAAACCAGCAACAGCACACCTAACGTCAGGATCCCCGCAATTTTGAACAGCGTTATCATGCCCAAAAGTTTAAGGAGTGCGTCACGATCACGGTAGTCACATTCATCACGGATCAAATCGCGGATAAGTGAACGTTGTTTCGGGGTTAATGTCTCTGAAGCCGGCAGGATTGTCGGATCAGAAGGTGAATGAAAAGCAGGCATTAACAGCTCCTGTTACCGGAAACCTGCCCTTGACCGGGACAAGTCCCGGGAAGTGAAAAACGATGTCCGTCAAGAACATCATGCAAAGTGAATCAATCCGTCAGGTCAATCCTTATTAGGACGCCTTTAAGATACGGGAACTGGCCCTGTTATCGCCAACCCGGGAAACACGCCTCACTTGGGTTAAATAAAAATTCAGTTCGAATAAGCAGATAATATTTAATCAATAGCCGCGAGTATTTTTTCAGCTTCTGAATGTCCACGAGCATAACCATACAAAGCATGAAAAGCTTTAATATCGTCGTCCTGCTCACTGAAATCGGCCAGTTCATACAGAGAGAACAGCGTCACCGTGATGCCAAAAGCCTCCGCTGACATGATCCCCTCAAAACCATTATCCTCAACAAACACACGATATTGTTGTTGAAACGTCGGAACGGCATAAAAAATGCCATTTGACAAAACACGGCCCTCCCAGAAATCGCCCTGATACCCGGGACATAACCGAATGGCCCGGCGAAAAAACATTTTCTTTAACAACGCCTCAAGCCAGCTTTGTGTCGAAAACAGTTCTTCAAACCGGACAGATTTCACCGATATTTCCGTTGATAACGATAAAGTTTGCATAATATTTCCTCGAATGAAAAAAACGAGGAACACTCTCCCTGTATCAGGGAAAAGTCTTCCCCGTCAGGGTGGTAGTCAGAATGGGTATCACGGTATTAACCGCTTATCCCGCAGGTAGAAAATCTCATGACGCCAGTCATCACAGCAATCATCATCACTGCTGTCAACAGGGTCAAACAGGTTTCCTATACATGGTTCGCTTGTACGGGCAGACTCGTGAGTTTCAAAGCCGCGTTTTATATTTCCTATTAGCAATCCTTCTGATTACTAAGGAGGATTGTCACCCATCGGGAAACTAAACGCCCCCACTGGGTCAGTAAAATTGCACCTTCATCACTGATGAGTGATACCCGTTTTCAAAGGATAAACGGATTTGCCGTCCGAAGACGCCATCTCTCAGGCTACAATGGCATTGAAATCAGTCACCCGAAGGCGTTCCTCTCAGACTGCGGGAACATTAACGATCGCTTACGCGACAACGAATACTGCCTTAAATTAATCAAGGTCCATCTCAACGTCAAGCAAGCTTTTCATACTGCATAGAATCATCATTTATGCTCTTCAAAACGTGAGCACAATGACAGGCCGAACAGTTAACAAAAAGCAAAACTAGCATAGATAAATCCGCAATAACATAGCACCTGTTCTGCCAACTGAGCTAAAAGTCATCATCTAACCTAATCATAAAAGGTAATACCCAATCACTAATTGACGATAAATGTCACATTTATATGTAGTTTCATTCTGAAATTAAAATAAAAAAATGTGATTCATATCACAAGTTAAAACAAAAAATTAAATTATTTTGAAATCATTAACATTGATTATTAAATGATTAATATTAATCTATTTTTCATACAATACTGTTACAAAATAATCACATTGGCCTGTTTTTTGCGTTGTCATATAACCTCTTGTTTTTGCTGCTATCTTAACCTAATCCCCGTTTTTAATTGCCTGAGTGATAATCAACCCTAAACATTGATCGCTAAGTGAAATTTATGGTTAATACCGCTTC
>NZ_JONO01000024.1 GCF_000711895.1 Photorhabdus australis DSM 17609
CAAATTCCAGCAGTGTCCCGTGCAGGGCGTTAATCTGTGCTGTCCGGAACCTCACCAGTTGTCTGCGCGAACGGTGCAGAACTAGCACCGACTGCTGCTCTTCGGTTTTTACTGCTATCGCCTTACCGGGTTGCTGTACTGCCATCCAGATAGCACGGGCATCCATCACGTCGTTCTTGTTACCCATGACGAACGCCTTTACAAACCGCCCCTGCATCAGCCGGACTTTATGGCCCAGCTTTTCCAGTTCGCGCGCCCAGTACTGAGAGCCTCCGCAGGCTTCCATACCAATCAGGCAGGGCTCCCGGTTACTGAAGAACGCAAGAAAATCCTTGCTGCGAAGCTGCTTATCCACCACTTCACCTGTGTACTCATTGATGAAGTGAACCTGAATCAGATGTTTTGCGATATCAACGCCAATCGGTGTATATTTCATTTTGTGGAGTCTCCAGTCTGAGGGAGCATATGCATCCCGTATTGGGCACTATGATGCCGGAAATCTGTGAGGCTCCACATCTCACTGTTCATCTTTTGTGCACCCAGTCAATGTTAGGTGGGATGCGTTCATGACATTTCCTTTGGTTTGCTTCAGACACAGTATTGCGGATCTAAAAAAATGCGGCGACAGGGGCAATGCGATTGAATTCGGATATGACGCATAACCGAATTAAACCGAAGTTAGCCGGACGTAAGGAGAAAGTTAGCCCTGCATAATGCGGGCTAAGGAATCAAGGATAGTCAGGAAAAGGAAACATGGCGAAATATTCTGATGAATTAATCAAGGTGGCGAAGTCGCTGTATCTGCGCCGCTATACTCCGGCTGAAATTGCCAGTGAACTCAATCTGCCCAATCGACGGATTGTGTACTACTGGGCGGAAAAGTGGCACTGGGCGGATATGCTCAGCCATGAAACTGTGCAGGAAGCGATTACACGCCGGGTTGCTCTGCTCAGTGAACGCAATGATAAAAATGCACTGGAGCTGGACGAACTCGACCGCCTGATTGCCCATCATGTCAAACTGATGGCACAGGAAAATAAGCACCAAGAAAAACTGGCCGATATTAAAGCACGGGCGCAATCAGGCCATGAAGGTGATGATGTTGCCGCCGGGAACGGCGAGCCGAAGAAAAAGAAACGTTATCGTAAGAATGATATTTCGGCATTGACGGAAGAAGACTTCCAGACCTTTGTTGATAATAACCTGTTCGGTTACCAGAAGCATTTACGCAACAATATCGCCAAACGACTCAGAAATATTCTCAAGAGCCGACAGGTTGGGGCGACGTGGTACTTTTCCTTTGAAGCCTTTGAGAATGCGGTGCTAACAGGTGATCCTCAGATATTCATGTCCGCTTCCAAACCGCAGGCCGAAGTGTTCCGCTCCTATATTGTTAATATTGCTGAACAGTTTTTCGGTGTGACACTGACCGGAAACCCAATCCGCCTGAGCAATGGCGCAGAATTGCGTTTCTTATCAACCAACAAGAACACCGTTCAAGGCTATGCCGGGCATTTGTATTGTGACGAGTATTTCTGGGTGCCTGACTTTAAGCGCATGAATGAAGTTGCCTCTGCAATGGCCACCCATGACCGCTGGCATACCACCTATTTTTCTACGCCCAGTGCCAAAACTCACCCAGCTTATCGGTTCTGGATGGGTGACGAATGGCGCGGTAGTGATGCTAAACGTAAGAATGTAGTATTTCCTACTTTCAATGAGATGCGAGATGGCGGTCGCGATTGCCCTGATGGGCAATGGCGTTATGTCATTACGTTGGAAGATGCCATCAAGGGCGGCTTTAACCTTGCCAACATCGACCGGCTGCGTAATAAGTACAATGCAGATACCTTTAACATGCTCTATATGTGCCAATTTGTGGACAGCGGTGCCTCCGTCTTCAAATACCATCAACTGGAAAAATGCGGCACTGATATCAATCTCTGGGAAGATCACAACCCCAACGCCCCGCGCCCGTTTGGCGAGCGTGAAGTCTGGGGCGGCTTCGACCCTGCCCGCTCTGGTGATACCTCGACCTTTGTGATTGTGGCTCCGCCATTGATGGCAGGCGAAACCTTTCGGGTACTGGCCACATTCTACTGGCAGGGCATGAACTGGAAGCATCAGGCCAAACTGATTGAAGACCTGTTCAAGCGCTACCGCTTTACCCATATCGGCATTGATACCACGGGGATTGGTCACGGGGTTTATGAGATGGTGCAGGACTTCGCCCCACGGCAAACCCACGCCATTCACTACAGCCAGCAAAGCAAAAATCAGTTGGTCATGAAGATGATTGATGTGGTCAGTGAAGAACGCCTCGAATGGGATCAGGAACAAAAAGAAATTCTGGCCTCTTTTCTGGCCATACGGCACACCACCACAGCCAAAGGCGGCGCCATGACCTTTGTCGCTGACCGTTCGCAGGAAACCGGACACGCTGACGTGTTCTGGGCAATCGCCCATGCCCTGATGAATGAACCGCTCAATTACGAGAAAAAACGCACCTCTAAATATACATTTTCAAAGGCAGCATGATGAGCAAAAAAAAGTTAAGGAAAACGGCAAAAGCACCCCAGACAAATCACCCTAAACGGAAAATGAGCCTGATCACGTTGGGTAAACCAGAGCCAATACTTACCACCATGACGGATTACCAGAAAATCTGGTATGACAATGATTATGATCATTACACCCTGCCGATTGACCGTCTGGCGCTGGCACAACTGACCAACATGAACGGGCAACATGGCGGCGTTCTCTATGCTCGCCACAATATGATTGCCTCCGATTACCTCGGTGGCGGGCTGACGCATGAGCAATTTAAGTCGGCGATGATGAATTTTCTAATTTTCGGCGATGTGGCGATCCTGAAAGTGCGCAATTTTTGGGGTGATGTGGTGAGACTGGCGGTGTTGCCCTCGCTTTACCTGCGCCGCCGTAAAGACGGGGATTTTGTGGTATTGCAGGAAGGCGAGTCCTTGATGTATGCCCCCGAAGAGGTGATTTTCATCAAGCAATATGACCCACAACAACAGGTTTACGGCTTGCCGGATTATATCGGCGGTATCCATGCAGCCTTGCTTAACTCGGAAGCGACCATTTTCCGCCGCCGCTATTACCACAATGGTGCTCACACGGGCGGCATCATTTACACCAATGACCCGAATATCTCCGATGAGACCGAAGAAGAAATTATTTGGAAACTGCAGCAAAGTAAGGGTATCGGTAACTTTGACACCTTATTTGTGAATATTCCCAATGGTGACCCGGACGGCATTAAGTTTATTCCGGTTGGCGACATTTCCGCCAATGATGAATTTGCCAATGTGAAAAGTATCAGTTCACAGGATGTACTGACCGCCCACCGATTCCCGGCAGGACTGGCGGGGATTATCCCGACCAATGTCGGCGGACTGGGCGATCCGGAAAAAGCCCGTGATGCCTACCGCAAGGATGAAGTCATTCCCGTGCAAAATATGTTCATGAATGCCGTAAACAGCAGTGATATTCCTGAAATATTACACCTCCGTTTTCAGCAAGATAACGTAAGTTCGTGTGCACAATGAGCAAGAAAATGGTAAAATCGAGGAAAATCGATACTTTTGGAATGAGGAATATGCGCGTATTAAAAATAATCTGCCCTGAGTGCGGCGCTAAGTCTGTCATCCGCAAAACCAACCGGATGCACCATCAGATCGCTGATATTTATTGTTCGTGTGCAGATGTGGAATGTGGTCATACGTTTGTCATGAATCTGACGTTTTCACACACCCTCAGCCCCAGCGCCAAAACCGGGGATATCCTGCTGCGAAATGTGATTAATAACCTCAGTTCGCAGCAGCGCCAGATGGCGTTAGATTTATTGCAGACCAGTGCCGCTTAAGTCGAGATGTGAGCCACTATTGAGTGGCTTTTCTACTTGTGTTCCCAGTTCCTTTTTCATTTCTTCAACCAATTCACCCAACCAATAAAAAACCGTCCGCCTGTCATTATCGTTAAGATCTTCCGAACAGCCCATTTTGCACATCAATTCAATACGTTCTACAAGAACGAAGGTATGTAAAGCGTCTAACATTTTTCCCTACTACTTAAAATATTATATTCAAATACTGTATGTATCCACAGATCATTATTAATATAATTGCTCTCTGAATTAATTGCATCCGTCAATATTTAATTATGTTACTCAGCTAATACCTCTAGAATTTTTCGCTAAAAATCTCTCATAAATAGCTTTTGATTTGAAAAAAATAACTTTTAAATCAAATGGATAAAATTAGGTTCTGGCTGAACTCTTTCGCATCTTACCAATACTGCTAATCCGCGCCCGCAACCTGTCCCGGCGCGCCTCTTTTTGCTGTTCTGACTCCACAGGAATAAAACTGCCATTCGTCCATAACTTAAATGACTGGCCGCCGATGTTGATTTTTCCGGCCATGGTTAATGACTTCGCCATAAATCGGCTGAAATCCATCCCGACCGAATCGGCGTAATCGATAATTTTTTCAATAAGCCCCTCACTACTGCCGCTGACCGCACCAGCCAACCCCGTACAGTTATTGACAGAACTCCTAGGCGGTGCGGACGCACCGCTAAAACCCGCCTCCGCTAACGCTTCGGCCAACTTCGGCACAATCTTCCAGCTTTTCAGACGGGTTAAGATAGGCGTATCCATGCCCACAGGCGGAGAGAAAACCCCCTTAATGCGGATCACTTCCTCACCGTGGACGTTAGTTTCCTGCTCCGTCTCATACCACAGACGCGCCACCAAATCGTCACGACGCACAAACGGACCACCCTGCGCATTGATATAGTTCGCCCAGTCGCCGTTATCAGCGGCATCATGCACAGCGGCAAACTCCACACTTAAACCGATAGCCGTATCGTGATCAGCCATGCGACGCAATTCACGGTAAACGGTCACAGGTGCACCGCCCACAAATTGAAACTGACGGACACGCCAACGCGCCGCCCATGCACTGGCCGCCAGCGCGGCTTCTTTCATGGGGCGGTCGCTTTCATCATCAAGCTCGTCGTCCATCGCGTAGCCATCAATGTTTTTAGATATGTATTTCGCCACATAGCCCGTTGCTGACCCTTTTTCCGGATCAATCTTCTCGGCATGAAACCGGGCTTTCAGAGCTTTTTCAGTTCGCAGTTCGTGGCGGTCTTCCTGTAAGGCATACTCACGGATGATGTCACGCACCTGATCAGCCTGGTCTGGCTGCATAAAAAACAGCATATGCCAGTGGGGTGTACCATCGTGATGGGGTTCAGCCACGCGGATACCAAAGATACGTAAATTGTTACGATGGAGTTTGGCTCTGATTTTTGCCCAGATACCGCTTAAATATTTCTGCGTATCCGCTGGGCTGCATCCGTTCCATTTGCGGTTACGGTGTCCGTGCCAGGTTGTGGCGTGATATTTAGAAGGGGCGGTCAGCGTATAAAATTCAGCCACGTAACCCAGTTCGTTGCAGATATTTTCAAAGCCCCGGATACGTACCATCATTTCAGTACGGCGGATCGCCGGATTCGCCACACTGCCATAATATTTATCAATCAGGCTGATGCGGTTGCCTTCCTCGTCTTCCAGCTCCATCAACTTGATAAACTCTTTCGTGCGCTGCTTCTGCTCTTTCCATTCGGAAATCGCCATCTTGCTGGCGTAGATACTGGCTTTTTTGCTGACGCGATTAATGGAAATCTGCAAATGCTCACGCCACTCTGCTGCCAGTCGGCGTAACCGACCTAACCACCATGTATCGGAAGTCATGCGGGAGATAGCCGCAATTGCCTGTGTTTCATCAAAAAAGCGGCCAGTCAGCTTATCCCAGCGGGGCGCATCCTGACGATAGGCTTTGGTGATCGCGGCTGCACGCATGTATAAGGCACATGCCCGTTTCAGATCGCTGTCTTCTGATGGTATGTCATCTGCAACCGTCTTCAATTCCTCAAGAATAAACTGAGCAATATCGTTTGCCAGTAATTCGAGATCTTCCCGTGACATATCAGGAATGCGGTTAAACCGTGCCATATATAGCGCATTATCTACATCCATTTTCTGAATCTGGTAACGCCCGGTCACCAAATTAACTCTGGGTAAAATGCGATCAACGAATGTCTTAGATAAAAAAGCCTCGGCGCGGGGTGTCCCTTGCTCCTTTTCTAAAACATTAGCCTTAAATTGAACATCCATACGAACGATAGCAGGCTGCTGCTTTAATAGCTGCTGAACACGGGCGAATGCCATGTTCTCCTTCTCAATCGCTTTGTATTCTTCTTCTTTCTGGTATTGCTCCGCATAAGTCGGGAACGGTCTGGCTATCGGTTGGATGGGTTTATCCCACGGCAGAGAAATGCACTCAGCCAGAGCTGATATCTCTGGCTGAAATTTGCTGCGTTGGCGGCTCGGTGTGGATTGAGCGCTGCTGGCTGCTGATACAGGATTCACTCACAAACCCCAGCATGTGAGGAATTAACTGCTTGACAGGCATCTAAAAAGTGCCCGGCTTTTAACAATGAGTATTCATAAAATGAAATACCAGGCTCATGGGAATTATCCATTCCGTTTTGAAAATGATAGACTTCATCAATTGTCACAACAATCCGGTATGGAATTTCATCAGGCCAAACATATTCCTCTTTCATAGAAAAAACGACACGATCTCCTTTTTTACAATGAGTCGGTAAATTTTGATTATCGAAAATATTTTCAATACCCACACATCTGACAATAAAGCATTGGCTTAATTTACCGAGTGTTTCAACATCAACTTTTTCGAAACAATTGCTTAAAACACCAATACAATGGTTTTTATTATTTACTATGAAAGAAAAATGAAGCGCATTAAGATTAACAAAGTGGACATTAGCCATATTACATACCTCTATAATGTTTCTTAATTAATTCAAAATCAGCCTGACAATCTACACAGCGGGAACAACCCAGAACCTGAGTGCGGCGCATTTCGGGAATGGCTTCGCTGCAGTCTTCACATTCCACCGCTGAAGCACTGACCCGGCGGTTAACATGCGCGGTAATCTGGCGCTCCAGTGTTGCCGCTGCGTATTCACTGGCGCGGTCAATATCATCAGCCTCAAACATAATTCCATTCCTGTATCTGGAGCTCGATTTCACTGGCTTCGCTTTCCAGCAAGCTGACAATCGCATCGCAATCTAAGTGATCACGTTTTGCAATCATGGCGAGGTAGCGCAAGCGTGAGGCTTGACCATCTGCACGAATACGTCTTTCATCTTCACGATTTTGTTTGATGCAATTTTCAATAATGACTACGTGGTTATCGGTGTTTATTTCCACCGGGAGAAATATAGGGTCTGGTATATTCATTTGTTTATTTCCTGTTTTTAAATAAAAAGAATCCCTGACGTGTTGACGCCATTAAAATTAAATTGGTATTTATTATTATTTAATTGAGTAGTGATAAATTATTTGGCAATGATGCACTCGCTGCCTTAATTAAATTCACTGCCTTTATAAGACTAATTTTTTCTTCACTGGTAAACTGCTTTAATTCCAGTTTATGCCGTTCTTTAGGAATACGGGCAAGATAGAAAATAGCGCCTAACAATCGGATGTTATCAGCATAGTGCTCATTGCGTTTATCACGCATTTCATCAATAAAGGCAGCCAACTGCTCATTGGCAGATTTAAAAAGTTTTGCCCTGATTTGAGCAAGTTGATTTAAACCATTAACACGCGTTTCAAAAGGGATTGGAAAAGCACGCGGTTCTGTTAATTCCATTTGGTATTCCTTGTTCATTTAAACCTCACCTAATTAGAAACAAAATAAAATAAGCGACGGAGCATAAGACAATTGGGAACACAAATCCGTTACCTTTGTTCGTATGGAACGACTCACTGGTTAGTTTGGTATTGGTACTGCTGTTGCTTTAACGCGTTCATTTTTACCTCAGACTAAAGATGCTCCCATCCCTACCACAACATCAACCGCCGAATTAAATACAGGGTTAGAATGCAATCTTGATGACACAGTGACACCCGCCAACGTTAATAACCTGATTGCGTTATTAACCGTCTTCTTAAACTCCGCCACACGGGTATGATTAAGACGCTCACCCGAAACAGCCTCACTTGCCAGCCTGCCCACTTCTGCCGTTGCTCCTAACAGGTAGCCTGGCATACTGGCATCACAAACTTCATTCACCGGCACGGAGGGCTGACACTGTAATTGCTCCAGCAGGCCATCCAGAATGAAGGCATCTTCGGTTGCATCGGTTAACTTCATTAAGTCAACACAAGTCAGCATGTGAGGCTGCTCTGGGTTCAATTTATTTCGCAGCATCTGCGGAGCCATACCGATAGAGTTCGCTATTTGTACCAAATCTCCCTTATGGGCATTAGAGAACGCACGACACGCATTATCAAAATGGGATTGTTTGGAAACTTGATAGTCAAACATGCTAGTCCCTCCAAAAGCTCTTATAATTGGTCTTACTAGCCAACAATGATGCGAAAATTGGAATGACCAAGAGATTCACGAACCTGATCAGTTTTGTACATCAGATAGCGCAGGCTTACCCGCTCATTATTTTTTTCTTTTTTAACCATGTACTTAGCGAGTTTTCCATGATGAATCTTCTGGTAAACAGAACCGCGAGAAATACCTTCCCATTCTGCAAACTCTGCTGGCGTTGCAAGCTCTTTTGGTACACGAATTGATATATCTATGCTCATAGTGCATCATCTCTAGGTTTAAGCGCATTTTATCTTATTTTATGAGGTTTGCTTTACAAACCACAAGTAGATATTAAGGTCACAACTTTTGTACGTCAAGGATTTTTCTTATGGGTTTAATCAAGGTTGGCAACGATAGCGGCGGGCGCGATGCGATTAATAGGCTTATCAAAGCCTATAATTTCAGCTCTCGGCAGCAACTTTGCGATCATTTATCTGTATCAAAAAATACAATGTCAAACAGATACTTAAGAGATAGTTTTCCTGCTGAGTGGATAATCCAGTGCGCTCTTGAAACCGGTGCTTCATTACTTTGGCTGACTACGGGACAAGGAGAAAAAAATTATAGTGAAGCACAGAACCAAGGGTTTGTTTTTGTTGACCAAGGTCACATCAAACCATCATCTGAGATTGCTGCTCCTGAGATCGATAAAGCTACATTGAATAGCGGCACGTTGGTAGATCAAGGCAAAACCATACTGGATAACAGCTTGATACCGTCTACAATTGAAAACCCTCTCCTAATTCATGCCGATGATGGTTCTTACCTAATTGATCGAAGCGACACGCCTCCAGTAAATGGAGTCTGGCTCATTGACATTGATGGAATAAAAACTATAGCGAAACTCACTCGCCTGCCAGGCAACCGCTTAGTAGTTCAGCAGGGAGAGTCTTCTTTTGAATGTTCTTTGAATGACATTAAAATTTTAGGTCGAGCAGTCAAGACCATAAAGAGCGTTTAATTATGACCATAAGAAAACAGCCTAATGGAAAGTGGTTGTGTGAATGCTACCCGAATGGGCGGGATGGAAAGCGGATGCGCAAGCAGTTTGCGACAAAAGGCGAGGCCATAGCTTTCGAAAACTTCACCATGGAAGAAGTGAATAAAAAACCATGGCTGGGTGAAAAGGAAGATCGGCGGCATTTGTCTGAAGTGATTGAACAATGGCATTCACTCTATGGACAGACGCTGGCTGACCCCAAGCGGCTAATGGCTAAACTAAGCATTATCTGTAATGGGCTGGGCAATCCTATTGCCTCAGAGCTGACGGCTGGCGATTTTACAAAATACCGAGAAGCCCGGTTAAAAGGTGAGGTCAAAAATGAAGAAGGTACGCTGATGTCGCCAGTTAAGCCCCGGACAGTGAACCTTGAACAGCGCAACCTATCATCTGTTTTTGGTACTCTGAAAAAATTAGGCCACTGGCCCGCTCCAAATCCGCTTGCGGGTCTACCTACATTTAAAATCGCAGAGGGCGAACTGGCGTTCTTAGCGCCGGAAGAAATTAAGCGCTTACTTGACTCCTGTGCCGATTCCCAAAGCCCCAGCCTGTTAATGATTGCAAAAGTTTGCCTGTCTACCGGAGCGCGCTGGAGCGAAGCCGAAAACCTGCAAGGCCATCAAATATCAAAGTACCGAATCACCTACACAAAAACCAAAGGCAAGAAAAACAGAACCGTTCCGATATCTCAGGCTCTATATGAGGAACTACCCAAAAACAGGGGAAAACTATTCACCCCATGCAGAAAAGCCTTTGAACGTGCAGTTAAACGAGCTGGGATTGACCTACCGGAAGGGCAATGTACTCACGTTCTGCGCCATACTTTCGCTAGCCACTTTATGATGAACGGCGGAAACATATTGGTATTAAGGGATATTTTAGGTCATGCAGATATTAAAATGACCATGGTTTACGCTCACTTTGCGCCTGATCACTTGGAAGATGCAGTGACAAAAAACCCACTTCATAATCTCAACTGGAACCGCTAATTGATGGCGGCACTTTGGCGACAAAGAGATAAAAACGCATAAAATCAGATAACGCCAGATAAATTTAACTATTTGAAAAACAAAGTAAACAATTGTTTTTGATACTATTAAAATGGTATGTAGGAATTTCGGACGCGGGTTCAACTCCCGCCAGCTCCACCAAATTAGTAGGGACAGTGACAGGACAACAGCTTTAAAAACAGTAAGTTAGCAAAGTTGATTGGACACTGACCGGACAATGAAGGGACACAAAAGGATACGCAAAGGAGCCGCGGAGCTTTTGGAAAAACCAACCATAATTAGGTTGGTTTTTTTATGTCTGTAGCACAGCAACTACCTCCATTTTATAATGCATAGTGCAAAATAAAATGCTTCACCAAATCTCTGCCTCATAGGGCATTATTCATAAATCCAGCACCTGATACCGCCAGCTTTTGACGCATGCGTGTAACCTAACTTCATGTAACAATCGCCTTAGTGATAGGTGTTTCTGGTGTGGCATATCCTATGTTCATGGAGTTCGGTTTGTGCCACTTAAGCGGTCATTTTATTTACCAATGTCACCCTATCAGCGAAACGGCTATACTATGATGAGTCGATAAACAGTTTATATTTGTGGAGTAATTTTGAAACGTATGCCGCCAGAATTGTTTAAGTCTGAAATGAAACGAAAAGGCTGGACGCGCCGCGAACTGGCTATACGGTGGGGCAAATCAGAAACATGGATCAGCAAAATAGTGAATAATATAGAACGGGATCAACACTGGAATGACGCACTCAATGGACTGCCTGAAAACGAAAAGCCCAGGTAAACTATAGGTCACATTTTTATTGCAGAAAAGTGACCTATAGTTCATAATTCAACATTGAGAGACTATTTTCACTGACGCAGAGCTACCGGGCGGGCACCCGATAACCCTGCTTACCACAACTAACTATATAAGGTAGTTAATTATGGCTAAACGCGATAATAAAACAATTCACCGAATTTCCCAAGCTGAACGTTTTGGCAAGGTAGCTAAAAACGGCATTTCTTTAAAAGGAAAATGGTTACAGGAGGCGGGATTTACCTTCGGAATGCCACTAAAAATCCGGGTGATGCCGGACTGTATTGTTATTACCGCCCAGAACACCCAGGAACTCTGGCAATGCCTGGAAGGACTGAGTATTGAGCCATTTAACCCCAATGCTGCTATTGACTGGATTAAGTATTATCCTGGTGGGTTGATGATTATCTAATAAACTAAAGCATAAATGGACTACACCTTTAAATGTTGGATGGTTATCCAACATTTTGAGGACGGTTCAGTCAGAGTAGTGCAAAAAAGCCATATTTGATTAGACTTATCTAACTATTGGGGGTCGATTCAATTGGCCCTGATTCCATTATTCTAAGGGTTTTTCGGGCCAGTTAATATCTGACGCTAAATTAACATCAACGCGGTTCAATAATACTCTATATTTTTTTAACTCTGCTAACAGCGATTTTTCCTCATCACTCGACATCTCCAAATCTACAGCATCTTGTAACGGAGCGATCTGTTTACTTACAGTGAGCATAAGTTGCTGTTTCTTATGTTCTGCTTGTTGCTGCTGTTCCCGTCTGAGCTTTATTTTATCACTTTCTGATATTATCCACTTTTCACTATCCCACTTGTGATAAACAGACTGTGCTTGTTCTGTAAGAATTGGATAACCCTCTTTATCACTGACGATAGCAAAACCGCGTGATTGACCGTCAAGTAATTCATTGTGTTTTTCTGCTGTTATTTCAACACATTCTTCATGAGCTTCATTATAAAAAACACATTCTTTTCTGGAGAAATAGACCATTTGTACCCCCCAAAATAATATATGTACAACTTTGCCTGGATTCTCATCATTGTTAGGAGTACCTGCTTGATATTCAAATGTCGATAGTGTTGCATTACGTACTAATGTGTGGCCAGTTGATGTATTGATACTCGACATACTTGCAATATAGCCAAAAAGCTTATTTTTAAAAGAAATTGGATAATTTATCTTTATCCATGATTGTTGAGCTGATGGGACTTTAACCCATTGAATAATTACCCCCGTATCTCCACATTGCCACCAGCCATTTTCGGATTTTATAGCTGTATTTTGTAATGCAAGAGTACCACTTCTCTCAGGCGTTAATATATTGTAACGCCGCTGATTCTTGGGATCGTCAGAATAGATATGCAACAATTTCCCTTCAGAACCGTTAATTCCCAATATATATCCATCTTTCGATTTGAAACGCAATTTAGGAAAAGGAGTTTTACTGTCAATCAGTAAACTGCCAACGGTTGCAGTTTTATTGCTAGAAATGCGTAAGAAAGTATTATCGCTCTCAGATTTAGCATAACTTCCCACATCCCCAGCATTCAAACTAATATCCCCGGTCAACGGCTTCCCGTTAATTTTCCGGCTATTCGGCACCGCCCCTTTAGCCAACTCCACCGTTTCCGACAAACCGATATTTTTTACAAATTCAGTTTTATTGAAGATGTCAGCACCATTTTGATTTTTAGCGAGCTTATTATTGGCATTATCATTCACATCAGAAACAAATTTCTGAGTTGCTGCAAGGGTATTACTGTTACCTGTCTTGTCTGTAAGTTGGGTGATACCTTTTTCTATGAGTGTGGCGTCAGGAATAAAATCTTGAGTTGCAATCTCTCCCAGTCCCAAATTATTACGCGCTGTCGCTTTGTTATTAATATCAGATAAGTTATTAGCTTTCTGTAGAAATAACCCATTAGGATCTGCTAGTAGATTTTTCCAACCGGAAACTGATGTACTATCCGGATCTGTATTGTTATCTTCTACCCCATTCCACCAAATTTTACTTCCATCAGAACTGGCAACAATGGCTCCTTTAGGATAACCATCAATGGCAGCACTAAAGTCAGCATTATATGAATACAAACCACCAGACATTGAATAACGTATTGCGGTAGTAATATCATTCAATATCCCGTTCATATCCTTGCCAGATGGGGGAACTCCACCAGCAGATATTGCAGTCATCGTTAACGGGGGAAAACCGCTCTGATACGTAGCGATACCTTTCGCCAGACTGCTTTCAGTAGATTTTGTTGCAATTTCGTTATAGTTACCATCTTTTGCGAACGGAACCGTAATAAGAGTGGGTTTTTCAGTTGATTTCATTTGTTGGTATCCTTTGAACGATTGCGACACTGACACCAACCGGGTAAGGCAGTGCTCCCGATGTTTGAACAATTGCTAATTCTGCTGTTGATAGCTGAAATTCAAATACATAACTCATCTTCATATTTCCATCATCAGTGATATATGCACGTCCGCTATCGCTAAACATATAAACAAGCATTCTGTTGATGTTTGGTATAGTGCAGTCAGATATATTTGACATGGCTTTCATCATAATTAGCTTTCGGTACATCTGATCTGATAGCTCAATAGTTTTTGTTTTTGACTCCCCGGAATAAAATGGTGCTTGGTCAAATGGATTTGGATCTGTCGTTGTCGGAACATTCAGTAAAGCTTCACCAAAACCTATATATTTTACATTTTCATTAACAGTAAGCCGCCTGCTGACATTCACTATTTTTCCCCACACATCCAGTCCGTAAGTATTTGCTGTGTCAATGTTCCAAATCAGATCGTAAAATGTATTAATAAATTCAGCAGAGGAAACAGCGGCATTGAAGCTTCGAATAAGTGAGTTGAGTTTTGGACTAGCGGCATACTGAGCAAGAATAGTTGCTCCCACATTTTCCATTTATGAACCTACTAATTTCACAGATATATTATCAACGTCAAGCGTTGGGATTTCATCAATACCAAAACTAATTGATGTTGAATAAGTAATACCGTCACGGCTAAGCGTAATATTGTAAATATCAACACTCGATGTATCTATGTTATAAACGCCTGAATAATATCTACCAGCAAATAATGTAGATGCTATTCTTGCTCGGGTTCCACCGTCTTCTCCGTTAAATGCTTGCGCTATAGCTGACTTAACCTGTGTTTCAATATCAGCAGGAAGGTAATCGCTATTAGCAAGTGAGACGTCAACATAGACACGAATGGGCTCTGGTATCACATAGTTAATTTCATATTCGGGATAAGGCTGAACATAGTTTTCATCATCCACAATTGTGTGAGTTGTATTTCCGTTCGTAGGAATACCTGGAGGCTTTTTCTTCCAGATTACTCTAGCGACATCCTCAGTCTTTCCCCCATACACAGCACTATAAATAGAGTTCGGCACCATTCTGTATTTTGATACCCCGACCGTTTTTACTACCGATGTATCATTTGAAATAACGTATGCGTCTGCCACGCCATTTATTTCTAATACTGCGGCATAAATGGCATGTAATGAGTTTGTCGCATTTTTAGCAACAGATTGTTTACGACGATACTCAAAATTAGCGCGGGTTTCCTCATCTATGCCAGGTACGCCAGCACTCGCATTACTGATACCGGACCAACCAGGCACCGAGCTATAAATCGTGTTCAAGTCATCAATTTGGCATGCTAACGGCCCTGTTGTTGAGTTTTGGAAAATAACATCAACAGAGCCGCTATCAGGGATCTTAGCCTCTGTTATTGAATGATAAAGATACCCTTTTTTATCTTGAGCAATACTACCAATTGGAATAACAGTATTAACTAACCCAGTGCATGTTGCTGTTACCGTTGTTCCCGATGCTGGAATTCGATCTAAAAAATAAATTCGTCCGATAGCATCTTGAAAACGTCCGGTTGCATAATCCGGGTTAATTTGATTGACAATAGCAAGTAACTGATCGTTCTTGTCAGCAATGATAGCCGCATCACTCATGGCTATTTGACCTTGCGGTGTTGTTAAGCTCGTACTCATTGCACCACCCATTGCTGTAGCCAAATCATTTAGCCGCCCATTTAAAATATCAACCTCATCGGGCACAGTTAGACCCGTCTTTGTAAAGGTTACACCTGGAACACTTGTTGTCAGTACTACAGAGTTAGTCATCAGAAATTTACCACCGTTGATTGATTATTCATGTCCGTTATTGTCATCGTGCCCGCAATAGTTCTTTCGTTCCCGTTTATAACTTTACAAATGGCAGATTGAACATAAGGTAACTTCACTGCTTCTTGTTGCATTTTGCTATTGATTAGCTGAGTTCCCGGCCAATGTCCCAAAATTCGCTGGTAATAAGGAATACCCAATGTTGTGTCATACCAGCACTCACCCAGATATGTACTACAGGCACAAGCGACATCCTGCGCTACAGAATAGGGATTATCAGTAATGGCGATATTTCCGGAGTCGTTGAGAGTTAAATCCCATGACTCGGTATCAAGAAGAAATGAACGAGTTTGCATTTTCGAACCCTATAGAAATAAAAAAACCGCAATTAAGCGGCCAGATATGAAAAAACCCGTACTGGACGGGGTTTAGTTATTATCTCTGAAATTCTGAGCTATTCTTGCCAGATAACTCATTATCTTGGGATTTCTAGCTTTTCCATGAGCATCAGGATACATTATCGCCAATAAGGAATATTTGTTTTCTTCCAAGAGACCTTGAACATATACTAGACAAGCATCATTTTCTGGGCTATTTGATTTACACGTTCTATAATACTGAACCCTATTTGTAGGGAATGAATCAGGCGGAAAACAAAGATGAATATGCATCATACATGATTTATATGCTGCTTCTGGCTGAGTGTAAGCAACATCCCTACCAAAATAATCAGGGACTTCACCGGTTTCTTTATAGTGTTTAAAATCTTGCAAAATAGCCTGTTCAAGATCTAGATGTTTTAGGAAGACGTCATCAAAAAAATCTTTCCTTGTATACTCATTTATTGATACATCCACTTGTTCCATTTATCACCCAGTAAATGAAAAATTCCCAGACTCAACCTTTTTGGTTGTATAGGCAGCCAATTCTGATAGAGCAGCTTTATTTATATCGCTTTTATAAATCTTAGGCAAAGTAAATAATTGACGAGAAAAATCATTAAGACGAGTTATCTCAAATCTGGCCTTTGCTATAGATCTCAGATACATCCTCATTTCTTGTTTTTCTTCATCAGGTCGATCTTGCTTCAACATAGCTTTGAGTCCTTGCTCAAACCCTCTTATTGTGGTTTCGCAAGCCTTATTAATTTCTATATCGTTTTGAAGCATAATACCACGAACTTGACTTTCATCAAGGCTTAGGAGATTTAAATAGTATTGGCTAATTTCATTAGCTAATGAATCAACAATCTCTCTTCTTTCTTGATATTGAGCTTTCAAATCATCCAGACTACAGATAGTTTCACCTACTTTAAAGCTAAGCATACTACAACCGTCCCTCGAATCCACATAACCAGCAGAGAATGAAGGAACCGACAGCACTCCTCCAAATAAAACTACTGCTAAACAACTCCTTAGTGATAGATTCATGACGTTCTGCCTTATCAAATAGTTTGTTATAGTGAGTCACAAACAGTCATAATGTGTCACTATGTACCATATTAAACCACTATTCTTAACCTTACAACCATGCAGTAAATGACAATTAGCTACCTATGTAAGCCTTATTCCAGAAAATAACGACACGTTAAAAGCAAGATTTAGAAAAATAGAATCACATTGACATCATTTTGTCATGAGTGTCATACGTCTGATGAAAATACGCAACAATATTGCACTGTAAGCCGAAGATGACTTTATCCACCAGCACGATTGGGGGTTTATAGGTTTTTGAACCGTTCGATTCTATATTTTTCCCGCTGCTTTTAACATGTTGTAGCTAGGAAGATAACGCTTTGGATTAACGATACATAGCTGCTGAAAATCGGATGAAACCTCTTCCCCCTGCAACAACATTGCTTCATCACGGTTCTCATAGTAATACCGAATAACATTCATTACTTGTTTCTCGTTTAGCATCAATTTTTTTCCTTGATTTACAGCATCTTCCTTTTGAGCTTTATATACCGGGCTTTCAGTCGAGTAGCTTCCTGTTTGTAACAGGACCTCTTCTGCGGGGGTGGACGGATCTATATAGAGTTAAGCCCTGCATTCGCGGCATACTGCTGTAATATAGACTGGGACATACACATAGCGGATATCTTTTCTTGCCGAGAAATGTCACTGTTTTTTGCCCCGGAGCTAAACACGCAGGCAAACAAAACTCCCGCGACAATAATATTTGATGTTAGATTTCTACACATATTTTTACTCTGGACTGTTGGTTTTTGAACCACCAGATTCTACACCACCATGCATATGTGATGAAAGTTTAATCCCATTTCCTGTAATTTCACCCTTCGCTGTTACGGTTCCACCAAATGTTGCATTTCCACCGTTACCACCACTACCTTGAATAACCGCACCATTTAATATAATAGATGGTGAGTTCATTGTGATTGAATTTGATGAAGTTATTTCCATTGTCGGAGCGACTACGTTAATTTTATTCGGTGAAACAATATTTATCTGATTATCTGCAAATTCAATATATTGTTGTGGCTCTGCGTTTAAAACACCCCCCAGATAAATTGCATCTGAATAATTGTGTGTTCTTTTTGAACCGGGCAATGCCGGTGCTTTTGTTGCTCTGACGCTGCTAATATCACGATCACAAATAACGATTAGTCCAATATCTCCCACAACCGGGTTCATAATGACAGCACTGTTACCACGCTGAAGGCGAAGTACTGGAACAGTATAGATTATTCCATTCTCGATTTTTCTCCCTGTTCCTGTCATATTATGTACCATCGGCTTTACATCTACGGTTTTCCCGTTCGATTTAATAATAAGGCCCAAAGTGATAAAAACATGCTGACTGAGAAATTGCCTCATAACAAAATCAAAAGCATTCGCTTCACTGTTTATGTCCGTTGGTTTTGTTGTCAGCTTCGCCATTGTTTTTATCCTCTGTTTTCACTGGAGTGCCACTAAAAGATGTATGCCACTGACCACCATCAAGCCAGGAGGTAAGATAGTGTTCCGCCCCTGTTATCAGATAAGTGCCGCTAGCGTTCGGCAAAGAGGTTTCTATTTGTATCTTACGACCTAAAATAATTTCATTACTGAAAAGAGTAGTTGCTGTTATTCCCACGCTAGTAAATATGGGATAGCCAATTAGCCCATATTCTGGAGACGTAAACAGCAGTTTTTCAACTTTCGGTTGACCATGAGGCCAAATGGCCACTTTATCAATCCCAAAGTCAGTGTCTATATCTAGCGCATTTGCCGCCTGTTGGATTTGATTAACAACGTTTCCTGTATAATGAGGATTTGAGATAACACCTGTGGCACCATAATTTTCAACCGTTAGATCCGCTTTTTTAGCCATTGCAGTAATAATATCGACAATATCCACATCTCCCGATGCAGTGAACGGTTCAACTTCCTTTGCTCTTAGGCCAAACATCATGCTGGCTGTTATCGTTAAGGGGGTATCAGGTAACTGATTAAAATCGGCATAGGCGTCACTAATAAAACCCTCAAATATGGCATGACTATCCACCCATACACGCATTAAGTTGAATTTCTCACTACCAATCCAGATCCCGCGATAGCTCAACGTTGCCATTTGGCTGGTTGTTAAACCCCAGATTTGTAATGTTATTTGTGTCCCTGATATGCCGCCCCACGCCGCCATGTTGACATAAGCGCGTGCATTTTCGATAGTCAGTATATTGTTACCGCTATCATCAAATGTCTTGCCGTCAACTAGCTGAAATTCAACTTTGATATTGTGTTGTTTGTACGTCACTGAGTCACCTCTCCTGGAAAAAGGTAATATAATTTGTAGCGTTGCCCTAGCTCCTCCCAATGGGGATCAGATAAACCATCCAGATCAGCAAAAAACAGTTCACCCTGGAACCGTAAATAACTGTAACGGACAATTTTATTGCAGTTGAGGCACACAACTCCCTGTAGCACAGGTTTATCATTGACGGTTAAATCCATATATAAACCTGTGCCACGTTGATTGAGGCGTATCATGCATGACTGCTCATTCAAGGTCACAGTGAACTCCTGAGCCTTAACCGCCCTGATCGCTATTTCAATCACGTTAATTTCCTCGATAATTCCTCTACTGCATCATTAAGATGGTTGGTGGCACTCAATACAGAATCATTTAATGGACCGGTAATCGTCTCTGTTGCACGCTTGAAACTGGATGAAACTTTATCAGCAACTTGCGTTGCAGCACTGGAAACGGATTTTTTCAATCCGGTCAGGGCCTTTTTGACATCAGATAATGTGGCGTGTTTTGTTGAACCTGTTGATTGTTCGGTATTTTTGCTTGGGCCTTTCGCTGTCTCATTCTTTGTTGTATTCGACTTGTCAGCAACATCGCTACTCATTTTCACTTCGGCAATGTCTTGTACAGCCTGGAAAACTGCGGTCACAATCAGTAAGGTAACACCGTTATCCTGCCTTATTCGAAAATCGTACTTAATCAAATCATAACTTGTGTACGTAGTATCCGGTGTTTCAATGTCGTAAATTTCAGCACTGGATACCATCTTATCTAACGCTTCAAGAACATCAGAACGGGAAGTCAGGGTGAGGTTTGTTAAGTTAGGCACGGAACCAGAAAAACCGGTCCACCCCTCAAACGAAAATGTCACATGAACTTCACCGGGCCGCTGCACTTTGTTGTACGATGTGTAGCCGCTTTTTTCTATCGGCGCCGTAGTGATTGACGCCTCTCGTGTGACTTCTATCGCAATGAACGAGGTGGGCGTAAACGGCTTATCACCAACTCTCTGCCCGGATGCATAATAAATACCATATCCAGGAGATATCATACTATTAACAGCAGATAGCAGGTTGCCGCTACGGAACGCACTAAGTACCGTTGTTTGATTGAGAGAAAATGCCATTATCCGGTTACCCCCGTTGAATAGCTTGTTGCCAGCGTTGATCCGCCTATTTTCTGCCGGGCATCGTCAACCACGCCTTTTACGTTTTTAGCGTTAGAGCTGACTTGAATAGTTCCGATGTGATAACTCTCAGAAACAGAGGAGGTGCGGTTGTTTACCGTATTCGAATAACGCTGAGCGGCCACATGAGCCCCCAGTTGTGGCATATTCGCCAATACTTTGGGATATAATCGCGGGTTTCTTTTGGCGCAGCGCCCAATCCTTTCCGCATGACATTTCTCTGTCCCCAGTTATAAGCCGCCAGTGCTTTACTCAAATCTCCGTCAAACATTCTCATTAGCTGAGATAAATATTTTGCCGCGGCTTCCGAAGATTTTACCGGATCAAAAACATCATCATCCATTAACCCAAAATGTTTGGCTGTACCTAGCATAAACTGGAATAAGCCTTTGGCACCTGCTTTAGACACAGCATACTGATTGCCTCCCGATTCCGTCATGGCAACACTACGTAACAACCCCACCGGTAACCCGAACTGCTGCTCAAGTTGTGCTAATTTTGGTGATAGCCAACCCAGTAATTTCATGCCGGTAGTGTTCGGTGACATTTCAGCGGCTACAACTTGAGGAACGAGCGAATCAATCAGTTTATTAATTGAATCGGTCAGCTTATCTAACGCAGTTTTTAACCAATTATTGCTGTATTCCAACCACTGCTGTCGTTCATCCTCGGCCCGAATAATACGGTCGTTTTCACTGCGTTTTTCTTCCTCTTTGACCTTCTTGATTACGGTCGTATCTGGCTGAGAGACTTTACCATCCAGTTTTGCCTGATAGGCTTCATGCTTTTTTTTACTAAAAAAGGGTGTCCAGTCGCTTGCCAGATACAATCCATATGAATCCAGTATATTCTTTGTCTCTTGCCCAACAATCGAAGTCGAGACTGACTCCACAGGATCATATAACGCATACCCGATAGCACCGTATATCCCGGCTTTCCCTATAGCCCCTTTGCCTGACAATCCGCCGCTACCTTTCCCCATTTTCAGCATGGACGAAACTATGCGATAAATTCCCCATAACCACCCCGCAAACTTCAACCCGATCAGACCAATGATGACATTACCCCAACCGCCTATCGCATCCGCGGCCTGATTAGCGACTGAAATAATAAAACTCATCTTATCGAGAAAACCACTGACCGCTTTTTTAATCTCTTCTGGGTGCTTATTCATCCAATCAGCTAAATTTTTTAGCCAGATATTGAAATCATTGATATATGGTAAAAGGGCATTAAACAGAATGTAGCCTGTTTTCTCAAAACTCTGGCTTATCTCTGTCCACTGTTCACGAAAACGACGCGCGACGGCAACAGATTTATCATCCGCACCCGAACTGGCTGTAAATTTATCCACATCTTTGAGTGCGTGACCGGATGAGAACCACTGTTGCGCGGCGTACCCGAACCCAAGCTCACCACCGTAAGCTTGCTGTTGATCTTTATTAAGCCTGGGAAAAACACCAGTCAGCTTACGAATGATGGATTCGGTGCTTTCTGAGGCAATATCAATATCCACACCCGCTTGTGATGCCGTTTTTAACAGCGTCTCAAGAGCCGGATCAAGCGCAACACCTGATTTTAGCCGGGCTTTAGCATCATTAATGCGTGAAAATGCCCCCACAATCTCATTTGCACTGACCCCGAATGCTTGACCTGCTTTTGTCCAGCCATCAAGCGCTCTAGCCGACATGCCGAACGCATTAGCAGCAGTACTTAACTGATTGAGATTACCGGTAAAGCTGGTTACAAAACTTTTCAGTCCACCGAGTGAGACCGTGACACCCGCCAAAGCCAAGATCTGACTCTTTATGCTGGAAAAAAAAGAGGAAGCTTTCTTTCCTGCCGCCTCCATTTCTTTTGCCACTTTTTCGGTTTTCTTACCGGTTTTGTCTAATGATTTTCTGGTTTTATTTTCGCCATCATTAAACGAATCAACCAGTTTTTGCATAACCTGAGTCAGTCCACCGATCCCGGCAATCACCGCGGTTTCACCTGCACTAAATTCAGCCGCGTCCAGTCCCAGCGTTATAACAAGTTCATCTATAATGTTTGCCATCAGTTTTTACCCTGCTGTAAAACGTAAGCATTGTGATTATCGACCTGAATAATCTCTATTAATTGCCAAAGGTCCTCCACTCCATAAACTGTATCCAGTTCATAGAGCGTTGCTTTTCCTGATGAGATAACGGTCGCTATTGTACCTGGGACATTTGTATAACTGATGATACCGAATGGCTTTGCGATGCTGGAATAGCGCGGCGGGATTACGATTGGTCGGCGGTTTTGAAAAAATCCACGTGTAACTTAAGCACCTCTGCACGTAATTTCAGCCGGGTAACAATTTCTTCAATGTCACTGTCGATCAGTTCGCGTTTGATTTTTTTATCTGCCGGATTCGGAACCATCTGCACACAACCCATCAGTTCATCAAGTAGTGGCCTGGCTTCATCAGGAGCAATGCGAGAAATTGCTTTCAATCCAACCACCGCTAATGCAGCCATGCCCAAATCCCGAAAATTATTAGGGATATCCAACCCCTCTCTCCCCATTGCCATCAACGCACGAATAGCCCACCATTCAGCCTGCGAAGCGGGCATTTCCTGAATGTAAAAAAGCTTTCCTTTGTCGCGATTATCATCATTCATAGTGATGAAGGTTTCTTTACGTGCCATTAGCTATATGCCTCACCTGTTATTGATTCCCACTCAATGACGGCCTGCGCCGCTTGTAAAACCTTTCCTGCGTCCGGCATGGTTTTCCATTGCTTCAGAACGCCGTTCACTAATGTATATTTACGCCCGATAGCCGGAAGAATAACCGTCGCATTACATCTGAACACAGCGACACTAGTACGTGATGTCGTCGCCCAGGTATCAAAAATGGTGCGACTTTCCGAATCAGGCATAATATGAATCGTCTGATTGATATTGCCGTAGATAAAACCCGCTGACAGTTTACCGTCCGCCCCACGCACAGTTTCAGCCAAATCTAACGCCTCAGTTTCGAAAATGTTGTCTGCGGCAAATCCCTGTAATTGCACACCAGACGGATACAAATTAGTGACTGTCAGGGTAATGACTGCATCAGCAGAAGTGATTGTGTCTGACATTATTGAACCTCCGTAGATGCCATTTCGAATTTCTGAATACTGCCTCCGTCGCAATACCACAGTGTACAGCTTGGGCTGGTGCGATTTGCACGCATAGAGGCAGACATTTTCCCAATAGACAAGTAATAACCCTTCGCGATTATTGACGTTGAAACATCAGATCCCACGGCGTTAATAATTTCCAGCTTTTGTGCAGCCGATAATGTTACGCCTGATCGGATACCGCCCCACAACTTAAACCGCTGGATAACATCACTCATTGAGGCTTCTACCAGCGCACGGCCGGCCGTGTTATAAGGAACAGTCTTATTGGATTTGAACAAGGCAATAACCGCGCCTTGCAAGTTCGCATTCAGCCAGATTTGACCACAGAAGGAATCTAACCACTTAAAATCACCGGTTATTGTGCCATCAGCCCAATAATTTTCGGTGATGTTATTGGCGGCATAATTGCCATAGAAGTTATATCCATTAGCAATCAGTGCATCATAAACATCAGAATCGATCACATCAGGACTGAGGCCGTTCAATTCTCTGAATTTAAACGGAACACGCCCCTCCGTTCGCTCAAAATCCAGCACCGCCGCATAACCCAATACTGCTGCCGGTTTCATATTATCAGAGCAGAAAACAGGAACGACACTACCGTAGCTATTAATGCCGATAATTTTATGGGCGATAGTTTCCAGGCTGCCTTTTACTTTTGCCGTGCCGCTTGTTGTCCAGGCAACATAGAAATAGCGATATGCCTGACTACTAGCCCACGCTGATAATGCAAGATGCTGTTCATCTGTACATTCAAATACCGTCGTAAAACCTGCCCATTGCTGAGACTGCGTTTTAATCACAGCGAATAGATCAGGAACCGCCGACACTGTAGCCCCCTGAGAAACCGTTGCCCCTAGTGCGCCAGTGAACTTAAGAGCCTCGGCCCCATCACCAGTACCATAGGTGATATTTGTATCTTCCGGTTTAATGCTGGCAGAGGCGACATTGATAATGAAAGCCTTACGGGTGGTATCGAACACAACCGTTACTGTCTTGCCAATCGCTGTTTCAATGCTCTTTGCTGCATCCGCAAAGGATTTAACCCCATCAAATTGATTGCGGCATTTATTGCTGTGCCATTGATATTGAATTTCAACGCACCAGATATTTTTTGCAGATCGGTAATAGCTACCCCATTAAAAGAACCTGAACGTAACCAGGCCGATACTGCCGCTCGATTAAATCGGGAAAACAGTAATTGGCCGGGTGTCTTTGTACAATTGTCGTACCCTGAAAAATAAATAGCCGCCATGCTATATTCTTCCGATGCACCGCCAAAGTATGCCGCCACATCCTCTTTAGTCGAGAACGACAACACCGCACCAACAGGTGCATATATATTATCTGTCAGTAATAACCCATTGAGATCAACAGCATTACCCGCTGCCGACAGCACCCCCGGATTAATTCTCACGTCTTTACTGATTGGAATTGCCATGAATAGACTCCACTGTTTTAGTGTCCAGCGTAATGCTGTCGAAAAATAGTTGTTCTGTTGTCACAATGGGGTTGATTTGAGCAGTAAATTCAAATGTCCAACGCGACTCATATTGCTGTTCACCATTAATCATCGTCGTCTGGATCGGATCGCTGGCATAGAGCGGTGTCATATCGATACCCGATCTCTTGAATAGCTCACTTGCATGTTCAGTACGCACCGTCGTTGCAATAATGTGAGCATCCTCATGAGCGAACTGACCGTAGCAGTCAATTTGACATGTCCAGCGTGTCGTCCGAGTGATTAGACTTTCCCCCATACCTGCTGCTATAGGTGTGTTATAAAGCTCTACACTTGTTGATAAACCCGTGCTGTTCAATGGTGTCATAACAATAAAATCGCCATCCGGCATCGGTGAGCGGTTTATCTGAGACAAAATAACGCTACGCTTAGGTATTAAGGCTATTAAAAAACCGCGTAATGCGGTTGTTATATCGTCTTGCGTTACACTTATCGTTGCCACTATTGTTCCCCACGCTGCAATGTAACAGCGAATTTGCACCAATCCGGCCACTCTTCCAAAATCTGCACTATCAACCACTCTTCACCATTAATCATCAGCAGATCGCCACCTTGCTGCCTGGGGCGGTTGACGGCATTAAAATTGCCATTCACATAAGCCGCTTTGAGTATGCCCTGAATATTCAAACCGTTTGTATGTTGTAGATCAGTAAAAGTCAGTGGCTGAATTTGTGCAGTAACGGGTGTTGTGATGTATTTCGGAATTTGCTTGCCACTGGGTGCAATATCATAGCCCGCACTTACCCGTATCTCTCCAGGCGAATGAGGATTAACAATCCCGACAGCACCAGATACAATATTATGCAGGTTCATTCGTTCCCCTCATCAACCACATAATCAACACCGTTCAGCATGTGTTTGGTGTCACGTAACGGGGCGTCAAATCCCTTTTTAGCTATAGTTGATTCCGCATTGCCTGGTGAAGTGAAAGAACGAATAGATTGTTGAATTTGCCCCTTGATAACTTCCCCGGTCATCCGTAACGCTGCATCCCCATTCATATCGTTAGCACTCAGGCCCTGTGCAAGCACATCACCCCATTCATTAGCATGTTCGTTGATAGTGTTACGAAAAAACGGACGGGGCGGTTTATTACGCCTCGGATCGCCAATCTCGTTACTGATTGCCACCATTGCTACCGAAGTGCTATCGGGATAAGTCGCGTCTTTGAAAAAACCAGCCCGCAATTTTTTGCCTTCACCCACTTTTTTAGCTAATTGCTTTAAGTAGCGTTTTGCTGCATCACCACCCTTGATACTGCTCGACATTAGCGCCTCCATTGAGTCCGTGGATAGTAATATGACGGATAGTGAGAGGGAGAGCTGCCGGGGATGTAACGCATAGTTCTATATTGTGCTGTTGTCTGCCAGTACATAGCCCCGTATTTTGTCTGCAAGAACCAAGCAGCACGTTCACTGACAGCTCCCATATCAGCCGAAACGGAAACAGATCCCTCGCTTGCGCTGCTAACTCGCCCCACGAGCGGATTGGCCGCTGTTCCGCTAACAGATAAACGATTAAGTTCGGCAATATGAGCAACAAGCATATTCAACAACAGTATTCGTTGTTCAAGATCACTAACTGGGCTTTGGGCCGTATTGTTAAGATAGAGTGTTGCTTCAATAAAATAGGTATCCAGCAGGACATCACTGACAGAAGAAAACTCCGGGTAACGAGTGCGAAATTTCACGACATCAAAAACGACAACAAAGCCCATTAGCTTAATCCTCTTCTTTTCGTTGCTCGATATTCTTACCCGGTTTTTGGGGATTGATAGGCTCTAACCCGTTCTTTAACCCGGCTTTTTCCTCAGCTTCCGTCCGAGCCTCTTTGAGTTTTTCCTGGGCAAAAATAAGCCCATTTTTGACTAATTCCGTATCTGCATAGAGCTCCAGATATTTGTCAAAAAACGCTTTATCAACATCATATGTCAGCCCATAACCACCAATAATTGTTGATGAATTTATCCCGTTTAGCGTCACGCTATTCCCATCAATTTCAATCGTTAACCCGTGAGGCAATTTACACCCCACAATGACTGTCACCATTTAAACCCCCAACATTTGTGCAATAGCGTGTGGATAACGAATAATCGCACCCCACGTACCGGCTGATTTCTTTTGTTTAAAACTGGATGAGCTCACAACAACCGCGTGTGCCCGCATTTTTTCAGTAAATGAGGCATAAGCCGTTTTTTCACCATCAAGCGTATCGGCAATCAATTGAACCAGTTCCCCCGCTTCCGTACTGTATTCAACCACCGTTTCAATCGTCAGATTCGGAAAATTCTTTTTCAATTGTTCGGTAACATTAACGTTGTACTGGTTAGTTTTTGTCAGATTGACTTCCGCTGTTGGCGACATGCAAAGTTTCAATGGCTCTGTTCGTTCCACCAACCCTTCTGTTTGTTTTGTAAGCTGTTTAAATAGGCGTTGGGAAATATCGTCATAAATTGCCTGCCCGTCTTTGGTTTCCCACGTCGTACCATTGGATTTTCCGTTTGCAGCCGGTACCACCGGTGCGCTTAATCCCGGATCATTCAACAGTCCATAGTTTTTAAGCCCCGCAATACCATAGAAATAAGACTTGTTCATAAACTTGTTTAGGGTTAATGCGCTTGCGGTGTTAAGTTGCGCTGCTCGATTGATACGGGCCGTACCGTACATATCCAGCTCACGCTCCCCCCAGACAGTAAATGTTTGGAAATGATAGCTCTGGCGTTCCACCCAATTCACGTTAGCATCTGATATGCCGTTATTGCTGTGATCACCGTATGAGCTCACTTCACCCGTTGATTCTTCAACCGGGAACTGGGTTGTCAGCGTTGTCCAGTCACCTTTTTTATTTTCACCGATAATTTCAGCCGCTCTCATCGGCGTGACCAACACACGAACCAACTCAGGATCGAGATAGTTAGTCAGATACGCAGGAACACCGGCGTTACTCACGGTCACCATAGCTGGCTGTGCATCCATAGCTAACGTATAGTTACGAACATATTGGGGATTTAAGTAATCGACGGCCTGTGGTACTACAATGCCGTATTCCCCTTCAATATATTGAAAATCTGTGTGTCGTTTCATTAGCTCCAGGTCCCCATTTTGACTAATTCACCCGAACCAGCAGCAGTACCGGCAACGAATTTAGTTTCGATAAAATCAGTGATAGTTTTTCCCGCTGCAGCGGCCTGCACCTCACCCGTTTTTAAGGATGCGTAAATCTTATCCCCAACTTTTGCTGGAGTGCTTGTTCGTACCGTAAAATCACCCGCAGTAAATAAAGTGACTTCACGTCCGGGTTGGATCAGCATGGATGCTTCTCCCAACCAAAGAGTGATAGACGCTTGTCCGTCACGCCCCACAAAACCAGACGGGGCACCCACCCCCTTGTTCGAAACGACACCATCAATCACCCAGGCAAAACGCCCAACAGTTACTCCATCGTTACCCGCAATCAGCGTGCCATCCCCTGCTAACAAAGTGGCGTTAGGGTTAGTGCTGGCAAATGCTCCCTCAATGCCGGGGGCTGGATAGTGATTAATTTTGTTCGGAAAACCTATAGTTAGACCCTCACTAATTTAGATGCGGTGGGAAAACGTTTTTCAAAAGAATCTATAGCAGCAGAATCCATTGCTAGGCGGGCTTTAGGTTTTGCTGACTCTGCTATGCCGATCTGCATTTTCACTAAAGAGCGATAAGCGGACGGATGAACACCGGTTGTATCAACACCCACCTCATCAAGCGCAACCTTGTAAATTTCGTCAGCAGAATCCATTGCTACTACATCACCGATGAGGGGTTTAACCTCAGCCTCAGCAATGCGAATAGCATTAATGCGATTCACTGTGTCTTTTTCTGCCTTTCGAGTAGCTGCACGAATAGCAGCATCCATTGCGGGCTTACTGACGCTATCCTCTTCCTTTGGTTCTGGTTTATTATCGGGATCATCGTCTTGCGCGGGAGTGCCTGAAATTAACGCCCGGATTTTTTCCAGGTCTTCCTCTGGCAATTTACCCGCCAGCAATTCAAGCACTTGCGCACAGATATCATCGTCCTGCGCGGGTAACTCCGCAGGCTCCTGTGTCTCCGCATCATCAGCAACAGCTTCAATGATTGAGGCAAGCTCCGCTGAGTCGATTTCCATATCCTGAGCCAGAAGGGTACCGAATTTGTTTTTCGCCGCTTCCGCTATACTTTTCGCGCTACCACCCGCTTTCAGTAATGAGGCAATTTCTTTTGGTGCAGCATCTTATGCTAATTTCGGCTGCAAGTATGCCCCCAGCGCCGCACGTACAGCGACAGCCACCATTTTTTTATTTAACTTCATGTGTTTTAACTCCAGAGGGAGGGAATCGCAGACAACAACATCTGCACCGACTCGCCCTTCTTCAACAAGAGCGACATGGTTCCCGACGATATCGCGCATAACGCCATCATGATGAATGCCGTCATACGTGCCGGGGGTCATATCAGCGACGTAGTGATACGCCGCTGACAATTCTTTTTGTTCATCCGATTCAATACCCGCTATGGATTCAACATCCCAAATTGCTAGGCTGTTTTTCAGGTATGTACCATCGAACATGGAATCTGATCCCGTTGTACCGACAATCAATTCTGTTGAAGGTTTAGCCGCCGTGACGGGAATGTGTTTTTTCAATAACGGCAGGTTATTGAAGGTTGCAGCCCCCTTCTTTAATTCACCAGGGTCACGCAACAGTTTGTACATACGATTAGGATCAAGCCCTAACCTTTGCCAGTTCGGGATTTCTCTTCCGTAATACGATGATACCGTCGCCTTAGAGATAGGACTTTCAGCAACATGCAAACGCCCGTCTCTGTCGTATGAGCGTACAGAAGCCCGATCTAACGCCAGACCGTGATTCATAATATTTCTCGGATTAATTAGTTGCTTAGTTTAGGAATGACGACCTGCCAACCACACCCGCAATTGATTTCTTCACCAGGCATGATCCATTTTCCGTCAATATAAAGCCCTTTTGATAAATCGAACTCTTTACCATCCGCTTTCAAGTGTGATTGACGAAATTTTTTTGCTGCATGACTGTGCCGCCAAATGCCCGTCTTAAAACCGATTGAGCGCTGCCGGGCAGATTGCATAACAGAAGTCGCTTTGTTGTTCTGGTCACGAGCAATCAGGGCTGCTCGGCGCTTAGTAATGTCGTAACGCTCTTGCAAGGCTTTTGTCAACGTTCCAAGATCACGCCCCCTTGCTACTGATTGCATCACTAGCGTTTCAACTTGGGATAAATATTGCCGTGGAATACTTTTATCAACCCAACATTCTCACCAATGACCGTCTGTAGCGCGTTATTCATTTCTGTCGTCATCGTGAACGGTATCGAAATATGTGCCGCATCTAACGCATGATTTAACGACGCATCCATGTTATCCATTGATAAAGCCGCGAATTTTTTCGCCAGCTTGTCAGCTAAAGCATCAAACTGCTTTAGCCAACGCCGGGTTAATTTTCGCATTGCTGAACGCATCAACATCTCCGGGCTAACATCCATTGCCATTGCTGCACCGCCGTTCTTATAGTTGGCGGATACCCAGTAAATCACTGAGTTATTCATCTCATCCACCAGCTTATATAACTGCTTGCTGTACCACACACGAACACCGGCATTAGGTTTAATTTGTCGGAGTGTTTGAAGGGGATCAGATGATGTTTTCCGTGTTGTCCTCTTCTTCGATGTCGTCTTCTTTGTCGATTTCATCATTGATTTCCAGAGAGTGATACGGGCTGTTTTCATCGTTGGCTAGACGTTCGCGGGCTTCATCTGTGCTAATCACATTTGCAGCAATTAATACTGAATCAGTATCTGCATCGGTCTTACGTATGCTGGCTTTTTGTTCATCATTCATTTGATACAACGGTTCGAATGTAAAGCTAATATCAGGATCAATTTCGCCAAATTCGGATAATTGAATAATATCAATCATTCGTGCCAATTCCGTTAAAGAAATCGAATCCGCCAAACCCAGGGAAGCGTACTACGTTCTCTATGATGGCGATGGCCTTGAGCTACTGATCAAATCCAGCGGGAATAAAATCTGGCAGTTTCGCTACATTCGCCCTGTCACCAAGAAACGTGCGAAGAAGAGCATAGGCCCCTACCCGTCAGTTACCCTTGCCGATGCCAGAAACTATCGAGCAGAGTCTCGTTCCCTCCTGGCGAAACAAATCGATCCTCAGTAGCATCAGCAAGAACAACTGCGCAGTTCGCTTGAAGCTAAAACCAATACTTTCCAGCTCGTGGCTGAACGCTGGTGGAATGTGAAGAAAGCCAGCATCACAGAGGACTACGCAGAAGATATCTGGCGCTCTCTTGAGAGAGACGTCTTTCCCGCGATTGGTGATATCAGCGTAACAGATATTAAAGCTCATACACTGGTTCAGGCCGTCCAACCGGTTCAGGCCAGAGGAGCACTGGAAACAGTTCGTCGCCTTTGCCAACGTATCAATGAAGTCATGATATATGCCCAAAACACAGGCCTGATTGATGCGGTGCCCAGTGTCAACATTGGCAAGGCCTTCGAAAAGCCGCAGAAGAAGAACATGCCAAGTATTCGCCCGGATCAGTTGCCTCAGTTGATGCAAACGATGCGAACGGCCAACATTAGTCAGTCAACACGATGTTTGTTCATGTGGCAGCTTCTTACAGTCACTCGCCCTGCCGAAGCGGCTGAAGCTCGTCGGGAAGAGGTAGACATGGTAGCGCGAGAGTGGAAGATTCCTGCTGCACGGATGAAAATGAATCGTGACCATACTGTTCCATTGTCAGATGAAGCAATGGCTGTTCTGGAGATGATGAAGCCGTTAAGCGGCAACCGAGAATTTATCTTTCCCAGCCGTATCAAACCCAACCAGCCAATGAATAGTCAGACCGTTAACGCATCTCTAAAACGCGCAGGTTTTGGTGGAGTGCTCGTTTCGCATGGGCTGAGATCAATTGCCAGTACGGCCCTTAATGAACAAGGCTTTCCGCCTGATTCATCACAAAGCTCATTTACGTTACTACTTCCTAAGATTCAAAATGAATGTAGAAGGATGAATCTGGCTGCTTTGAAGACAAGGAATATCACTACCCCCTTAGGAAGGAAAGAGGGTAGTAAATACCGCATAAAAATCGACAGTTAAACGTCACTGGAACAGCGGAATTATCGGTTAATTCAACAAGCTAATTGCAGAGTAATTTTCAAAGAGCCATCACAGCCTGGGGCTGACTTTATCTTAATTTTAGATGTTGGAAAGGTATTATAATGGCTATCTATTCTTAGTATGTCTAATAACCATCTAAGAATAGTGTTACTAATCAAGTAATCATCAGATCATTACTATATGGGGATAATGAGATCTGATGCCAGTATATACCTCTAACACTGTAAAAGTATAGCCCTACCTGTGTGGCAATAACCATTGGGTCTGGCAAATACCGTAGGACTAAACACATAGGAATAATAAGATGAAAACTTATGAAGGATCACATGGTGAACACGTTCTGGAATATTGGGTAAAGATTAATAGATTACTATGTCGCTTGACTGAGCGTTATCCCAGGCTAACGGCTGTACGTGTAGATCTCCACTATCCAAAAATAGTTGATAACGGTGACAATATCTGTTGCTTCCCTAATCTGGAGTCTGGGGTCATTTCCAGGATGCGTGAATCCCTCGGGGCCAAGCTGGAAGCTGGCCATATTCGTAAGAAACGTGAAGGTAAACGTATATACTGCTGACCTTTGTTTATCATCTGGGCGAAGGAGTATTCTAAATCAGGGAAGTGCCATTACCACATTTGCCTGCTTTTCAACAAAGACGCGTACTACCACCTTGGGGACTACGAGCAGGAAGACAACCTGAGAGGGATGATTACAGGTGCTTGGTATAGCGCCTTAAAGCTCCAGCGAGACGATTGCCCAGAACTGGTGACATTCCCTGATAACTGTCGCTACGTACTGGCTAACGAAGCCCCTGACTTTGAGGATCAGTTCCAAGTGTTGCTAACCCGGCTGGACTACCTGACCAAAGTTGAGTCTAAAGTGTTTGGTGAAGGGGATCGTAACTTCGGCTGTAGCCAAATCGATCTGTGATTTGTCCGTGGCCTTCCCATCTGAGGGAAGGCTCTTTTTCACGTTAGGGGTAAGTGATATGCCCGACAATTGTGCAGATTAGTCGATAATCGCTAACATAGAAGATTTCCGGGTTTTCTGCGTTTTGCTCACCGATAAAGAAGACCCAGGCTTTGTCTCTTAATCCTTTGCCTTTAGATTCTTTTGCCTCTGTCCGGGCGGCTTCGAGCTCTTTACGAACCACGGTACGTTTAGCTTTTGACCAACCAGCCCATTCGATGTGGATCTGATAGCTTCTAGTGGGCTTTAGCTTGCCTGACTCATCCTTTCCCCACTCGCCAGATAACGGAATAATAAGTTTTTCATCATTTTCAGAAAATTTATTCCAGAGTAGTTCAGCATAAAAGATCTTCGGCTCCGGGTAGGGCTGAACTTCTTTCTGGAGCTTTTTAAACACCGTCATGTAAATTTGACCACTGATACCAGGAATGTTTAACGACATCCCCCTGTCATGCGGGAAGCGAATGAAGGCACGGCAAATTGGCCGAATTGTTTGAGACGGACGGCGGGATTGTTTAGTAGGAGTATTTCCTTCACTGAATTTTGTTGATACAGATCGTTTTGAATCAGCCCTGTTTTCACCATTGACAGCGTCGGGGTCGACCATAGGACGTTGTTCTACAAGTTTTAACCCTGAAGGAGATAATCCAGGAGCACTATCCAGTATGTGCCTGACACTCTTTCTCCGCCCTTGTCCAACGACAGTTGTTTCAGCGTCAGCATCACATTTAGGAAGATGCTCAATTCCCCGTTTCTTTTTAAAATAAGCTCTAACCTTCTTATCTTTCTCCCATGCGGCTGGTTGCATGGTTATACCACAAGCCCAGCAGACGTAGCCCTCAATATCCACGCTATCAAGCAACCAAAGATCCTCAGCCTCAACAATCTCTCCAGTGCGTTTATCGCGAGCAGATTCCATCACACTCTCCTTTTGTAGAATAAAAATCCAGCATACTTAGTTTTGGCGATCAAATGCGCACAATGATGATGCACCAGAAAACTCGTCGGTGATATCTCTCTCGCTGCCAGTTCCCCCTAAAGGTTATGAGGTTCCTTTGCTTGAGTAAGTAGCGGTTGCTCGCTATGTCTACAAACGGCATACGCATTGAGACTTACACCATCCGACTCGGAGATGTCTGTTAAACCCGTGGTGATTCAATACCGTTTCGTTTAGAAGTTGAGAGCAATTCGATTGTCCCCCATCTGCCCAAGCAACATTTTCGTATTGCTTAACAATTGTAGCTTTACATCATTTTCAGGCATTGACCACGCCTCGCTCAGCAATCGAACTGTAATATTGAAATCCCATGGCATCACAGTTCGATTGTCAAATTGAGCAAATGGTCCGTCGCTCTCTGGTACAACCCTGTGTTTAGGAAGCTTGGTTGCAAGAGCTTTCCCTGCGGCAGAGTTGAAAGCTGCTGGGCCAATACTGAACCAGCATCCTTGCGCTGAAGCATCCCTCAATTCCGTAGCAGTTCCAGTGAACCAATGTAGAATAGGGACTCCGTGAGAAGGAAAGGCTTTTAGGGTAGCCAGCACATCCGGAACAGCCTGTCTTGAGTGGATGCTAATTGCTCGTCCTCCCACATCTTGGCATTTCCTGACCACCTCGGAAAACACTCGAAGTTGCATCGCGTAACTGGAGGAATATCGTTTTGAACCATCCAATCCAACCTCACCTACAGCAGCTACGTTTTGAATCAACTCGAGAAGCATTTCCAATTCTTGAAAGCGATCAATGACAATTTCAGGATGAAGTCCAGGACTGATCAATACTGATTCATGTTTTTTTAAAACACGGCTTGTAGCTTGAAAAGCCTTTGGGCTCGTTGTAACTAACCAAGTGAAAACATTACGCTCAATCACACCAGCATAAACATCTCTAGCCTTATTCCAAGCAAGGAATGCGGCACGACGGATCAAGCATGGAACACAGCGTCCACAGTGCTGACGATTATAGGTTCGAAAACGGCCACAACTTGTAGAACCAGCAGCCCATTTTTGCAAGAGGTCCTGATCAAGGCAGTCCCGCATCATTTCGCCTTTAGTTTTAAAACGGTAAGGCAGCTCAAGCTGGACATGAATACCCAAAGTATCCAAGACTCTTTGCAACATATCAATAAACATAGGGTGCGTTGTTCGAGTACTCAAACTGGAAACACGCCCCGGAACCAAAGGAGGATTAATGGAGATCACCCCATTTTCGGGGATAAATATTGTAGGCTTCGGTAGGTTGATTTTCGTTGAAGCAAGCAATGCAAATGCATAAAAAGCTAATGAGCGACCACGTGTCGAAGGTTCGCGCGATCCTTTGAAGCTGATGCCATGACTCCATTGATAATGTGAACCATTTCCCATCAGCATGGTCGCATATGCCCTCTGTCGCTCCGAATCTTTATGTGCGAGCTGAGAAACAAATAGAGGTTTTCGGCCTTTAGCCACCAAATCAATCCCACCTATTAGACTATCTAGTCCACCTGATAATAAAGATACACAGTCGTTGTTGAGAAAAGCGCCATCTCCTTGAGGAGGTTCCATACCTGCATTATTGAAATTTAATAACCAATAATCACCAGTCAGAGCTTTTAGCATATCTTCAAGATCGGATTTCAACGGTAACCACTTATCTGGATTGCACAATCCAACCGTAAGCTGAATATTCCGAGTCCAGCCATCTGCACTCGTTCTTCTAGGGCTTGATAGATCCGCGCTACATACCGCGAGGCAAAATTGTACAAAATCCCAAATCTCTATTGAAGGGCGAAACCCACCCCGTTTTAATGCGCCATGCCATCGATTCGCAATTGTACCAACACCTGCACGCTTAGCGCCTTTGAAATAGGAGAATACTCGCTCATCAGCAGGAACCTGCGCTGGTATCAGTTCTGCTTTAACACACATAACTTTAATCATTCTGAAAATACCTGTAATGCAGAGAAGAGAATAGACTGAGCCAAGCTTTTTGGTTCCGTATTTTTTGTAGTTTGTTTTTCCAATACCACTCTAACCTCAGCACCGACCCACTCGCGAATATCAGAACGTCTTTCCTGAATTAATAAAGGATCATATTTTAATTTTTCATAAGTCTGTCCAAGCTGGAGATCTATTCGATTACAAATCTCATTCGCAATGGTCAACCCCATGACTTCAGCTATTTGCGCATCCGTGAGATTGAATATGTCCACGTCCGGCTAAAGTTCATAGAGTTGCGCCATAGCCTCCGCGCCAGCATTTCGGAGCGATTCATCATCCACGCTTCCTGTCTCAGGAATAACCTCTTTCAAAATTTCAAGAGTAAGATCCGTTGCCGAAAGATTCTCTTGCCGAACGTGAGTAAGCCAATCAATCACTCGCTGGTCGCTTCCATCCCTGACAGACGTCAGGAACTCACCAAGACTACCGACACCGCTGGCAACACCTCGCATAGTAGTGGCAGCTCGTCGCGCGCCTCCCATCCCTTTGGAGACCATGCTTTTTGTAGCGCCGCGTAAATTGTCGTGACTGCCATTTTGCAGATATCTACCAAGTAGCGAACGAGCAGGTCCAAATCGTCGTTCAGGTGCTATTGCACCATCAGGAATTACATTTCCACCATTCTCTTCCGTTGGTGAATCAGACGAATCTCCTCCACCTGTTGTAGAGTCACTTTCAGGTTTTAACCATTCCGGATCAAACGGTGAGCCTGCGCGGCCTCCCCCACTAGAGGTTGATGTTCCCATTAGCGCCCCCTCCTAAGGTTCGCAATTGCATTCCTAGTTACCTTTGGTAATTCGTTAAGATCTTTCCATCGTTCCAGAAGTTGCTGTGCCCATGGCTGAGCACCAAGAGTCGGGATTAAACCTGGGCCATCAGTCTGTGAAGGTCCTATTTTCTTCATAAGTTCCACCAAGGATTCATGACCATTAGTTGCAATTTTCAGTGCGTCTCTCAATTTTCTAGAATCTGGAGTCATATTGTCATCACCGAAGTCACGAGTTCCTGAGTGCGACTGAGGTGGAGAAGCGGGCGCAAATCCTCGGTTCCCAGAGCTGGCAGGAGTTGGAGCCACTGCTGAGTAAATGGCGTATCCTTAAAAGGCTCAGGTAAACTACTCTGACCTGCTGCAGCGGCTTCAGCGTCCGCTAAAACTTGTACCCTACCGTCATTATCCGAATGAAAACGACTGGCAAGTTCCTCAGCGAGGCTTTCATCGCACCTTTCAAGGAGATGCCACTTTGCCAGTGCAGCTATATTTAAAGTTATTCCTTGAGGCGCAGAAAGAGCATCACGCAAATAAACGGTATTTAAAAACCTTTTCATTAGCCGGGGATTGGCGTTTACTGCTAAAGAACGATGAAGAAGTGCCGCAAGACCCTGAGCTAAATCCATTAAACTTTTGAGGGTATCAACATGCTCTACTAGTTCATATAAAAACTCTTGATTGATCGTTTCACCTTTCCAACTATTACGTAGTTTCTCAGGGATAACGCTAAGCGCATGATTGAACCTTTCCTTGCTAAAATGGCCTGCGTTAGTCTCTCGCTCAAGCAGTAAAAGGACCAGATACGCTTTCGCCTCATTCAAACCAAGGCGAGGAACATGGAGTGGAACCTGTATTAATTTATCGAAGTAGTTAGTTGCAACATCGCCCGTAATTCCCGCACCATCGAAGTGAACCTTCATCGCAGCTTTTATGAAATCGTTATCTGCGGTAATGACGAAAGCGCTACGGCGAATGAATAGCAACATCGGATTGCGTCTACGACATTGGATTTTCCACCATTATTTTCACCAACCAATACAGTTAAATCTGGGCGGGACTAACGGTCACATCATCAACGATGTTTTCTTTACCTCCAAACAGTGGCACAGTGCGTTAACAGTTGCAGTTATATCCACGTGATGTCCCTTATATACCCAATAGATTTCAAGATGGATCGCGACGGCAAAGGAGCGAATCCCCGGAAGCATAGATAACGATGTGACCGGGGTGAGAGAGTGCAGCCAACAAAGAGGCAACTTGAAAGATAACAGGTATAAACCAAAATCTCTTTATAGGTAATAAGCTATGGCGGAAATCGGCTAACCTGCATCAGAAGAGGTATTTAAATCGGGCACGTGCTCCGTAGCGTTGATCGTGATGACTGTTGGCAATTTTGTTGTTAGCATCCGTTTCCAGTATAGAGACATAAGCTCCAAGATAGAGATTGAAGTTCTTCATATTCATGAGGTTAGGAATCTGATATGACGTATGAATGGTACGAATGTCATATTCGCCTGGTTCATTGAACGGCTGATCAATACGTGCAGCCATACCATCAGTGTTGAACTCTTTGATATTGTTGTGAGCATAGATATAGCCCAGTTCAAAGCGACGCCACATCACATTGATTCCAGCCGTGAAATTCTGCTCGCCTGAAGCATCTAAGTAAGCGGTATTTAGATTAGCAACAATACCATTCTCTGGATCAGTCGCCAGATTGTTCCAACTTAATGTCATACCGTAGCCATTGCGTCTGGATTGATCGATCCATTGCCCTTGAGCATTCTGGTAACCGTAGGCGTTGTTGACCACATTGCTTTCCATCGCCACGGCTGCACTAAATTGATCTTTTTTCCACGCTATCACTGGACGCAGATAAGCAACATTTTTATTATTATCCAATGTGTTACCGTGATAGATGTTATCCTGAAATAGTGCAGTGCCATCTTCAAGTAACGTATTGAGTTCGAAATACCAGTTACCGGCGTATTTGCTCAGCATCAGGCTACCACCACTGTTACTGCGGCCACGTCCTTCTTTCATCATGTAGATGTAACCGAAACCATCAGCATACAAATCGTTAGCAGTATTACCAGAATACTGAATAAAAGTATCCTGGTTAAGAGGAAACATATCGTAAGCTTCAAAACGCCCAATTTTGGTCTGCCAGTTTTTCTCATTACCGAAGAAGAAGGCAGCATCATCGAGATTCATTTTTCCGGTCATATCTGCCAACGGCTGCACACTGAAACCAGCGAAGTTACCATTCTGATTACTACGATAACCATCCAATCCAATTAAGATACGACCATTGATACCCCAGCGTTCTTTGTCACCCGGTTTCCAGTCTTTGTTATCTCTCGTTTTCAGAGAAGTTAGCTGGCCACTTCGGCTAGCGCCATCAAGATTGAATTCTACATCACCGTACAATTTCAGATTACCGAAATCATTCAACTTCAAATTATTAGTTGGCGCTGCCTTATTTTCTTGCGAATTATTTTCCAACAAAGCGCTATGCTGTACCGCTTGTACAGTCTGCTGTTCGTTTTTAACGGTATGTTCCAGACTTTGTGCACGTTGTTCAGCCGCTATGGCGCGTGCTTCTGCCTGAGCAGCCCGTTGCTCTGCTTGTTGCAGTCTCTGCTCTAGTGCATTAAAGCGCTCTTCAATGTTGTTATAAGAAGAAGCAAAAGCAGAAGCTGAAAATATTAATCCTGGAGCGACAATCAGATAGTGAAGGTTTTTCATGATACTCAACCCATCGAAATATAGTTATTCTTGTTCTACTAAATTACAAAACCGATTTTTCAGGAAAAGATAATTGAGTTGATTGACAGATTCAGATAGTAATCAAGTTCGTTAACCAGCTCAAGCTATTGTAATCGATTCCTCAAATTCGGCGGGAAAGTGAAGAAATGGTAAGTCAAATACCCACCACCATATACTTAGGCGCGCATCTGTAAGAAAGTACTCAATTCATCCGCGTATGGCAGCGCAGTCATCGCACCTTTAGCGGTAGTCGACAATGCGCCGCAGGCTTGAGCCTGAGCGATAACCACCGTCCATTCGTCACTCTGCGGGATACCTCCCAGTTTTGCCAGTGCTGCCAACAGACCAGCAACAAATGCATCACCAGCGCCGGTCGTATCAACGGGGATAATTGGTGTAGCATCAAAATGACGGAGTTGTTTGCCGTCGTGCACGTAAACACCATCACGACCAAGCGTCACCAGGAGTAAGCATAATGGAAAGCGAGTCATCATCCAGTCAATCGCGTTCTCCAGTTGATCAATGTTGCTGATGAAATTAAGTTCATCGCGTGAAATTTTTACTACATCCGCCAACATCAACGCCTTTTCCAAACACGGGCGCAACTCTTTCGGTTGCTTCCATACCTCCTCTCGGATATTAGGATCAAAACTCACCCAACCACCTGCTGCCTTAATGTTTTCCATTGCATTCAATGTGGTACTACGGCTTGGCTCCTGCGACAAAGCGATTGAGCAAATATGTAACCATTCCCCAGCGCTAAATTCTGGTACATCAGCAGGCTGTAGAAACAGATCAGCACTAGGAGTTACCATAAAAGTAAATGAGCGTTCACCCTGCTGATCCAAATCGACTACTACAGTAGAAGTGTGGTATTGGTCGTCTTGTATCATGTGACGGATATCTACGCCTTCAGCATGCAGCACCTGTCGCAGGAATGTGCCAAAGCTATCTTTACCTACGCGACCAATAAAACCGCTATTACCTCCCAATCGTGCGACACCCACTGCCACATTAGCTGGTGCACCACCAGGACACTTCAGGTAACTGTTTGAATTTTCAGGTACCAAATCGATAACGGCGTCACCCAGCACCCAGACGCGATTAACCATGTTAAATCCCTATTTCCTATTAAGATAAAATAATGAGTTAAAATAAAAGAACCAATTTAGCGACACAATAAAATCATGCCAAACAACATCAATAGAGTGAAAGAGATCAAAAAACAGTGGCACTTTATTGTTCTCGTGCCATTTTTTACCACATTTGCATAGTGCTACTCGAAAGTAACAATTTATTAAATATAACATTAATATAGCTAATCGGTACTTATTCAGTATTCTTAACTGATAACGACTATTCATATAATTCATCTTTTTATCTCATACAAATAATAGGGATATATAGATTGTACATCCCAGAAGCTTGAATTAGAAAAATATAGTTTGATCAACAGCATACATTTTATTTCGTTAGAAATATAAATTTCAGGCACAATATATTCAACAGATTTTCAACAATACAGCAAAAAATTATACGAAAAGGGAACTTATTACCTATTCTTAAATAAGAATTTAGTAACGTAGATAAATTATCTGACTCCAATAAACCCCTAATGAGGTACCAACTATGAAGAAGTTATCAGCTTGCCTTTTAGCGTTAAGTATTACCACCTTCTCCGCCAACCCGGCATTCGCAACTATCTGTTTGCAAAGCGATAAGTCACTGACAAAATGTACTCAAATATGCGGACCGATAGCTCTTTATAGTATTTTTTTCTCAATGGCTTGCTTTTAAATTAATCCAATCAATAGCATGAAAAAGTGACAGGAATAATTTTATTCTTGTCGCTTTACCATATGATTATCACTCTCATTTTCTTTATAAAATATAATCTAATAGCAACCAACATAAAGCCATAGTTAAAGCTATTTTTCTGCCTATTTAAGTTTATTAATTCTTAAATCCACACTCATAAACAATCAATAAAATAGTCAAAAATATTAAACATAAACACAATTTTCAAAAATTCTTATTAATGGTTGATAGTTGCATTGATAGGCCGAAATATTAGCCATAATCCATTGCTTAGCATCCACAGACTCAAAAGAAATATTATATCCATAGTTTATAACAATATATTCAAATAACAAGCGTTGTGTTCGCCCATTTCCTTCTCTAAAAGGATGAATTACATTTAATTCTGCATAATACCCAGCAAGTTTTTTGATGAATTCTTGATGGTTTAATCCCATAAGATAATTTTCACTCTCTAACATATCGAATATTCTATTTCCTTCGATTTCAATACGTTCAGCATTACAAAAACGGGTATTACCTTTTGATATATCAATTGTTCTAAGCTGACCCGCCCAATCATATAAATCCGAAAATATTTGTTTATGGAGTTGACACCAAAAAGCTAAATCGTAAGGTGGTTCCAGAAATGAAATATTTAATATAGCAAGCTCAGTGAATTCCCTCTCCGCCTGTTCCAGAATGATTGAATCACGAATACCTAATTTATTGACGAGAATATCTGTGCCTAAGTATGTGTAGGGATCTTGTCCTGCACCATATTTATCTATCATAATCTCCCCACTGTTCACTGTATTTTCTAATTAAATGATCTCTCAGATTTTCTTGTTCCTCTTTAGTTACAGGTAAACTATTCATAGTAATATCCATTCCTTCAAGGCGCATACTGTGCCTGTAGTTTTCCAGTTTCACTCGGTCAAAATAATGTTTTTTCTCATTATAAGTTGTCATTATTGTTTTTTTATCTTTTCGGTTTCTAATATTTTTCTCTTGCTGACGGGAATATTTAAATTGAGCAAGATCCAAGTCACTCAATTTACAGTTAATTGCCTGTCCGCTTTCGAATATTCCCCAAGAAATAACCTCGAAATAACTCGCCTTACCATTTCTGATACGGTTAATCTTTACCTCTAAGTCTTGTTGTAGTGTTTGCAATACCTGTTGTACTTTACGCTCAGATATCCCTGTTGCATCCACAATTGAACGAGTATTAGGATGATTTAATTTAGCCAGAGCCGCCATAACAGCTAATTCATATTTCATTTGTATTCCCAAATACCTATATATAAGCAACAACAGTATAAAACACCAAAATAGAAAAAACCATAAAGTAAACCAAAGTTATATTACCGACAGATTCTATAGAGCACATGTTCACGAAGCGGATGTCCATTCGGTAATAAAGGATGCAAAAAAGTATTTTCATCTTTCACCATTCCAAGCTTCTCCATAACTTTTTGAGATCGCAAATTAGAAACTGTAGTAAATGCAACTACTTCCTCAAGTTTTAATCTGGTGAAAGCAAAATCTAATGCCTGACAAGCAGCTTCGCTAGCATAACCTTTACCCCAAAATGGCTTATCAAGACGCCAGGCAATTTCGACACAAGGTGAAAATGGTAATTCCGCTACAGGAATATTCAAACCGACAAAACCAATAAAATCCTCAGTTTCTTTCAGCTCCACAGCCCATAATCCCCAATCACCCTGTTGCTCAAATTTCTGAATAATTTTATCCGCCATGGCATTACTTTGTTCAATCGTCAAAGTGGCAGGAAAGTATTCCATAACCTCGGCATTACTATTCAAACGAAAGAACGGTGTCCTATCTTCCTCTTGCCATTTTCGCATTATTAGTCTGTTGGTTTCCAATATCATAATTATCTTTCCTTAAATATAAGCTAGAAAATATATTCATATGTGCGGCAAATCACATACTTTAAATGTACATCAACTAAGAGAATTAAAGCATATTATACCCAATGAATTTCAAGATGCATCGCGACGGCAAGGGAGCAAATCCCCGGGGTAAGCGAGTGCAGCCAACAAAGAGGCAACTTGAAAGATAACGGGTATAAACAGATAACCGCTATAACAGACAAGATTAAAGATAAATAGGGTAATCATTCAAAAGACTAAACATTTATCAGAAAGGAATGGCCCGTGCCGGAAACCATCAGAATCACACATCACACGGGCTTGACTATCAGGCACTTGTTTTTACCGTGGCCTTATCTTTGGATTTATCATTATTGCTATCTTTAATTGGAACAACACGCTCAGATGTGGATTTATCTTTATTCTCAATCTGTTCCGATTGACCCAAAAATAAACCACCACGTTTGATAGACATACTGCCACAACGACTGATACCACGTAGTTCACCATGTTCAAGAATATCCAACGTTGCTGCACAGCAAGTTCCTTCAACATTGCCATCAATAATGATTTCTGGCGCACTGAGTTCACCTTCAACCCGCCCGGCATGCATAATTTGAATCGCACCCTCTTTCACTCGGATATTCCCAATCACTTTGCCCCAGATCTGTATATCACCTTCCACATCAATATCGCCTTTAAATACCGAGCTTTTAGCGACAATCGTACAACGGCGGGCTTCTGCATTGGTGTTCTTTTTACCATCAACAGCTTGAGACACCGGTTCAGCAGCCACTGTCTCTGTTTTTTTTCCAAACATAGTTTTTAATCTCGACCTCATGTGAATAAAGCAAAATATTAAAGCCAGAAAAGAGAGAATCGCTGTCACGGCACAGCTAATAAGATTACCAGCCAGATAGAATCCCAGAGCAATGCTCCACATGACCCATATACAGCTGAGAAAAATGTTGTCTGAAAAACGATGTTTTGCCATGTTCTTTCGCTTTCTTATTATTTTTCATGCTTTTTTCATTAGAAAATACAAATCAAATCACTATCTTAACAGAATCAATAGCAATCAATGCTAAGGGAAAGCCAGTATTTACTGTGTTATTAAACGCTTAAAACCATTATCCATTCTTCTGTTAGGCGCTCAGATAACAATTAATAAGGAAAATTTAATATTAAAATAGAAGCATTGACCATGGAATTGATAACATACACAAATAATAAAGTCACGTTATTAATGTTTAGTTTTATTTACAAATCAAGTGATAATAAAAATATTCATCAATCGAATAGGACTGGCATAACAATAATCAAAAACAGGAAATTAAGAATGGAATACTCTATAGAAATGATAATTTAAGCCTCAAGCTCTTTTTGAAAATGACTGAACTTTTCTGTTCTATACCCAATAGATTTCAAGATGGATCGCGACGGCAAGGGAGCGAATCCCCGGGCGCATAGATAACGATGTGACCGGGGTGGATGCAGCCAACAAAGAGGCAACTTGGAAGATAACAGGTATATAATTAGAGAATTTAATCAAGCAATAACTATTAAAATGAAAATTGCTATTAATATGAGTATACGAAATTTTTTTCACTGACATGATTTTCGTAGCTTATCCGGTTTATTAGTAGCCCAAGGTAAAGCTAACAATACTTTTAAAATCACCCGAGACAATAACCGCTGAACTACTGGTTCCAAACTGCAATTTTTCCAAAGGATTTCGACATTCTTCGGGGCCATGACCTTTTTTCCTTTCAACTCTACACTGGAGATCACAGTCTGATTGGACGTATTTGGATCGACGGAATACAATATAGTAATAATAGAGTCACTGAAAGTAACAATGCAATGGTATTGAGCAGTTTTATTTACAAAAGAAACGACGCCAAATGTTAATATAGCTACTATCACAATTCTATTCAGTTTCATTTCTAATCATTTACATATTGGTAACAATAAAATCCAAGACGATCTAATAGCAATTAATATAAGCGAAGGATGAGAATGTGTTCTAAATAAAAGTAAAGGCGCATTCCATTAGACTATTTTATTTTCCCTTCTTTATCGTAAAGAGTGACTTCAGGCAATGTTCAAACTGTCTACAATAATAACGTCTATTTGAGATAGGGAGTAAATAACTTTATGATTTCTTATAAGTGAAATTTTTTTGAAAAATAGTTAGAACACCAAAACTCATTGGCATAAATACAGCTGTTAAAAATACAAAAAAATAAGAATTATTTCATTAACAATTCCACCTTAACTTCATAAGAATCAGAAAAAATTAACACAATGTATTGACCATGCAGAAATATTTATATATGAACAATTTCCCTATCGACTTTTTAAGTATTACAGAATAATTCAATTAATAAAAACAAAAAATACAAATTCAAATAATTTCACAACAAAACACTTAGATAACATTTCAATACTATAATTTGCGATCTATAGTGTCGCAAATTATATCTATATAAGAATAAAATTCTTTTTTTATTGTATTTTTTAAATTAAAAGATCTAAAATTTTAACTTTTCGATATAATTAATCGACATCGTATGAAAACCAACCTAGAAAAAACAGGATATAGCTGATAATTCGTTATGTACGAACATTCAGCCTGCCCTCATGTGTTGAAATTAGCCGTTGGATCACCCCGAGTCACTCAAGATATCTAACTGGATTCAATAATGCCTGGAGTTAATATGGAAAATCGGAAAGATCCGACGCAACCTTCCCAAACGGATCAAGTACTTAATGTCATATCCAAATTATGTACAGTTCGGAAGATGCAGGTGGATCCCCCACCAGAATCATGGCCCAGCACTCGAGACGTCGCCGAACAGTGCGATTTCACCATCTACAAAGCTCGTTATCTATTATTAAAGCTGGCTGACAAAGGATTAGTTATGGTCACGCCATCTCCCATTAAAAATTCTCTTCGATGGTATATATCGGAAGATAAAATTAAACCCATCTAACCACTTTTCTTTCAAACAAATCTGAAGAAATGAGTGTTTTACTCTATTCAATGGGGCTGTCCAAATAGTCAAAAATTTGAAGAGACAACATACGGCCCTAAGGTGTTATTTATTCAAATAGATAATATAACCGTATGCCAATACCAGAATGCTGACGATGGTAAATGTATTTCTATTTAGATAATCTGTCCTATTATTCCTACTATGATTGTATTAGCGACTTTATTCTTTTAATTATAAAATTCTTGGTAAAAACTTCCATCACAGAGATGTAATACCCAATTAATATTTTTTCATATCAGAGGAAGATAACATGGAACTCCTGGGAATACAGAATCCCCGGTCACATAGCAAACTATGTGACCGGGGTGAGCGAGTGCAGCCAACAAAGAGGCAACTTGAAGGATTAAGGGTATAGTAGGATTAGAAACTGGCATTAACACCCAAGCTAAAAGAGTAAGTGTAATTCTGGACGTCGCCATCATTGCGTGATATTGATGCAAAAGCGCCCCAATCCTTATTAATAACAGCATTCATACCAATGATATATTCACGCCAATCGGTATCCTGTTTTGGGCTTTTTCTAGTGGAAAATGTCTCAGTTGAGTTGATAGCACTGCGAATTTGATAATGTTTCTCACCAAACTGATGGTTAAACCGAACTTCAGCATAGGGATTAAAACGACCAAAATTTGTATCCAGGCGCCAGCCCAATGTTCCAACCTGAGAGTCGTAACGTTGATCGCTAAAATGCATAGCTGTAGCCGTGCTTCTATTACCCAATTCACGATAACCTTTGACATAACTCTTATCCCAGGCGTATTGGATGATCGGACTAGTCATAACTGTAGATGCCAGAGGAATATCCCAACCCGCTGTAATGCGTCCTCCCCACTGATGACCTGTAGTCGAAGCATGCTCATTATGCAGCCCCTCATTAAGCACGATACCACGAGTAATGTCTTCATATTTCATGTCCAAATAGTGAAGATCACCGCTCATCCAACCTTTATCGTAGTAACGCCATAAACCGTAGGCGGTGAATACATAACCACGGCCATCATAGCGGAAATTATTCGCTGAACGATTATCCTGATAACGCGAGATCATCCCACCTAACAAAATATTATCCGTGAGCTGATAATCACTACCTAGTGTTAAAGTATGATTATGATTACCACTATAACCACCAAATACACCTATTTTACCTTGCTCATTACCCCCGCCACGTAGCTGTTGTAAACGACCGTCAAGAGAGGCAAGTGCCCCCTTCACCGGCACATTGTTAGCTTTCGTCAGTAACATAGCCTGCTCTGGAGCATTAAGGATTGAAATAATGTACTGACCAATCATATGCTGTGCAGCAGGTGTTGGATGAAAATCGTCAGCAAATAAAAAAGGCATATTCTTATCAAAATCGGGATTATTAGAATCACAATCTTTGGCATTAACCCCCTGGGGACAAGCGTAACCTATAGTATTAAGAAAGCCATAGCGTAGAGGATCTGCTATGACTTCATGCAAAAGCGCATTAACATCAGCACGAACGATATTGCCATTCCCCTGACTTAGTTTTATATCTTCTAATCGATTATAACTATCAACCAGATCTGACGCACCTCGGCTATGCTTTTCATAATTATCAATTAATTGCTGAGTTATCACCTCCGCTTTTTTAGCATCTCCTCCTGAAGCTTCAAAGCCGATACTTTTGAAAACACCCTGGATGACTTGAAGACGGATGCCTTCATTAAGTGTTGGGTTCTGATTAACTGCCGCATGAACTTTATTCAGCGCCTCCTCAACTTGGTTTGAGGTAGCGCCTCCAATTGCAAGTCCTTCAGAGATAATGGTTTCCATAAGCTTCGGAGTGACACCAACATCAGGAACCGTAGGCACGATCACCAATCCGGCCCCCGCATCAAGAAGCATATGTACCTGGGATGCAGCGGCGTTCGCACTCTTATTAATCGTATCTTGTGCTTTACCCAGATCTTTCAATGCATCCTTAACATCATTACCACCAATCCAGTGAACATACATGCCATTAGAATCTGCACGACCATCATGACTCGCCAGATAACGAGTTATCTGATCCTGAGTGTTATCTTTACTATTTAAACTGGCTACAGCAGTCGCACCACCAGCAGCATAATTAGTTCCTCCGCTGTTAGAGTGGGCCAGTTCAGTTCCTAATTTTCGGGCAATAATATCGTGATATAGATCACTGGTCTTACCATCCACTGTGTATCGACCATTATTTCCACTATCACTTAAGCTATCACCAAAAACATATAAATTGTCATAAGCGTGTGCGTTCGAAATTGCACTTATTGAAAGTGCTAATATACCTGGTGCAAATATAGACGATCGTTTCATTAATATGATCCTCAAGAAATAATTTTATATTTATCATTGAACTAGCCGTCCAACTGGAATGAACAATCCAAATAGAATCTACGTTGGTGAAATATAACGCGTTCCTTCCCTTGGCTAACCAATACCTCATTATAGTTAGTAAAAAGGAATATCCTGTACTATTTTTTTACATCTTAAGGTTTAGTGTTGCTTAATAGTTCAAATAGCCAATTCGGTTAAAATTCAACTATCTATAAAAGATAATATTAGACCAAATAGATTCAAACCTCTTCTTAGCTTCATGAAACAGATCACAAAATAGCAACAATTTTAACAATTAGAGATCTCAATGAGGATAACCGCTAAGTCTGGGTAATATCTGAAGCGATCCATCACAATAAACGTGATAACATCAATCCATCATCGATTTAGCAAAATAAAAGATTAAGAAAAATGAATATAAAAATTCAGCAAGCTATGAAGACAGATTTCAATAAACTGATCAAAATCTGGGAAGCCTCTGTACGGGCAACCCACGATTTTTTGTCTGACGAACATATTAATGAGCTACGCCCATTAATTCTGCATACCTATTTGCCGGCGCTTACTGTTTATAAAGCAGTAAATGACAAATGCGAAATTGAGGGTTTTATTAGTGTTGATCGGCATCGGGTTGAAATGCTGTTTATCACCCCTGATTCCCGCGGTAAAGGCATCGGCAAAGCACTTCTGAATTTTGCTATCGCTGAATTAGGTATCAATGAACTTGATGTTAATGAACAAAACACCCAAGGAGTTGACTTCTATCAGCACCAGGGATTTAAAGTTTTCAATCGCTCAGAAATTGACGGCCAGGGTAATCCATTTCCATTATTGCATATGCGGATTGAACGACTGAACTCCGATGCGACATAACTGATTCCAGTTCAACATCACGCTATTGCTGTCAACATAGCGAAGGCAACTTTTTAATACCTTCGCTGTTCATGGCTTTTTCACTTCAAATTAAATTCGATGACTAACGTGAGATCTCTCGGTAAACCAGGCGGTTTCACACCTACTGACCGAGCTTGTTGGATTGCCGCAAGGGCAGCCCGATCCAGTTCATCAGTTCCCGAACTCTGCACTAATTGAGGATTGGTCAGATCACCGCTATCCAGCAAGCTAAATTTTACCTGTACCGCACCCTGTTGCTTCATCTTCTTCGCCCGACGTGGATAACGTTTATGTTTCTCAATTTCACGACGTAGGGCTGACTGATAGCCTTGTAAATCATCAAAACCCAAGCCGATCATCGGTTGGCTGGTCGTTGCCTGACGCGCCCCTGCTTGTGAATCCGCAACATCTTTTCCTGCTGTCTGAGAATGCCCTGCCGTTTGCATTGTTCGGTCTTGCTCAATTACCGTTTTACTTTCACGTTCCGCTAGCTTGGGCTGACGATCTTCTACCGGCTTTTTCTGTGGTTGAGGTTTGTTCCGTGGTTTGGAATCTGTATATTCTTCCAGTAGTTTCTTCTTTCGTGGCCGATCCACTGGTTTATTGAGCGCAATTTTTGCCTCAAACGGTGATTCCGCTACCACAATCTCTGGTGATCGTGGTGGAGGAATAGGTTCCGGCTCTACAGATTGCTCTTGCTCAACAGGTGCCGCTAGAGCAACCATTTCTATCGACATACTGACTATTGGCGAATTCACAGATTGATTATTCGCGCTGTCATCACGTAATAAATGCCATGCCATAAATACAACGATACCCGCATGTAACAGCAAAGAAATAAACAAACCAATATAAAGACGATTTTTCACCATAATTCAAGCCATCTTGAAATCCATTGGGTATAGATTGCCAGTTCTCTTAACAGCCAACCGGCTAATCTCCCTTAAAGAGTCAGAACTGACTGGTGACACTAAGCTTAAACGTCCGTCCGGGCGCTGGCATCATGGAACGGGTTAGCGGGTCCAAATAATAGCGATCGGTTAAGTTAGTGCCGGATAATTCGACGACAATATTTGGCGTAACCTTATAATTAATATAAGCATCTACAGTCATGACCGGATTCCAGCGCATCGGATTATTATTTATCCCTTTATAAGTATCCGGCATTTTTTTCATTAACCATTTTTCATCCTTATTTTCCACGCTACTGTGATACAACACCCGGCTACCAATTTCTAAATCTTCATTTAATAACCGACCGCCAATATTCAGGTTAAGAGAATAACGTGGAGGAATTGTTGTTCTTAAAAAACCACCAGGAAAACCGCCATCAATACATTCTGGAACACCAAATTTATTGGTCGAATCTAACATACCTGATGAAGTTTTATCACAAACTTTATTTTTAAGATTATAAGACAAGCCAAAATGGGTAAAGAAACCACCGTTATCATAACGGCCTTGTACTTCTAAACCCGATAATTTCTGTTTATCTAATTGAGTAAATTTAAAGTTACTATCACGGTCAAAAATATTTTCTATAACAGTATTGTAATAAGCAAATTTAATATCTGCATTATGCTCCGCTCCCAGCAAATAACTTAAATCATGCACATAACCGACTTCAACGGTTTTACTCCGTTCTGGTTTAAAAGCACGTACGGGTTTATCCGTCAAACCAGAAGAAAAGCCTACGGTATCTTCAAAAATACTCGGCATACGTACTGCTTCAGCGTAACGGGTATAGATACGTGCGTTATCACTCACATAAGCCGTTGCGGAAAATACCGGCGCCCAGGCATGATCCTTGCGTTTAGGTTGTTTAGCCCAACGCTCTTGCTCACTTTTTTCTTTATAAACGCCACTATCACTGATACTCAATATTTCTCCTGAACTATCAACATAACGGCTATTCTGTTGAACGTTACTATATTCATATTTATATACTTCTTTTTTAGTCACAGGATCAATAATGCGTTCATTCATATCAAGCTCCCCATTAAAATAGGGATTATCTTGTTTATATAACTTACCATCATCACGATATTCCCACAGCACATCTACTGGCACCATAAGGCGAGAAATTGAATCGCGTGTTTCGGAACGCGTAAATTTTTTATCGGCATATTCATCAAATTCATCATCGGTCAGACATTCAAAACATTCATTAAATTTTTTATATAATTCAGCTTCCCGTTCGGTAAGTGTTCTCTGATATTGTAAACCCTGACCAACCAGTTTTTTGTCCTTACTATAACGGGGATCACGGACTGCTAAACGTTCATTTAAAAAATCATCCTTAGACCAATAACTCACTCGCCTGGCGCCAGCACTTAATGCCAGCCATGAGGTAGGACGCCAATCGAAATTAAAGGCAATATTATTTTCCTGACGGCGCCCCTTTCTTGGTAGTGAACGGAAATTAGAGAAACTCTTTGCTTCATAATCATCATGTGAACCCAAACGCTCCCGTTGCAAGCTGGCCGACAATGTTAAATCCAGATCTGCCGTCAATGCAAAGGCATTAGAAAGGTCAACCCCCCAGCGGTTATTATGCGCATTGGTGGAAGCAGTATCGACTAAACGACCATCTTTATTCGGATCTTTTCTCTGCTGATTCTTATCCCAAACCTCATCCCGATCTCGCGGTTCACGTGGATATCCCCCGGCAGTATTAGTATTGCTAATAGTACGGGTAATCCAGAATTTCATATCAAAATCAACCCATTTGTTCCCCTCAGGCTGCCATTTATAATCCACATTAAACGCCTGCTGATGGACATTAGCCAGAGGCCATTGCGGTACAACATTATTCTCAGCCCGAACCCAACCAAGCCGCGAAGGCATAATTTCACCGTAAGTTGTTTTGGTATCGCGAATACCAAACTCAATAGTCTGTTGATTAGCCAAGTGCCAGGTATTTTTCAGTAACCAAGATTCCATTTCACTGGAGGTATTCGGTACTTCATTGCCAGGACGATATATACGTGCCACAAAAGGCAGATAAGGATCATATGCTCGGGTACCACCATCAAGAATAACTTTATCCTCATCACTGATAGGAGCATCATAACGATGAGCACCTCCCTTACCAGCAAAATAGTTGCCTTTACTGCGATAACTATAAGCCGCCATTAAATCAAAATATTCCTGCCTGGTACCTATCGCCAGGCGTATCGCATTATCTTTCAGCCCCAATAATCTATTATCTTTTGAAGTTTTTGGCGTGATTTCTAATGCGGGATCAGCATAATTAAACCCCCGCATAAAATCAGGAATATCACGATAATCTTGTCCCCATTGCAGATTCGGTACACGTTCCTTAACCGAGTTACTACTGGTTTCCAATTTCAAATTAATACCAAAACGCTCATCTATAGGTACCACATCATCAATGCCCAGGGTTTTTATCATTACGGCGCCACCTATCGAACCCTTTACCCCACGAGTCAGTGATGGCCCTTTTTCTATTTCAATACTACTGATCAAATTAGGATCAATATAATTACGGTTGTTCGCGCCGTTATAACCACGCCAGGTCGTAATTGCCTGTTCAGTACCATCAATAGTCACAGGAACCCGTCCCTGTCCCTGGATGCCGCGGATATTAGGATCTAATGCACCACTGTTTCTGGAATCTCCACTGAATACACCAACTGCACTTTTTAAAACATCCGCCGGGGAAGCACCTTTATAACGTTCTACCAAATCCTTGCCTAGGTAAATATTAGTAATATCTTTATCGTAGACCGCATCATAACCTGCCTGATCTTTTTCGCTGGTCGCTGAAACATGGATCTTACCTAAGTCAGCCTTATTTTCAGCGGGCTTTTTGACAGGCTGAGAAGAGGCTGTTGGTGTTTCTGCATCCACACGATAAGGTATTATGCTGTAGGTTAATACCAGCATGAATGTTATTTTGCTATATTTATTATTTAATTTATACATAGTGATTATCTGCCATAGTACGGATTTAACTAAATTATTACTTCAATTAGCATCAGAAATACTTTTCGAATTTAACTAACACTTCATTCTTACTATATGAATATAACCAATCGACATTGCTATTATTTTTTCTGTATCGATAAGTTATTACCGGAGTTAAGCCAAAAACTTCAAATTTAGGCATACTGAGAATTGCCGAATAGAGTTGTTCATTGTCTTTACGACGTGCATTTAAAGATACGCTGTAATCACCAAATTGCCGCTGACGTAACGCGGTAAAAACCACCGCGTTAATTCCCGGATACAGCTGAGTGGAAATACCAGCCCGTATTCCTCGCTGTTGATAATCATCCTCTTTCTCAACACTGGTTTTATAAACCCAGTCACCGCCAGCAAAAGTGATTGTTTGATCAGTTAAATAATAAGATAGCGTAGCATATACAGATGTCATATTACCATCATTATGATTATAAAGTTTATGATAATGAAACTGTTTATATTCGCCTTCCAGATTCAATGCCAAATTTTGAGATAGAATATTCATCCATTCCGCTTTCGTCCCGGTAGTACGATAGCGGAAACGATTACCGACATGATTAAACTCAATAATTGGCCCCATTAGGAAATCATTTTTCAACGCTTTATAGTTATAACCCAAATAAGCAGAAGTAGTATTTTCATTTTCCTCACTACGACTACGGTAACTTTCTCCATAAGTCATTGAGCGCAAAAAGATACCATGATGACCATTTAGCGGATATATCTTACGCAATGTAGCATCATAACTGATGCCACTCGCCTTCTTTGCCATAGGTAAACTACGTTTAGTCTTACAATCACCATTCTCATGATAATTCATACAAATAGGAGGCTTATTCGGTGACATATTCGTATTGTCGTTAAAGATATAGCCTACGGCAAAAGACCCCCGCCATGAATTACGCAAACTAATAGCATCCTGATAACTGATTATATTCTTAATGACTGCTGGTGGTAATTTATTTCCGTTATTATGATTATCAGCAAAAATTTCATTAAACAGTAAGCTGGCCTCTTTATTTTTTTGGTTTTCATAATAGACCCTGGCTAATTCTAATTTAGCGCGGGTAAAATCAGGTTGTTTGTGCAAGATAACTTGATAATGCTGTTCCGCCGTCACTAAATCACCCTGTGAACGTGCAAGATTTGCCTGAGCAAAATGGACCAATTGGGTATCATGCCCAGGTAGCTTCTGATACATTGACAAAAAGCGCTCGACATCCCTCACTTGTTGATGATTAACGGCTAAATACAATGCCTGACCAATATCATTGACATTATTCTCGACGCTAAAAGTTAGACCATTAAGTACTATCGATAAATTATCGCTATTCTGATTAACTATTTCATCAGTGATAATCTCTTTTTCTTGCTCCTGCAAATTTCGCTGTACGTTATGCCACAATCTTCTACCGGTATCTTCATCTGCAAAAACCCAAGAAGAATAAACAAATAAACAGCTAATCAATATAGTAAAACGGATAATGAGGCTATTTAACATTGGAATATCACTGCTTTATAGTCGGATCAATACATAAGCAGAATAAGACAAAGTCCCTATGAACTTTGCCTTATTCAGCTAACACAAATTCATATTATGGGTTTTTAGTCCCACCAAAAGCAGTATCTTTACTATGATCCGTAGGGAACGTAGCAGCGCCTGCTAAGCTAGCTGCATTATCACCAAAGAAGTGGCCTCTATTTGTACCGACAACATCTCCAGCTGTTGCCCTGCCGGCAAATGAACCATCTGCTCTAATTCTGGAATTAATATTAACAGTCAGTGCACTATTCGCTATTGAACCATTAAGCCTTTTCTGACCAAAATCAGCAGTAAACGTGCCTTGTAGAGCATTGTTACCACTATACTGGTTGATCCCTTTAACCGTATAAGTCGCTATGCCACCAGTAGGCAAATTGGTCGTCACATCTTTACCAGAATAGTAGGCGGTATGGGTAGTATCACTTACTTTACCGGTCTGTGACCATTCACCAAAATAGACATCAGCATTCGCCACCTTACTGAAGTTAAATACTCCCATACCTTCATGGCTACTTGATCCAGGAACAGAAATCTTATGAATTCCGTTCTTATCCGCCTCGACATAACGAGCAAGACTTGCGAAGCTGGTAATTTGACCTCTGGCAACAGATTGCACCCCAATTCCAGGCTCTCCCCCTGGGGTCGGATGACCACCACCACGCGGTTCAGTTACTCCAACTCTAATACTTTGACTATCGGTATCAAAATATTGGGTTTGCTCAAAACCTGGCGCGGCTATTGCTTGTGTTACTAATCCACATGTACCTAATACTGCAATTAACACTTTAACTTTGTTCATAGCATATTCCTTATGTTAACTAATTAAATGTTAGAGTATTGCTTAATTACATAGTTTTAGTACCGTCCGAAGACTGCAGCGCATATTAACGTACTTTTAATAAAAAATGAAATGATAATCATTATCATAAATTCATTACACATACTTGTATAAAATGGCAATAAATACAGCTAACTATCTAATTATTAAATCAATATTTACCATAGCCACAATATAATAACGAGATTAATCTTAAGTGGAAAAAACCAATAATTAGTGTAAAAAAATCAATACACAAAAATAAATACAAGGAATATTATTTCATGTTGAAATTAAAATAATAGTTATTATTCCTTGAGATACTAACTGGCTACTTATTATTTTATTAAAATTAATAAAAAATTATTTAACAATGAAAAATAAAAATCCTAAAAAGATAATTCATTTTATTGATTTAAAAATAAAAAATTATTATGAAAAGTTGGAATGCAATTATTCAGAAAAATACCTCTAATATATAATTTACAAAAATCACTAAAATAAACACCTTACCATAACGATTTAAATCCAGACAAAAATATTACCTAAAATCGGTCAGGATCTAATAACCATAATCTTAAAAAGTAAATTATTATTCACAATGAAATTTTTCTTAAAATAAATTTTCAAATGACAATATTGATATCCTTTGTCTCTATATGAAAGAATTGAATAAGCTATTTAAATAAATCAAGAAAGATCCGCTACCTTTAGATTCTTTATCTCCCATATCAGCTATTCTCTGAATATACCTGTTATCTTTCAAGCTGCCTCTTTGTTGGCTGCACTCACTCACCCCGGTCACATAGTTATCTATGCTCCCGGGGATTCGCTCCCTTACCGTCGCAATGCAACTTGAAATCTATTGGGTATATATTATCCTCTATTTCTCTAAACTATGTGATAATGCACTATTGCTATATAGGTAAACTGACAAAAAATTAGCCTCCTAACTCTATTATATTGACCTAAATTATTTACCAAAATATTCTGTAGTTAAATTAGGAAATCAGGAAATTAATTGAGAAACGACCATTCTTACTCTAACTTTTAATATAATCAATAGTAAAGCAGAGTTAACAAAAAGACCTAAAACTAATCCATACCAAAATCCTACAATTCCCATGCTTTCGGTGATCCAGTCTGTCAAAGCTAAAGTAAATCCTAATGGTAAACCAACTAACCAATAGCCAAACAACGGCGCATAAAATACCGAACGGGTATCATGAAAGCCCCGTAAAATACCAGATAAAGCCGCCTGACAAGAGTCAAATAATTGGAACAAGCATAATAGAAAAATTATGTTAATCGCGATGAGTATAACTCCATGATCGTTAGTATAGAGTGAAACAAATGAACTTGCGAAATAGTAGATTAAGACACCGATAACCGCGGAAATAGATAATATTAAAGCAATTGAGATCTTTATAGTCCCTATTAATGATGTTTTATCTCTCTTTCCAATATAGGAACCTACCCTTACTGTCACCGCGGCTGCAACTCCCCCAGTTATTGTATAAATAATAGAGGTAATATTAAGCATAATATTATGCGCGGCAATGACTTGAGCACCTAAAGGAGCGGCAGTGATAGCAATCACATCCAGAAAGACCATTTCAACAAAAAGCGCTAACCCACTTGGCATGCTAATATAAAAAGTCCTGCTTAAATTCTTATATTTTGGCAAACTGAAATCTAGCCTATATCGACGATATTCATTCTTTAGCAAGAAATAGATAACCAGGCATATAGCACTCAGGTTATTAATAACCGCAGTTGTAATTCCCGCTCCAATGCCCCCCATTTCTGGAAAACCCAATTTTCCATAAATAAATATGTAATTTAATGGTATATTCAACAATAAAGCACCAGTAGACAAATACATGGCGGTTTTCGTGTCTTCCAATCCTTGTAGAAATGAACGAAAAACATTAAATATCATAACACTAGGAACACCACACGCCATCGCAATAACATAGCCTTGGGTAATTTTTAAAATATGCTCATCTATGCCTATGAGCGAAATTAGCCAGCTAACTAATATTAATAAAAGAATTATTGGTATCGAAAGTATCACCGCCAGAAACAAATAATTTCTAAGACTTGCTTTAATTCCTTCGTCATCATGTTGCGCTTTCTGCTTTGCTACATCTGCTGCCAGCATGATAATCATCCCATACCCTAATACAAATATAGGAAACCAAATACTACTTCCTAATGTTACAGCGGCTAAATCAGCCGTAGCATAATGACCAGACATCACAATATCGACAAAACTCATTGCCGTACGTGCTATCTGACTAACGATGATAGGTAAAGAGAAAAACAATAGCTTTTTTAACTCTAGCCGGTTTGAAAACTTAGTCATAAAAATTCCATTAATTTATTGGTTAGTACCAATATTGGTCATACTAACAATAAATTACGACCAAAATTATTTAGAAAAGTTTGAAAAAAAAATAGAATGATGAGTATACCTTCTATTTTTACTCAGGCAACAACGAAACAATAAATTAAAACAATCTAACGAAAACTAACTATTTCACAGAAATTTTTGTGATCTTTATAAAAGATTGAATATTTATTTGCGTATTTTGTTCGCATTTTTTATTTTAATCGTTAATGTTATTTGGCTAAAATCGTTGAAGTCTTTTGTGATAATATCCACATTATTAAAAAATAAAGACACCAGCATAGCTAAAACAGATAATTAGTTACTTTTTAGAATTATTTCTTTAACCAATAAATGATTAGTGAAAATATAATGTCCACATAGATATCTATTCCAATAGTTCATCAATCAAAAAGATATATAAATTAAGCTCCTTGTAAGCAATCGTAAATGGGGCTATGGTTCTAATAAAAACCACTATACCCAATAGATTTCAAGATGGATCGCGGCGGCAAGGGAGCGAATCCCCGGGAGCATAGATAACGATGTAACTGGGGTAAGTGAGTGCAGCCAACAAAGGGCAACTTGAAAGATAACAGGTATACAACTATTCACCCAAAATACACGTCATCTTACCGATATAAAGAAGAGATTAAAAATGAAACCAGAAACTCTTGCTATCCACGGCGGATATTCCCCTGATCCAACAACTAAAGCCGTTGCTGTGCCTATCTATCAAACGACATCTTATGCGTTTGACGATACTCAACACGGCGCCGATCTGTTTGATTTAAAGATCGAGGGAAACATTTATTCCCGTATTATGAACCCAACCAATGATGTACTCGAAAAACGGGTTGCTCTACTTGAAGGAGGGATAGCCGCATTAGCCGTTGCATCTGGTATGGCTGCCGTCACCTGTGCGATTCAATCCATTGCTAGCATCGGAGATAACATTGTATCCGTCGCTAAGTTATATGGCGGCACTCATAACCTGCTGACTCACACATTGCCTCGATTCGGTATTGAAACCCGATTTGCTGAACACGACGATATTGCTGCATTAGAATCACTCATTGATGATCGCACCAAAGCAGTATTTTGTGAATCTATTGGTAACCCAGCGGGTAATATTGTTGATCTGAAAAAATTTGCAGAAGTGGCTCATCGTCACGGCGTCCCCTTAATTGTCGACAATACTGTCGCCACTCCCGTGCTTTGTCGCCCATTCGAACATGGCGCTGACATTGTTATTCACTCTTTAACTAAGTATATGGGAGGGCATGGTACTACTATTGGTGGCATTATTGTTGATTCCGGCAATTTCCCCTGGAAAAAACATCAGCAACGATTTGCTATATTGACTACTCCAGACCCATCCTACCATAACGTCACTTACACCGAACAATTCGGCAAAGCTGCATTTATCGGACATTGCCGTGTTGTACCGTTACGTAATATGGGAGCAGCATTGTCTCCGTTTAATGCCTTCCTTATTTTACAAGGATTGGAAACACTGGCATTAAGAATGGAGCGTCATACTGAAAATGCGCTGAAAGTTGCTCATTATCTACAAGATCATCCTCAAGTTAGTTGGGTAAAATATGCAGGACTGCCAAATCATCCAGAACATGAATTGGCGCAACAGTATGTCAATGGGAAACCATCAGCACTCCTTTCCTTTGGTATTAAAGGCGGAAAAGAATCCGGTGCAAAATTTATTGACGCGTTAAAGCTGATTGTACGCCTGGTTAACATTGGTGATGCTAAATCACTCGCTTGCCATCCAGCGTCAACAACGCACAGCCAATTAAATGATGAGGAGTTAATTAAAGCCGGCGTATCACATGATATGATCCGTTTATCCATCGGCATTGAACATATTGATGATATTATTGCCGATCTTGCCCAAGCTCTGGATGCATCGAAATAATTCAGAATAACCATATACACACCCCGTTTTGATAAACGGGGTTTTTTATCTGCTATGACTGCGTTTTTATGATCTCTATTTCAATTACGCCAGGTCACAGTATTTATGATCCGACAAACCCAATGGGAAAAATGTTTTTTAATGTCCTAGTCACTTTCGTTGGGATGATGGTGAATTACGCCGACGATATTGAAGAAGCCTGTTTAATAACGTCACGATTTGCCGCATTAATGGATATTGATTTTTTGCCGGAGCCAGATAAATCCGATATTGCAATTATCCCTGTTATTGATAACCTCTTATTTCAGTTAATGCTTAAAAAAACAGATTAAAATTAATATAAAAATTTTTGGGTGGTTTCGGATTACAATCCTTATACGGAAACCTTATTTTGAAGTTAACCCAAACAACTAAATCCCTGAAACGATAGTATCTAAAGCTGCCATGATATCGGAGTGAATACCAGGCATAACACAGACGATATCCGCAGCTTTTAACTTACTCTTCGCTACCGTTGTCACTGACTTTGTAATAACAACATACCGATCACCTTTAATCTCAATCACTGGTGTTAACGTTTTGACGCGTGAATTTTTATCTGACAGCAGAGCAATCGGCATAATTACCCGTGAATCATAGTCATCTAATAAATCATTTTGAATGTCGATAATAAAAGGGTATTGCTGCCTCGATTTAGGGGATTTATTGCGGTAAACAGCGTACTGAGCCATCAAATAACCCCGTATTCATCATCATCGGTAAATAGCCCAGCACCACGCTCAAATTCATTGAAAGCGTAGATACCGGCTTTATTTTCAGCTTTCCATTGCTGTCTTCTTTTCTCACGAACAACGTCGGACAATATTTTATCTAGTGTCGCTGATAAGTTGATCCCTAAATCACGGGCTTCATCTACCACTTCAGCGGTTAAATAAACGTTTGTACCACGTTTACCGGATCGTTTTCGTTCTACGGTTGAGGCACTTTGTCTTTTCATCAGACAGCTCATCTATGCGTATAAAACATGCGCATAAGTCTATAGCAGATAGTAAACGTCATCAAGAAGTTCTAAGCCGAACAAGGCTCATCAATGAAACCACTGCAACATTCGATGTTGATTATGTAAGAATTTATCCGTATATCGGTAACAAGAAGTGATCATTTTTGCCGGATTTTATTCCGGCAATACACCAGGAAAAAAACAAATATTGGCGTCCAATCACTGGACGCCATTTTCTAATTAAAATGTGACATTCATTTTAGCCCACACCGTCCTACTCGGTTCATTTACTGAAGTATTCGCTGAATAACCAAAGGTGCTATTCCCCGCAAGGTTAAGATGTTCGCTATATTCTTTATCCAAAATATTGTCGATACCAGCGCTAACTTTGACATTTTTATTAACCTTATAGGCAACGTTCGCAGAAAGTACGCCAAAACCTGGACTGCTTTCAAAATCTTTACCAACAACGTTTCCTTGATTCACAGCAATCCGATGCTGGCTGCTCACCAAACGCCATAAACCGGTACTACTCCAATCGCCACGTTCATAAGTCAAGCCGAAACGAGCTTCCAGAGGTGGAATCTGAGGCATCGGCTTATTGTCCGTAGTGTTTTCACCCCAGGAATAAGCAAGGCTGGCATCCGTTTTCCAATGTTCTGTCAGTTGATAACCAAAGCCCATCTCTCCCCCCATAATATTGGCATTGACATTATCAGCCTGACTAATACGAGCATTGTGCGGGCTATATCTGAATAAAATGAAATCATTTACACGCCCTACGTAAGCGGATACCCAACTATTAAAACGTTCACTGGTATATTGAGCACCAATATCAAGCTGGGTGGTTTTCTCGCTTTTCACCCCATCAAAAGCACTGGCACTACCAGCCGGACCATATTTAGGCGAAAAGAGTTCCCAATAATCAGGAAAACGCTCGGTATAGCCAACACCAGCATAAAACATCAGTGGTGCATCAGCCAAAGTATGCTCTAAACGCATAAAACCACTTGGCAAGGTATCATTGCGTTCCTTCTCACTATTTCCAGCAAATCTTTTTACCAAAGTGCGATCAAGACGAGCACCCGTTATCAACTCACTCTGTTCTGTGGCATACCAGGTCAATTCACCAAACAAACCATAATTATGGAATTGAGCATCCTTTTGCCATGCACCGCCAACTTTATTACGATGGGTATTGGTTTGCGTATCTGCACCGCCTTCCAGTTTGAAATCTTGCCATATCCAGGTCCCCATAGCTCTTCCGCCCACGACGCGGCGATCCAATTGCATCGACATACCGCTATTCATATTCATGTGCATGCCACACATATGCTTACAGGTCGAAGAAGACATGCCCATGTTCGGAGAACGCAGGGTGATATTGTCCATAATATGGTTGGTGTAGTTGTAATAAACCTGAGCTTCAACTTTATCAAAAACCTCACCAATGTTAGATTTCTCAAAACGCAGACCGAGACTTTCACGTTTGAATTGTGATCCATCCATGCTGCGCCCAGCATAGCGGGCCTCTCCATCCCCCTTCCCGGCAGTCAATTCAAACAAAGTATCTTTATCTGGCGTCCATCCTAATGCCAAATCACTATTCCATTTATCCCAGCGAGACGGAACACGATATCCACCGCCATCTTTGTAATCATCTGAACGGGACTTATTTCCCATTAAACGTAAATATCCCAATTCACTACCGATACTGGCATCAACATTGCCATCCCAACGACTATTTGAGCCAGCCAATCCACTGGCATTGACTTTTATCCCCGGCTCCTCAAATCGAGGATATTCACGTTCAAACCTTATGGTACCTGCTGAAGCACCCGGCCCCCACAGCACAGATTGCGGCCCTTTAATCACCGTCAGCAAATCATAACTTTCAGGTGAAATATAAGATGAAGGGGCATCCATTCTGCCCGGACAAGCGCCCAACATTTCTGCACCATCAGTTAAAATCTTAAGCCTTGAACCAAACATTCCCCGAAATACCGGGTCACCATTAGTCCCACCATTACGGATTTGTGAAAATCCAGGTATGGTTTTTAAATAGTCAGAACCGTCACTTGCGGGAACGGGCTGACGGGGAGTTTTTGGCGAAGTGACAATCGCCAAAGGCGAATGCAAGGGCGCGGTTACGGTGATGACATCTCCATCATTGATTTTTGGGTTATTCTTATATTCATGTGAATCTGATGTCGTTTCAGCCGCATATCCATTGAAAGCAGCTAGCAGAAAAAGCGGCATTGCCGAACTAATACAACGAGATAGTTTATTTTTTTTATGAGAAGAATTTCTTTCAAACATCATTTTTCCTTAATACGAACCCACCCCTCGAAAGATCTCTCTCAAAAGTGGAATACGTCACAGAATCCAACCAAATAGTTTTTGGCATAAACAGACTTTTCCTGACTCAACAATTAGCAGGACAAAGCTTTTCGTTATGTTTAAATCAGTGGGATCAGATCTGTTCAGGCGGAGCGCGAGGTAACGAATCAGAAAAGATGAAATGCGGCAGAAAGGAAGCTACGGTTTGAATCGGTGGTGGCCGTGAAGTCAGCGAAGTTGACCAAAATAGCGGTATATTCGCCAAATCCAGCATAGGTACATGGATCAGAAAAACGCAGTATCCACAGGCAATATCCTCCAACATCGACATACCACCACCGGCATGCATACCCATCTGCATGCCATCATGATGGTTAGGACTGGAAGAAACGTCAGAATGAGACATATTCCGGGGAATATCATCGTTAGATGACATCACCATATGACAATCGACCACATTCGATGAATGAGCCTCACCAATGCGCGCATGTTCCAGTGACCGGGAAATCACTGGCGCAATGAACAACATCAGTATCGCGAATATACCGAGCCAAGCTGGCAGGCGGCACCGCGATGGGTAAAATTGGATCAGTGACAAACTAAGCCTATTCTTGTAGAGAACACATTCAGGGACGGGATTGTACGTATTTAACGGCCAAATGTTAAAACACTTTATGCAGGAATGTCGCTTTGGCAGCAAAATTTGATGCTTTTCTCAGGTTAGCGAGATGGATTATGTTCATTAACTCGACCAAAAATATCGAAAATCCAGCCTGCCGCAATAACTGCATTCTTAGCAAGATAAATGTAACGATAAAAGCCAACGGTACCTAACGTGAAACTCATTGCTCGTTCTTCACTATTTAGGAAACCATTGTGAGAAGTTAGCCGCATAATTCCTAAATAAATGACAACAATACCCACAATCTAAGTGAATTCCAAATGAACACCGAACAAAATCACAGAGATTAACGTCACGAGCAAAGGCATTGCCCCATGCGTAATAAAGGTAGATTTGATTCAGTATGTCTACACAATTCTGTTTCCATATTGACCCTTATATATAATCCATAGACCTTCATATTACAGCCGCATTTTTTTTATCCTCAACAAAAAATACTCATTAGAAAAGCCTTAAGTTATGCAACTTTTTACGGTTGTGAACATCAGAAAAAACGCAGACTTGCGTTTTCTATGGCTGAAATACAACACACGATAAAACGGAATAAGAGAACCGGTCCCCAACCGATATTTTTTGCTCGATTAATTAGGAATAGTCTTAAAAATAAACTCATTGATATTATTTTGTGATTTAGGTAACATTTTTTGACATGAACAGATATTCACCACAAAACGAATAATATCTGATTAATTTTTTATACTGAATTATTTAATTCTGATAGTTTTTCACTGGAAAGGAAAAAACACAAAAAATTTACCTTTATAACCACCAATGAAAACAGAATATTACACTGCATTATTGCTGAAAGACAGTACAGGTTAAATTATCAGTCTCCGAATGGAGCTAACACGACGAATACTAGTTATCAATCCTTGCATCTTTTTTTAGGGGCATATCTGAGGGAAGTTTTACTAAGAACTTTACTCGCTCCATTACTGAAACTTAAAACTCTGGAGAAAATTGTGACTTTATGTACCAAAACAGTTCCCAAAATTTGGGGCATCATTACTAAACAATTAAACATAAGCAACCATATATTCAAAATGTCAGCCTGGAAAAATCATTGCGAATCTGCGTTAAATGATGCTTTAGTTTATGCTCTGCATTCTTGCAGATTCTTACTCCTCTATTTGAGTGTGATTTCCCGAAATATTTTATTGTTCCCAATTCTTCTCTGCGAGTTATTATTGGCAGCCCCATCATTCGCACAAACAGAAATACCGTTAACAACATCAGATATTCGAACTTCTATCGGTCCTGTGGTTAAGGGGGGGGGGTATACAACTATGCGCCTTCCGTGATGTTGGACGGGGTATATCGGATGTGGTGGTGTGGTTCCGATCCCACTCATCCCGGTGACCATATTTTCTATGCCGAATCTTCATCTCTTGATGGCCCTTTCCGTGCCCGTGGGGGTAAAAATGCTTACCAGATTGTTTTTTCTCCCGACAAAGCAGTGAACGCATTCGATAAAGTCCATACTTGCGATCCCTCTGTCATACGAGTTAATGGTACATATTATATGTATTACGGTGGATGGGACAGTATTCGCACTGAAATCGGAGGCATAACAAAAATTGGCCTCGCAACAAGTACTGACGGAATTAACTGGACACGTGCAAACAATGGTAATCCGATAATCTTACCCGCTAACAAGAAGCTAGATGGAAATCCTTACGGAGCAGGGCAACCTTCCGTATCCTATCTCAATGGTATGTTTTACCTTATGTACACCGATACAACCGGAGCAAATTCCCTAGATAAAATTTACGGCGGCGGTGGACAATATATCTTAAGATCTCCCGATCCAACCTTTCAAAGTGAAGTGGAAGAACTTACTCCGAATGGATTCGTCACAAAAACGGAAGAGAATCGCGTCGATATGCAGTTTTCTGATGCACTCAATGCATGGATCGTAGCTCACAATGATGGTTCCAGACTATCTTTAAGCTTTTATCCGCCAGACTTCTCTACGAAAATCTACAACGATGTCCAATTAAGCACCGCCACTGTAGAAGGTCCCGGTATTGTATCAAGACCGGATAAGCACTCAGTTGTCTCAAGTACCGGACAGTGCAGTACACTGCCAATTGATGTTATCAATGCGACTGCGCGTAATTTCCCTCGTAGGTCGCCTACAAACTTGGCACATATTGGTATCGACATCAGTGCTGGAATGAGCTGTAAAAGTATGCTTCCCAGTCAGGTTGCGAATATCTACGAAGGCTATGGAATTAAAGCAGTCGGCTTACCTTTAACATTTGTTGTATCAGGAACGCGTTTTCAAGCTGATTCCATTCGACCAATTCAGTTCTTAACTAAGAACTTCGTCGAAGTCACGCCTGAGATTTTCCATGCCATTCCATATGGCGCTTCATTAAAAATCGGTGCTCCTGCTATTGGCACAGCTGGACAACCAGCCTCATTTCTTCTTAATTCGGCTAAATGGCCGGTGAATGGATTAAAGATAATCAGAGATAATAAATCATCTATTAAGATGGTACCGTCAGCTGAATACGATTCCTATCCAACAAAACATCCACTCTACTTGGTGCAATAACCATTTTACTAACCGAATCAAGCATAGCAACACCTTGATATGCTGATTTTCTATACTACATCATGGTCGTAGACGCGATATCGGAACGTTCACGACCATGTACTGGCAGGATGAATTTCGGGATAAAATTTTCAAACTATCAGCCAATCAATAACGAAAAATTTAGATCATATAACGTACAAATCGAGGTATTCGTTTACAGGCATATTTTCCAGCAATGAACGATCAAGGGAAACAGACAGAATTCTCCTCTGCTGGGATTCAGGGAACTGACGTGCCAGGTTGGTTTTGAATTTCTCCAGCAATAACGGCATGCCTTCTTTGCGACGACGAGCATGACCGATAGGGAATTCAACCTTGACTTCATCTAGTTGGCTACCATCTGCTAACGTAACAGTTAATGCGTTAGCAATAGCGCGTTTTTCTGGATCGTGATAATCACGAGTAAAATCAGGATGTTCAACACACACTATTTTTTCCCGCAGTGCATCAATACGGGGATCTGCCGCGACGCTATCTTCATAATCCGCAGCGGTGAGGCGGCCAAAAATCAAAGGCACTGCAACCATATATTGAATACAGTGGTCTCTGTCAGCAGGATTATTTAATGGGCCTTGTTTATCGATAATCCGAATACAAGCTTCATGGGTACGAATAGTGATTTTTGCAATGTCAGCAATGGTCTTACCGATGTCTTTCAATTGCTGATGCAAATTCATTGCAGCTTCAACAGCAGTTTGCGCATGAAATTCTGCCGGGAAAGCGATCTTGAACAGCACATTTTCCATCACATAAGCACCATATGGACGCTGGAATTCAAAAGGCTGACCATTGAACAGGACATCATAAAATCCCCAGGTTTTTGCCGTTAATACCGAGGGATAGCCCATTTCACCCTTTTGTACCATCAGAGCTAAACGAACCGCACGAGATGTCGCATCACCCGCGGCCCAGGATTTGCGTGACCCCGTATTGGGAGCATGGCGGTACGTTCTCAGCGCTTGCCCATCGACCCAAGCGAGCGACACGACACTCAGGATCTCTTCCCGATTCAATCCCAGCATTTCAGCAACAACGGCTGTCGAAGCCACTTTTACCAGAACGACGTGATCCAGCCCAACTTTATTAAACGCATTCTCCAATGCAAGGCATCCCTGAATCTCATGTGCTTTGATCATACCAATCAAAACATCTTTGATCGTAAGAGGCTTTTTCCCACCAGCGACGGCATTCCTTGATAACCAGTCAGCCACTGCCAATATGCCACCGAGATTGTCGGATGGATGTCCCCATTCCGCTGCAAGCCATGTGTCATTGAAATCTAACCACCGGATCATCGTACCAATGTTAAATGCCGCCTGTACGGGATCAAGCTGGAACTGAGTTCCCGGTACACGTACCCCATTGGGCACAACCGTACCCGGCACAATCGGCCCCAGTAATTTCTTACAGGCCGGATATTCTAGTGCCTCCAGCCCACAGCCCAATGTATCCAGAAAGCAGTAATAAGCCGTTTCATGGGCGATGGACGATGTGACGGTATATTCCATAACATAATCCACAATATCCACAATAACCTGATCATATTCAGGACGGTTATTTGTAACAGAGGTAGACATAATAATTCCTTGTTAAAAAAATATTAATGCAGGAAACCCCACACCGGAAATAACGTTATCCACGTTCATCAATTGGCATAAATACCCGATTTTCTGGTCCGGTATAGTTGGCCGAAGGCCGAATAATTTTGTTATCAATCCGCTGTTCAATGATGTGAGCAGCCCATCCGGCGGTACGAGCCATCACAAATAACGGCGTAAACATCGCCGTTGGCACCCTCATCATGTGATAGGAAACCGCAGAGAACCAATCAAGATTCGGGAACATTTTTTTATTAGCCCACATCACAGATTCCAGTCGATCCGCAATATCAAACATTTTGGTTGTTCCTGCTTGTCTGGAGAGTTTCAGCGCTAAATCTTTAATCACTTTGTGACGGGGATCTGAGATGGTATAAACCGGATGGCCAAAACCGATAATGACCTCTTTTCTTTCCAGACGCGCTAGGATATCTCTCTCAGCTTCGTCAGGATTCTCATAACGCTGTTGAATTTCAAAAGAAACTTCATTTGCTCCACCGTGTTTTGGTCCTCGCAACGCGCCAATCGCCCCGATGATGGCGGAATAAATATCTGTGCCAGTTCCTGCGATAACCCGACTGGTAAATGTTGAGGCATTAAATTCATGTTCTGCATAAAGGATCAAGGATGCATGCATGGTTTTTTCCCATGATTCACTGGGTTTTTCACCATGCAGAAGATGAAGAAAATGCCCACCTATCGATTCATCGTCGGTTTCTACCTCAATACGGCGTCCGTTATGGCTATAGTGATACCAGTAGAGCAACATGGAACCGAAAGAGGCCAGCAATCTGTCAGCAATATCACGCGCACCAGCAAGATGATGATCGTCTTTCTCCGGTAATGTACAACCAAGAACAGAAGCTCCAGTACGCATGACGTCCATAGGATGAGCGGCTGCGGGCAATGTTTCCAGTGCTGCCTTGACGCTACCCGGCAAGCCTCGCAGTGCTTTTAATTTCGTTTTATAGGCAGTCAGTTCAGCGCGGGAAGGCAGTTTTTCGTGAATCAACAGGTACGCGACTTCCTCAAATTCACATTGGGTTGCAAGATCAAGAATATCGTAACCACGGTAGTGCAAATCGTTGCCGGTTTTTCCAACTGTGCAAAGTGCTGTGTTACCCGCACTGACTCCTGAAAGGACAACAGATTTTTTAGGCTTGAATGTGGTTGATTCAGTAATCGTATTCTGTTCGCTCATGGGTATCACCTCTACCGTTTTATGCCATATAAAGTGATGAAATTGGGTGGAACTGTTTCGTTATTGAGATTTTTTCTGGGAGAAAAGTGCATCCAGTTTTTGTTCAAAATCATAGTAGTTGATGCTTTCGTATAACTCGTTACGGGTCTGCATCATATTAATCACGTTCTTCTGTGTTCCTTCGTGCCGGATGGTGGTATAAACCTGCTCGGCAGCCTTATTCATTGCCCGGAAGGCAGAAAGCGGGTAAAGCGCGATGGAGACATCCACACTTTTTAACTCTTCAGTCGTAAAAAGTGGGGTCGCCCCAAATTCGGTAATGTTAGCCAACACTGGAACCCTGGTTGTTGACGCAAATGTTTTATACATGTGTAATTCAGTGATCGCCTCAGGAAACAGCATATCCGCCCCGGCTTCAATATAGGCTTTGGCTCTGTCAAGCGCCGCTTCTAATCCAACAACCGCCAAAGCATCAGTACGGGCCATAATGATGAAATTCTCATCAGTGCGGGCATCGACTGCGGCCTTGATGCGATCAACCATTTCCTCTTTAGACACAATCTCTTTATTCGGGCGATGACCGCAACGTTTCGCGCCAACCTGATCCTCAATATGTAACCCCGCAGCACCAGCTTTAATCATTGAACGCACTGTGCGGGCCACATTAAAGGCGGAAGAGCCAAAACCGATATCCGCATCTACCAGCAAGGGCAAATCACACACGTCTGTAATACGACGAATATCTGTCAGCACATCATCCAGCGTTGAAATTCCCAGATCAGGCATCCCCAATGATCCCGCCGATACACCGCCACCAGAGAGATAAATAGCTTTATACCCTGCCCGTTTTGCCAGCAACGCATGATTCGCATTAATAGTGCCAACAACCTGTAGTGGGGATTCAGCTTCTATAGCCTGACGAAATGCCAAACCAGCAGAGAAAAGCGCCATACATAACCTTATTGTTATTAAAATGAAATTCATTTGTTATAAAGCAATGTACGTGCCAATAGAATAAAAGATGGTTAATAAACTTAAAAAAACAAAGATAAAATAATATTTAATGCATTGTTTTTAAATTAAAAAAATAGAATTTAAGCTATTTACTTTCCCGCAGAAAAGTATCATTGATACAAAAACATATTTGTTTCATAATGAGTCAATTATTGTTTCACGAAACATTATAGAAACAAATTTGAAACATCAAATTATTGCGGTGGGGAAAAATAAAAACAGCGCACACTTTTAGGGGAAGCAGAATGGCAGAAACACAATCAATAGGGCGTGATAACAGTGACAAACCCGTCATTTGGACCGTATCTGTTTCCCGTCTTTTTGATCTATTCCGCGACATCACGCCAGAGTTCGACCATCAGGCAGATATCACACCAATTCAACTTGGTTTTGAAAATGCAGTTCAGCACATTCGCAAGCGCTTAACAACCGAACGTTGTGATGCAGTGCTTTGTGCTGGCTCCAATGGAGCCTATCTGAAAAGCCGTTTGTCAGTACCGGTTATTATTGCTAAGGCCAGCGGGTTTGATTTTATGCAGGCATTAGCTCGCGCACGACAAATTAGCTCCCGTATTGGCGTTATAACCTATCAAAATACGTTGCCTGCACTGGAAGAATTTCAGCAACGGTTCAACCTGCGTATTGAACAACGCAGCTACGTCACGGAAGAAGATGCTCGTGCCCAAGTCAATGCACTAAAAGCCATCGGCATTAAAGTGATTGTCGGGGCCGGGCTGATTACCGATCTCGCCTATGAGGCTGAACTTGTGGGTGTCTTTGTCTATTCTGCGGATTCTATTCGCCAGGCATTCCATGATGCACTGGATATCGCCAAAATGACTAAGCTTGACCGGGCTGCAATTGCGGTCTATCCAACAGAGAACACCTTGCATATCCGCCACACCCTGAATGATATCCAAGGGAATTCAGCAGCGATGGAACATGTACGCAACACCATCATGCTATATGCTCGTTCACCTGCCACAGTGCTGATACAGGGAGAAAGCGGCACTGGGAAAGAACTTGTCGCACAAGCTATTCACCATGAATATGCCCTCCGATATGGTCAAGTTGTTGGTAAACATCGGCATCCATTTGTTGCTGTTAACTGCGGTGCTATTGCTGAATCTCTACTGGAAGCGGAGTTGTTTGGTTATGAAGAAGGCGCTTTTACTGGTTCCCGGCGCGGAGGACGTGCTGGTCTTTTTGAAGTTGCCCATAGGGGCACACTATTTCTGGATGAAATTGGTGAAATGCCATTACCTCTTCAGACACGGCTATTGAGGGTACTGGAAGAAAAATCCGTTGTCAGGGTAGGCGGGCACCGTCCAATTGCTGTTGATGTTCGAATCATTTGTGCCACACATTGCGATCTGGATACCTGGGTTCAGGAAGGACGTTTTCGAACAGATTTGTTCTACCGCCTGAGTGTATTGCGGATCAACATTCCAGCTCTCAGGGAAAGGGACAATGATATTAGTCTATTAGCGCTAGAATATCTGCGGCGAGCATTTGCTGCATTAAATTTGCCAATATCACCATCAAGAGTACAAGAGCTTTCTACCTGTCAGGAAGCATTACAAGCCTATCATTGGCCCGGTAATGTCCGAGAACTGCGTAATCTGATGGAACGGCTCACGTTATACCTCAGTGCCCACCCGGAGCATACATTGACCCCTGAATTGATATTGGCCCTTTCACCGGAGCGCCAACTTGCATCCAGACTGGCAGAAAAAAGTATGAAGTCCCTCCCTTCCCTGACTAAGCAATCTTCACGTGTTGCACCACCTTCCGCTTATGAAACCTTGCAACGATTTTCTGGCAATCACAGTGCAACCGCGGAATATCTGGGGATTAGCCGAACTACGTTGTGGAGACGATTGAAACAGGAAACAGCCGGGAATACGGGAATAAAGGAAAAAATATTGACAAAAAAGTGATTTAAAGCGTCGTCTTGAAATGCTTGCGATAATCCTGCGGCGTACTCCCGAACGCCCGGCAGAAACTACGGCGTAAAGTGTCTTCACAACCGAAACCACAACGGGAAGCTATACACTTGAGCGATAGCGTGGATTCAACCAAAAGATGACGCGCTGCTTCCAGACGGAATCGCTCCACCGCTTTGGCTGGCGTAATTCCTACATGTTGGCCGTAGTGGCGCACGAAGCTACGCTCACTCATATTGGCACGAGCGGCCAAGGCTATCACGGAAAGATCACCTGCCAAATTGTTGGTCATCCAGGCGTGCAGATCTGCAAATTTACTTGTGCTACTTTGTAACGCCAGCGGAGCACTAAACTGTTCCTGCCCACCAGGACGTTTAAGAAACATAACAAGGTTCCGTGCAACATCCAGTGCCATTTTATGACCGAGATCTTCTTCCAGCAGCGCTAGAGCCAGATCGATACCTGCGGTAACACCGGCAGAAGTCCACACCGGACCATCCTGAATAAAGATGGGATCACATTCTACCTGTAATTTACTGTAACGCCGGGCCAGTTCGGCGCAGCTGCTCCAATGAGTAACGACTCGGCGGCCATCAAGCAACCCGCAGGCAGCCAGAACGAATGCCCCACTGCATATAGACACAATACGCCTAGCCAAAGGTGCATGTCCCTTTAACCAATTACGCAATGGCGGATGGCTCGCCGCTAACTCAACGCCGATTCCCCCTACAACGATCAAAGTATCAGCGGGAGAATCCAGCTCAGGCAAGGGTTCTGCCTGTACACTTATTCCGGCCTCTGTCATTATTTGTCCGGGATCACAAGCCACGACTTTTATGGTGTAGGGTTGTCTGTGACCGGACTTCTCTGCCAGATCATTAGCTGTTGTAAAGACCTGCAATGGCCCTGAAAGATCCAGCAGATTTATATTGGGGAAGATCAGCAAATAGAGAGTTTTAATGTTCATAAGGAAATTATGGCACTTGGCGTAAATTGTCGCAATATTGGCATATACGCCAATTAACTAACGATTACAGTTATCCCATCAATTCACTACCGGGAATATAAACATTCAGCGATCGATAAAGGTAACGGCACACGTATTTCGGTTCGCTTTCAATCTCGATAAGGAAAATTTCGCCATGAAAAATATATCTATTGATAGAAGAAATTTTATTATTAAATCTGCACTGACAATTTCATCAATAGGCATTTTTGCCAATCAGAATGCTTTTGCCAAAGAACGCTCTATAGCATTACCTTCGGCAATGAAAGCATCATCTGGAGGAAAGCCCACCCTCGCTTTTGTCATTTTTCCGGGCATTACACCTCTTGATATGATTGGTCCCGCGACGATTCTTACAGTAGGAGAATGGTTAAATATTGAATATGTTTGGCGCGATTTACTTCCGGTACGTACTGAACTGGAACATATATCATTCTCACCGAGTATAACATTTGAGCAGTTAGACAAAGTTGATATCTTATGTGTTCCCGGCACAGGAAATCCTTATGCTTTACTTAACGAATTAGACATGCTTGATTGGATACATAAAGTGGGCAGTAAAGCATCCTGGGTAACAAGCGTGTGTACCGGATCTATTCTGCTAGGAGCCGCTGGCTTGCTAAAAGGGTATAAAGCGGCGACTCATTGGTCGATGATGGACAATCTCAGCAAGTTCGGTGCAATACCGGTCAATAAAAGAGTCGTTATCGATAGAAACCGGATCACAGGGGGCGGAGTTACTGCGGGGATTGATTTTGGTTTAACATTGCTCGCGGAAATTAAAGATGAAGAACACGCACAAATAGCTCAATTGGCGCTGCAATATAACCCAAAACCTCCGTTCAATAGCGGCACTCCAGAATTCGCAGGAAAAGAGATAACCAATGCCACAAGTCAGGCTATATTTTCCAATGTAGAAAAACAGACGCCTGATTATAAAGAAATATTGATTAAAAGTGCCAAGAGAATATCAGATATCTACTGAGTTTATTTCCGTATTATGGCTTAATTAATCTGTTTCAGCCTTGCCAACAGCTTAAGCAGATTTATTTCAGCAATTGATCATTTACCAATAACGGAAATACCTTTTATTCTAAGAACAACTAATTCAGAGGTACATATACTCTTCATCTTTCAAGTTGCTGCTTTGTTGGCTACGTTCACTTACCCCAGTCACATAATTATCTATGCTCTTGGGGATGTGTTCACTTGCCGCCCCGCTGCAAATTGAAATCTATCGGGTATAGATTCAAACTTGGTATTTTTAAATTGGAAGGTGAAGATATAGGGCAACCAATCTGGTTGCCTCTTACAAGAGAAAATTTATCGGATTCCGATGTTTCTAATGTTTTATTTGAGGAGTGTTTTTTAACTATTCAAATACTATTTCAATTAAAAAGCTCAATACCAGACAGAACAAATATAATTTCAAACTTATCCAAATAACATACCGCTTCCATGTAAAGCTTCGTGCACTTATTTACACGAATTTTCATACCAATTAAGGCATCGGTATAAGTCAATCGTCTATTTGTTCAAGCTTACTCTGGCTCATCACAATCATTTTAATTATCGTTTCACGGTCGATACCCGTATTTATCATTGCACACACGATTTTCAAAACCGCCAGTTTTCTACCCATCTGTAATCCTTCTTGGTATCCTTCTTGATATGCTTTCTGCGTTAGTTTCTGCGCTATTGTCATCAGTACCTCATCATATTTTTCGGGGACAGTTCCACTACTCACCGGACAAACACCTCTTTAAATAACACGAATCTTCGAATACCGATTAAGGCACTCAGCACGAATCAATGACGTATTTGTTCAAGTTCGCTCTGGCTCAATCCAGTGGTTTTCATTACCGTTTCACGATCGATACCAATGTCCATTAATGCACTGGCAATTCTCAGACTCGCTTTTTTTTCACCTTTTTCTTCACCTCTTTTTTCACCTTTCTGTAATCCTTCTTGAAGCCCTTCTTGAAGCCCTTCTTGCCGTGCTTTGTGTCCCAATTTCTGCGCTATTGTCATCAGTACCTCCTCATACTTCGGGAACTGTTCTGCTTCTACCAGTCGCCGGACAAGCCCCCTCTTTTAACACGAACCCTTAAATACCGATTAAAGCTCTCAGCACGAATCAATGACGTATTTGTTCAAGTTCGCTCTGGCTCAATCCAGTGGTTTTCATTACCGTTTCACGATCGATACCAATGTCCATTAATGCACTGGCAATTCTCAGACTCGCTTTTTTTTCACCTTTTTCTTCACCTCTTTTTTCACCTCTTTTTTCACCTCTTTTTTCACCTTTCTGTAATCCTTCTTGAAGCCCTTCTTGAAGCCCTTCTTGCCGTGCTTTGTGTTCCAATTTCTGCGCTATTGTCATCAGTACCTCCTCATACTTCGGGGACTGTTCTGCCAGTCGCCGGATAAAACCTTCTGGATCGGCGGTATCTCCCACCTGTAGTAAGTAGTTTAGCATGCTTTCTAACTGCTCACCTGTATAGTAATAATCATACGCAAACAATATGGCCAGCTCTTGCAGTAGCTCCGCCATATCACGTTGCCGGATATGTTTTTGCACTATTTCCAGTAGCGCGACCCGTTTGTGCGTCAGGATTTCATCGTCGGGGATTACCGTCACATCGACCAGCGGAAACGCGCTGGAATAGAGCTCTTCCGCCAGAGCCGAAGCATCGAAGCAATCGAACCAGTTGGTACTCCACGGATACGGCCGTATTTTTCCGTGATAGAACAACACCGGAATAACCAGAGGCAATTTTTTATGTCCCTGCTCCAGATGCCATTGCATGGCTGAAATACAGTAACGCATCAGCCGGAATGCCATCATCTTGTCCGGGGAACTCTGGTGCTCAATCACACAATATACATAACTCTCCCCCTGCGTAGTTTTTAGTGAATATAAAATGTCGGAATAATGTGCCCGCAGATTGTCCTCAATAAACGACCCTGATTCCAATCGCAGTGTATCAAGATCACAAACAGCCCGTAATGAGACAGGTAAGTGTATCTCTAGAAAATCTCTGGCGGTATCAATATGACTTAAAAACTTCTTAAAAATAGCGTCATGTGGCGTTGGTGTATTTTTTCTTTTCATAATAGAAATAGTAGCATACTTTCTTTTATATTGAAGGAATATTAAATACAGAATAGTAATTTCTTGTCTTACTCCCCCCTATTGTACGATATTTTCTATTTGGTGAGTCAAAGTCAGACTGCTTTCGGAGAAATACCGTTTGCGACTTGCGTGCCGAAACGGTATATCAGTTAATAATTAATGGACTTCGGTTAAATAATTCAGTAATTAGATATTGTGAAAAATTACACTTATTGAATCCAGCCTAATTAACTATTCCTCTACATATGATTTTACAGCAGATATTAACGCGTTAATATCTGAAGAACAGAGATAGGGTTTTAATGCATTAAATTTCTCTTCCGACCAATCATATATTTTTAACGTTAACAGTTCATTTATGATATGCAGTGCAAAGCGATATTTCACTAATTTCGCAGGCGAGCCAGCCACAATACTATATGGTTCAACATCTTTAGTTACGACGCTATTAGCGGCAACTATAGCACCTTCTCCGATCGTAACACCTGGCATGATCATCGAACGAATACCAAGCCATACGCCATCATGAATATGCGTATCACCTTTGCCTACGTATGCGTCTTCAATACATTCCATAAATGGATATAAACAGAACCAATCTGCTCTGTGCGTATTGTTTCCACCCATAAGAATGATGGCTTCAGCACCTATGCAAACATAATCGCCAATATACAATTTATCAATTGGCCACTTAGACTCCCACTGAAGGCTGATCTTATCACCGTATAAATAACGCACGACAGATTCTTCAAAACCACCACTCCAACAATCACTATAGTAGCTATGTGTGCCTTTGATGATAATATTTTGATTAGTTACAGCTTCATGTAACAGTTGGGTTTTCGACCAATGTTTTTCTTTCATGGTAAACAGTCTCTATTGATTATTTATTTACCATAGAATGCTTTCTATGGTGATGTATCCGCATTCAAAACACATCATGTCTAGCTGATTCGAGGCTGATTTAGTAATGGGATTATTTTCATATTAAACAACATATTTTCAATGTGAACGAGATGAAGAGTATAGAACAAAACACTTAATATATTAATTTTAAACAAAAATATTTATTCTATTTTTGATTCTATACACATTCCTATATATTGTTTTTTGCTAAAAAACCTCAAAAATATCGTTTTGCTGTTGTTATATTTTTCAATATGTGATCTATATCTCATGTTTTCACAATAAGGTTAGTGTGCTATGTGCTAATCGTTCCAGGTAATACATAACCTCATTTATTCCTATGGCATTTTAAATGAAAAAAGCCGTGAAGTTTAAAAAATGGTCGAATTAAGCAGCCATTTTAATCTCAGGGCTTTGTATAAACATTTATTATTTTCACGAAATATATCACAAATTAAAGCGGATTATTATTGCGAACCCTGCGCTTAATAAGTTGACCACATTTATCAAAATAAGGACTAGGCCAGATTTCAGAAGGATGGATTTCAAGATAATTAACCAGAATTCTGTTTAAGCCGTCACTGAAAAATCGTCTTCCGAATAGAAAATTTTCAGTGATGGCTTCTTCCATTTAAGACAATAAGCAATCAAACCGCCTAAAACGGTCAACATAAATCCTGTTATACGACAATGGGCAAACAACCCTTAGTACTGCTTTGTAATCCTTTGAAACAGTTTTGAGACTTGTCCATGGCCTGCTCCACCCCGGAGCAGTTTTTGGTGTGCACCAAAACTTTGCTCCTAGAACAGGCTTCTCGTCAATTTCTTATCCATAATTCGGGTTAATTACAGTCTGCTGTTGTGTATTAGCTTATACCCAATAGATTTCAAGATGCATCGCGACGGCAAAGGAGCGAATCCCCGGGAGCATAGATAACGATGTGACCGGGGTGAGTGAGTGCAGCCAACAAAGAGGCAACTTGAAAGATAACAGGTATATACCTATATTTGCCCACCTACCCCTTTAAACTTCTCAACAAATGCAGCAATTTTCTGGAAAACGGTCTGCTTTTTCGTTCTGTATTCCGGATTAAGTGGACTTAACTTTGGTAGCGTTGAATTTAGCTCTGTGCCGTTTCCACTTGCATATTCTCGCTTTAACGATACTGCAATATAACGCTTAGCCGCATCTTCATTTAATTTCTCCGAGCTAATTAACTCTTCTGCCTCACGTTTTTGTTCAGCTTGAGCAAACTTGAAAAATTCATCAATAATACTGGCCTTGTCGATAATTTCATCCAAGTTAGTTTGATTAATGAAATCAACAATTAGACTTTCTTTTGCTCGATTACCAAGGCTGGAACGAATTAAACGGCGAACTTCATCAATTAACTCTGCCTTATTTTTATTCTTTTTATTGTTTTCAAAAATCAACTCAAGAATGTAATCTAAATTAATTTCCTGCGATTTGAGCAAGTCCACTTCAAAGACGACATCATCCCAGTCAATAGTAGATTTGTCTTTCTCGTTAGACGACTTTTCACGGCGTAACCAATCACGCGTATCATTATAGGTTGAGCAATAATCTTGAATAACACGCTCAGTTGGCATCTCAATCGCTTGCATCGCAGCAATATCTTCATCACTTAGGTAGTATTTAGCCTTAAATGCCTCAACAGCCTCCGGATTACTAATATCTACATGTTGTAGAGCCTTTAATCCTGCAAATTCATCATAGTTTTGCAGTACATTCTCCGCACGCAAATATTCACCAAATAGCTTGGCAAAGTCCTTTTTATCTTGCTCTTTAACAATATTATCAGGATTAGGGAAGCGTCTTTGCAGTTCAGCCACTACATCCAAAAATCCACGGCATACTTTGCCGGTGATTAAATCGGTAAAGCCTTCCATGTATTCTTTATAACTTTTTTCCAGCACCACGTTTTTGGTGTTCTTATCACCAAACAAAGTGATAGCGTCAACCGTAGCTTGTTCTAAATCCCGGAAGGTGACGATATTGCCAAAGGTCTTCGTGGCGTCATAAATACGGTTAGTGCGTGAAAAAGCTTGCATTAGGCCATGGTAACGCAGATTTTTATCGACAAATAAAGTATTCAATGTCGGCGCATCAAATCCCGTTAAGAACATGCCGACAACAATCAGTAAATCTACTTCTTGATTTTTCACTCGCTGAGCAAGGTCTTTATAGTAGTTTTGGAAACCTTTACTATCTACACCAAAATTCATTTTGAACGCTGCATTATAATCATCAATAGCTGCGCTTAAAAATTCTTTGGCACTGCTGTCCATTGCAGAGAGCTCAAAACTTTCATCAATAATCTCACCAATAGCATCTTGCTCTTCATTAGCGGCGAAAGAGAAGATGGTGGCAACATTAAGCGGTTTTCTGCTCGTTTTATTTTCATCAGCCTCTTTTTGTAAATTCTTAAACGCTTCATAATAAGCTTTGGCAGCATCCACACTACTAACCGCAAACATAGCATTAAAACCCTTGCCTCCGGCCTGGAGACGATGCGTTTTTTGCCTGAAGTTATTTAAAATATACTGGGAAATTTCACGAATACGAACAGGATGTAAAAAAGCTCGCTTGTTTTCTGCCGCTGTTAATCTTTTCTCGTCTTGTTCTGTTTCAATGGACTTAAACTGTGGTCTTACATCGTTATAATCAACTTTAAACTTCAATACTTTTTCATCACGAATAGCATCGGTAATCACATACGAATGTAATTCTCGGCCAAACACCCTACCGGTGGTGTCTGCACCCAAAGCGTTTTGCGGGAAAATTGGCGTGCCGGTAAAACCAAATTGATAATACTTTTTAAATTTCTTCTTTAGGTTTTTTTGTGCTTCACCAAACTGGCTGCGATGTGCCTCATCAAAAATAAACACTACTTGCTTATTGTATATTGGTAAATCGCTTTCACTTTTTATTAAGTTATTAAATTTTTGAATGGTAGTAACAATAATTTTATTGTCATCTTTTTCAATATTCCGTTTTAGCCCTGCGGTACTCTCCGAACCATTAACGCTGTCAGGCGAAAAACGTTGATATTCTTTCATGGTTTGGTAATCCAGATCTTTACGATCGACCACAAAAAACACCTTATCGATAAAATCCAACTCAGTAGCCAAACGCGCCGCTTTGAAACTAGTTAAGGTTTTGCCCGACCCCGTGGTATGCCAAATGTAGCCACCACTTTCAGTATTACTCCAATTTTTAGCCTGATATGCACTTTTAATTTTCCACAAAATACGCTCAGTAGCCGCTATTTGATAGGGACGCATCACTAACAAAGTATTGCTAACATCAAATACAGAATAATGAATTAATACATTCAGCAAGGTATTTTTCTGAAAAAACGTGGCTGTGAAATCTTTTAAATCTTTAATCAGTGTATTATCAGACTTGGCCCAATTCATGGTGAAATCAAAACTGTTTTTATCACGCTTAGTCGTATTAGCAAAATAGCGCGTGTCTGTACCGTTTGAAATCACAAAAAGCTGTAAGTATTTAAACAGTGAGTTTTCTGTATTAAAGCTTTCTTTACTATAACGGTGCACTTGGTTAAAAGCTTCGCGAATAGCAACTCCGCGCTTTTTAAGCTCAACTTGTACCAATGGCAGGCCATTAACCAAAATGGTTACATCGTATCGATTCGCTTGCGCCCCTGTTTGCTTGAATTGCTTAATGATTTGTACTTTATTACGGGCAATATTTTTCTTATCGACTAGATAGATGTTCTCAATATGCCCATCATCAAAAACAAAATCGTAGATATAATCGTTATGAATCTTACGAGTTTTGTCTATGCTGTTATCGCTGTGCTTATCTAAGTATTGCTCAACAAAGCGTTGCCACTCACTTTCTGAAAAATTAACATTATTCAGTACCTGTAATTGCTCCCGCGCATTAGCCAGCATGTTTTGGGGCGTGTTTAAACCAGTAACATATTCATAACCTTGGTTGATTAAATCGTCGATCAATTCCCGTTCTAAATCACCTTCGCTTTGATAGGTTTCATTTAGCTGCAATTCCTTAGTGTATTTATCAAGTACGATAAAGTTATTTGATTCAGCAACAGTTTTGTATTCGTGCATACTTCACCTATAAATTCGATTCACTCTAATTTTCTGCCTGTTGGAAGCGGTACATAGTGTTAATTTCATTAACCAGATAGCGCAAAACACGCTTATCATCTTCCGTAAGCTCAGAGACCTCTTCACCTGCATGTTTTGAATGACTAGAGATATTAATAATCCTGGCTTCATAAGGATTGGGCCTGCCATCATCGGTTTTTGGCAATAAATCACCCCACTTTTTATAGCCAAGAAAAGTTTTGCTCATATTACGCCTCTACCTCTGGCTTGGGGAAACTCAACAGCAGATCGCGATAATATTCGTATTGCTTTTGACGTAATTCAATTTCTCGCGGCAGACCTTCGCTAATGGAATGAGTTAAAGCATCGAATTTATCTAATATAGCTACTATGCGCTCTTGTTCGACAAGTGATTTTTCAGAATCGCTCGGATACGGAACAGGGATCGTTGTTTTTTTGATATTATCATTATATAAACGTTTGATTACTCCGCCATCGGAAATATTCCAGTTGGCAATTTGGTAAAAATAAAACAAATATTTATTTAATACCTGACTTTCATCATTTTCAATCCATACGATATTACTATCCTGAAAATAGGCATCTTTCCCATCAAATATGACTGATCTTCCGACCGTACCACTTGCAGAAATTAGAACCTCTTCAGTTTTTGGGTAGCTATATTTTGCTTTATATTCATCAAATAATTCTCGTGTAATAAAAGCATTAGGCTTTTTTCCAAATGTTCCAATTTTATAAAATGGAATATCTCCTGTTTCGAGGGTTTGGTTTTTTAAAATTCGTTTGCACATGCGAACCTCACCAATTTCCCCCAAAGTCTTCCACTCCACCTCACTTTCTTCAAAACTCAACAACTGGTCGCGATAATAGTTGTACTGTTTTTTTCGGGCGGTAAACTCAGCGGTAAGTTTAGCGGTAAGCTTAGCTGTAAGCTCAGTAAAGGTGTCCAAAATACGGACGATTTCTTCTTGGATATGAAGTAGAGGGATAGGGATTTGTATTTTGTTTAATACAGCCTGCGTCAGACTAGGTCTTCCTGATCCTGTATCTAACGCCAATAGATCAATAGTTTTAATAAAATAATATAAAAATTTAGGGATAATTTTCTTAGTATTAATTTCTGTATAGTAAATTGTGTCAACATTCCAAAAAGGTGACTCAATATAAAAAATATTTGTTATCGAGCCCTTGCGGGGAATTAAAACCGTTGGCTTATTATATGAATAAGTATCGACATACCCCATGATCCCGCCTGAACCATACACTGGAATATCGCCAGAATTCAATCTCTTCCAATCTTTGCCATGTTTTATTTTCGCCACTTCCCCCAAAGCCATCCATTCCACCTTAACGCCATCAAGCAGTTTTTCCATAAAACTCATATTGCTCACGCCTTATTCTCCGTTCCTTCAATCTCAGCAACAATGGCATCAATATCTGCCCGTAGCTGGTCAATTTTTTTAACGGTGGTCTTTAATTCAGCATTGAGTTTTGTAATATCAATTACTTCGCGGTTGTCTTTAACTTCGACATAGCTACTCACCGATAGGTTGTAATCGTTAGCGGCGATGGCTTCAAAACTGACTGATTTAGCAAAATGTTCAATATCAGCTTTGCTATCGAACACCTGCATGATTTGTTCGATATGGCTATCTGTAAGTACGTTGTTATTGGTTTCTTTTTTAAACAGCGTGCTGGCATCAATAAACTGGGTTTTGGTATCAATTTTGTGTTTAGACAGCACAAGAATATTTACAGCAATGGTCGTGCCAAAAAACAGGTTAGGCGCTAATGAGATCACGGTTTCAACATAGTTGTTATCTACCAGATATTGGCGGATCTTTTGTTCAGCTCCACCACGGTAAAAAATACCCGGGAAGCAAACAATCGCCGCGCGGCCTTTGCTGGATAAGTAACTCAATGCGTGCAGTACAAAGGCAAAGTCGGCTTTGGACTTCGGCGCTAATACACCAGCGGGAGCAAAGCGGTCATCGTTGATCAGTGTTGGATCATCACTGCCAATCCATTTCACTGAATACGGTGGATTAGAGACAATGGCATCGAACGGTTTATCATCACCAAAATGCGGTTCGGTTAAAGTATTGCCCAACATAATATTAAACTTGTCGTAGTTAATGTTGTGCAAAAACATATTCATACGTGCAAGGTTATAAGTGGTATGGTTAATCTCCTGACCAAAGAAACCGTCTTCAATAATGTGGGCATCGAAGTGTTTTTTGGCTTGTAATAGCAGTGAGCCAGAACCAGCGGCTGGATCATATATTTTATTCACGCTGGTTTGCCCGTGCATGGCGAGCTGAGCGATTAGCCTGGAAACGTGTTGTGGTGTAAAAAATTCACCGCCTGATTTACCTGCATTAGCCGCGTAGTTAGAGATTAAAAACTCGTAAGCATCACCAAACAGATCAATCTTGTTATTTTCAAACTGGGTCATTTAGGACTGCTTCCAAATTGCTGAATCCGATTAAGTGGCGTTCTGGTGGCTGCATCATGGGAAGCTGCATCTTGAGAAAAAGCCCGTATTGATTTAAGTTGCCTGCATTTCAATCAGTTGAAAATAAAAACTCCCCTGACTGCTATGCCATAGGGGAGTTGAGATTTAAAACTTAATTCGGTCTGTTATTTCTGTGGGCGCATCGCCGGGAACAGAATAACGTCACGGATGGTATGGCTGTTAGTAAACAGCATGACCATACGGTCAATACCAATACCTAAGCCAGCTGTTGGTGGCATGCCGTGTTCCAAAGCCGTTATATAATCTTCATCATAGAACATCGCTTCATCATCGCCGTCATCTTTCTGACGAACCTGTTCAGCAAAGCGTTCTGCCTGATCTTCAGCATCATTCAATTCTGAGAAGCCGTTCCCAATTTCACGTCCACCAATAAAGAATTCAAAACGGTCAGTGATAAACGGATTTTCATTATTACGGCGAGCCAGTGGAGAAACTTCTGCCGGATATTCAGTGATAAATGTTGGTTGAATCAAGCGGCTTTCAGCTGTTTCTTCGAAAATCTCACATTGAACACGACCAAGTCCCCAGCTTTTCTCAACTTTAATACCAAGAGATTCAGCAATAGCCACCGCTTTATCCATATCTTCCAGATCCGCCATATTGGTCTCGGGACGATATTTGCAAATAGCTTCTTTCATGCTCATTTGAGCAAATGGTTTACCGAAATCGAATTCCTGCTCACCATATTTGACCCGTGTATCCCCCAAAACATCCTGAGCCAGGGTACGGAATAACTCTTCGATCAGCACAATCAGATCTTTGTAATCTGCGTAAGCCATATAGAGTTCTAACATCGTGAACTCAGGGTTATGCCGCGGAGATACACCTTCGTTACGGAAGTTACGGTTAATTTCAAACACACGCTCAAAACCACCAACCACCAAACGTTTCAGGTAAAGCTCCGGTGCAATACGCAGATACATATCAATGTCCAGCGCATTGTGGTGAGTAATAAACGGACGTGCCGCCGCACCACCAGGAATCACCTGCATCATCGGTGTTTCCACTTCCATAAAGCCTTTACTGATTATAAAGTTACGCATTACCGACAAAACCTGAGAACGAATCTGGAAAGTCTTGCGCGATTCTTCATTAGCGATCAAATCCAGATAGCGCTGGCGGTAACGGGTTTCCTGATCAGCCAAACCGTGGAATTTATCCGGCAATGGACGCAGAGCTTTAGTCAACAAACGCAATTCAGTACAATGGACGGAAAGCTCACCAGTCTTGGTTTTAAACAACTTACCACGTGCGCCCAGAATGTCTCCCAAATCCCATTTTTTAAATTGTTCGTTATAAATACCTTCCGGCAAATCATCGCGAGCAACATATAGCTGAATACGACCACCCGCATCCTGTAGCGTGACAAAAGAAGCCTTACCCATGATGCGACGAGTCATCATACGACCGCCAACTGTCACTTCAATATTCAGTGCTTCCAGCTCTTCTTGGGTTTTGTCGTCATATTTCGTGTGCAGCTCTTCTGAAATGTTTTCACGATGGAAATCATTTGGGAAAGCAATGCCATTTTCACGTAAAGCCGCGAGTTTCTCACGGCGGGTTTGCAATTCGTTATTTAAATCGGGAGCCTGTCCGGTACCCTGTTGTTGTTGTGACATTTTAGTTCCTCATAGGCCAGCTTTAAGGCTTGCTTCAATGAATTTATCCAGATCACCATCCAGCACAGATTGAGTATTGCGAGTTTCAACACCGGTGCGCAAATCTTTGATGCGTGAATCATCCAGAACATAAGAGCGGATTTGGCTGCCCCAGCCAATATCAGATTTGTTCTCTTCCATTTCCTGTCTGTTGGCATTCTTCTTCTGCATTTCCAGTTCATACAGCTTCGCTTTCAGCTGTTTCATTGCCTGGTCTTTGTTTTTATGTTGAGAACGGTCATTCTGACACTGAGTCACAATGTTAGTTGGAATATGGGTAATACGCACCGCGGATTCTGTTTTGTTAACGTGCTGTCCACCCGCACCTGATGCGCGATAAACGTCAATACGTAAGTCTGCCGGGTTAATTTCAATATCAATATCATCATCGACTTCAGGATAGATGAACGCAGAACTGAACGAAGTATGACGACGACCACCAGAATCAAATGGACTCTTGCGGACCAAACGGTGGACACCGGTTTCAGTACGCAACCAACCATAAGCATAATCACCTATGATTCTAATAGTCGCTGATTTCAACCCGGCAACTTCACCATCGGATTCTTCAATGATTTCAGTTTTAAATCCTTTAGATTCAGCCCAACGCAGATACATACGCATCAGCATACTTGCCCAATCCTGAGCTTCAGTACCGCCAGAACCTGCTTGCAAATCAAGATAACAGTTAGCACTGTCATACTCACCAGAGAACATACGGCGGAATTCTAATTGACCCAATTTGCCTTCAAGCTGTTCCAATTCAGCCACCGCTTCATGGAAAGTCTCTTCATCATCAGCTTCTACGGCCAGTTCCAACAAACCCTGTACATCTTCCAGACCTTGCTCAAGCTGATCAATGGTCTCAACAATCTCTTCCAGTGAGGAGCGTTCTTTACCCAAAGCCTGTGCCCGCTCCGGCTCATTCCAGACATCAGGTTGCTCCAGTTCGGCATTAACTTCTTCTAAGCGTTCTTTTTTGACATCGTAGTCAAAGATACCCCCTCAGAACCGTTGTCCGCTCAGACAGGTCCTGAATGTGGTTTTTTACCGGATTAATTTCAAACATATTTTAGTGTCTTACGTTGTGTAGTCGTAAATAAATGGGATGTTTTTCGAACCGCGCATTGTAGCGGATTTAGCAAAAGGTTTATAGCATTTCAACCGATTTGTAACGTATTCATTGCTGCCAGTTTATGGGAAATACTCATGCATCGTCTTGGTTATTGATAATCAAGCAAGATTCCCGTTGAGCTTGCACAGCACAAAGTGGTCTGGCTGGAGATTTTATATCAAGCAGGATTCTCACCTTCTGGTGGTTGCAGAGATAAACTATGCCCGGCACCCTGATAGATACAGCATGACTAAAAGCGTCTTATTTACTGCCATATTTAATGATTTATTGACGATGTTATTCCTCCGTTTATTTTACATTTACCTAATCCGCCATAACCATTTAAAAGCACAAATGCAGGGATAGTAAATATCGGGGATTAACACCATGAATTTTAAAACTGGCCTATTATATAGTTATCAGTGAAAAATTAAAAACAAAAATTAACTCTGTTAATGCTTATATCCCTTTTTGTGAAAAATAACAAATAAGAATATCAATTGCTTAATCAAAAATGTATTTTCAAAAAGGAAATAACTTTATTAACACTTTCAATTTTAAGTAAACTTTGTCTTAAATAAGTTAAATAATCTTTACAGGAATAATAAGCACCAGAATATAATCGCGAAAATACTTTTCTTCCGGCATCGGGAGCGATTCAATATCGCTGCCCATTTTATCCAAAGAAGATAAAGAGATTACTCCGCGCTAAAAATTCAAGTAATTATTCCATTTTGGTTAAGCCAATTCATCTTCAATTTAACTTTTCAAACTGCTGATTGATGAATTGGCTCTTAAAAATAGGTATCCCTTTTATTATTAACTACCAGCGCACTCTATTTGTAGGTAAGAATGTAACTCGACTAACTCGATCTAAATCATCATGCGATATTTGCATGCTGATTCCCGACTTACCTTGATAGGAATAAAGATATGTCCAACCAAATTCACGTTTTAATGCTTTAAATGGCGGGGCAGTTTTAGTTGGCTTTCCTAAATTATCATTTACCCATTGACGATTCATCTCCTTATTTAAAGGATATGGCATATCGTTTGGAAAAACAAAGCCAGGGCGATCAGGTATAAGTAAAGTTAACGTCATCTCTATAAATACCTTAGTTTCTCGATTAAATGATAAAAAAACATCCTCTTTCGCCATATTTAAGAATATAGTTTTATCTCCAGCAAAACCTCTTGGTTTAGTTTTATAAGGAATTAACCCTTCATTAAAAATTTCCTGATAGGTTTTCCCCAAACCATTAATTAATTCTTCAACATTAATCGTCACTATTTATATAACCTCTTTATTTATATCTGACCTATAGCATATAAACATGGATAACGGCTTATTAACCGCTATCCAAATAAAGGTATAAAATTTAAAAAACATTCCAGAAAACATCTATACAATTTGTTCAAATGCTAATACATCTACTCGCAAATCAGTTAAATATGAAAAATGAATATTTGTATTAGGGTATTGTTCGCTTAGTTTAAGTGTATAAGCATCAAACCCACCCATAAGCCCTATTACCGGAACTTTTTTGGACCACCGCTGGAATCAGGCTCCCCCATGAGTGTTCTAACGGTTTTTTTATCCATTGAGTTTAAAAATGGAGGAGGCATATCACCATTATATGAATCATTATTATCATAAACATTGATCAATACAAACTCCACTGAACACAGTCTCCTTGAAACATGGTGAAAAGTTAACCTCAGACCGGGTTCTGGTTTACAGAAAAACTCATCATCTCCTTCAAATAAATATTCAAACTTATTAGCTGGAATAATCTGTTTTTCAAT